>DASPTX010000055.1:0-50136 GCA_035623195.1 Xanthobacteraceae bacterium | reverse complement strand
GGCGTGACGGTCTTGGTGGCCGCGCTTTTGGTTGCCATCGCTCTATCTCCAAGCTCTCTATTCCAAGAGCGCGCCTGTCCGCGCGTCTTACTGTCCCCTACCCTATGGCGAGTGACTCGACCGCCCAGGGAATGGACCGGGGGGACCCGGGCGGATGCCCTTAGATCCCCAGTTTGTTGGGCCGCACACAGGGCGCGGACGGCCAAAAAGAGCAGCGCCGGGCTATCACCGGCCTGCGCCACCCGAATCGAGGCCAAATTTGTCGAAACTGCGTTAAGTTCCGACTAAACCCTCACGAACAGCGGGGGCGACCTCTTATTCCCCCTGTAAGGGGCAGCGATACGCACTACAAGGACCGTACTGGCCGCCCCGACGAAGCTCCGAAGCCTTCGATCAGGGCCTCGGTTCCCTCAAGAGTAGCCAACCGGGTTTTGACGTCGCGCAACCGCGCGTAATTGGCCTCGGTATTGTCCTGGCCGAGCGCCGTTTCCGCGTCCTTAAGTTCCCTAGTTAGGGAATGCCATTGCCGATGCAAGGTAATAAGCTGTTTCCAGGTCAATAAAACGTCGCTTGCCGCAGCCTCCGAACGGGCGCCCCACACCGAGCGGGTAGTAATGGTTAGCTCGATTCGCCCGAGCAAGGCGACGAAACCGCGGCGTCCAAGCTCGGCCGCGAGCGCCGCCCGCTCGGCTTGTCCATCGTGCTCCTTGAAATCGTCCGCGAAATGATGGGCGAAAACGTCGATCAGCGCGGCCTTGAGCTTTTGCGTATCGGCATGGCGGAACTCCGCGGCGGCAAGCTCCTCAAGGTGGTCGTGCAAGAGCCAGGGGTGATTGAGGGCCGCTTGCAGGATCAGCGCTTCCCGGCGCGGGATTGCGGCACGATGGCCGCGATGCAGTGGACTCGCCAAAAGCTGCGGGCTTGCCGCCACATAGGCGTCCTCGCGCGCCGGACGCAAATTCGCTCCGCCGGCACCGCTGCCACGCGATCCCCCGCCAAAGCGCGCGCCGCCGGCGGGCGGCCGATCGAAGGCCCGATCGGTAAAGCCTCTGCGCGGGGCGGCGCTCTCTTTCGCGCCGAAGTTCTGCGGCGCGAACATGCGGCGCAGCCGCGCGGAGAAATCCTGCTTGTAGTAGCGGCGCACCGTTTCGTCGGCGATCGTGGCTACGATCTGGATGATCCTCGCCTCGAGCGCGGCGCAGCGTTCCGGCGTATCGAACGGACCGGTTTCGCTCTCGCGTTCCCACAGCACGTGCGCAAGCGGACGCGCGGCGCCGAGCACATCCTCGATCGCATCGCGGCCGCCGGAGCGGGCAAGGTCGTCGGGATCCTGGCCCTCCGGCAGCGCCGCGAACCGCAAGCTCTTGCCGGGTTTCAACAGCGGCAGCGCGAGGTCGACCGCGCGATAGGCGGCGCGCCGCCCCGCGTCGTCGCCGTCGAAACAAAGGATCGGCTCGTCGGCCATCCGCCACATCAGCGCAAGCTGCTCGGTGGTCAGCGCGGTGCCGAGCGGCGCGACGGTAGCTTCGAAACCAGCCGCGACCATGGCGATGACGTCGATATAGCCCTCGACGGCGATGACGCGGGCGCGCCCATGCGCGGCCTTGCGCGCGCCCGCGATGTTGTAAAGCGTCGCGCCCTTGTGAAAGAGTGGCGTCTCCGGCGAATTGAGATATTTGGCCGAGACCTCCTTATCGAGTGCGCGGCCGCCGAACGCGATCACGCGCCCGCGCCAATCGCTGATCGGGAACATGACGCGGTCGCGGAAGCGATCGTAAGGGACCGCGATGTCTTCGCCGCCCACCACGAGCCCCGCTTCGATCATGTCCTCGACCGGGACCTTCAGCGCGCCGAGATGTTCCTTGAGTGCGTATTGCTCTCCCACCGCATAACCGAGGCGAAACTTGAGCTGCATCGCCGCGTGGATGCCACGATCGAGCAGGTAGCCGCGGCCGCGGGCGCCGCCGCGCGACGCCAGCGTCGCTTCGAAGAATTTGGCGGCGAGTTCGCAGATATCGTGCAGCGTCTTGCGGCGCTCTTCGTGCGCTTGCGCTTCGCGCGTCATCGCCGGCAGCGGGACGCCGGCTTGTTGCGCCAGCCGCTCGACGGCTTCGGGAAAGCTCACGCCCTCAGTCAGCATCAGAAAATCGAAAATGTTGCCGTTTTTGCCGGAGGAGAAGTCGAACCACATCGCCTTCTGGTCGTTGACGAAAAACGATGGGGTCTTTTCCTTGTTGAAGGGCGACAGGCCCTTCCATTCGCGGCCTGCCTTGCGCAATTTCACGCGCCGGCCGACGACTTCCGAGACCGGAAGCCGCGCCCGCAGCTCATCGAGGAATTGCGGCGTAAATCGCATAGTGATTCGCGGAATCTTAGCGCGGATGAGCCGTGAAGATAGAGCAGCCGAATGGCCGCGCGACACGCTCATGCCCTGTGTCCCGGTTATCCACAGGCCCGTCGGGAATCCACAGGCGGATCGAAGCGATCGGTTCCAAAACCGGAAACGGAAACGGCTATTCCTCGGGTCCCATTCCGGCTTGCTTGACCACCTGTTCCGCCACTTTGCGGTCGGCGGCGATCTCTTGGGCGAATTCGTCGGGCGTGTTGGTGGCGCCGACGAGGCTACGGTCTTTCAGCTGTTTCTCGGCGAAATCCGAATCGGCGACGATGGCGGCCACTTCCTTGGCGATGCGGTCGACGATCGGACGCGGCGTGCCGGCCGGCGCGAACAGGCCGTACCAGCCGCGCGAGGGCGGCCCGTCATAGCCGGTCTCCTTGAGCGTCGGCACTTGCGGGAAGTTCGGCGAATGAATGTTGTTGAGCATCACGAGCGGCGTCATGGTGCCGGCCCTGATCTGGCCGATGATGTTGCCCTCGCCGAACAGTCCGATCGGGGTGAAGCCGCTGAGGATCGCGTTGACCGCTTCGCCACCGCCCTTGAACGGCACGCGCACCCAATCGGCACCGCGCTCGCGCTTGAGCGTCTCCATATAGAGCACCATCGGCGCGCCGGGCGTAAGATAAGATAGCGTGCCGGGCTTCGCCTTAGACAACGCGATAAGCTCGTCGACGCTTTTCACTTTCAGGTCCGAATTGACCACCATGACGTGGATAAGATCGAACAGTTTGGTGATCGGCTGCAGGCCGTTGACCGGATCGAACGGCATGTTTTTGATCAAAAACTGGTTGTAGATGATCGGATCGGCATTGACGATGCAAATCGTGTAGCCGTCCGGCGCGGAATCCTGACAGGCGCGCGCCCCGACATTCTGCATGCCGCCGGGACGATTCTCGACCACGATCGGCTGGTCGAGCCGCTCGCGGAGCTTTTCGCCGAGCGCGCGCATGAAAACGTCGCTGATCCCGCCCGGGCTCGTCGTCGTCAGCACACGGATCGGACGGTTCGGCCAATCCTGCGCCGCGGCGTGCCAATTCGCCACGAGCGACACAAAAACAGTTGCGAGCAGAAGCGGGAACAAGCGGCGCACGGACAGTTCTCCTTCGACAATGGCCCGGATCATGCCCTAGGACCTGTCACGCAACGCGATCGCCGTCGGCGGTGAAGCCGAACAGCCGTTGCACGCGATAATAACGCGGCGAGCGCGGCCGGGTGATGCCCCATTGGTCGGAGCGGCCCGGCGTGTATTTCCAGTATGACGAGGAACGCGGCTCGTAGTTGTCGTCGATCTGCAGGACCTCGGCGGTGTATTCCAGCGGCACCTCGTCCGGTCCGCAGAAATAGGCGAAGACATTATCCCCCGGCCCGTGACGCCCAGGACCCCATTCGATCGGGTAGCCGCACTCTTTCATGCGCCCCATGCCGCGCATGACCGAATCGAGTTCGGGCATTTCGAAAGCGACATGGTTGAGCGTCGGCAGGCCGGTCTTGGCCAGTACGATGGAACTATGGTCCGTATTGGCGCAATGCAGGAACCACAGCGGCGAATTGTCGTCGACCAGCCGAAAGCCGAGCGCTTTCGTAAAAAAGGCGAGGCTTGCGTCGAATTCGCGCGCGTTGAGGTTGACGTGCGCGATCTTGCGCGGCCGGTCGGCCTGATCGGCCTCATCGGCATGATCGGCGCAATCGCAGACGAAGGCGAGATTGCGCCCGTCAGGATCCCTGCAGGCGAAACCATAGCCGCCGCCCGCCGTCGATAGTTCGGCCGGCGCGCTCGGCTTGCCGCCGTTTGCGGCTATGTTCGCGTGCAGACGGTCGATCGAACTTCGATCGCCAACGTCGAACACCACGCGGATCACCGCTGGGCGCGCGCCGCAATGCAGGCCGAGCACATGGCGATAGCGGCCGGTGCCGCGGAAATAGCACTTGTCGTTTCGCACCTCGACGGGTGCGAGCCCCCACACCGTCTCGTAGAAGCGGCTCGCCTCCTCGAGATTGCTGACAGCGAGTTCGACGCTGCGCACGCCGCGGATGAGACAGGATGTCATGGGGAAACTAAGTCCGCGCGCCTTTACGATCCGCCTAAGAGCTTCTTCACCTGCGCACCCGCCTTGGCAAAATCCATTTGCCCGGCGAAGCGCTGCTTGAGCGCCGCCATGGTGCGGCCCATGTCCTTAAGCGTTTCGGCCTCGATCTCCTTGATCAAGGCGGAAATGGCATGGGCGGCTTCGATGTCGGACATGCGTTTTGGTAGGTAGGCGGAAATTATGTCGATCTCCTCGCGTTCCTGCGCGGCGAGTTCCAGCCGGCCGGCCTTCTCGTAGAGCTCAAGCGCCTCCTGGCGCTGCTTGACCATCTTCTGCATCACCTCGACGATTTCGGCATCGTTCAGCGTGGCGCGCTCGGCGCCGCGGGTCTCACGCTCCAAGATCGCCGCATTGATGAGCCGCAGCGTCGAAACGCGCCGCGCTTGGCCGGCTTTCATCGCCTCCTTCAAGGCGCCATTGATATCGTCGCGCAACACGTCGTCGGTCCTTCGTCCTTGCGGCACCCAGCTGGCTACCTGGCCGCTCGTGGAAATAGCCGGCTTGCAGTCGTTCTTTCCCCCTTCGCGGATGCGATGAAAAGGCGGGGATCGAACGCGAGCGCCAGTTGCGTCCTCATATATAATACGCAACTAAGAAGCCATGACCAAAGGTGACATGACCAAAGGTGGCCTGACCAAAAGCGCCAAGAGCAAAGGCGACGCCCGGCAGCCCTCATCCTCCGGCCCTGGCGACGGCACCGCGGGCATTTGGAACGACGCCAAGCCGACGGCGCTCCTTGTGCTTGCCGACGGCACAGTGCTTGAAGGCTTCGGCTTCGGCGCGACGGGCCGTGCCGTCGGCGAGGTCTGCTTCAATACCGCTATAACCGGCTACCAGGAGATCTTGACCGATCCCTCCTATGCCGGACAGATCATCACCTTCACATTCCCGCACATAGGCAATGTCGGGACTAACGAGGAAGACATCGAGACGGTGAACCTCGCCGCAACGCCGGGCGCCCGCGGGGTTGTGCTGCATTCGGCCATCACCCAGCCGTCGAATTACCGCGCCACTCGCCATCTCGATCAATGGCTGAAAAGTCGCGGCGTCATCGGCCTTGGCGGGATCGACACCCGCGCGCTCACCGCGCTCATTCGCGAAAAGGGCATGCCCAACGCCGTGATCGCCCACGAACCGTCCGGCCGCTTCGATCTCGCCTCGCTCAAGCGCGAGGCCAAGGCATGGCCGGGTCTCGTCGGCATGGATCTCGTGCCGATGGTTACGACCGGCCAGCGCTTCGCCTGGGACGAAACGCCGTGGCGCTGGGGCGCCGGCTACGGCCGGCAGGACAGCGCCGAATTCCATGTCGTCGCTATCGACTACGGCATCAAACGCAACATTCTGCGCCAGCTTGCCGGCAATGCCTGCAAGGTGACGGTCGTGCCGGCGACCGCTTCTGCGGCTGACATTCTCGCGCTCGAACCTGACGGCGTTTTTCTGTCCAACGGTCCGGGCGATCCGGCCGCAACCGGCGAATATGCCGTGCCGGTCATCCGCGCGCTGATCGAGAAGAAACCGGTCTTCGGCATTTGCCTCGGCCACCAGATGCTGGCGATCGCGGTCGGCGCCAAGACGGTGAAAATGCATCAGGGCCATCACGGCGCCAACCACCCGGTGAAGGACCTCACCACCGGTAAGGTCGAGATCACCTCGATGAACCATGGCTTTGCCGTCGATCGCACGACGCTGCCGGACAATGCGGTGGAAACGCACGTCTCCCTGTTCGACGGCTCGAATTGCGGATTGGCGCTCAAGGACCGGCCGGTCTTCTCCGTGCAATATCATCCGGAAGCCTCCCCCGGACCGCGCGACAGCCATTTGTTGTTTCAGCGTTTTGTCGGAATGATGCGCGAGGCCAAGCGCGCCGAGTTGGCGAGCATAAAGCGCCGCGCGTAAGCTTGGGTGCGTAAACTTGCGTGCGTAAGCCGCCGCGCGACGCATACCGCCCTTCCCTCCTCGGCGAATTCGGTCTACAGACCCCCTGCGCGCGGGGCCGAACCCCGCTGGCCTGAGGACGCGCACCACGCGCGCCCTTTTTTTGTGTCCCGTCATTCCGGGACGGCCGCAGGCCGGGCCCGGAATCCATAACCACCGCCAGTGAATATGGATTCCGGGTTAGCGGGTTGGTGCCGCGCCCGGAATGGCGTTCACGGCCACAGTTGCGAGAGCGATGCCCAAACGGACCGACATATCCTCGATCCTGATCATCGGCGCGGGTCCGATCGTCATCGGCCAGGCCTGCGAGTTCGATTATTCCGGCACGCAAGCCTGCAAGGCGCTCAAGGCGGAAGGCTATCGGGTCGTGCTGGTCAATTCCAATCCGGCCACGATCATGACCGATCCGGATTTGGCGGATGCGACCTATGTCGAGCCGATCACGCCGGAAATCGTCGCCAAGATCATCGCGAAAGAGCGCTACGCCGTGCCGGGCGGTTTCGCGCTGTTGCCGACCATGGGCGGACAGACGGCGCTCAATACCGCGCTGTCGCTCCGCCGCATGGGCGTTCTGGAAAAATTCGACGTCACCATGATCGGGGCGACCGCACAGGCGATCGACAAGGCCGAAGACCGCAAACTGTTCCGCGAGGCGATGACCAAGATTGGGCTCTCGACCCCGCGCTCGCACCAGGTCAAGACGCTCATCGCCGCGCTCGAAGCGCTCGACGATATCGGCCTGCCCGCGATCATCCGTCCCTCATTCACGCTTGGCGGCACCGGCGGCGGCATCGCCTACAACAAGGCGGAGTTCATCGAGATCGTCGAACGCGGCATCGACGCTTCGCCGACCAGCGAAGTGCTGATCGAGGAATCGGTCCTCGGCTGGAAAGAATTCGAGATGGAGGTGGTGCGCGACAAGAACGACAATTGCATCATTGTCTGTTCGATCGAGAACGTCGATCCGATGGGCGTCCACACCGGCGATTCCATCACCATCGCGCCTGCGCTTACGCTGACCGACAAGGAATTTCAGATCATGCGCGACGCCTCGATCGCGGTGCTGCGCGAGATCGGCGTCGAGACTGGCGGCTCGAACGTCCAATTCGCCGTTAATCCCACCGACGGCCGCCTCGTCGTCATCGAGATG
This sequence comes from Xanthobacteraceae bacterium, assembly GCA_035623195.1. Classification (GTDB taxonomy): domain Bacteria; phylum Pseudomonadota; class Alphaproteobacteria; order Rhizobiales; family Xanthobacteraceae; genus BOG-931. The sequence continues at coordinate 42,566 of DASPTX010000055.1, read as the reverse complement.
AATCCGCGCGTGTCGCGCTCCTCAGCGCTCGCTTCGAAGGCGACCGGCTTTCCCATCGCCAAGGTCGCAGCGAAACTCGCGGTCGGCTACACGCTCGATGAGATCGCCAACGACATCACCGGCGGGGCCACCCCCGCTTCGTTCGAACCGACGATTGACTACATCGTCACCAAGGTGCCTCGCTTTGCGTTTGAGAAATTTCCGGGCGCCGAGCCGGTGCTCACCACGTCGATGAAATCGGTCGGCGAGGCGATGGCGATCGGCCGCACTTTCGCCGAGAGCTTGCAGAAGGCGCTGCGCTCGCTCGAAACCGGATTGACCGGATTCGACGAGGTGGCGATCGCCGGCCTCGGTCAGGGCGACGACAAGAACGCGATCCGCGCCGCGCTCGGCACGCCTTCGCCAGATGGCATTCTCAAAGTGGCGCAGGCGATGCGGCTCGGCATGGGCGACGACGAAATCCACACCGCGTGCCGGATCGATCCGTGGTTTCTCGCCCAGATCCGCGGCATCATCGACGTGGAAGCCGAAATCCGCGCCAAGGGCTTGCCGTCCACGGCGGCCGGGCTGCGCCGGCTTAAGGCAATGGGCTTCTCCGACGCGCGCCTTGCCCGGCTAACCGGCACCACGGCGGAAGACCTCTCGCAGCGACGGCGCAAGCTCGGCGTGCGGCCGATCTTCAAACGCATCGATACGTGTGCGGCCGAATTCTCGTCGCCGACCGCCTATATGTACTCGACCTACGAGACGCCTTTTGCCGGCCGCGCCGCCGACGAGGCCGCGCCGTCAGACAAGAAAAAAGTCATCATTCTCGGCGGCGGCCCCAACCGCATCGGCCAGGGCATCGAATTCGATTATTGCTGTTGTCACGCCTGCTTCGCGCTCAAGGAAGCCGGCTACGAGACGATCATGATCAACTGCAATCCGGAGACCGTCTCGACCGATTACGACACGTCCGACCGTTTGTATTTCGAACCGCTCACCGCCGAGGATGTGATCGAGATTGTCGACACCGAACGCTCCAACGGCGCGCTGCACGGCGTCATTGTGCAATTCGGCGGCCAGACGCCGCTCAAGCTCGCCGAGGCGCTGGAGAAGGCGCAGGTGCCGATCCTCGGCACGTCAGTCGATGCCATCGATCTCGCCGAGGACCGCGATCGCTTCAAGCGGCTGCTCGACAAGCTCAAGCTGCGCCAGCCGCGCAGCGGCATCGCCACCAGCCCAGAAAAGGCCCGCGCGATCGCCGAATCGATCGGCTACCCGATCGTAATCCGCCCCTCCTACGTGCTCGGCGGACGGGCAATGGAAATCGTGCACGATTCCCATCAGCTCGACCGCTATGTGGCGCGGCTCGCCGCCGATCTCGACCGCCCGTCGGAACTCGCAGTGTCGGAGAAACGGCCGCTGCTCATCGACAGCTACCTCACCGATGCGGTGGAGGTGGACGTCGATTGCCTGGCCGACGGCAAGGACACCTACATCGCCGGCATCATGGAACACATCGAGGAGGCCGGCATCCATTCCGGCGATTCCGCCTGCTCGCTGCCGCCGCATAATCTGTCTGGCGCTGTGATCGCGGAACTCGACCGCCAAACCCGCGCGCTCGCGCTCGCGCTCAAGGTCGGCGGCCTGATGAACGTGCAATACGCGATCAAGGACGGCGATATCTATGTGCTCGAGGTCAATCCGCGCGCCTCGCGCACCGTGCCGTTCGTCGCCAAAGTGATCGGCATCCCGGCCGCCAAGATCGCCGCCCGCATCATGGCGGGCGAACCCTTGGCGCGCTTTCACCTCGAGCCGCAGCATTTCGAGCCCGGCGGCGCACGCCATGTCGGCGTCAAGGAAGCGGTGTTTCCCTTCGCCCGCTTCGGCGACAAGGTCGATACCGTGCTTGGGCCGGAGATGAAATCGACCGGCGAAGTGATGGGAATAGACCGCGACTACAACGTCGCTTTCGCGAAAAGCCAGCTCGGCGGCGGCGCCAGGCTGCCGAAATCGGGAACCGTCTTCGTCTCGGTTAAGGACGCCGACAAGCCGCGCATCCTTGAGGCCACTCGCCTCCTCGCCAGCTTGGGATTCCGCGTCATGGCGACCTCGGGAACCCAGCGTTATCTCGCCGAACAGGGTGTCCGGGCGGTTAAGATTAACAAAGTCGCCGAGGGCCGGCCGCATATCGTGGATGCCATTAAAAATGGCGAAGTTCAGCTGGTTTTCAACACGACCGAGGGCGCTACCGCGCTCGCCGACAGCCGCTCGCTGCGCCGCGCTGCCCTCTTGCATAAAGTGCCGTACTACACCACTCTCTCAGGGGCCGTCGCTGCAGCGCAGGGCATCAGAGCCTATCTCGGGGGCGACTTCGAGGTATGTGCGCTGCAGACTTATTTCGGGGCCGAATCTTCGGAGCGGCCACAGCGGCGGCACGTGTAGAGCCAGTTTTTCCTGTCGCGCGGCCAGGCGATGCTTCGGTCCGCGACGGGATTTTTGACTCTGCTGTGAGGAGGTTTGAGACTGATGGACAAGATCCCGATGACGGCAGAGGGCTACTCGGCGCTCGAAGCCGATCTTAAGCATTGCCAGCAGGTCGAGCGGCCTAGGATCATCCAGCAGATCACCGATGCGCGCACCCACGGCGACCTTTCCGAGAACGCCGAATATCACGCAGCAAAGGAATCGCAATCGCTCAACGAGGGCCGCATCGCAGAGCTCGAGGACAAGCTTGCGCGCGCCGAAGTCATTGATGTTTCAAAGCTTTCCGGCGAAACCATTACTTTTGGCGCAACCGTCACGTTAATCGACGAGGACACCGACAAGAAAACGGTCTGGCAGATCGTCGGCGAGCCCGAAGCGGACGCCAAGAAGGGCAAGATTTCCATCACCTCGCCGCTCGCCCGCGCCTTGGTCGGAAAAAAGAAAGGCGCGCAGGTCGAGGTCGTCACGCCGGGTGGCGCCAAGGCCTATGAAGTGATGAAGGTCGAATGGAAGTGAGGCACCTGCCGTCGCTGCCCCTGGCCTAGCCCTCGCTACCAGTGAAAGACGCAAGATTGCGCGTGATTTCCTGGGCTTACCAACCCTCCGCGTGACGAAGCGCAGTTGCAACCCTGTGGGAGACGGGGGTTGCGTATCTTGCATAGCTCCCCAGAATCCTTAGATAAAGGAGCCGCTGTGCTGCGTCGGCAGCCGAGGGTTCACCACGGCCATTTGGCGGGGCATCAGGCAGATCGACCCTTTCTCTGCCGTAACGATCGCGGGTTAAGCCGATGCCCAACACCATCAATGCCAAGGTCGTGATCATCGGATCCGGGCCCGCAGGCTACACGGCCGCCATCTATGCCGCGCGTGCCATGCTCGACCCGATCCTTATTCAAGGCATCACGCCCGGCGGCCAGCTGACGATTACGACCGACGTCGAGAACTATCCAGGTTATGCCGACGTGATCCAGGGGCCGTGGCTCATGGAGCAAATGCAGAAGCAGGCGGCCCATGTCGGCACCAAGCTCGTGGCCGATCACGTCAATAAGGTCGACCTTTCGCGGCGGCCGTTTCGCATCGCCTGCGATTCCGGCGACGTCTATTTCGCCGATACGCTAATTCTCGCGACCGGAGCGCAGGCGCGCTGGCTTGATTTGCCGTCCGAACAGAAATTCCGCGGCCACGGCGTTTCCGCCTGCGCCACCTGCGACGGATTTTTCTACCGCAACAAGGAAGTGCTGGTAATCGGCGGCGGCAATACCGCGGTCGAGGAAGCGCTGTTTCTCACGAATTTCGCTTCGAAGGTCACGCTGGTCCATCGCCGCGACGGCTTGCGCGCCGAGCGCATTTTGCAAGAGCGACTCTATCAGAACCCGAAGATTTCCGTGCTCTGGAACACCGTTCTGAGGGACGTGGTCGGCGACGACAGTCCGCTCAAGGTCAAGGGCGCGGTGCTGCACAATGTCAAAACCAACGAAATCATCGAACGGCCGATCGATGGCATTTTCATCGCCATCGGCCATTCGCCCGCGACCGAGTTGGTCGTGGGACAAGTCGAGATGAAGCCGTCCGGTTACATCAAAACCGCTCCGCATTCGACGGCAACTTCGGTGCCGGGCCTGTTCGCCGCGGGAGACGTCGCCGACGAGGTCTATCGGCAGGCGGTCACGGCGGCAGGCCTCGGCTGCATGGCGGCGCTGGAAGCCGAGAAATTTCTGGCGGCGCATGGCGAAGTCGAACCGCGCATGGCGGCGGAGTGAGTCCCGCCCCCGTGGCGCGCGGTATTGGCAGAAAGCATTGAAATGGACTGGGATAAGCTCAAAGTGTTTCATGCCGCGGCGGAAGCCGGCAGCTTCACCCACGCTGGCGAGCAGCTCGGACTTTCGCAATCGGCCGTTTCGCGCCAAGTCAGCGCGCTCGAACAGGAGCTGACGGTTTCGCTGTTTCACCGGCATGCGCGCGGATTGATCCTCACCGAACAAGGCGAATTGCTCTATCGAACCGCGCACGATGTATTCATGAAGCTTGAAGCGGCGCGCGCAAAGCTCACCGACAGCCGCGAACGGCCGAACGGCGATTTGCGGGTGACGACGACGCCGGGCATCGGCGTGCATTGGCTCACTCCGCGGCTTGGCGAATTCGCCGACTTGTACCCCGAAGTGCACATCACGCTGCTGACCACCGACGAGGAGCTCGACCTCGCCATGCGCGAGGCGGACGTTGCAATTCGGCTGCGGCAGCCGACGCAGCCCGATCTCATTCAGCGCAAGCTGTTTTCGGTGCATTTCCACGTTTACGCCTCGCCCGAATATCTGAAGAAGTTCGGGACGCCGCGCACCTTGGAAGATCTCGACAGCCATCGGCTCCTGGTGCTCGGCGGCAATGTGCCGCCTTACCTGCAGCGCGCGCGCTGGCTGATCGAGGTCGCGCGCGACGGCAAGGGCCCGCGAACGCCACATCTCGTCATCAACAATATTCTCGGCATATTGCGCGCCTGTCAGCGCGGGCTCGGCATCGCGATGCTGCCGGACTATCTGGTCGAGGAAAACGGCGGCCTCGTGCAACTGTTCGGCGAAGGCGACGCGATCGCGCTCGACGCCTATTTCGTCTATCCCGAAGAACTCAAAAGCGTCGCCCGCGTGCAAGCCTTCCGCGATTTCCTGGTTGCCAATGCACAGCGCTGGAATTTTTAGCTAAAGCGCAATATGCGATCCGCTCGCCCTAGCGGGGGTTGGCGCGGTAATGCTCAGAAAGCGCGAACCCGATTGCAACGTGCATCGCTTGCGCATTCGCATGGCTGACATGTCGCGCCTTGCATTGCCCGGGCACTAGGCCGCGCTGCATACTTTGATGGCTTCTATTTGCGCCGTTGCCGCGTCCTCCCAAGTTTGGCAGCGCAAAGGAGGCAGCTGTTCCCCTCTGGAAGACGTCGTCGGCGCCCCCACGTCGACGAACTCAACCGGGCCCGCAAGGGCCCGGTTTTCTTTTGCGCTGTCCGGAGTTTTTTGATGGGGCATGATCTTTTCGAAACACCGGCTTCCACTTTTCCGGATCATGCCCTAATTCGGCTCGAGACCCTTCGCCTTGATGACCCTTTTCGCCGCGGGTTTAGTGAGGAAGTCGATCAGCAAACGGGCTGCGTCCCGGTGCTGCGCGCTGCTTGGAACAGCGGCGGTGAATTGCGTGACGCCCTGCAACGCCACCGGCAGCGGACCGACAACGTCGCTATCCGGCACGGCCAAAAGCTCCGCCATCTGCTGAATGCCGATCTCGGCTTCGCCGCGCAGAACAACCAGCGCCGCCAGTCCCCCGGCGCCGCCGGCGCCGTATTTCGCCTTGGCTTGGACGGCGGCGGCGATGCCGAGCCGTTCGAAGACCTTAGCCATATGCGCGCCGCTCGCGCCGCCGCCGACCGGTTTGCTCAGCGCAATCGACTTTGCGTTCAGCATGGCCTGCTTGAAGCCCTCGACCGACGAAAGATCCGGCCGCGCGGCGCCTTTGGCCACGCAGACCCCGATCAGCGAACGCGCCACATCGACGAGGCTCCCCGCGGCGATCTTGCCGCGCGCGGCCAAGTCTTCCGCCCCGGCTCGCGTGACGATCACCACGTCAGCCGTTTCGCCGTCCAGGAGGCGCTTCTCGAGTTGCAATGACGGGCCCAGGGTGACGGCGAGCCGGCAGCCGGCGGCATTCTCCAATGCCGGCGCGAGCTCCTCGAACACCATCTTCATCGCGGTGGTGCTCAAGACTTTAAGCTCATTGGGCGAAGCCACGCGGTTCTCCCTCCCTTTGCCGGCGGGCATAGAATAGGGCTGCGCCGCTCTTTCCGGTAGGCAGCATGCAGACCTTGATGAACGGCAAATCCCGTTGGCGAAGTCATCAACTCTGTGTGATTTTTAGCCCTTTCATCATCAAATGATGCTCGGATATGCGCGCCGCCGATGAAATTGCGCTATTTACGTTTAGGTTCAGCGCGAATGCAGCGACGCCCTTGCTGCGGAGAGCGATTGAGGGGGAGATGAGACGCATGTTCACGCGCAGACATTTTCTTTACGCCGGAACCGCGGCGGCGGCGCTCGTTGTCGGGCGCCTTGTGCCGCATACGGCCAGCGCCGCAAACCATCCCTATGAAATCACCCATACCGATGAGGAGTGGCGGAAGCTTCTGACGCCGGAGCAGTACTACGTGCTGCGGAAGGAAGGCACCGAACGGCCGTTCACCAGCGCGCTGCTCGACGAACATCGTGCCGGTACTTTCAGCTGCGCCGGCTGCGACCTGCCGCTGTTCTCATCGAAGACGAAGTTCGAAAGCGGCACCGGCTGGCCGAGCTTCTGGGCGCCGCTCGACAACGCGGTCGACGAGGCCGAGGACCGTTCATTCGGAATGATCCGCACCGCCGTATCGTGCCACCGCTGCGGCGGCCATCTCGGTCATGTCTTCACCGACGGCCCGAAGCCGACCGGCCTGCGCTACTGCATGAACGGCGTGGCGCTGAAATTCACCGCGCCGCCGGCGGGGTCGAGTTGAGTCGTAGGTATTAGCCAAACGCACTAATGCAACGTCTCTTCCGTCACGCCATGCGAGCAGTTTCTGATCCGGCGTCGTCCTTCGAGACTCGCTTCGCTCGCACCTCAAGATGACGGATAAAGGGACTCCGCGCCTTCACCGTCCCGCGGTCGGCGTTCGCGGGGTGGAGATGGAAATACCGTAAACCCGCCACTGGTTGCCGACGTCCTGGAACAACAGATCAAAATCGATCTGCTGCGGCCGCGTCGGAAAATACCCGGCTAGATGCAGAAACCCTCTTTGATCCAGCGCCGGCAAGGCCGTGAGCTGCGGCGCGAGCAGCGCCGCGCCGTAGAGGTCGAAATTGCGGTGCCGCAGGTCGGAAAAACTCTGCGACAGGTCGGCGGTGGTGTTGCGCGCTTGAAAGTCGGGCGCGGCGAGATCGCGCAAGACCGTGTAATTGCCGGAACGATTGGCGTCGTTGAGCGTCAAAAGCGTCGAGCGGATGAGATAGAGCGCCTGCTCGGTGCTCACCGGCATCGATGGCTGTTGTTCCTGCTTGGACGGATCCGCCGGTCTTGCGTGCGCCGCGGCGGTGGGCTTGGGCTTGGCAGGCTGCTGCTGCTGCGCGATCGCCGCGGTGAGCGCCCAGGCTATGCCGAGCGCTAAGCCCGCGGCAAGCAGAAGGCCTGGCAGCCAGCGGAGGATGATAATGACTTGACCTTCCCCATGGCCACCGACCGGCCGGTCGCGTCTGGCCTTCGCCGTTACTCAATCACCTTGTCGGCGCGGAGCAGGACCAGCTCAGGAATCTCAACGCCAATGGCTTTCGCCGTCTTCAGGTTGACGGTCAACGTAAATTGGGTCCGCTGCTCAACCGGTATGTCGGCGGGCTTCACGCCGCGCAAAAGTTTCACGAGCTGCCGGCTCATGATGTCGCGGAACATCTGCACGATGCTCGGCCCATAGGCCATGAGCGCTCCCTCGTCCGCCGTATCAGGCCATTGAAAAATCGCCGGCAGGCGCAACGCCGCGGTCCGCGACAGTATGGTCTGCCGGCTATTAAACAGCATCGCGGAGGCCAGCACCACGTTGAGCGCCGTGGCGCCCGATTTTTTCGCTGCGTCGACTGCGCCTGCGACCTCATGGGGTTTGCTCACTGCGCAGACAACAGACGTAACTCCGCGTGCGTGCGCCGCCTCTTGCAGCGCCTACAATTGTTGCGGCGAGGTACTTTCAGTGTCGGCCAGGATCACCATCTGCTTGGTTCCCTGCAGTGCGTCGAGGAGCATTTCCTGCCGTTTGCCGTTGAGGTCGGTGCTGAGAATGCTCACCCCGGTGATGTTGCCTTTGGGTTCGGCAAGCGAGGCAACGAAGCCGCCTCCGACCAGATCTTCCGATATGGCCAGGACCGGAACTGATTTTGTCGCCTCATGGACGGCCCGGACCGCCGGGTCGCCGGCTGCCGTGATCACATCGACCTGGCTGTTCGCAAGCGCACGGGCATGCTCCGCGACCTTCTCGCTGGACAGTCCAAAACCGGCATCGTCGACGATCAGGTTTTGGCCGACAATGAAACCGTCCCCTTCACAGCCTCGAACAGCGCGACGTTCCACGGAGCGTTGCGCGGACTTAGGTGTAAGTCGCCAAGGTGATAAATCCGGCCCGGTTCCTGCGCGCGCGCCGCAAACGGAGAAGACGCGACGACACCGAACAGCGAGCCGGCAAGCGAAACGAATTCCCGCCGCCTCATTCGATCACCTCGTCGGCGAGCGCGAGAAATTCGGTCGGCAGGTTGATGCCGGTCGCTTTGGCGGTTTTCAGATTGACGACCAGTAAATACTTGGTCGGTTCCTCGAACGGCAGATCGCCGGGGTGTGCGCCGGCAAAAATGCGCGCGGTGAGATCGGCGGCGCGCCCGAAGGATTCCTTAAGATCGGGGCCGTACGACATCAATCCGCCGTCACGAACGAAGAAATCGTATTCGTAAAGCGCCGGAATGTGATGCGCGCCGGCGTATTCAAACACGCGATTACGGTTGAGTATCGTCAGCGCGTCGGCAACCATAAGAATAGCGTCCGGCGGATCGCGATCCATGGCCTCGAACACGCCGTTGAAATCGTCTGGCTCGCGCACGCCAAGCGCCTGCACCGTGACGCCGAGCGCCTGCGCCGCGCCGGCCGAGGCCTCATAGCGCTGCGACATGCCGAGGTCGTTGCGATTCCACATCATCGCCACGCGCCGCAAATTCGGCACCGCCTGTTTGATCAGCGCCAAGCGCTTGGTGGAGAGCGTGTTCGCATCATCCGAAATGCCGGTCAGGTTGCCGCCGGGATGGGCGAGCGAACCGATCAGATGCGTGGCCACGGGATCGCCGGCGCCGACCGCGACCACCGTCGGCACGTTGGCAACTTTACAGGCGAGCGTCGTGGGAAAGCCGGTGACGACGAACACATCGATCGCGTCGGCCTTCATTTCACGGACCATCTCGCCAAGCTTGCCGACCTGACCGCCGGCGCCGCGCCCCGTGAAGGTCATGTTCTTGCCAACTACGTAGTCGCGTTTTTCTAGTTCCTTCAATAGAATCGCGCCGAGCGCCGATTTTTCGTCAAGGGGCGCGCCAGGCGTGAGCGTGCCAAGCCGGAAGGTTTTGGCAGACGAGGTTTGCGCCGACGCCGCGCGCGGTCCGGCGATCGCTGCACCGCCAAGAACGGTCAAAAAGTCGCGCCGTCTGATCTCAAACATAGTTTGCCTCCAAAATAGCTCGGCAGAATAGCGCCGCTATATGCACTAATTTGTGCAAAGAGGGATAGAGCGGTGAAGCTCGGTCACGCTTTTGTGCAAGCCTCCGACCGCGCCTACGTCCCGACCTTAATCTCGGCAACGAGCCCGCGCAGCGCAGCGATCACGCTCAAGGGCACGATGCGGCCGGTGCGGGGATTTTCCGACGGGATTCCTTCGATCGCCATGGAGAAGCGCGCAGTATCGGCATCGACCTCGATGCGATGAGTATTGCGCGTCAATGCCGGATCAGCCCAGATTTCAAGCTTCGTCTTGTCCGGCCCGATTCCGGCAAGGCTGAGCGCCGCCGCGACATTGACATTGGCGGGAAAACCGCGCGCGCCTTCGCGCGCGCTGCCGTCGAAGATTTTCATTGGCGCCTCGAGGTTTTTGAGCGAAATGCCGCGCGCGACGAGATAGGGCGCGCCTTCAAGCCCGCTCGGCGGCTTGCGCGTGATCATCCTGACGGAATGAATAGTGCCCTCGGCCGCAGCGCGCACCGCGTCGAGGCCGAGTAGCGCCCCGGTCGGCGCCAAAATGCGCGCGCCAGTTCGTTCGGCGCGCTCGACCAGATCCCAGTTGTCCAGGAGCTGGCCGACGCTGAGCGGCATGAAAATCTTGGCTTTATCGATCACCGATAGGCCGACAGGCCGGAACAGCTGCGGCGGCAGGCATTCGACGACGACGTCGCACGTTTCCGCCAGCGCTTCGGCGGCGACGATCGGAAAGCGCTCGCCGGCGCCCGGCAGATTGCGCTCTGCCTTCTCCCGGTCGCGCACCGCGACGCCGGCAAGAACGAGTCCGGGAATGCCCGTGTCGAGCCGTCGCGCCACACCGAGGCCGACCGCGCCCAGGCCCGCTATACCAACTCTTAATTCCTTGCGCGGCACCTATTCCCCTCCCCGGCTGGCAGCCAAGCTTAGAGCCGGATAAAGTCCTAACGCTTATATCGTCTAAGCGCGCATTTTCATGACGCGCAACAGGCCGGACATACCGATGGCGGACAGCAACAAACGCGTTTTTATGACCAATATCAATCCGAACACGTTCACGACGCGCCCGGAGATCGAAGGCACGTTCGGCGTCGTGACATCGACGCATTGGATCGCCACCGCCGTTGGCATGGCGACGCTGGAGAAAGGCGGCAACGCCTTTGACGCCGCGGTGGCGACGGCCTTTACGCTGCAAGTCATCGAACCGCATTTGAACGGCCCCGGCGGCGATGTCCCGGTCATCGTCCACGACGTGCGGCGCAGCAAGACCGAAGTGATCTGTGGCCAGGGCGTGGCGCCGGCCGGAGCCACCATCGCGCATTACCGCAGCGAAGGTCTCGACCTCGTCCCGGGGACCGGGCTTCTCGCCGCCGTGGTGCCGGGCACGTTCGAGACTTGGATGATGCTGTTGCGCGATTTCGGCAGCATGCGGCTTGCCGACGTTCTGGCGCCCGCGATCAGCTACGCGGAGAACGGCCATCCGCTGCTCGAACGCGCCAACGCGACAATCGCAACCGTGGCGTCGCTGTTTCGCGAACATTGGCCGACCTCCGCCGCGGTCTATTTGCCGAACAACGAAGTGCCCCCTGCAGGTTCGCTGTTCGCCAATAAGGGGCTGGCGGCGACCTATCGGCGCATCGTCAAGGAAGCCGAAGGCGCCGGCGGCGACCGCGTCGCGCAAATCGAACGTGCGCGCCAATGCTGGAGCCGCGGTTTTGTGGCCGAAGCGATCGACCGTTTCTGCCGCACGCAAGCCGTGATGGACACGAGCGGCCAGCACCACCGCGGCGTATTGACCGCCGACGACATGGCGCGCTGGACCCCGCATATCGAAGCGCCGCTGACCTACAATTACGGTCGCTACACGGTGTGTAAAACGGGACCGTGGGGTCAGGGCCCGGTGACGCTGCAACAATTGGCGCTGCTTAAAGGATTTGATCTCGACGGACTCGACCCGGTCGGCCCTGATTTCATTCACCTCATCGTCGAAGCCTCCAAGCTCGCTTACGCCGACCGCGAGACGTTCTACGGCGATCCCAATTTCGTGAAAGTGCCGATGGCGACGCTGTTGTCGGACGCCTACAACACGGATCGCCGCAAACTGATCGGCGAAACCGCGTCGCGGGAGTTGCGTCCGGGATCGATCGAAGGTTTCGGCGCGGTGGTGAAATTGCGCTGCGAGCCGGCGACATTGGCCGCCGGCGCAGGCGAACCGACCGTCGGCCGGATGGGTGGCATGAAGGGCGACACCGTTCATTTCGACATCGTCGATCAGGCCGGCAATATGGTGTCGGCCACGCCGTCGGGCGGCTGGCTGCACTCCTCGCCGGTCATTCCCGAACTCGGCTTCTGTCTCGGCACGCGCGCGCAGATGTTCTGGCTCGAAGAGGGCCACCCGGCGGCGCTGGCGCCCGGCAAGCGGCCGCGCACCACGCTGTCGCCGACGCTCGCGCTCCGCGACGGCGAACCGTACCTCGCCTGGGGATCGCCCGGCGGCGACGGCCAGGATCAATGGATCACGCAGATGTTCTTGCGCCATGTCCATTGCGGCATGAATTTGCAGGAAGCGATCGACGCGCCGGCTTGGCATTCGGAACATTTTCCAAGCTCGTTCTGGCCGCGCACCGCGCGTCCCGGCGTCATGGTCCTCGAAGGGCGCGTGCCGAAAAAGACCGTTGCCGAACTCGAACGCCGCGGTCACACCGTGGAAGTCGGGCCGGACTGGTCGGAAGGCCGCCTCACCGCGGCCTCGCGCATCGGCGGCCGCCGCCGCGCGGCGGCCAATGCACGCGGCATGCAAGGTTACGCCGCGGGCCGTTAAGTCATTTGATTTCCCGGATCGCCGTAGCTTCGCGTTTGTTGCCGTCCCGGATTTGCCGCGGTCCGTGGCAGGCTTTTTCCGGATCGTGCCCTAAGGAATAATCGGCAGCAGCAGATGTGAATCCCAGTCCCCGCCGGCATAGACGGTATTGGTGCCGGTATTGTAGTCGGCGTGATAATGCATGTAGTGCGCACTGCCGACGCCGTCGCGTGGCTGGACGTCGAGCCGGATGCGGTGGCCCTTCTCGAACACCATTGAGGTCGGCCAGATTTCCACTTCGACGCGCACGATTTCGCCCGGCGTCAGATAAAGCCCGTGGCGGTGATAGGGGCGATGTGGAAGGGACAATTCGGGATCAAGCTCGCGGTGCGAGACACGCAGCCAGCCCCTCGCCACCGGCACTGGCAGTCCCTGCTGGCCGGTTTCCATGATTTCCTGGCCGTCAGGGCCGAAATTGCGCAGCGTGAGGAACAGATCCATGTCCTCGCTCGAACTCGAAACCCAAAGCACCGCCGCGAGCGGTCCGGTGATTTCAGTGTCCGCCGCAAGCGGCGGCGTCTCGAGCGCTATTCCCATTCCCGGCTTGATGCCGCCGCCCATCACCTGCGACGCGGCCGCCGAAGTCGAGCCCATCGAGCCGAGGCTCGATGCGGCGTAGCTCCGCGAGGCGGCCTTGGACGGCTTTTTCTCGTCAAGCGTGCCGGCGATGGCGGCGCCCTCCGCGACGGGCTGCGACAAATCGAGATAAAATTTGGTCCAGCGCGTGCGCTTGAGCGGCCATTCATGCTCATTTCGCCACTCGAACGCGTCGCCGCCCTTGCGAATGGCGAGCTTCACCGGCGGCTCGTCCATCACGCCATTGTCGATGCCTTTGAGCCAAAAATCGAAAAAATGGATCTGATCGCGCCGTCCGTCCTCGGTATAGAACGGGTGAACGTGCGAGCCGAGATGGATGCGCAGTTTTTTATGCGGCGTCGCCGCGAGCATGAAAGCTTCGGTGTTGCCGCGCAAATGCAGGCCCATGCCCGACCAATTGCCGACGCTGAACATCGGTATGGTGATCTTGTCCCATTGCGCCTGGGAGCCGCGAAACGCTCCGCTGTCCAAATTCTTGCGCAGCCAGAAATGCAAGGTGTTGATCTGCCAGCCGTCGACCACCTGCTGTGACGCGCGCCCCAGTAGGTGATGCAGCATGTGCGCGGTATACCAATTGGTCATGAACAGGCTGAGTATGCCGCCGTGATAGAGCGCGTCGCGGTAAAGATCGGCAAATCCTTCCCACGGAATGATCGCCTTCAGCGATGGCGGCTTCAGATTGGCCACGAACCATTGATTGATGGCGAAATAGGAGATGCCGAGCAGCCCGATATTGCCGTTGCACCACGGCTGCGCCGCCGCCCATTCGATCGCGTCGTAGAAGTCCACGGCTTCCGCGAGCGACCATGGCTCGCATTGGCCGGGCGATTTGCCGGTGCCGCGACCGTCGACGCGAACGGCGGCATAGCCGCGCGGCACCCACCATTGCGGATTGACGGTCTCCCAATTCATCCAGTCGTTGGGCGCCTCGCCGAGCGTCGGCGGTACCACCCAGATCTTGTCTTTCTGATACGGCCCGAGATTGAGAATGGCGGGAAATTTGCCGTCATCGCGCGGCCGGAACACGTCGGCTTTCAGCTGCGCACCGTCGCGCATCGGCACGTCGACATCCTTTTCGACCAGGACGGCAAAGTGAGGGGGCTTTGTTCGCTCGTCACGCGCTGGCGATCACTCCGTTTCGATCTTCACTTCGCTCGTAATTCTGCGCCATGTATCCATCTGCTGAACGAGCCAGACTTTGGCGTCGGCAAGCGAGGCGTTGGGAACGACATTGAACGTCTGTTTCTCGAATACCGAACGTGCTTCCGGCGTCTGCATCGCGGCGATAGCGGCGTCGAAAATCGTTTGCAAGACCTCTTTTGGCGTGCCGGCCGAGCCAAACAAAGCCTGCCAGGCGATGGTGCCGACACCGGTAAAGCCGACCTCCTGCATGGTCGGCAGATCGGGATAGCCGGCAAGCCGCGCATGATTGACGAGCGCCAGCGCACGGAAGCTTCCCGCCTTCACTTGCGGCGCGGCGCTAGCGACATTGAGGAACGCGATCTGAGTCGAGCCGGTCAGCATGTCGTTGATCACGCCGGAAGCGCCCGCCTTGTTGGGAACGGCGATCATGTCGAGATCGCCGGCGCGCTTGGCGAAGTAGGCCATATCGTAATGCGGATAGCTGCCGGGACCGACCGTGCCGTAGCGCACTCGGCCGGGGCTCTTCTTGGCGTAATCGATGAGTTCGGACACGCTTTTGACGTCGAAGTCCTTGGTCGTGGCGAGAAGGAAGGCGGGTATATCGACGACGTCGGTGATCGGCACTACATCCTTGGCATAGTCGATTCTGAATTTTTGCGGATAGATGATCGGCGTTATCGCGTTAGTAGAGACATTGCCGATCATCAGCGTGTAGCCGTCCGCAGGCGAACGCACCACGTCCTCAATCGCGATGATGCCGAAGGCGCCCGGCTTGTTCTCGACGTAAAAGGATTGGCCCAGCCGCTTGCTCATTTGATCGGCGAGAATGCGTGCGACGATGTCGGTCGCGCCGCCCGGCGCATAGGGCACGATGATCCTGACCGGCTTCGACGGGTAGACGCCGGACGTTTGCGCAAGGCCGTGCGCGGCGGTCAGACACAGCATTGCCGTGAGCAAAATTCCGAACCGTTTCATGAGACCCTCCGCCAGCGCGCTTACGTTATGCGGCATATCGCGGAACTTGGCTATGCGATCCTATTGTCCGGGATCGAATTTAGGTCGCCGATCGTTGACGCCAACGCCGCGGCAATCCGCTGGCAAGCTCAAGGCCATGGCGGTTCCACCATATGTTGTAACTCAACCAATAGATCAGCGCGAAAATGCCCAGCGCCCATCGCATGGCCGTTTCAGACGCGCGCATCTTGCGCCCGGCCGCGGCAAGCGCGGCGATCAGCAAGGCGCAGACGCAGACCGTAAGGACGTGAAGTCCGCTGTAGGGAACAAACGTGTTCCAGCCCTTGTCCGCGAATGTGTTCACTGGAAGCTTGGTCGAAACGGCATGAACGATATCGAACGAGGATCGCAAAAGAAGACTTGGATTAGTTCTTAAACTAACGCTTGGCGGCAATCCCCTGCAGACCGAAGGAAGCGTCCTTGACGGTGAAGAAGACCACGTCGCTGTCGCCGGCCGCCTTGCCGGAATGCACGACATCGGCCGGCACGTAAACCACCGAACCCGGCTTTGCCTCGACCGGCTTGCCGCCGATCTCGGCGTGAAAGACGCCCTGCAGAATGTAGATCCACTGCTCGTTGGGATGCGAATGCGGCTCGGCCCCCGTTCCCGCTGGCATGCGCATCAATCCGACGATCATACGGTCGCCCTCGACACAGGACCCGTTCGCCGTCGAATAGTCGGGACCGCCCAGGATGTGATTGACGCTGGCGAGATCGAAGACGTATTCGCCGGGCCCGGCGCGTTTGGCTCCGGGGGTGCGGGGCGCGCGTCCGGCCGATTCATCAGCCATTGGATAACTCCCTTGCCGCGGGCCGCATCGTAGTCGAGGGTCTTTACGGACACCAGACGAGCCGCGATAGTGATCCCTCTTCACGCTTCCGACACTATTTTGACGGCAAGGTCGCAAGCGACGGGGGGAGTTTCAATGACCCGCTCAGCCGGCGCGGCGCGAATTTGCGGCCTTGCGATGGGCCTCGGCGCGCTGTTTGGTTGCACCGACAACGCTCCGCCGCAGGGCCAGCCGAGCTTTTATCAGGACCTTGCCGGGCCGGCGGGCATTCTCGACGCCGAAGCCGCGCAGTCGATGATTTCCGGCTATCGCCGCAACAACGGCCTTAGCGCCGTTACGCTCGATCCCGAACTGATGCGGCTTGCCAGTGAACAGGCGAGCGCCATGGCGGCGAGCGGCAAGCTCGATCACGAAGTCGCTCATCCCTTCCAGGAGCGCATCCGCAAGTCGCATTTCGACGCCAGCGTCGCCGTGGAGAATGTCGGCGCCGGCTATCATACGCTGGCCGAGGCATTCTCGGGCTGGCGCGATTCGCCGCCGCACCGCGCCAACATGCTCAACGCAAGCGTGACGCGCATGGGCATCGCCGCGGTCTATACGCCGAAATCGAAATATAAAGTGTTCTGGTCTTTGATTCTCGCCGCGCCCGACGAACGCAAGAGCTGATCGCGTTTGTATCGGTACTTCCCGCCGGCGCTCTACATAATATCTTTGCAGCATGATCTTCCCGAGAACCCCGTTTCCGGTTTTCCGGATCATGCTCTAGACTTGGCCGAAGACTTCGGGGGAGGAGCGTTTGTCCGCCATTGAGCTGACCTATACCGGCCGGGAGCGCGGCTTCGTGACCTGGTCGGCGATCCTCGGCTACGCCTTCGATTTCTACAATCTGATCATCATGGCGTTTCTGCTGACGCAGATTCAGAAATCGCTCGGCATGACGCTGCCGCAGACCGGGCTGATCGTCTCGATGACGCTCACGGGCTCCGTGATCGGCGGTGTCGCTATCGGCTGGCTCGGCGATGCGATCGGGCGCAAGAACGCGCTCTTGGCGAGTCTGGCTCTGCTGGCCGCCGGGTCGATTCTTTCGGCCTTCGCCTGGGACTTTTATTCGTTGCTGGCATTTCGCTTCATCACCGGCGTAGGCGTCGGCGGCGAATGGGGCGCCGGAATGGTGCTGCTCAACGAGGTTTGGCGGAGCGAACGGCGCGGCTTCGGCTCTTGCGTGGTGCAAGCAATGTCCGCGGCCGGCACCGCGGTCGCCGTACTTGTCGCAACCTTCGCGCTGACCAATCTCGGTGAGAACGAGTCTTGGCGAGCGGCGTTGCTGTTCGGGGGATTGCCGATACTCCTCATGATATTCATCCGCGCCAAAATGCCCGAATCTCGCCTATGGAGCGAATACGAACGGCTGCGCAAGAGCGGCGCACTGCCGCCGGAGAAGGCAAGAGAACAAGCCTCGATCGTTGAAATTCTGCGCGGCGCGTCGCTCAGATATTTCGTCGTCGGCGCATTGATGTGCGGCGCCTATATCATTTCCTATCAGGCCATTTCGATTTTCATGCC
The DNA here is from genome assembly GCA_035623195.1 of Xanthobacteraceae bacterium. GTDB lineage: Bacteria > Pseudomonadota > Alphaproteobacteria > Rhizobiales > Xanthobacteraceae > BOG-931. Next base: position 24,848 of record DASPTX010000055.1, on the reverse strand, counting down.
GACATTGATGATCCGAGATCTGCACGCCAATCCCGGCGCGGTGCGCACCGCAACGCTGATCTGGTCGGCGTTTTCGGCCGCCGGCCTCCTACTCGCCGGACTGGCCAGCGACCGGATCGGCCGCAAGCTTGCCGTCGTCGCCTCCACTTGCATCTGCATCGTGGGATTCTCCGCCATTTATCTCTACGGTCGGGTCGACTATCCGGGGGCGGTGCTGAGCTGGCCGCTGTTCTGGTGCTACGCGCTGTGGGGCTTGGGACAGGGCTCGATCGGCGTTTTCGGCCCTTGGTATTCGGAACTATTTCCGGTCGAATTGCGCTCGACCGGAGCGTCCGTCACCTTCACCACGGGGCGTCTCATCGGCAGCGCCATGCCTTATCTCGTGCCGGTGATTGCGGCCGCGCTGCACGATCTGTTCGACGCCATGATGTTCGGGGTCGTCGGCGCCGCGCTTAGCCTGTTGTTCGCGCTGTTCTTGCCCGAAACCGCGGGCCGCAAATTCGCGGTGATCGAAGGTAAGGAGCACGGCTAAGAGACGCACGGCAAACAAGGTAGAGATAGTGCCGCCACCATGACTGCCGAAATTGAAACCCTGAACACACGCGGCATTTCCGTGCGCACGCGGTGCGCCGGCTCCGGCCCACCGGTCCTTTTCCTCCACGGTGCCGGCGGCTGGCCCGCTTGGCTGCCGTTCTTCGAGCGCCTGTCGCAACGCTTCGCCCTCACGGTCCCCGAACATCCGGGCTTCGGCGCCTCCGACGACCCGCCCTGTATCCGCGACGTGCCGGATTTGGCGATGTACTATCTCGACCTGCTGGATGGCGCCTATTCATCGCCCGTCCATGTCATCGGCCATTCCCTCGGCGGCTGGACGGCGGCAGAGATGGCAATCCGCAATACGCACCGCATTGCGAGCCTAACGCTTATCGCGCCAGCCGGCATTCGCATCAAAGGCGTTCCGCCCGGCGACAATTTCATCTGGTCGCCCGAGGAAGCCATCCGCAACCGCTACTATGATCAGAGTTTTGCGGATGCGCTCCTCCAGGCGCCGCCGCCTGACGATGCGCAACTCGATATCGACCTTCAGAACAGGGTGGCGGCGGTCAAATTCGGCTGGGAGCCACGCTGGTTCGACCCGGCCTTGGAGAAGTGGCTGCATCGCATCGCGGTGCCTACGCATGTGGTATGGGGCGCCGAGGACAAGATCCTGCCGAGCGCCTATGCGGCGCTGTGGGGCGAACGCGTCGGCGGCGCGCAAATCTCGATGGTCGCGGCCTGCGGCCATAGTCCCCACATCGAGCAATGCGACCTCGTGACCGGCAAAATTCTGAGCTTCCTCGATCGGGTCCGCGCATGAAGTTCACTTGCTTTCATTTGATGCCGTACCGGCCGCTCGATCTGAAAGCCGCGAGCGACTACCGCTCGGCATGGGTGGTCTTACCCAACAGTTTCTACGATCCGAAAAAGGGCGCGGCGGAATACGATTCCTATCTCGACCAGCTCGCTTATGCCGAGAAACTCGGCTTCGACGTCATCGGCGTCAACGAGCATCATCAAACCGCTTACGGGATGATGCCGGCGCCGAACCTGATCGCGAGCGCGCTGATCCAGCGCACCAAGACCATCAAGATCGCCATTCTCGGCCGCGCGCTGCCGATCGTCGGCAATCCCATCAATATCGCCGAAGAGTTCGCGATGCTCGACGTATTGTCGAAAGGCCGCATCATTGTCGGTTTCGTGCGCGGCATCGGCGCCGAATATCATTCGACCGGCGTCAATCCGGCATTCTCCCACGAACGTTTTCATGAAGCGCATGATCTCATCGTCAAGGCGTGGACGGCAACCGGCCCGTTCGAATTCGAGGGCAATCACTTCCGCAATCGCTACGTCAATTTGTGGCCGCGCCCTTACCAGACGCCGCATCCGCCCATCTGGATTCCCTCCATGGGTTCGCGCGAGACGATCGAATGGGCTTCGGCGCCGGAGCGAAAATATCCATTTCTGGTCACGTTCAGTTCCGAAGCCGCCGTCGTGCGCTATCTGAATATGTACCGGGAGACGGCGCAGGCTCACGGCTATACCGCCTCCGGCAGCCAGCTCGGCTGGGCGGTGCCGCTCTATGTCGCCGACACCGACGAGCGCGCCCGCGAGGAAGCGAAGGCCGGCATCGAAACGCTGTTCAATAATTTTCTGCCGATGCCGTGGGAAATGCTGCTGCCACCCGGCTACACGTCCATTTCTTCGCTGAAGGCAACCATGAAAATCCGCACCTCGCTCGGCTCTCGCGCGCGCAACCAGACGATCGACGAGCTGATGGCCAACGGGACCGCCGTCATCGGCAGCCCGAAGACGGTGCTGGAAAAGATCGAGCGCATACGCGATCAAACCGGCGTGGAGAATCTGATCACGATGTTGCAGTTCGGCGTCATGCCGGACGCGCTTGCCGTCCGCAATATGGAGCTGTTCGCGAGCGAGGTGATGCCAAAGCTGCGGTGAACGAGGCATGATCCGAAAAAGTCAAAACCGGTTTTCAGAAAAGATCATGCCCCATTAAGAACCTGGAGCCGCGATTGATTCGATTTGAAGTGATTTCACTCTAGGATCTTTTATCGAGCATCGATTGAAAGCTCAGCCATCGTTTTCGCCGCCGCGACCATTTCGAACATTTCAGCGCCGTAGACCCGCCGCGCGTCGTCCAGAAGCGGCGCGACGGCGCTACGGAATTGCGCGTGCTCCGCTGCGGTCAATGTAGTGATCTCACAGCCGCCGGCTTCGATGGCCGCGCGCGCTTCGCGATCTTCCTCCAGGGCGAGATCGCGCTGATAGGCGACGGCCTTGTCGACGGCATGGCGCATGGCGGTCTGCAGATCGGCCGGCCAGGAATCGAATTGGGTCCGGTTGAGGAAGATCGGCCGCGAAATGTAGAAATGGTTCGTCACCGTGTGGAAACGATGGAATTTGTGCACGCCGTAGGTGACGGTATTGGCAAACGGATTTTCCTGCGCGTCGATGGTGCCGGCTTTGATGCTGGCGATCGCCTCGGTCAAATCGCAGCGCAGCGGAACGGCGCCTAAAAGCTCGAATGTCCGCGCCTGCACTTCGCTCGGCAGCACGCGAATGCGCATGCCCTTCAGATCCGCCGGCGTGCGGACCTTTCGCAGGCGATTGGAGATATGGCGGAAGCCGTTTTCGAAATAACCGAGAATCCGATAATTCACCCGCTCCTCGATTTTCGCGCCGAGAAAGCGGCCAAGCTCGCCGTCGATGGCGGCACGCGCCTCTTCCTTACGCTCGAACAGAAACGGCAAATCGACGAAGCCGAGTTCAGGCACCCGATCGGTCAGGTAGCTCGACGATTGATAGCCGAGCGTGAGGATTCCGTCTTCGACCAGAGTGAGAATCTCTTCGGCGCGGTAGCCGAAATCCATGATGTTCCAAACATAGTGGATGCTGATGCGGTCGCCGAAGCCGGCGGCTAAAGTGTCGCCGATGAGTTTGAGCGAGCGCGAAAATGACGTGGTCGGCGGCCCATAGCCACCCATGCGGATTTTTATCGGTTCGTGCATTGCCTGACTTTCCGGGTTGCGCGCGAGCTACGCGGCAAATGCGCGGGAAAGTCAACGACTGGCTCAGTCGGTAACTTCGGCCAAGGCCGCCGCAACGATTGTGCGATCGGCCGCGGACAGCGCCTCTTGCGGCGGCAGCGGATCGCCCACATCGTAACCTTGAATCTCCAGCGCCGCCTTGATGCAAGCCGCCAGATTGAAACGCGCGAATATTTCATTGATCTGCCATAGACCGCGTTGCAATTGCATCGCCTCCGGCCAGCGGCCGGCGCGGCAGACCTCATAGAGGCGCACGCTCTGGCGCGGGATGACGCAAGCCGGGCCCGCCATCCAGCCGACGCCGCCGATCAGCATGACGCAGGCCGGGATATGCGCAGATGCCGAGAATACTTTGAGCCCTTCGCAGCGGTTCATGATCGACAGCAGCCTTCCAGTATTGGTCGAGGCGTCCTTGATGTAGCGGATGCGCGGGTGCTCGCCGAGCCGCGCGATGACATCGAGCGACAGGTCGGTGCGCTGGAATTGCGGATTGGTGTAAAGCACGACCGGCAGATCGACGGCATCGGCAATAGCGCGAAAGTAGGTCTCGACCTGCGCCGACGTCAGCGGAAAGTAGGATTCCAAAATAGCGAGAATGCCGTCGGCGCCCAATTTTTCGTAAGCCTTGGCCTGCGCCACCGCATCGGCGGTCGCGGTCGCGGCAACGCCAGCGACCACCGGCACGCGTCCCGACGCCGCCTCGATGGTGGCGCGCACCACGTCGGCGCGCTGGACATTGCCGAGATAGGCGAATTCGCCGGTCGAACCGAGCGGCGTGAGTCCGTGCACGCCGGCAGCGATAAGCTCTTCGACGAGACGGCCGAGCACCGCCGACTTGACGCGGCCGGCGGCGTCGACCGGCGACACCAAATAAGGAAAGACGCCGTGAAAATCGATTTTTGAGCCGTTCATGAAGCTGATTTTTTTGGAGCTGCAATCGCTTCAAACCGAATCGATTACGGCTCCAAGTTTTTGATAGGTCTTCGGAGAACCGGTTTCCATCCCGATCGGGTCCGGGACAGGCTTTCTCCGGATCATGCCCTAATGATCGCTCTTGTAAAGCGCCAGCGCGGCGGTCCACACCTTGCCGCGATCCTCGTCGAAGACCAGCGCCGGATCTTCCGGCGCCGTCACCCACGCCCCGCGCGCGATTTCGTCGTCGAGCTGCGATGGCGCCCAGCCAGCATAGCCGAATGCGAGGAGACTCCGCTTCGGTCCCTGATGCAGACCGATATCGCGCAAAACCTCGGCGGCGGCGCTGAGCGCCACGCGGCCGTCGATGTCGATCGTGTCCGGGCGATGATAGTCCGCACTGTGCAACACGAAGGCGACATTGGGACCGACCGGGCCGCCCAAGAAGATCTGCACGCTGTCGGTCACGCCGCTCGAATCGGCGCCGAGGGCCGTAAGAATATTCGCGATCGGGCGGCGCGCCAGAGGATGATTGATGACGATGCCCAGAGCACCGTCACGATTATGTTGCGCCATCAGAATGACGGCGTGGTCGAAGGGATCGCCCATATCCGGCGATGCGATCAGTAGCTGACCGGCGAACGTGCGGCCCGAAACGTCGGGTTCGTTCGACAAGGCGGCATGCAAGACCGCAACTGGCAGCGCCACTGCCGCGATGGTCAAAATCCAGTAGAAATATCGGAACAAAGCCGTCACCGAGTAGAAACGGTCTACCGCATGATCGCGCCGTGGCGGGGCAATAATCAAGACGCCCGCGTGACGAAAGCGGCCCTCTCAAACAAACTGGACCGCGATGCCACCCGAACTGCCGAAATCGGCGTGCAGCGTGTCGCCCTTGCGGGCGAAAACCACGCGCGTGAAAGAACCGGCAAGCACCAGATGGCCGGCTTCCAGCGCCACGCCGTGCTGGCCGAGCTTGTTGGCGAGCCACGCCACCCCAAGCGCCGGATGGCCGAGCACGCCGGCGGCTACGCCGGTCTCCTCGATCTCGGAATTGCGGTACATGATGCCGCCGACCCAGCGCAGATCGGCGTCCAGGGGGCCGATCGGGCGGCCGCCGATCACGATACCGGCCGCCGCGCCGTTATCAGAAACGGTGTCGAAGATTTTTCGTGGATCCTGCAAACGAGCGTCCACGATTTCGATTGCCGGGACGACATATTCGGTGGCGCGGAGCACATCGGGCAGGCCGACGCCGGGACCGCGCAGCGGCTTGCCGAGGACGAAGGCAAGTTCGATTTCGACCCGCGGCAAGCAGTAATTCTCATGGGGAATCCGCGCGCCGTCGGCAATCATCATGTCGTCGAGGAGATAGCCGTAATCCGGCTCGTCGATCTGCGAGGAGCGCTGCATCGCCTTCGACGTGAGACCGACTTTGTGGCCGATAAGCTTGGCGCCGGCCGCGATCTTACGCTTGGCTACCTCGGTCGAAATCGCATAGGCGTCTTCCATCGTGATGCCAGGCCAGGTTTTCGACAACTGCACCGCCTGCTTGCGGTCTTTCGCGGCGGCCAGAAGAATATCGGCGGCTTTGTTGCGATCGGCGTCGGACATCATGGCGGTAATGCTCCCTCAAAAGAAATGACCTGTCACGACCGGACCGGTTCCGGCCATCCGCGTCTGCTAGCACAAGCAAGCGGGGAAGGGCGCGCAGCTACTGGCAGGCGGCGCGCAGGACGACGGTTTCGACCGGACAATCCGCGGCGGCGGATGGTTGGCCCGACACCCAAAGCGACGCGGTGCACTTTTCCGCCGTCCGGACGTCGAGCGGCTGACCGTCCTTGAAGCCTTTGCCCTTGCAGGCATTGGAGGCCGCGGTTGCGCAATCCGCCGCGCCGTTGCCGGCGATCGCACAAGGCTCGTGCATTTCGATCACCTTGGCCGTCGGCAACATCGCGTTGGCCGCATTGGTCATCGCTTCCTGGGTCGCCGCGGCGGCCCCCTTGGCGGCGGCCGCCGACTTCTTGTTGAAGTCATCGAGCTTCGATTGCTGTTCTTTGATCTTGGCGTTGAAATCGGCGACGGAATTGTGCCACCAGCGGCCCAGATCGTCGAAAAAGCCATGTTGCTCTCCGGCGGGAGCCGGCAGAGGCGCACTCGCCGGCGGCGGCTGCAGAGGCAATGTCGGGCCGGGCGACGCCGGTGCAGCGGTTTGCGGCTCCGGTTGTGGCGCGGGCGGCCCGATCACGGTCGAAGCAGCGGCAGGCGCGCTTTGGTTGCTGGTGCTTTGATTGTTCTGGGCGAGCGCAAGGCTCGCGGTTGCGGCTATGACCGATGCCGCGACGAAACTTCGTCCGACCCATGATTGGGCCGCCAATCGGACATTCGCTGCGACGTCACTGCCTGATACCACGGCCACCCCCGTCATTTTTGCACCCGTCTTGGCCGGATCGATCCAGTTTGGCCGCCAAATTGGGCGCCAACAAGGTCAAAATAACCGCTGCGCTTAGCCGCCACCGCGCATTCTCTCTCGCCACCTTGCCCAGACGAACCACGCAAAGAGAGCAGCCAAAAGCGCAACGATGACGGTATCGAATTCGTGGAAAAGCTTGCGAAATGTGGGATCGCTATTCCAGCGCGTGCCGAGCAAGAGGCCGATATAGGCGAGCCCGAAGCACCAAGGCCATGAACCGAGGAACGTGTAGATCTGGAATTTCATCATCGGCATCCGCGCCAATCCCGCGGGAAAGGCGATGAACGTCCGCACGACCGGAAGCAGACGGCCGGCAAAAACCGTAATGGCGCCATACCGGGCGAAAAAGCGCTCGGCGCGCTCAAGCTCGGCGGAGCTGACAAGAACATACGCGCCCCAGCGCTCGAAGGCTTTGCGTCCGCCTTTGGCGGCGATGAAATAGGCCACGGTCGATCCGAGATTGCAGCCGAGCGCGCCCATCGTGGCGGCGCCGACGAGGCTAAATTTGCCGATCGAGACGAGATACCCGGCGAACGGCATGATGATTTCCGAAGGCAACGGAATGCAGGCCGATTCGATGGCCATCAGGATGAGGACGCCGAAATAACCGGTCGACGAAATGACCGCGACGATCCAGGCCGCCAGCGCCGAAATCATCTGGTCGAGCATCGAGGAGAGCAGCCGCGCGAAATTCGCCTAGCGCCGCTTGCGGGCGCGGCGGCCTTCGAGCACGACGATTTTCCGGCGCGGAAATTCTTCCGGCAGCTTTTTCGGCACCTTCTCCGCGATGCCAAAGAGCCGCTCGCGTCGGTCCATTTCCCGCCAGACGTCTTCCGGCTTGATCCCGGCGGCAATCCACAGCACGACGAGATTGTAGATGAGATCTGCGCTTTCCTTGACCACGGCGTCGCGGTCGCCGTGCATGGCGTCGATCACGACCTCGACGGCTTCCTCGGCCAGCTTCTTGGCCATCTTGCTGCGGCCCGCGCGCAACAGCCGGGCCGTCCGCGAAGTGGACGGATCGTCATTGCGGCACTCATAGGCGGCCTGGTAGAGGCGCGAAATCGAATCAGTCATGACGCAACACACAATAGTCTGATCTTGTCGCGATTGTGTTAATGGCATTAGATGACAATGGTTTAATGGCTTAGGGCAGCTATAAAGGACCTCGATGGCTCCGGTCCTATCGTCCTGGTCCACCCCGGATTAGTCATCTTGGGCCAGGAGGCCGGCATTCCCCCCTGCCGCCGCGGTGTTAACCGTGACGACCTGCTCCGCCGCTAACCGCTGCAAATAGCCCGGCCCGCCTGCTTTTGGACCCGTTCCCGACAACCCGGTACCGCCGAAGGGTTGAACGCCGACGACCGCGCCGATCATATTACGGTTGACATAAATATTGCCATGCGGAAGCCGCTCGGCGATCCGCTCGATGCGAAAATCGATACGCGATTGGATACCGAGCGTCAGCGCGGTCTCGTTTCCGGCAATGTCGTCAAGCAGCGCGTCGAGCCGTTCGGGATGCCAGCGCACGACATGCAGCACCGGGCCGAACACTTCCCGATCGAGATCGGCGGCGCGATCGAGTTCGATAATGACGGGCGCGACATAGGTGCCTTCCCCCGGCAGGCGATTATGCCGATCCCAACGGAAGCAAACCCGGCCGGCGCGCTCGTTCTCGGCGATCCATGCTTCCAGCCGCGACTTTGCCTCGGCATCGATCACCGGACCTACATGGGTAGCGACAAGGCGCGGATCGCCGACTTTCAGTTCGCGCGCCGCGCCCGTCACCGTGGCGAGCATGCGCTCGGCGATGTCGTCTTGCAGACAGAGAAGGCGAAGCGCCGAACAGCGCTGGCCGGCGGAGCGGAACGACGACGTCAGCACGTCGTCGCTGACCTGCTCGGGCAATGCGGTTGCGTCGACGATCATAGCGTTGATGCCGCCGGTCTCGGCGACGAGCGGCACGATCGGCCCGCTCTTTGCGGCGAGCGCGCGATCGATCGCGCGGCCGGTCTCGGTCGAGCCGGTGAAGACGACGCCGGAAACCTGCCGCCGCGCAACAAGGCTGGCACCGACGGCGCCGTCGCCCGGAACGAGATGCAGCGCGCTTTTCGGCACGCCGGCCTCATGAAGAAGCGCGACGGCAAGCGCGGCGATAAGCGGCGTCCGCTCGGCGGGTTTGGCGACCACCGAGTTGCCGGCGACAAGCGCGGCGGAGATCTGGCCGAGGAAAATGGCGAGCGGGAAATTCCACGGCGATATGCAAACGAAGACGCCGCGGCCGCGATAGCGCAATTCGTTGCTTTCGCCGGTCGGTCCGGGCATCGGCGTTGCGGCGAGCGCGATGCGCGCCTGCGCGGCGTAATAGCGGCAATAATCGACCGCCTCGCGCAGTTCGGCGAGCGCGTCGTCCAATGTCTTGCCCGCCTCGTTCTGCAACAGGGCCAATAAACGGCCGCGGTTGAGTTCGAGCCGGTCGGCGGCGCGTTCGAGAACGAGAGCGCGTTGCTCGATCGGCCGTGCCGCCCAGGCGGCAAAGCCGTCGGCAGCCGCACCTACCGCGGCGCGCACGATCGCTTCGTCGGCTTCGCGCACGGTGCCGGTTATGCTGCCGTCGATCGGCGAATGCGTTTCGCGGGCGATGCCGGGGAGCGCTACGCCATTAACCAGCGGCCAGGCTTCCGCACGCGCACGCCAGCCAGCGCGAACGTCTTCCAGAAGCGCCTCGAGGCTTGAGCGATTGCCGAATTCGATGCCTGCCGCCGCGCGCCGTTCGGGAGCGAAAAGATCGCGCGGCAATGGAATTTTCTGGTTGCGTGCTTGTGCCGCCTCCGCAATCCAACTTTGCGGGCGTCGCAGGATCTGCGCGACCGGCACGCCCCGGTCGGCGGCGACCGAAACGAACGACGAATTTGCTCCGTTCTCCAACAGCCGCCGCACCAAATAAGCGAGAAGGTCGCGGTGGCCCCCGACCGGGGCGTAGACCCGGCAGGCAACCTCCGGAAACTCTTCGGCGAGCGCCTGGTAAAGCGCTTCCCCCATGCCGTAGAGACGCTGGAACTCGAATCCCTCGATGCCGCCGGCATCCTCGATCACGCTGGCCACCGTCAGGGCATTATGCGTTGCGAATTGGGGAAAAAGCCGCTTGCGTGCCGCGAGCAGTCTTTTGACGCAAGCCAGGTAGCAGAGATCGGTCATAGCTTTGCGGGTGAACACCGGATAGTCAGCCAAGCCGCGCTCTTGGGCGCGTTTGATTTCGGTGTCCCAATAGGCGCCTTTGACCAAGCGAATTGTCAATTTACGGTTCGACGCCGCGGCGGCCTCCTCCACCCAATCGATCACCGCCAGGGCGCGTTTCTGGTAAGCCTGAATCGCCAGTCCGAATCCGTCCCAATCGCCGAGCGCGCGATCGCTCAGCGCCGCGGCGAAGATTTCGAGCGACAATTCCAGCCGGTCCGCCTCCTCCGCGTCGACGGTCAATTCAAGCTCATGCGTTTTGGCCAAGCGCGCGAGTTCGATGAGACGCGGCGCAAGCTCCTTAAGCACGCGTTCGCGCGAAATCGCCTCGTAGCGCGGATGCAGCGCCGAGAGCTTGACGGAGATTCCGGACCGGCCGCGCCGGTTTCTACTTCGTTCGTCGGCGCCTATAGCGGCGATCGCGCCGGCATAGGCCGCGAAATAATTTTCAGCATCCTTAGCCGTGCGCGCGCCCTCGCCGAGCATATCGAACGAATAACTGAATTCGCTGTGCGCGCGTCCCCGCGCCAGCGCTTCTTCGATGGTCGGGCCGATGACGAAATGCAAACCCAGCAAGCGCACCGCTTGGCGCGTTGCTGCGCGCATGGTCGGCAGTCCGACGCGGCGCACGATATTGTCCAGGATCGTTTCCGGCGTTTCGGCCGGATGAATGATGCGCGCGGCAATGCCGAGCGTCCACGCCGAGGCCGAGACCAAAAGCGCGGTCGATTTGACGTCGCCATCGAGCCAGCGTCCGGCGGCGAGCTTATCCTCGATGAGCTGATCCGCCGTGGCGGCGTCTGGCACGCGCAGCAGCGCCTCGGCCAGCATCATGAGCGCCAGCCCCTCCTTGGTGGAAAGCGAATAAGCGTGCAGAAAATCGTCGACGCCGCCCAATCCGCCGGTTTTGGCGCGGATCGCCTCGACGAGACGCCGCGCCCGTGCATCGACGCGGCTCTCGGCGGCAGGCCCGCGCGCGGCATTCGCCAGGAACTCTGCCGCCAGATCCTCGTCGGGTGGAGCGTATGGCGCCAGGAACGGCGACATCGCGGCCGTAATTCCGTTCATGGCGCCATCTTATCCTGTCCCGGCAAAACGGGTGAGGATTAACCGCCGCCGCTAGGCCACGCCGGCGCGAAGCCACGTCTCGAGCTTGTCGATGCTGCCCGTCCAACCGGCCTCCATGCCCTGCAGGTAGGCGACGGCGTAATCGACGACGGCGCGGCCGCGAGTGTGCAACGTCATTGTCGTCTTGCCGCCGGTCTCGGTGAAAGTGACCGTGGTTAGACCTTCGATAATGTGATTGCCCGCGGCATCGACCGCGATATTAGTGAAGACGAGCCGTTCGGGCGGAACAACTTCGCGGAACTCGCCTTTCATCGGATAGATGGCGCCGTCCGGGCTGCGCATGTGAATACGGATCGCACCGCCGACGCGGGCGTCGATTTCGCAGACCGGATTGGTGAAGCCTTTAGGACCCCACCATTGCGCGAGGTGCTCGGCATTCGTCCACGCCGCGAAGACTTGCGTGCGCGGCGCATCGAACACGCGCGTGATGGTGATTTCGCGCTCGGCGGGTTTCTCTTGAGTTGCAGCGCTACGCATCGCTTACCCCCATGTCCGACGATTTGTGACTGGCGAGATAGGCATTCAGCCGTTCGAACGAGCCGTTCCACCCGCCTTGCATGCTCTCATGCGCCGCATCGAACGTGCTCTGCTCTTGCGGCGATGCGTCGAGCGGCGACCAGGTCAACGTAAGCGATGTCTTGCTGCCCGGCGCGTCTTGCAACGTCACCGTCGTCAACAGCCGTAGCGGCCAGGTCGGGCTGAGTGGATGGCACGTGAGACCACCCGCTTCGTCCGAGAACGAATGTTCCCAGACCAGGCGGCGTGGCGGCACGACCTCGCGATAAACGAACTTGGCCCACATGACTTTGCCGTCGGGGCCGCGCATCGCACCGTGATAAGTGCCGCCGACGCGCAAATCCATTTTGGCGGCGACGATGACCGAGCCTTTTGGCCCAAACCATTCCTTCATCCGCTCCGGCTCGGTGAAGCATTTCCACAACAAATTGGACGGCGCGTCGAATACGCGCGTGATGACGAAGTCCCCTGTTTTGGTTCGGGTCAGCATGATCGTCCTCCAGGTAAATTCGCCGCGGCGTCAGTCTTGTGCAACAAGGACCATCCAGCCGACGCCAAACTTGTCGGTCAGCATGCCGAACCGCGGTGAGAAGAAGGTTTTCGCCATTGGCATCGTTACCTTGCCGCCGCCGGCGAGCGCGCCGAAAATCTTGTCGGCTTCGGCTTCCGTGTTCGCCGTAATGGTCAAGGCAAAGCCTTGGAAATTGGTATTCCCGCTGCAGCGGCCATCCGACATCAGAACTGTCGTATCGCCGATCTGAACCTGCGCGTGCATCACCTTGTTCTCGGAGCCGGGAGTAATCATCGACTGGTCCGGCGCCTGATTGAAGCGCATCAACATTTTGGTCTGCGCACCGACCGCCTTCTTGTAGAAGTCGAGTGCTTCATCGCATTTACCGTCGAAAAAAAGATATGGTTGCAGATTCATCGCGCACTCCTTTACGTTTTGGTTCTACGCCATCGCCGTCACATACGCACCGAGCCGGGCAAGCGTCTCGGTGAGGCCTTTGTCTGCACCATAATCCTCGATGACCCGATTGCGTTCCGCCGCCGAGGCGAAATCGCCGCGCCACGTGATGCGCGTGGAACCGCGCGAACGACCACCCAGGTCCTCGAAGACGACCGTTTGCCGAAATTGCACCGGCTCGACATCGTCGCCGCCGCCGTGCCGGTAGACGATGCGCTCCGGCGGCACGATCTCTTCGAAGGTAATCCGGTTCTGATAATCGCGGCCGTCGGGACCGTGCATCACGAAACGCCACACGCCTCCCGGCCGAAAATCAAAGCTGTACGTCGTCGTCGTGAAGCCGTTCGGTCCCCACCATTGCGCGAGATGTTTCGGATCCGTCCAAGCGGAGAATACGAGGTCGCGCGGCGCATCGAATTCGCGCGTTCCGATGATCGATCGCGGATCCCGGTCAAGATCGAGGCTGTTTCTTGCGGCCATGCTTCGTACCCTTCGCCTTTCGTTCCTTGCCAACGCGCTCCTTGATCGCGCGGTCCCCATTCAGCCGGTCTTCGGCCTGCAGCCTTTTCAGATAGGCGTCGAGCCGATCGAAGCTCTCGTCGAAAAATCGCCGATAGTGCGCGAGCCAGTCGTCGATGTCCTTGAGCGCGCGGGGCTCGATCCGGCACGGGCGCCATTGCGCCTCGCGGCCGCGGGCGATCAATCCGGCGCGCTCCAGCACTTTCAGGTGTTTGGAGACGGCGGGCAGGCTCATGGCGAAGGGCCTGGCCAGCTCGCTCACCGAAGTTTCGCCAAGCGCGAGCCGCGCGAGGATGGCGCGGCGGGTGGGATCGGACAGGGCGGCGAAGGTGGCGTCGAGCGACAATTTTACCATCCGGTTAAATAACTATATGGTTAAATACATGCCCGCCTCCCACACGTCAAGCGCAAAACGAACAGCTGACCTCGTCCGCTCGTCCCCGCGAACGCGGGGGGCTCAGCCGCTGGATCCCCGCTTAAGCGCTAAGATTCTAAGCGCGAAGATTCAACGAGGCCGAATTTTGCTAGAATTTCGCATGTCCTTCATCCGCATCTATCTTCGCGTGCTTGGCCTGTTGCGGCCCGACGCGAAGCTCGCGGTGATGCTGGCGCTCGCCAATATCGCGCTCGCCGGCGCGCAGTTCGTCGAGCCGGTCTTGCTGGGCCGGATCGTCGATGCGCTCTCGGGAGTGCTGCCGTCCGGCCTTCGGCCCGCGGCGCAAGCGCTGGCTCCGCTGATCGGAACCTGGGTCGGCTTCGGCCTCTTCATCATCGCCGCCGGCACACTGGTGGCGTGGTTCGCCGACCGCCTCGCGCATCGGCGCCGCAATATGGTGCTGGCCGACTATTTCGAGCACGTGCTGCAATTGCCGCTCGCTTACCATACCGGCGCACATTCGGGCCGGCAGATGAAGGTCATGCTCACCGGGACCGACACGCTGTGGTGGCTGTGGGTATCCTTCTTCCGCGAGCATTTTTCGGCGTTCGTTTTTATCGTCCTGTTGCTGCCGGCTTCGCTCGTCCTCAACTGGCGGCTTGCTTTGCCGCTGATCGCGCTGTGCGTCGGCTTCACGGTGCTCACGACGGTGGTCATGCGCAAAGCCTTTGCGCTGCAAAACGCGGTCGAGCGGCACTATTCCGATCTCGCCGAGACGGCGGCCGACGCGCTCGGCAATGTCGCGCTGGTGCAAAGCTATGCCCGCGTCGAGCTTGAAGTCTCGGAATTAAGGGGCCTGGTCAACTCGCTGCTGCGCGCACAAATGCCGGTTCTGTCATGGTGGGCGGTTGCGGCAGTGCTTACGCGCGCCGGCACCACGCTCACGCTGCTCGTGATCTTATTGGTCGGAACCTACCTGAAACTCGTCGGCCTGGCGTCGGTCGGCCAAATCGTCAGTTTCATGAGCATTGCTTCGCTGCTGATTGCCCGGCTCGAACAAGCAGTCAGTTTCGCTAACCGCCTGTTCCTCGACGCACCGAAACTTGCGGATTTCTTCGGCGTGCTCGACACCGTGCCCGCCGTGCGCGACCGGCCCGACGCGGTCGATCCCGGCCGCGTGCGCGGGCTTGTCGAATTCAAGGACGTATCGTTTTCCTATGACGGCAAGCGGCCGGCGGTAGCCGATTTGAGCTTCTCCGCCTCGCCCGGCGACCGCGTCGCTTTAGTCGGCCCAACTGGCAGCGGCAAGTCAACCGCGCTTGCGCTGCTGCATCGGGCATTCGATCCGCAATCGGGCGCGATCTTCATCGACGGCATGGATATCCGCGGTTTCACGCTCACCGGTTTGCGGCGCAATATCGGGGTTGTTTTTCAGGAGACGCTTCTCTTCAACCGGTCGATCGCCGAGAATTTGCGCGTCGGCAAGCCCGATGCCGGCGAAGAAGAATTGCGCGAAGCGGCCGCCCGCGCCCAGGCGCTCGACTTTATCGATCGCAATCCGGAAGGCCTGCAAGCGCGCATCGGCGAGCGCGGGCGGCTGCTTTCCGGCGGCGAGCGGCAGCGGCTCGCCATCGCGCGGGCGCTGCTCAAAGATCCGCCCATCTTGATTCTCGACGAGGCGACGAGCGCGCTCGACCCGCTCACCGAGGCTCGCGTCGGGGCAGCCCTCGACGAGGTGATGAAAGGGCGCACCACTTTCGTCATTGCGCATCGTCTCGCCACGATACGCAACGCAACCCGGATTCTGGTTTTCCGCAACGGCCGCATCGTCGAGACCGGCACGTTTGACGGCTTGCAGCGCCGCGGTGGTTTCTTTGCTGAATTGGTGCAGGCGCAGTTCGCGCCCGCGGACGAATAGCGTGTGCCTTAGGGCATGGTCCGAAAAGATCATGCCCATCAAACATCTGGACCACAATCGATTGAGTTTGAAACCGATTGCGCTTTAGCTTCTGCACATCGGCGCGACGCCCAGGATTTCGCGCGGCGTGCCGAGAATGCGTTCTGCGGCGCAAGCGATCGCGACGAGCAGCTCATCGTCGCCGCCCTTGGCGATGAGCTGCAGGCCCACCGGCATGCCGAGCCGATCGAGACCGACGGGCAAGGTCGCCGCGCACAAGCTCAGATAATTCACCGGCACCAGATTGTGCACGAGCTTGCGGTTGCGCGCCCAGAATTCCTCCGGCCCGGTCTCCTCGGCCAGCATATGCGGCGACACCATCACCGTCGGCGTTGCGATGACGTCCGCTCGGTCAAAACGCGCGGCCGCGATTTTCGCGGCATCGATTAGCCGTAAGCGCCGAGTCAAATATTCGCGCGCCGAGAGACTCTCGGCGTTGTTGAGCGCGGGCGCGTTGACCGGATCGATCGACGCCAGCCAATCCGGCAGTTCACGGTCGAGAAAGGCGCGCAACTCGATCGCCGTCACACCGCCCTCGGCAAATACCGCAAACGCCTCGCGCGCCTCCGGCAACGGCTGTTCCTTCACCGCCGCGCCGGCCCGGGCAAGCTTATCGATCGCGCAATGCACGACATCATCGATGCCGTTCTCGCAGCCCTCCCAAAACCAGGAATCGGCAACCCCGATGCGAATGCCGGCAACGCTTTCGGGCACGCCGCGCAACAACTCGAAGCTGTCGCCGAGATGCGGATCGAGCGCGGCGAAGCCGAATGCCGCGTCGGCCATGCTGCGCGCCAGAATCCCGGGCGTGTCGAAAGTGAAGCTGAGCGGCACGATGCCCTCGGCCGACCAGCGGTCCTTGGTGATTTTCAGGCCGGCATTGCCGGTCATCGCCGCGGGCAGGCGTACCGAGGCCGCGGTATCGCTGCCGAAGGCGAGGAGCGCCGAGCCTTCGCAGAGCGACACGCCGGCGCCGCTCGACGATCCTCCGGGCGAGCGATGCGCTGTCGCGTCCCAGGGATTGTATGGACTGCCGTAATGCGCATTCTCGCCGGTGCCGCCGAAAGCAAATTCGACCATATGCGTCTTGCCCATGACCGTCGCCAGCTGCCGGCGCAAAGCGGTGACGACCGGGCATTCGATCTCGAATTTCGGCGGCAAGCGCTTGGGCGAACCCGCATAGGTCGGGAAACCCGCGATGGCGAAGAGATCTTTGATCGAGGTCGGGATGCCCTGAAGGGGACCCGCGCGCGAACAAAGGCGGCGTCCGCCGTATCGGCGCATTTGCGCGCATGCTCGGGCGACCACTGCGAATAGGCCATGAGCTTGCCGCCGAATCGCTCGTGATTGGCGATCGCCTCCTCGGCGAGCGCGCGGGCTTTGAGCTTTCCCTCGCCGAGTAAGATCGCGATTTCGGCCATTGGCAGGGACAATGCGTCGGCCATGGTTACATCCTGCAACAAAGCATTCGACTGAAAATACCGAGTGCAAATTTGCGAGGCAAAAACAAGCGTCGCCGGATGTGCACGATCGTCGTCACATGCGCCGCGGAATTGGCAGGACCAATGACGATCAGCGCAGCCGCTCCAAAACACTGACGTAGTTGGCGACCGCGGTGCCGCCCATGTTGAAAATGCCGCCGAGCGTGGCGTCCTCGACCTGCATGTCGCCGGCCTTGCCGGTGAGCTGCATCGCGGCAAGCGCATGCATCGATACGCCGGTGGCGCCGATCGGATGACCTTTGGCTTTCAATCCTCCCGACGGATTGATCGGCAATGCGCCGTCCTTGGCGACCGTGCCTTCGGCGATGACGCGGGCGCCCTGGCCTTCGGGCGCGAGACCCATGGCCTCGTATTCGATCAGTTCGGCGATGGTGAAACAATCGTGCACTTCGGCGAAGGAGAGGTCCTTGAGCGTCACGCCGGCCTGCGCCAGCGCGCGCCGCCAGGCGACCGTGCAGCCCTCGAATTTGAGGACATCGCGGCGCGACATCGGCAGGAAGTCCTGGACGTGCTGCGCGGCGCGGAACACGACGGCCTTGCCGAGCTTGAGCGCCGTTTCGACGTCGGCCAGCACGAGCGCGGCCGCGCCGTCTGATACGAGCGAACAATCCGTCCGCTTGAGCGGCCCCGCGACCAGCGGATTTTTCTCGCTTTCGGTGCGGCAGAAATCGTAGCCGAGATCTTTCCTGATTTGCGCGTAAGGATTGCCGACGCCGTTTCTGTGGTTCTTGGCGGCAATGCGGGCGAGCGCGTCCGATTGATCGCCCCAGCGCTGGAAATAAAGCGCCGCGATCTTCCCGAAAATCCCGGCAAAGCCGCCGTCGATATCGGCTTCTTCGCGCACATAAGACGCCTTGAGGAGATTGCGTCCGATCTCCGCGGGCGGCGTTGCCGTCATCTGCTCGACGCCGACGACAAGCACGATGCGCGCGGCACGGGCCGCGATCGTCTTAAGTCCTTGATGCACGGCGGCGGAACCGGTGGCGCAGGCGTTTTCCACGCGCGTCGCGCGCTTAAAGCGCAGAGCGGGCGAAGTCTGCAGCACCAGCGAGGCGGTAAAATCCTGCGCCGAAAAGCCGGCGTTGAAATGGCCGAGCACGATTTCGTCCACGTCGTTAGGGGCGACGCCGGCGTCGGCCAGCGCTTCGCCGGCGACCCGCACGATCAGGGTTTCGACGGTTTCGCCGGCGAGCTTGCCGAAAGGAGTATGCGCCCATCCTACGATGCAGGCCGTCATGTTTCGCTCCGCTGCCGAATTTTCGTCGCTTTCCTTCGCTTAGAACCGTTATCGTCCGGCGCGAGCCGTCCGGACCGGCCTTTAAGGATACCGCCATTCCACTTTGCCATCGAGCCGGCCTGCGTTACATAGTGATGCGCCCGCACTTCGTGAACCTTACGTGAACCCATCGCGGCCTTTGGGCCCGACCAAGCGAACGGACCGCGGCACGTGCACAGTACGAAATTTTCCCGGGGGCGACCGCTCGGTGCCTGTCTCGGCTTGCTGGCGCTGGGAACGGCCGCGCTTGGAGCTGCCCTTGTAACCGCCATTACGGCCACGCCGGCGCTGGCGATGGCGATCCTGTTGGTCGACGCAGATAGCGGCAAGGTGCTGCGCGCCGAGAATGCGACCTATCCGTGGTATCCGGCGTCCACGACCAAGCTGATGACGCTCTACATGACGCTGAGCGCCATCCGCGATCACCGCATCACCCCCGACACTTTGTTCACCGTCTCCGAGAATGCGAATGCGCAGGCGCCGACCAAAATGGGTTTCCCGGTCGGCACGCAGGTAACGGTCGACAATGCCATCAAGATGATGATGGTGAAGTCGGCCAACGACATGGCGGTCCTGCTCGCGGAAGGCATTGCCGGTTCGGTCGACGACTTTGCACAGCAGATGACCGCGACCGCGCATAGACTCGGAATGACCGAGTCGAATTTCGTCAATCCGAACGGGCTGCCGGACGGCGGCCAGATCATGTCCGCCCGCGATCTCGCCATTATCGCGCGCGCGCTCATTCATGAGTTTCCCGAATACAATTCCTATTGGCAGATACCGGCGATCAAATTCGGCCGGCGGGTCGTGCGCAATTACAACCCGCTGCTCGGCCGCTATCCGGGCACCGACGGCATGAAGACCGGCTTTATCTGCGCGTCCGGCTACAATCTTGTGGCCACGGCGTCTCGCGACAACAAGCAACTCATCGCCGTCGTGCTCGGTGCGCCATCGGGGGCAGCGCGCGCGGTGAAGGCCGCGGAATTGCTGGAGACCGGCTTTACGCGTAGCCCGCTAGCGTGGCTGATGTCGGCTCTCGGCACCGTCGATTCGCTCACGCCGATCGACGCCGCGCCGCCCGATCTATCGGACGAAATGTGCGGGCCCCATCGCAAGCGACATGCGCATGAGGAGAGCGACGCCGACGCCGGCGACGATCTCGACAGTTCCGGCGCCGAAGCAAATCCGCAATTTTCCGCCATGCTGTCGGCTCTGCGCGCGCCGTCGCCGAAGAACTTGCTCAACGATCTCGGCCCGGTAACCCCGGTCGTCGTCTATACCGGCCCAACGCGCGCCGCCGATCAGATCGCCGCGCTCGCCGCACTGCCTGTGGCTGAGCCAGGTAAAAAGAGGGCCAAGCACAAGCCAGCCGAGGCGAAAGCAGCCGACGCCAAGAAAGAAGAAAAAAAGGAACCGGCGAAGCCGCTGCAGCACAAATCGGCTTCGGGCAAAACCAGCGACAACGGGGTCACGGACGGCAAGAACGCGGGTGCGGCAACGACGCCCGTCGTCAGAGTAAATGCCGCCACCGCGCCGGCGCAAAACAAACCGCTCCAGCCGCGCCCGCAAGCAACCGGACTTCCGCAGTAAGCGCGCTGCGCTGTAGCGCGGCGCATCGCCAGCGCTCTATTCCACATTCGTGCTCAAAGGGATGGCCGCATTCGCCGCCGGCGCCCTATGGACGACCCTTACCGCTGTGTCACCGCGATCGCCGTGCTAGAACGACGCCTTTCGAGAGACGAGGCGCACCGATGCACGGCAAAGTCACGATTTCCCAGCTTCAACAGATGAAGCGCGAGGGAAAGAAAAGCGTAGGCCTCGTCGCCTGGGACTATCAGATCGCGCGGATCGCTGACCGCGCCGGATTCGATTTCATCTCAGTCGGCGATTCGGTCGGCGTCAATCTATGGGGCCGTTCCGAGGTGCTCGATGTCACGCTGGATGAGATGCTGATCTGCTGCAAGGCGGTGCGGCGCGGCGTCGAACGCGCCCTGGTAAGCTGCGATATGCCCTATGGGCCCGTCCAGCAGAGTATCGATAGCGCGCTCGCCGCCGCATCGCGCTTGATGACCGAAGGCGGCGCCAACCTGATCAAGATCGACGCGGCTTCAGATTATCCCGACGTGGTGCGGGCGCTGGTCGACGCCGGCATTCCGGTCTTCGCGCAATTCGGCCTGACGCCGCAGACCGCGAGCAAATTCGGCATTCCTTACAGCGCGCAGAATTCGCACGCCGCGCAAGCGAGCGCGGAAGCTACGGCAAAACTCGTCGCCGAGGCTAAACTCCTTGAACAATCGGGCGCTTGCCTCCTCGATTTCACCAATTCCGGCCCCATTGCCGGCGCTGCGGTGGTGACGGCGGTAAAAATTCCAGTGATCGGCGGCTTTGGCGGCGGGCCATGGCTCGACGGCCGCGTGCGCCTCGTGCACACCGCGATCGGTTACGGCGAGAAGTGGCTCGATGCGAAAACCGAAACCTATACCAACACCGCCAAGGCCGCGCTCGATGCCTTCGCCGCGCTCATTGCCGATGCGCGCGCCGGCCGCCAGATCAAAGGTTAGCGGTGCCCAGCGCTGTCATTGACGGTATCGCGACGCGTTGTGAAATCGTCGGTTCGGGGCCGGTGATATATGCGCCAGGCGGATTCAACGCCGCGGTCGAGACTTGGTCGACGCTCGGCATCTACGGCAAAATAAAATTACTCGACCACCGTAGCGGTGGAAGCGCAGACCGAAGACGCGGCCAATGCGCGCTTGCTCGATTTCCTGGCGAGCGTCAAATTATGAAAAACGGTCGAAACCGCCGCCTTTCCGGTTCACGCCGCGATCAGTACCGGGCGTCGCGGTCGAGGAGCTCGATCGACACGCCCTCCGGCCCGCGCAGGAAGCATACGCGCACGCCCGGGCGAACGGTGGTCGGCTCGCGGGTGAATTCGACGCCTTTCTTCTTGAGATCGGCTGCGATCGCGTCGATGCCGCTAACCGACAGGCCGAAATGATCGAGCCCGCGATAAGGCGTGACAGGCGGCGCGTTGACGCCGTCGCCGGCTTCCACCGGAGCGATGAAGATATTGGCGCCGCCAAGCTTCAGGTCGATGCGCGGCTTGCCTTGCTGCATCGTACGAATGACTTCAGCGCCGAGCATCGTCTGGAACCATTGCGCCATGGTCTCGGGATTGGTGGTGCGCAGATGAATATGATCCCAGGTATATTGAGGTGCCACGGCGCTTCTCCCTTGTCGGCTCTATGCAGTCGTCATTTTGGCGGATCGGCCGGATCGGCACAATCGTCTAGTGCCGCGCGGACTTGCTTTCGCCGGTAGCCGCGGAGGACGCAGGCTGACTCGTTGCGGGCGCGGCCAGCCAGCCGGCCTGCATGACGGCGGTGTACAGCATTTGCAGGATGCGTTGGAGTTCATCGCGATTGACGGTGCCGGCGGCTCCTTGGTCGCCTTGCCCGCGTAGTTCAAATCGGAACGTGTCCCGGTCGCGCGAAATCGTCAGCCGCTCGGCCAGCTCCTCCGCACCCGCGCTGGCTTGAAGGACGGCGGGCGGCGTGCTCGACATCGCGCGCGCAGTCTTGGCAATGGCGGCATCGCGCTCGAACGCCACCGCTTCGCCGCGAAATTCCGCTGGCGCGCGTTGCGCCACATCGGACGTATTGAGCAGATACTGGGTCGCGCGTTCGAGCACGGCCAGCGCAAGCCGCCGCGTCAGCCAGCACGACCAGGCATCCGCGCGGCCAGCATTGATCGCAACCGCGATGCGATCCTCCCGCGGCACATAAACGAATGTAATCGACGTCAGCACTCGCAGCATTGGCATCCGTCACGCTGGCAAACGGCGAACCGCGCCGTCATCGAATGAGTTCGGGCCATGGCACGATGGTCGACTTGACCGTTTTCATGGCGATTGCATCGGCAACGGCCCGCGCGATCCCTTCCTCCGAGAAGGGATAGAGCGTCTGCATGTCGAGCCAGGGATATTTGGCGCGCGCGCGGTACAGCATATCGACGCCAAGCGGCAGGTCGTTGCCGGTGAATCCCCACGAACCGAGGACGTTGATGTCCTTGGCGCAGATTCGGTGCCATGACGTCATGATCGAACCGGCGTCGGTGAACTGGCCCATCTCGACATAGGTGCCGCCGTCGCGGAGAAACTCTATCCCCTCGGGACCGGCGCTGGGATGGCCGGAGCAATCCATCACCAGGTCGGCGCCGAAGCCGCCGACGATATCGCGCACGCGTCCGATACGTTGATCCGCCGTCTTGCAATGCTCGATGTCGACGGTCGCTTCTGCTCCGAATTTACGGGCCAATTGCAGCCTCGGCCGTTCCGGGGCGCCGACACAGATGACACGCCCCGCGCCCATCTCTTGCGCAGCCGCCACCGCGAGAATCCCGATCGGACCCGAGCCCTGAACGACGACGGTATCGCCCCATTTGAAGCCGCCCGCGCGCATCGCGCGATTAAACGCGCGGATGCACGACGTCAGCGGCTCCGACAAAGCGCCAAGCCGGAGCGACAAGTCGTCCGGCAATTTGTAGATCTTTGTGCCGGGTAGCATGTCGAGATCGACATAGACATATTCCGCGAAGCCTCCCCACAGATGCGGCGGCTTCTCGAAGCCGAGATAGCGGCCGTAATAGACCGGGGTGAGGCATTTGTTGGCGCTCTCCGGATAATGGATGCAGTAATAGCAACGGCCGCACGGCATCAGTGGCGGGATCATCACCTTCGATCCCACCTGCAGCGGCTTGCTCATGAAATCCTCTTTGAACGCGCTGCCGGCCTCGACGATGACGCCGCCGAGCTCGTGACCGAGCGTGAACGGCCAGGGAAGCTGCTTGGGCCAGTGGCCCTTGAGGATATGCAGGTCGGTGCCGCACACGCCGCAGGCGCCGATTTTGATGAGCGCGGCTCTGTCCGGAATGCGTGGCCGTGGAACGCTATGGATCACCGGCTTCGCGCCGGGCCCGGCAAAAGTTGAAACGCGGATTTGCTCCACCTTCCTCTCTCCCAGATTTGACGAGGCGGCGGGACGGCCGCCGATCGGACGCGCATGGTCAGCGACGTTCACCGCCGCAGCAAGGAGAACGCGAAGTTACGACCCTGGTTGCGGCGTGCCATCAGATGAATCCAAAGCATGGCGTAGGGCTCGAGCAAACGCGCGATGGCGAGTTCACCCGCGTCGATCGCCTCGAAGCCCAAGGCGGAAACGAGTTCAAGCACCACTTTCTTGCCCGCGGCATCATCGCCCGCGACAAACATCACCGGTTTGCCCGCGGCAAAGGTCGGATCGGCCATAACTTCGAAGCCGACTTGGTTCATCGCCTTATAGACCCTAGCGCGCGGCGCAAGCTTTGCGACCTCTTCCGCGCCCGACGTGCTGAAACCGACAGCGAGCGAAAAACCGGCACCGATCGGGTTGGTGACATCGATCAGAACCTTGCCGGAAAGATCACCGGCCGCGGCAATGGCTGCGGGATTCGCCGCGTAAGGCGTCGCCAGCACGACCACTTCGGCATCATTGGCGGCGTCACTCACGCCGGCCAGCCGCGCATCGCCCTTGATCCTGCCGACCAGGGCTTTGGCGTCCGCATCGGCTACATCGCGCACGCCAAAGCAGACGGTGTGACCGAGCTCGGCCCAACGCCGCCCCAATGTGCCGCCCACTGAGCCCGCGCCAATGACCGCAATTTTCATTTGGGTCCTCCTTGACTCGTTGTGGCTCGTAACGGCGCGCCGGTGACGTCTTGCAGGGCCTTTAGCGTTAAGCCCGGCACCATTTCGCGCACCGCGAAGCCTCGGTCGGTCACATCAAGCACGGCGAGATTGGTGTAGACGCGCTTGACCACGGCGAGCGCAGTGAGCGGATAGGTGCAGCGGCGAACGAGCCGGCTATGTCCTGATTTGGTTTGATGCTCCATCAGAACCCAAACCTGCCGCGCGCCGGCGGCAAGGTCCATGGCGCCGCCGACCGCGGGCGCGCTGTCGTTGTCGGACGTCGACCAATTGGCGATGTCGCCGTTCTCGGCGACCTGGAAAGCGCCGAGCACGCAAAGATCGAGATGGCCGCCGCCGATAAGCGCGAAACTGTCGGCGTGGTGCATATAGGATCCGCCGCTGCGCAGCGTGACATATTGCTTGCCGGCATTGATGAGCCAGCGGTTGATCCGGTCCGGCGCCGGCGCCGGACCCATGCCGAGCACGCCGTTCTCCGAATGGAAAATGACTTCACGCTGCGCCGGCAGATCGGCGACTTGCAGCGGCGCACCGATGCCGAGATTGACGCACCAGCCCTCCGGAATGTCGCGCGCCACGCGCGCGGCCATTTCGCTGCGGGTGAGCGGCTTTACGGCTGCCAGAACGTTCACTGCAT
>DASPTX010000054.1:0-68726 GCA_035623195.1 Xanthobacteraceae bacterium | reverse complement strand
CGCCGGTTCGACGCCGGCGCGGCCCAGCGCCGCCTTGATGGCGGTTTTGCCGAGTTCATGGGCGGGCAGCGAGGCGAATGCACCGTTGAATGCGCCGACCGGTGTGCGCGTCGCGCTGACAATGACGACGTCGTCTTTCATGGCAGGGTCCTTCCGGGGCTATTAGGC
The DNA here is from genome assembly GCA_035623195.1 of Xanthobacteraceae bacterium. Lineage (GTDB taxonomy): Bacteria > Pseudomonadota > Alphaproteobacteria > Rhizobiales > Xanthobacteraceae > BOG-931. The sequence goes on along the minus strand of DASPTX010000054.1, from coordinate 68,558 downwards.
TATGGCGGACGCGGGCTGAAGCCGCGAGAATGTTCCTCTCTGTCATAAGGAGATGGGTGGCTCAGAACAAGGTGCAAAGAGGCGCAAGGATCACCACATTCAAGTCTTGCCGCATTGCTGGCATGCCCGATCCTCGCAACCCTGGGATTTCGGATCAATGCGCGCTGGGAGGGCGCGCCACAAAAGGGTAGCCGCGCTAGACGAAACCGCCTATTTTGAAGGCAAAGTCATGCACCTGTCCCTAAATACTATTCCATTGAGGCCCGAATAATTTCATGTCCGAACCTGCGACCAAGACCACCGAGCCGGTCACGATCAAGAAATACGCGAACCGGCGGCTCTACAATACCGGAACGAGCACCTACGTCACGCTCGAGGATCTCGCCGCCATGGTCAAGAATGGCGAGGATTTCGTGGTTTATGACGCCAAGACCGGCGAGGACATAACCCGCTCGGTCCTCACCCAAATCATTTTCGAGCAGGAAAACAAGGAAGGCCAAAATCTGCTGCCGATCACTTTCCTACGCCAGTTGATTCGGTTCTACGGCGACAGCATGCAGATGTTGGTGCCGCGTTATCTCGAAGTTTCCATCGAATCGCTCACCCGCGAACAGGAGAAGTTCCGTCAGCAAATGGCGCAAGCCTTCGGCGTCGGGGCCTTCACTTCGCTGGAAGAACAGGTCAGGCGCAACATGGAAATGTTCGAACGCGCCTTCGCCATGTTCGCGCCTTTCGCGCGGCGCGAGAGCGGCAGCGGCGAGACGACGCCGGAGCCGGACAAAGCTTCGGCAAAATCCGGCGAGATCGACGACCTGAAACGTCAGCTCGACGAGATGAAAAAAAAGGTCGACCGCCTGACCGAGAAGGGGCCGAAGGGCGAATAGACAAAAAATCGGTTCCGCTGCGAATCAAGTCCGGGGCAGGCTTTCTCCGGATCACGCCCCGTTTGATGGGGCATGAAATTTTCGGAAAACATGCCCTAAGCCTGGTCCGACCCCTCAAACTCGATCTTGCGGGGCGCGTTGGGTATGCCGACGATGAAGCCCGCCAAAACTTCGACGAGCGCGATCGCCGTCAGCAAGAAAAATGTCGAGGTGGCGGCTCGTTGCACGAACAGAAACTCGGCCAGCATGGCGACGAAGAGAGCCGTGGCCAGGATATGATCCACGGTGCCACGCGCTCCGATCCGTGCCGATTTGATCAACTCGATCCAGAGCAGGAAGAGAGAAAAGGCGATAAGGCTGTCGCCCCAAGTCAACACCCAATCCTGGCCGGACATCAAATGCACGGTCGCGACCGGCGAGGTCCAGCTCACGCCCGGGGTGAGAAACGCGATCATATTGTAGACGGCGAACGGAACAAGTAGCAGCGGAAAGCCAAGTGCAAACACGATGCACGCCTCTCAAAGCGCCGTCGCGTTCTTCAGGCGCCGCGCCTCACAGAGCCGGATCGTATAAGCGTCGAGCGTGCCGAGGCAATAGGACGTCAGGATTCCGCCTTCTTGTTAAACACTTGCCGGCCGCGATACATGCCGGTCTTCAGATCGATATGGTGCGGCCGGCGCAGCTCGCCGGAATCCTTGTCCTCGACATAGGTCGGGGCTTTCAGCGCATCGGCCGACCGGCGCATGCCGCGCTTCGACGGTGAGGTTTTTCTCTTCGGCACGGCCATGGCGGGTCTCCTCTAGGCGGCTTCGCCCTTGCTCGGAATGGCGGCTTATAGAAGAACGAGGCCCCGAACGCTAGTCCAGTGTGACCTGTTTCGCGTGGAACCTGTTGGACAATGTCATGAGGGATCATAGCCTGAGCTGGTGGTCGAATGCGCGCGCAATTGTTCGTTTAAAGCTTCCAAATGCACGATGCGGGCCTGCAGTTCCTTAAGAGCACGGCTGACATCGGCTGCGTCCAATTTCTGCGGGATGTGCTGCGGGCAATTGATATCCCAGGCCCTTATCTTAAGGATGATCGCCTGCTCCGCCCGCACTGGATAGCCTTCTGGCATCAATTTCGCCACCAAACCCGGATCGGACTCGACAACCGAAGCGCGGCCCCAAATTTTGACGCGTCGGCGGGTGGCGTAATCCATCAAGAACAAGAAGGCTTGATCGTTCTCGGCAAGATTGCCGAGCGTTATGTATTGCCGATTGCCGCTGTAGTCGGCAAAGGCAATCGTAGTGTCGTCGAGCGCGCGGATAAATCCTTTCGGCCCCCCGCGGTGCTGGGCGTATGGCTGGCCCTCGGCGCTGGCGGTCGCCAGATAGGCGGTGTCCACTTCGCTGAGAAACCGGATGAGCTCGGGCGTGATCCGTCGTTGAAACCCGCCACCGCGCGCCGCTATCCTCGCATAACAACCGCGTGAGCCGCGCCGCGCCTGAACAGCCTTTACGCTGGCTGTGAACGCGACGTCGCTCGGCGAACCGAAATCGTCCATGACGCGATCATCCTTGAAGGAACGCGATCAGTCAGGCGGTGTTCGCCTGCTTCTGCAGCTTGCGTGGCAAAAAATCACGAATGATCGTTGCGATTTCCGTGCCGTGAGTTTCGAGTGCGAAGTGCCCGGTATCGAGTAAATGGACTTCGGCATCCGGATTGTCTCGCCGAAATGCCTCCGCGCCAGCGGGTAGGAAGTACGGATCGTTCTTGCCCCATACCGCGAAAAAGGGCGGTCGCAGCGTCCGGAAATATTCTTGGAATTTAGCATAAAGCGCGACGTTGCTTTGGTAGTCGCCAAACAGATCGAGCTGAATCTCTTCGTTGCCGGGCCGTGCCAGTAAAGCCGCATCGTGGGTCCAGGTATCGGGCGATAACCGTTCCAGCGTCTGCACCCCATGCGTATATTGCCACCGGGTCGCTTCGGGCGTGAGGAATTCGCGCAATGCCATCCGATTTTTCGGCGAGGGGTCCTTCCAATAAGTCTGGATCGGATTCCATCCGTCGCTCAGCCCTTCCAGATAGGCGTTACCGTTCTGCGAAATCACCACCGTGATTCTGTCTGAGTGACGAACGGCGAGGCGAAAACCGATTGGCGCACCATAGTCGAAGACATAGAGGGCATAGCGATCAAGACCGAGCGCTTCGGTAAATCGGTCGATCACGTCGGCCAAATGATCGAAACTGTATTTGAAGGTGCTGCGATCGGGAGCATCGCTGAAACCAAAGCCGGGCAGATCTGGCGCTATAGCGCGATAGCGGTCCGCGAGGGCTGGAATTAACTCTCGGTACATGTGCGAGGAGGTTGGAAAGCCATGCAGCAACAGCAATACGGGCGCGTTAGGCTGGCCGGCTTCACGATAAAAGATGCGCACGCCGCCGACGTCAATATTGCGGTAGCGAATGGTCATTGTCGTTGCTCGCTCGTGGCTCAAAGATCGGGTTCGAATTGGCATGTACTCCATTGCAGCTGACGTGATAATTGAGACAGTTTGCACTTCATTATTGTGAAATGCGGGATAATACATGAACGGACTGACTGCGCTGCGGGCCTTTATCGCGGTGGCGCAGCGACAGAGTTTCGCCGAAGCTGCACGGGACATGCGGGTTTCGCCCACTTCCGTTAGCCGCGCGGTGGCGGAGCTTGAAGACAGCCTCGGCGTCGCGTTACTCCGCCGGACCACGCGTTCGGTCAGCCTTACGCCTGAAGGTGCGGCCTATCTCGATCGCTGCCGTGTCGCGCTAGACGAACTCGACGACGCGGCGCGCTCGCTACGTGGCGAGAATGCGGAGCCTCGCGGCGCCCTCGTCATTACGGCCCCTGTCGTTTTCGGCCGTACGTATATTCTGCCGATTGTCAGCGAGTTGCTTCGTGCTCATTCGCAGCTCGAAGCGCAGCTGATACTCACGGATCGTGTCATCCGGCTCGCCGAGGAGGGCATCGATGTGGCGGTGCGCATCGCCGAATTAGCTGACAGTGCGCTTCACGCCATCCAACTCGGCCAGGTGCGTCGCGTGTTGGTGGCCAGCCCAAGCTATTTGGCGCAGCGCCGCGCGCCGACTAGTCCGGCCCAACTGCGCGACCATGACTTGATCGCATTTGACGGCCTCACCGCCAACGGCGAGTGGCGATTTGCGCAATCCGGCCACCGCGGCATCCGTTGCGAGGCGCGGCTGTTGACCAACTGCGTGGAGGCGGCGATTGAGGCGGCGCTCAACGGACTCGGCATTGCCCGCGCGCTCAACTATCAGGTCGATCAGCATGTCCGGGCGGGCCGGCTTGTTTATCTGTTGCCAAAGTTCGATTCCCAACCGGTGCCGATCAATCTATTGTTCCAATCGAATCGGCGTAGCTCACCGAATGTGCGGGCGCTGATCGCAGCCGCTCAAACTTATTTCCGTTCTCATCCGCTGAATTAGCGCGGATCAGCGTCAGGTCGGCTTATGAGGGACCCCGGACGCAAGCGTCGAGCGCGGCAAATTGGATCGACCGGCGCTGATAGAGCGCGGCAAGCCTGCGCACTAGGACGCCCGGCGTCCTGGCGCTGCGCTGGACCGGATTGGGCAGAATCGCGGCAAGTTCCGCCGCCTGGGATGGGCTCAGATCGCGGGCCGATTTGCCGAATGCGAAGCGTGAGCCGGCTTCGGCGCCGAACTCGCCGTCCGGGCCCCATTCGGCGACGTTGAGATAAATTTCCAGGATCCGCCGTTTCGGCAGCACGAGATTGAGCCAAAGCGCCAGCGGAAATTCGAGCGCTTTGCGGATAAAGCTGCGTCCCTCCCAGAGGAACAAGTTTTTGGCGGTCTGCTGCGTGATGGTTGAGCCGCCCCGCGCCTCCCCGATGTCTTCGGATTGTTGCATGGCCTCGCGAATGGCGCCGAGGTCGACGCCGCGGTTGCGGCAAAAGCTGCCGTCCTCGGCGACGATGACCGCAAGCCGCAGCGCCGGCGAAATGCGGTTTAACGGAACGACGATCCGCTCGACGCGCTTACCGGCCGCTCGTCGCCACAGCATCGGCATCGAAACCGGATCGACGAAGCGATAAAATGGCGCGATCGCATAGGGGACGAACGCCAAGATCGCCGCAACGATCGCAATGCCGAAGGCAAGCCGTCGCACGAGAGACCCCTCTGCTTCGACCCCGGATCAAGTCCAGGGCAAGCTTTTTCCGGATCATGCCCTAATCGCGCGCGTAACCGATCAGCGGCTTCTTTTTACGGCCCAGGAGGATCAAGACCGCTGCGACGATACCCACCACGGCCCATGCCGGCAGATCGAAGCTGCTCTGCAGGTAAGGATCCCATGCCCAAGTCAGCTTTTGCTTCAGCCAAGCCTGCACGGCGTTCAGACTGTTTTGGTCGACGATGGCCCAGACATCATCCAGCTTGGTGTAGATAAGATCGTGATTGGCGATGGATTTCGTTCCATCGTAGACGAAAAGCACGAAAGCGGTGGCCAAGAGGCACAGACCGACAAAACGAAACAGAAATCTGATCATGGGGGCGCCGATCGGGAAAAGCGGCTGGATCGCCGAGGAGGAGCAATTACCCTTCCGCGCACGCTTGTTCAATGCGGCACGCCTGCACCATCGCCGCAAGCCGTTCGACCGGCCGGTGCGCGACGGCGCCGTAGCGGCCAAAGTCGCTGGCGGCACAGGTCCTTGAGTATCGGGCGGCGCATTCGCTAAAGTTCCGCGGGGCTTCCCCCCCGCAATCGCCCGGCATCACCGGCAGGGAATCGAGATGGCGTCCAAAAACGGCGGCAAGAACGGCGGCACTGCGCAACGCCCGACCTTTACCGACCAGGAAGCACTGCTGTTTCACAGCCAAGGCCGGCCTGGGAAGCTCGAAATCGTTGCGACCAAGCCGATGGCGACCCAGCGCGATCTTTCGCTTGCTTATTCGCCGGGTGTCGCCGTGCCGGTGCTTGCCATCGCCGAGGACGAGGCCAAGGCCTTCGACTACACCACCAAAGGCAATTTCGTCGCGGTAATCACCAACGGCACCGCCATTCTCGGGCTCGGCAATCGCGGGGCCTTGGCGGCCAAGCCGGTGATGGAAGGCAAATCGGTCCTGTTCAAACGCTTTGCCGATATCGATTCCATCGATCTCGAAGTCTCCACCGAAGACCCCGACGAGTTCATCAACTGCGTCAAGCTCTTAGGCAAGGGCTGGGGCGGCATCAATCTCGAAGACATCAAGGCGCCGGAATGCTTCATCATCGAGCAGAAGCTGCGCGAACTGCTCGACGTGCCGGTATTCCACGACGATCAGCACGGCACCGCGATCATCGCGGCCGCGGGCCTGATCAACGCGCTGGCGCTGACCGGGCGCGAAGTGGCGACGACCAAACTCGTCTGCAACGGCGCAGGCGCGGCCGGCATCGCCTGCCTCGAACTTCTGCGCGCGATCGGATTTCGCCCCGAAAATCTCATTCTCTGCGACACCAAGGGCGTCATCTACGAGGGCCGCACCGAGGGGATGAACCAGTGGAAGTCGGGCTTTGCGGTAAAGACCAAGGCCCGCACGCTTGCCGAGGCCTTAAACGGCGCCGACGTGTTCTTCGGCCTGTCGGTGAAGGGCGCGGTGACCACCGCGATGGTCAAATCGATGGCGGCCCAGCCGATCATCTTCGCCATGGCCAATCCCGATCCTGAAATCACGGTGGAGGAAGTTGCCGACGTGCGCTCCGACGCGATCATGGCGACCGGCCGCTCCGACTACCCTAACCAGATCAACAACGTGCTCGGCTTTCCCTACATTTTCCGCGGCGCGCTGGATGTGCGGGCGCGCGCCATCAATATGGAGATGAAAATCGCCGCGGCGCAGGCCTTGGCCGCGCTGGCGCGCGAGGACGTTCCCGACGAGGTCGCCGTCGCCTATGGCACGCGGCCGAAATACGGGCCGGATTACATCATCCCGGTGCCATTCGACCCGCGGCTGATTTCCGACATTCCCCCGGCGGTCGCGAAGGCGGCGATGGATTCCAACGTCGCCCGGCGGCCGATCGCCGACATGGAAATCTATCGGCAGCAATTGCGCAGCCGCCTCGATCCGATTGCCGGCGTGCTGCAAGGCGTCTACGAAAGACTGCGGCGGCGGCCGCGGCGGGTCGTATTCGCCGAAGGCGAAGAAGAGCAGGTGATCCGCGCCGCCGCGACCTTCGTTCACCAAGGCCTCGGCACGGCGCTTTTGGTCGGCCGCGAACCGCGCGTGCGCGCAACCGCGCAAGCGCTCGGCATCGAGCTTGGCGGCAATATCGAAATCATCAACGCGGCCATTTCGTCGCGCAATTCCGCCTATGTCGCTTACCTCTATGAACGGCTGCAGCGTCGCGGCTTTTTGCAACGCGACTGCCAGCGGCTCATCAATCAGGACCGCAATCACTTCGCCGCTTGCATGGTGGCGCTCGGCGACGCCGACGCTATGGTCACTGGCGTCACCCGGAATTTCTCCGTCGCGCTGCAGGACGTGCGCCGCTGCATCGATGCGAAGCCGGGGCATCGCGTCATGGGTATCTCGCTGGTCCTGGCGCGCGGGCGCACCGTGCTGGTCGCGGACACGGCGGTGACCGAAATGCCCACCTCCAACGATCTGGCCGAGATTACCGTCGAAGCGGCGCGTGTCGCGCGCAATCTCGGCTACGAGCCGCGCGTCGCCCTGCTGGCTTTTTCGACCTTCGGCCATCCGGCGGGCGAACGTTCGGAACGCGTGCAGGAGGCGGTGCGGCTTTTGGACGACCGGCGCGTTGATTTCGAGTACGACGGCGAGATGGCCGCCGATGTCGCGCTGAACATGGAGCTGCGCGAAGCTTATCCGTTTTGCCGCCTGTCCGGGCCCGCCAACGTCTTGGTCATGCCGGCGTTCCATTCCGCCTCGATCTCGACCAAGATGCTGATGGAGCTCGGCGGCGCCACCGTGATCGGCCCCATGCTGGTCGGCCTCGACCGGTCGGTGCAGATCGTGCCGCTATCCGCCAACGATGCTCAGCTCGTCAATATGGCGGCGATCGCCGCATACAATGCCAGCGCCTAGCGTTCAGCCCTTCGCCTGCGGAGGCGCGAATGAGAAATAAGCCGAATTCGGAGTGGCCCGCGGGCGAGCGCATCGCCGCTGCGTTCGAAGCGTTCGCCTCGTCCCACGGTGGGATAAAGGAACGCCGCTCATGATTGCGTTCGAAATGGTCGAACCGACCTCGCTGGGCGAAGCTGTCTCGCTGCTCGACCCGCAAGAACCGACGGTGCGCGCCGTCGCCGGCGGTACCGCGCTGATGCTGATGATGAAGGCCGGCGTGTTCCGCCCGACACGGCTCATTAGCTTGCATCGTATCGAGCCGCATTATGCGCACATCGCCTTGAGCGAATCCGGTGAGTTTCGCATTGGCGCCATGGTGACGCTGAGCGAGCTGGAATATGACCGCAACGTCGCCACGCGGCTGCCGGTGCTCAATCGCACGCTGCGAACCTTGTCGAATCCGCGCGTGCGCAACGTCGCCCGCGTCGGCGGCGCTCTTGCCCACGGCGATCCGCATATGGACCTGCCGCCGGTGCTCGCGGCGCTTGATGCCCGCATTACGATCGCGGGCGCGAAGGAAAATCGCGAATTGCCACTGGCCGATCTTTATTCAGGCTATTACGAGACGGTGCTGGAAAAAAACGAGTTGATTGCCGCCGTGACGGTGCCGCCGCTCGATGGGCGAAAAGCCGCCTACCTGAAGGTTACCTCGCGCTCGGCCGACGATTGGCCGGCGCTCGGCATAGCCGTTTCCTTCGCGCTTGACGGTGGCGCGATCCGCGATCCCATCGTCGTCGTAAGCGCGGCAACCGAGAAAGTGACGCGGATGACAAGCGCCGAGCGCGCGCTGCGCGGCGCGCGGCCCGACGATGCGACGCTCAAGCAAGCCGGCGATGCGGCGGCCGCCGAAGCGATTATTCTCGCCGATGCCCACGGCTCCGCCGGCTACAAGCGCGAACTTCTGCGCGTCTATCTCGGCCGCGCCGTGCGGCGGGCGCTCGGCCAAGGCGCGGGGCCGCGGCAATGAAGCAGATCGGCCGGGAAATTCCGCGTCTTGAGGCCCGCGCCAAGGTCAGCGGCCGCGCCGAATATACGCATAACCTGCGGTTGCCGGGCATGCTCTACGGCAAGATCTTTCGCTCGACGGTGCCGCACGGACGCATCCGCGGCATCGATACAAAAGCGGCGCAGGCGCACCCCGGCGTGCATGGCGTCGTCACCGGCGAGGACATCCGCAAACTCATTGCGGAGCCTTATTACGGTCCCGCGTTCCATGATCAGCCGATCCTGGCGCTCGACAAGGTTCGCTATGTCGGCGAGCCGGTCGCGGCGGTTTTGGCGAGCGATCCGCACGTCGCCGAAGAAGCCGCGCAGCTCATCGCGGCGCAGTATGACGAGCTGCCGGCGGTCTATGATGAGATCGCGGCGGTGCAACCCGAGGTGCTCGTGCACGACGTGCTGCGGCCGGCCGGGACCTTTGCCGATCTTAAACATCTCCAAGGCCGCAAGGGCACCAATGTCGCGCTCGACTATCACCTGCGGCGCGGCGACGCCGATAAAGCCTTCGCCGCCGCGGCGCGCGTCATCGAACACACGTTCAAGACGCAACAATGCCTGCATCTGCCGTTCGAGCCGCACGTGGCGATCGCGGAACCCGACGGCGACAGGCTGACGATCCACACGTCGAACCAGACGCCGTCCTTCGTGCGCATCGAAATCGCGCGGCTATTCGGCTGGCCGGAAAACCGCGTGCGTGTGAAGGTGCCCTATCTCGGCGGCGGCTACGGCGCGAAAGTCTACGTCAAGGTCGAAGCGCTGGCGGCGGCGCTGGCAATGCTTGTCCGCCGTCCGGTCAAGATCGCGCTGACGATGGAAGAACAGTTCTACACGATTACCAAACATCCGACGACGTTTCGCATCAAGAGCGGGGTCGACAAAGATGGTCGCGTCGTCGCGCGCGCCTGCGAGGTGTACTGGAACGGCGGCGCATACGCGGATATCGGGCCGCGCGTCACCCAGAAATCCGGCTTCACGGCGGCGGGCCCTTACGACATCGACAACGTCAGTATTGACTCCTATGCGCTCTATACAAACCGCACGCCGGCCGGCGCACTGCGGGGCTTTGGCGTTCCGCAACTGGTCTGGGCGTATGAAAGCCATACGGATCTCATCGCGCGCGAACTCGGCATCGATGCGGTGGAGTTCCGCCGCAAAAACATTTTGCGCGACGGCCGCCCGCAGGCCAGCGGAACCGTGCTGAAGGATGCCGCGATCGGCGCGGTGCTCGACGCGCTGGCGGCGCGCATCGGCTGGAATGCGCCGTTCGATCCCGGCTCCGGCACGCTGCGCCGCGGCCGCGGCATCGCTGTCGGTTTCAAAGCCTCGATTTCGCCGACCACGTCGGTCGCGGTCGTCAACATCTCCGCCGACGGCAGCGTTTATTTGTACAAGAGCACCGTCGATATGGGCCAGGGCTCGGACACGGCCTTCGCGCAGATCGTCGGCGAGGTGCTGGACGTCAGGGCCGAGGATGTCCGTGTCGTCGCTCCGGATACCGACGTCACGCCCTACGACATGGGCACGCTCGGCTCGCGCTCGCTTTTCCATATGGGCAACGCGGTGCGGCTCGCGGCGGAGGATGCCCGCGCCAAATTGCGCGCGCTCGCCATCGAAGCCGGACTTCCGCCCGGCACCAACTATCCGGCGGCGGAAATATTCAAGAAGCGCTACGGCATGCAGGCAGGCAACGTGATCGGGATGGCAAGTTTCGTGCCGAACTACACGCCGCCGGATGCGCAGACCGGACTTTCCGACAACGTCACGCCGTTCTGGATGGTCGGCGGCGCGGCCGTCGAGGTCGAAGTCGATACCGAAACCGGCCGGGTGCGAATCTTACGGCTGATCAATGCCGCCGATTGCGGCAAGCCGGTCAATCCCGCCGTAGCGCGGACGCAGCTTTCCGGCGCGGCGGTCATGCAGCTCGGATTCACGCTGTCCGAGGCGATGCAGCTCGACGGCGGACAGGTGACCAACGCATCGCTTGCGGATTACAAGATTCCGGGCATTGGCGACATTCCGCCGATGGAAACCGAATTTGTCGCCGCCGAGCAGCATTCCGGACCGTTCGGCGCAAAGGGTCTCGGTGAGACGGGGACGTTCGGCGTGTCGCCGGCGATTGCAAATGCCATCCACGACGCGGTCGGCGTGCGCATCATGGAATTACCGATCACGGCCGAGGCGGTTCTGCGCGGCCTGCGGGCCAAGGCCGGCCGGCCGCTCGAGGACGAATGATGAGTATGCGCACGATCAATTTTTCGCTCAACGGCGAACCGGTCTCGGCCGCGATCGAGCCGCACCGCAATTTGGTCGAGCTGCTGCAGCGCTATGGCTTGTTCGGCGCTCGCGAAAGCTGCGGGCAGGGCTTGTGCGGTTGCTGCACCGTGCTGGTCGACAACAACGCGGTGTCCGGCTGCCTTTATTTCGCCGTCTGGGTCGATGGCAAATCCGTTACTACGGTCGAGCACCTCGATGCCGGCGGCGCGCTGTCCCATGTGCAACAGGCGTTCGTCGCTTGCGGCGCGTTCCAGTGCGGGTTCTGTACGCCGGGCTTCGTGCTGATGACACATCAATTGCTTAAGCACTATCCCGATCCGAGTGACGAGGACATCCGGCATTATCTTGCCGGCAATCTCTGCCGCTGCGCCGCTTATCCGGAAATCGTCGAGGCGGTAAAGCGTGCGGCGAAAACGGCACCAACAAGAACGGGGCTACCACGATGAAACTTCGGCGGCTTTTATTCCTGGTTTTCCTTCTGCTCGCGGCGCCGGCGGTGCGGGCGGAAACCCTCGAGGTTTCCGACGACCACGGCGGGTTCGTCTCTCTCTATCAGCAGAAGTGGGAAAAACTCGCGGCACAAAAGGTCAATGTGCGCATCGCGGGTATTTGCGCTTCCGCCTGCACGCTGCTCACCGGCTATTTCCCGCGCAAAGACATTTGCGTCACGCCGAACGCCGCGCTTGGTTTTCATGCCGGCACGTTCCCGTTCGTCACGGACATTTTGCTCAAGGTGTATCCGGACGACATAAAAAAGTGGATCGACCAGCACGGCGGGCTGACCTGGCAATTGATCTGGATGCAGCGTCCGGAAATCTACAAATTTTTTCACAAGTGCTGAGCTAGAGCGTGATTCGGAAAAGTATACCGGTTTTCCGAAAAGATCATGCCTCATCAAATATCTAGAGCCGCAATCGATTCAGTTTGAAACGATTTGCGCTATAGGCGCGCCCTGCGATCAGGCGGAGTTCATCGCCGCGATGAAACGCTGCTTGATCGCGTGGCCGTCGCGTAACGGCAGCACGCGCGGCACATCCTCGGGCTTGATTTTGGCGTTGACGAGAATCGGGCCCTCGCCCGCATGCAGGAGCTTCCGCACACCGGCCGCTTCCTCGATTCGCGTGACCGCGCGCGCCTGGCGGAAGCGGCAGGCGAGCGCCATGGCGACGAAATCCGCGCCGGCTGCGGTGTGGCTCGGCTGCATGCCCGTCTCGCCGTAATGGGCGTTGTCGAGGACGACGATGGCGAGATTCTTCGGCTGCTTGACGCCGATCGTGGCGAGGCTGCCCAGCCCCATCAGCATGTCGCCGTCGCCTGGAATTGCAACCACGCGCCGGTCGGGCCGCGCCAGCGCAAGGCCGAGACCGATCATCGCGGTGCCGCCCATGGCGCCCCAGAGATAGAAGTTCAGCGGGTGATCGCCCGCCGCGGCGACATCGTAGGTCGCCGAACCGAGGCCGGGAATGACCAGGAGATCGCCGCGATCGATCAAAAGTTGCTGCACGAAACGCCGCCGGTTCAGCATCGTCCCATCCGTCATTTCGTCCATTGCTTGGGGCCGATCAGGCGTTGCGACAAAAGAATCGCGACCTGAACCCCGCTAAACGCCATCTCGCAGCCGGCGCCGACGATCTCGTCGACCGCATCGGCCGTCTCGATGCGATAGGTGAGAAATCCGGAAAGCCGCAGCACATCCTGCGTGATGGCGCCCATGGGCACCTGCCACGGATTGAATTCGCCGAATTCGCCGCGCATCGTCACGAGCACGACGCAGCCGAAGCCGCAATTGCGCAACAGCGTGAACATATTGATGCAATTACCTACGCCGCTCGACTGCATGAGTAGCGCGGCGCGTTGACCGCCAAGCGCGGCGCCGGCAACCAGTCCGACGCCTTCTTCCTCGGTGGTCAGCACGACGTCGGCGATCTGCGGGTCGTCGCGGCAGAGCGCGATCAGCCGGCTGTGGCCGGCGTCCGGTACATAACCGACCTGGCGAATGCCGACGCGCCGGAAGTGCGCATAGATCCTATCCGGCCAGGACGTTTCGATATTGGTCGGGCTATGCAAAGAAAGTCTCGATATTTCGCCCGCACTATCGCACGCCGAACGGAAAAGCCAAGGTGCTCGATCCGCCTCAGCACGGCCATTATTCGACGGAGCCGAGATTCAACGCCGCCGAAGCTCGGCGCCGTCAATGTTTAGCGCCGCCAAGGCAAGTCCGAAGGCTGTTCGACAAAGAACCAGGCGCCTTCGCCCAGTTCGGTCGGGAAGGTCGCAACGATGCCGTCATTGAAGGCGCGCCAGTCGAGATCGGCGCTTGCGACCGCCGCTTCGACCGCGGCGAGAGATTTTACGCCCAGTGCATAGCCGATCATGAAAGGCAGCGACGTGACCGGCACTTCGGGCAGCTTTTCCGTCGCTCTCTCGTGAGTGACGAGATAGACGCCGCCACGGTCGAGGCGAATGAGCGCGCCGCCGGGTGTCGGTGTCGCCGCGCGGCCGGTGAAGCGCGCGAAGCGGCTGGCCGTCTCTTCGACGTCGGCGACCGCAATAACGATATCGATGAGATCCGAGACGGTGTTCGGATGCGACAGCCAGCGCGGCTGCCACACGGCCGCTTCCGTATTATGGGTCAATATCTGGATCCGACCTTCCGGCATCGTCCCGGGCTCGACGCGCGCGATCGTGAAGGCCGCCGTGTCGGCGCCGGTCGCAGTCGTGACCGGACGCTGCATGCGCACCAGGTCGCGCACGGCGAATCCGGCAGCGGCAAGGCGCGCGTGCGCTTTGGCCGCGTCGGCAACCGCGAAAGCGGCAAGGTGAAGTCCGGCGTGACGCGCCAGCGCCGCGTCGAACTCGCGGGTGAGCGGCGTGTCGGCCGTTTTGAATAAAACCTCCGTGTAGCCGCACATGAACATCGCGGTGACGTTGCCGGTGCCGGTAGGGACGACGTGACCTGCGGGATCGCGGTTGACCTGGATCGAGATCGGCGTCGGCGCGAAGCCCGAGCGCTTAAGCGCGCGGCTTGCGGCTTCGGCGTCGCGCACGAAGTGGGCGACATGGTCGAGAAATATTTCGTCCCCGGCGGGGAGCCGGTGGCTCGCTTCGCCTGATAGTTTAGGCGTCAAAACCGGTCACTCGGAATGGGCAATGCCGGCCTCCTCGACGACCTTGCCCCAACGTGCGATTTCGGCGTGCAGGAATTGCTGGAGCTGCGCCGGCGTGCCGGTACCGACCGGATTCATCCCAATATCGCTTATCCGTGTTTTGACGTCCTCTAGCGCCACGGCGGCATTGAACTCGAAGTTGAGCCTGTCGATGATCGCAGGCGGCGTCTGCGACCGCGCAACCACGGCTTGCCACGCCGCCGCATCGAAACCAGGCACGCCGGCGTCGGCGAGAGGCGGGACATCGGGCAGCGCCGGGAACCGATCTTTGGTCGTAACCGCGAGCGCGCGCAGTTTGCCGCTGCCGATCAACGCTGCCGCGGAACTGTAATCGGTGAACATGAGCTGGATGTAGCCGCCCACCAGGTCGCTGAGCGCCGGCGCCGAGCCTCGATACGGCACGTGGGTCATCTTGATTCCGGTCATGCTTGCGAAGAGAGCGGCGCAAAGATGATGAAAAGCGCCGACACCGCCGGACCCGTAGCTCAGCGTGTGCTGTTTGGCGAGTTTGATGAGGTCGCCGACGCTTTCCACCCCCAGTGACGGACTGACCACGAGCACGAACGGAACGCGAGCGATCAGAGCAACCAGCACCAAGTCCTTGGCGGGGTCGTAAGGCAAGGTTTTGTAGAGCGTCACATCCGCCGCAAGCGAAGACACCGCCATCAGGATCGTGTAGCCGTCGGGCGGCGACTTTGCCACGTAATTGGTGGCGATCAGCGTCCCGGCTCCGGGCCGGTTCTCGACGACGAATGGTTTGCCGAGCCGCTGTTCGAGCTTCTGCGCAAGCAGGCGGGCAAGAACATCGGTGCCGCCCGCGGGCGCAAAGGGCACGACGAAGGTGACCTGCCGGCTGGGATAGTCTTCCGCGTCTCTTGCCTGCTCTTGCGCGCCGGCCGCTCCCAACGCCATTGCGTTAACGCCGGCAGTGAGCAAGGCGCGCCGCGAAAGCGTGGCCTTCCTCCCTGATGTCATCGCCGATACTCCGGGCCGCGCGGTTTGATTGCCGTCATTGCGTCCCCGTTTGGCGCTTTAGCACGCCAAGCGCATATCGGTCATCACCGGGAGGCGGCCGGCCGATTCGGCCGTATTGGCTGAAACGCGCGCGCGCTTTGCGTTTCTTGACAGGGACTTATGAGCCCGCCATAACGGCACCCGGTTGGCGCGTTCGATGCGGCCCTTTGCGCGTCACGATGCCGTCGACCGTCAGCAGAATCGATGGAAAAAGGCCGGTCCGGGCGAAACCCGAGCATCGGGGGTTCGAGCGAGGAAGAGAGATGTTCGCGGTCTTCAAAACGGGTGGCAAGCAATACCGGGTGGCCGCCGAGGACGTGCTCAAGGTCGACAAGGTCAAGGGCGAACCCGGCGAGATCGTCGAGTTCGGCGAGGTCTTGGTCGTCGGTGGGGAAAGCGTGACGCTCGGTGCTCCGACCGTGGCGGGCGCCACCGTCGCGGCCGAAGTCCTCGAACAAGCACGCGGCCCGAAGATCATCGCATTCAAGAAGCGCCGGCGAAAAAATTCGCGCCGCAAGATCGGTCATCGCCAGGAATTTACCCTTGTGCGCATCACCGAAATTTTGACCGACGGCAAAAAACCAAGCAAACAAGCGCAGCCGAAGCCGGAGCGCGCGCCGGTTCCACCCGCGCCCGATCAGGCCGCCGCAACAGGCGCCCAAGCGTCGGCGCAATCTGCGGCTGCAGCGGCGCGGGCGCGTAAACCGGCGCCGAAGAAAGCCGAAAAGCCGAAAGCAAAACCCGCGGCCAAAGAGAAAAAGCCCGCCGCCAAAGGGCGGAAACCAAGCGGCAAGAAAAAGTAGGAAGAAGTGATCGCAAGGTGATGCTCTTGTCACGAATCCGGTGTAATCACACCGGCGAGTGAGTTTCGCAGACCGGCGTTTTCGAAACGGGTGTTTTGGAGACTGGTGATGGCACATAAGAAAGCGGGCGGATCGTCGCGTAACGGGCGCGATTCAGCCGGCCAGCGTCTGGGCCTGAAGATTTTCGGCGGCGAGCAAGTGCTTGCCGGGAACATCATCGCGCGTCAGCACGGCACCAAATGGCATGCCGGTCGAAATGTGGGCGTCGGCAAAGACCACACGTTGTTTGCTTTGATTAACGGCAAGCTCGAGTTCCGTACCAAAACCAAGGGCCGTGTATTTGTCTCAGTACGTCCGATGAGCGAGGCAGCGGCCCAATAATACGGTGGATCATATGAGGTCCGCCGGCATCCAGTCGAACCGGCGGGCCCGAATGGGCTCCGAAAAGGGGAGACCGGAATGCCGGCTCCCCTTTCTTGCAGGAGCCCAGGCAATGACTCTCGCAACGCAAGCGTTAAAACCGGCAGCGGCGCCGCAAACAAACGAGCGCCCTATCCCGCTGCTCAGGACCGAGCGGCTGATGCTGCGCGCGCCCTGCCGCGGCGACGTTCCGGCGATTGTCCGTTTCGCCGCCGATCGCCGCGTCGCGGAAAACACCGCGCGCATTCCGCATCCTTACGGCGTGGACGACGCCGAACAGTTCATCGCATCGATCAACCGGGAAGCCGGCAGCGCCACATTCGCGATCGTGCTCGACGGCGTTGCGATCGGCGTTTGCGGCATCGATTTACGCGAGGCCGGCGCTGAACTCGGCTGTTGGCTGGGCGCGCCTCACTGGGGCCGTGGCTACGCCACCGAAGCGGTTCGCGCCGTCATCGATTACGGTTTCGGCGAACTTAGTCATGACGTGCTGCAATCGGGCGCGCGCGTCAGCAACCCGGCCTCGCGCCGGGTGCTCGAGAAATGCGGCTTCCAGTGGACCGGCGTCGGTCTATACCGCATCCGGGCCATCAATTCGGCAGCGCCGGTCGATCGCTTCCGTCTCGATCGCGGCCTATGGGCGTCGCTCAAGGCCTGGGGAGGGGCGAAATAGGGACTTAGAGCATGATCCGGAAAAGGCCTGCCCCGGACTCGATCCGGGGCGGACGCCTGTCTTTTGAAAAGATCATGCCCCATCAAGAAACCTAGAGCAGCAATCGACTCAACTTGAAACGATTGCGCTCGAGACGGGTTATTGCCCGGCATTCGTGGCGAAGAATGGCGCGAGCTTCTCGACTAAAGCGCGCCCAAACGATCCTTGCGGATTCGACGGCGGTGCGTTGTCCATCAATTCCCAGCCGTGAATAAGGGCACGGGCATGGTCGAAGGCGTCGGCGAAATCCAATCCCGGATGCACGCTTTGCCGGAAGAATGCGTCGCCGAAATAGGTCCAGTCCCGTTCGGGCGCGCAGCCGAATGACGTGTGCTGCGCATCCGCGGCCGTCATGACGATCGTATTGTCGTTCGCCAAAGGCGGGACGAAAATCCCCGAATAGCAAGCGGAAACGATGACGACGCGGTTCTTGATGCCTTCGCCGTCGAGCGTGCCGGCGACTTGCTGCGGCGTCAGCTCCGCATTGCTGCCCGGCAATTGCAAGGCAAAGCCGCTTCGCTCGCCATGCGACGTCATGAACAGGATGAAAACATCGTTGTCCTTGTCCATGACATTGCCGATGGCGCGTACGGCCGCCGCGAAATTCTGAAAATTGGCGAGCGGCAAGGTATTGATCGTATCGCCGCGGTTAACGAGGCGCACGATCCTGTTCTTGATCGGCAGCACGCTGGCGATGGCCTCGAGTCCGCCGTCCAACTCCTTGACGAAGACGTTCGGCTCGGCCCAGCCTGCGATGGCGAGCGTGTAAAAATCAGTTTCACCTTTGTGCGCCGGCGCCAGGCGGGCCAATTCCTGCTGAAGCAACGAAGATTGAGTCTTTTCGATTTGCGCGATGTCGAGGCGCGGCGGCGTCCCGTTCCGCGCTTGGTAAAGCGCGTTCGCGACTTCCCACCAATTGGCGCTGCGCGTATCGTAATCGGGCGGCAGAAACACGGGCACGTGCGGTATCGCGGCATTGGCCGCGAACAGCGCCAACCATAGGCAGGCGATCCTGGCGGCGAGCCGCAATCCCGATCGATACTCCAAGCTGCCGACGATGCATGTCATGGCGCCGATCCACCAGGCGACGGCGAGGACATAAACGCCGATCGCTAGAGCCTTGCCGATCCATGGCGCGGCTTGCGGCGCTTCGCTGGCGAGTAGCGCACCGCCGAGCCGCATCGCCGTCATGGCGGCTTCGCCCAGCAGGGAAAGCACGAGCATGGCCGAAAGCGCAGTCGCCCGAGCGGCCGCGGGCACGAACAGCGCCGCGATGGCAAGTTCGACGGCGATCCAGGCGACGATCGCATTGAGTCCGTAAGGCGTAAAAAAGTGCCAGGAGCCGGCATCCGCCAGTTGCAGCGCGATCCGTGCTGCCGCCAGAATCGTGGCAAAGGCCAACAGGACCGGCAGGCCGACCAGCGATGGGTCGGGCGTAGTCCGCCAAATCGCAGCCCGCGCCGCGAGCTTTAGAACGCGCCACATGCCGACCGTTCTCCACGTAACTTGGGGCACGATCCGGAAAAACCGGTTTTCCGAAAAGATCGTGCCTCATCAAATAACTAGAGCCGCAATCGATTCAGGTTTGAAACGATCGCGCTCTCGGAGGCCGTAGCCCACCAACCGGGTCCAGCCTGCCGGGCCACGGACCCTATATCAGATGTCTTGTTCCCGGCCATTGCGGCGATTTCGGCGCCGATCGCGGTTGTGCCGGCGCGGTGCGGGCTTTACCAGTGGACGAATGAAATTTCTCGACGAAGCCAAGATTTATATCCGCTCCGGCGACGGCGGCAACGGCTGCGTCTCGTTCCGGCGCGAGAAGTTTATCGAATTCGGCGGCCCTAACGGCGGCGACGGCGGCAAGGGTGGCGACGTTATCGCGCAGGCGGTCGACGGGCTCAATACGCTGATCGACTACCGCTACCAGCAGCATTTCACCGCCGGCAACGGCCGTGCCGGGATGGGCAAGGATCGGCATGGCGCCAATGGCGGCGATGTCACGCTCAGAGTGCCGGTCGGCACGCAGATTTACGAGGAGGATGGGGTCACGCTTCTGGCCGATCTCACTGCGGTGGGACAATCCGTCGTGCTCGCCCGCGGCGGCAAT
Source organism: Xanthobacteraceae bacterium (assembly GCA_035623195.1). Taxonomy (GTDB): domain Bacteria; phylum Pseudomonadota; class Alphaproteobacteria; order Rhizobiales; family Xanthobacteraceae; genus BOG-931. Next base: position 49,059 of record DASPTX010000054.1, on the reverse strand, counting down.
GGCGGCTTTGGCAATGCCCATTTCAAAACCTCGACCAACCGCGCGCCGCGTCACGCCAATCCCGGCCAGCCCGGCATCGACCTCACAATCCGGCTACGGCTCAAGCTGATTGCCGATGCCGGAATCATCGGCCTGCCTAATGCCGGCAAGTCGACCTTCCTCGCCGCCGTCAGCGCGGCCAAGCCGAAGATCGCCGATTATCCATTTACGACACTGCATCCACAGCTCGGCGTAGTCGATGTCGACGGCCGCGAATTCGTGCTTGCCGATATTCCGGGCCTGATCGAACGCGCGCACGAGGGGCAGGGACTTGGCGACCGCTTTCTCGGCCATGTCGAGCGCTGCCGCGTGCTCCTGCATCTTGTCGACGGCACCGGCGAGGATGCGGGCGCGGCTTACCAAACGGTCCGCCGCGAATTGTCGGCCTATGGCCACGATCTGGCCGACAAGCCAGAAATCGTCGCGCTGAACAAGGCGGACGCGCTCGGCAAGGATGAGATCGCACGGCAAGTCGCGCGCTTGCGCGACGCAGCCAAGAAATCGCCGCTCGTGATTTCGGCGGTCAGCGGACAGGGCGTGCCGGACGTGCTGCGGGCGCTTTTGACAATCATCGACAAGGCGCGCGAACAAGCAGACACACCAAGTCCTGCGGGCGCGGCTTGGCAGCCGTAGCGCGCACAAGGGCATGATCCGGAAAAGCGGAAACCGGTTTTCCAAAAAGATCATCCCCAACAAACATCCAGGACCGCAATCGTTTCGATTCGAAACGATTGCGCTTAAAAGGGGGAAATCATGGCCTATACGTTCGTCCTCGTTCACGGCGCTTGGCACGGCGGCTGGTGCTGGCCACGCGTTGCCGATCGGCTGCGCGGCCTCGGTCACAAAGTCTTCACGCCAACGCTCACCGGGCTTGGCGAGCGCTCGCATCTGTTGCGCTCGGATATCGATATCGGCACTCACATCACCGACGTCGTCAATGTGATGAAGTGGGAACGATTGAGCGACGTCGTATTGTGCGGGCATTCCTACGGCGGTTTCGTCATTTCCGGCGTTGTTGAAGAAATGGCGGCCGCGATCCGCGCGATCGTCTTTCTCGATGCATTCCTGCCGCATGACGGCGACTCGCCGCAAAGTTTGACCGGACCGGCGGTCCAGGAAGGCATTCGTGCCGCGTTGCAGCGTGGCGACATCAGCATGCCGGCGCGTTCTGCGGAATTTTTCGGCGTCAACGTGGCCGATCGGGCGTGGGTGGATTCACTGTGCGTCCCGCAACCGATCGCGACGTTTACGCATAAGATTGCGCTTACCGGTGCGCGCGAAAGGATCACACGCAAGACCTACATCCGCGCCGCAAGCTACGCCAATCCGGGATTCGATAAGGCGCTTGCTGCCGCGAAATCCGATCCGGCGTGGCGCATTTACGAAGTGCCGTGTGGCCACGATGTCATGGTCGACATGCCGGAGCGCCTTAGCGAAATTCTGCTCGAAGCCGCGGCCTGAAGCGGTCGAATTTCAGCGATCCATCGCGCGCGATGCGGGGCAGCAGGTCAGTTTCCCACGCCAGATAATCCCGCATCGCCGCGGCGACGTCGCCCGATCGCTCGTAGGGTTTGCGCCATTGATCGACCGGCTCGTCCGCCATCCGCGCTTCGGCCGATACCGGAAATCCCGCGGCGGCCCAGGCCGCATTGCCGCCTTGCAGGAAACGCACTGGTCCCTTGCTTAGTCGCGCGGCTTCGGCGACCGCCAATTTGGCGAGCACACCATCTTCCGATGTGAGAACCAAAGCGGCGCTGGAGGAGATTTTTCCGAGCGCTTGCGCAAGGCGCGTCCTGATCGCAAACCAGGCGCCCGGAATGTGGCGCGCCAGATAGTTCCGGCTCAGGGAAAGGTCGATTACGGTGGCGGCATCGCGCGACAGAAGGTCGTTCAGCTCTTTGCAGTCGATAGTCGCGTCGGGACGGATTTCAGCTTGCAGAACCGCCGGAGCGGGCCAGCCTTTTTCGGCGCCCGTTGCCGCCAGGACGTAGACCTCGGCAAAACCCATCTGCCGCAGCCACGACGCCGTCATGGCCGCCCGAACCTCGGCGTCATCGACCAAGACGATGCGCGCGCCAAGCGTGCCGACATATTGGTCGGTGGCCTGCACGAGCTGGCCGCCGGGAGCCGAAACGGCGTCCGGATAGTGGCCCGCCTCGTATTCGGCAGGGTCGCGAACGTCGAAAAGGTAGACCGTGCGCGATCGATCGGCGCGCCAGGCTTCGAGCGCCGGCGGATCGATGCGCTCCACCCCGCAAGCCTCCGCCACTCGCCGCGCCGCCTTTTGCGCCCAGCGCAGCATGTCCGGCGAAGCGCCCGGCGCGCGGTGATTCTTACCGCTATCGCAAACAAAGCCGGATAGGCTCCAGCCCATGGTGCCGTTGCGCAGCGCGACGACTTTGTTCGGCAGGCCGGCATTGATCAGCGATTGCGCGCCGATAATGCTGCGGGTTCGGCCCGCGCAATTCACCACGATCGTGGTGTTCACCGACGGCGCGATATCGCGCGCGCGCAGCACCAGCTCCGCGCCCGGCACGCTGGTTGCGGTGGGGATGGAGACCCGCGCATATTCATCGAACGGCCGGCTGTCGAGCACGACGAGATCGCTGCCGTCGCGCAGCAGCGCGGCGAGTTCGTCCGCCGAGATGTTCGGCGTCGCTTCAATGTGCTCGATATATTCGCCGAAGGCCTTGCTCGGCACGTTGACGCCCGAGAAGAGCTCAAAACCGGTCGCCGCCCATGCGGCGACGCCGCCGGCGAGGATGTGCAGGTCGGTGTAGCCATTCCGCGCCAGAATCGCCGCCGCCCGCCGAGCGAGCCCATCATCGTCGTCGCATAAGACAATTCGCGCGCCGCGGCGCGGCACAAGTTCCGCGAATTTTAGTTCGAACCGGCTGAGCGGCGCCGATCGCGCCAGCAAGAGGTGGCCTTGCGAATAGATCAGCTCTTCGCGGACGTCGACGAGCGCGAGCTCGCCGCCGTCGTCGATCATACCGCGCAGATCGGCGGGGCTGACGGTCGCCGTCACGTCGCCTGCTGCGGCGTCATGCGTTTGACTTCACCGGTTTTCAGATCGAAGCGCACTCGCTGAATGCGATCGAGATTTGTCCCGGTCACGCGGACGAAGCGGGCGTGGTCGGGATAATCAATCGAATGAATCTTGCCATCCTGATAAATGCCGGCGTGACCGGGCGTCAGGCGGTATTTCTTCACCGGCTTAAGCTTGGCGTGCTCCGGATCGGCGCCGTCGTCTTCGCGTTCCCATTCCGTCATGTCGGTATAGTGCGTGGCCTGACCGTAGATCGCCCAGGAATCGCCGTGATCGTGCGGCGGCGACACTCTCGCTTTGTCGTTGATGTGCGCCAGAATCTGAAAGCCGAGCTCGGGGTCCTCGTAAAGCACGTGCAATCCGCGCGGCGCTTCCTCGCAATGCCGGCGGATGAAGTCCGGATTTTGCAAAAGGCGCTCCAACTGAGCGCGTACCTTTTCGCGGCCCGCGGGGCTGGGATCGCGCGAAAGGATGGAACGACAATCCGATATGAACTGATCGAGCTCATAGGCCATGGCGGTCACTCCTGAGGCGCCGAATGGAGACGCCGAACCGGGCCAATGTCGCGCATCGGGCAGCCAGGCGCTAGTGAATTTGGCGACGGCCGACCCAATCACTAAATTAATCGCATGTTCGGCCTGCCCCCTACGCATGAACGCCCGCGCAACGTACGGCTCGATACGTTGATCCGCCTGCGCTGGCTCGCGGTTTGCGGGCAGCTCGCGGCCGTTCTGATGGTGCATTTCGGCCTGGAATTCGAGGTTCCGATTTGGGCCTGCCTTGCCGTCATCGCGCTGGCGGCGCTGTTGAACGTGGCGCTGCGCGTCAGCTTCCGCCACACCCAGTGGCTCGAACCCGACCGCGCCGCGTGGCTGCTTGCCTTCGATATCGCCGAATTGGCGGCGCTGCTTTATCTCACCGGCGGCTTGGAAAATCCCTTCGCTTTTTTGCTGCTCGGGCCGGTCTTGATTTCGGCGACTGCGCTGCCGCCGCGGATGACGTTGCTCATCGGCACGTTCGCGATGTTTTGCGCAACCGTGCTCGTGTTTTTGCATTTCGATTTGCCATGGGACGCCGAGAATCCGCTCGAGCTCCCCGAAATCTATATGGTCGGCGTCTGGCTCTCGATCCTGCTCGCGATCGGCTATATCGGCGTCTATACCTGGCAGGTCGCCGAGGAAGCGCGTCAGCTGTCCGACGCGCTGGCGGCGACCGAATTGGTTCTCGCGCGCGAGCAGCACCTCTCCCAGCTCGACGGACTTGCCGCCGCCGCGGCGCACGAGTTGGGTACGCCTTTGGCCACGATCACCGTCGTCATTCGCGAAATCGAACGCGCGCTTGAGGCGAATTCTCCCCATGCGGATGACGTGAAGCTTCTGCGCGAACAGGCGCAGCGATGCCGCGAGATCTTGGCCAAAATCACCGAGCTTCCGGCCGGCGATCCGTTTGACCGCCTGCCGCTCTCCGCGCTGATCGAGGAAGCCGTTGCGCCGCATCGCAATTTTGGCGTTTCGATCATCGTGAATTATCCGGCCAACCGCGCCGCCGAACCTGCCGGCGCGCGCAACCCGGCGATCCGCTACGGCCTCGGCAATCTGATCGAAAATGCGGTCGATTTCGCTCATTCGCGAGTTGAAATTTCCGCACAATGGACGGAGCAAGAGGTCAGCATCGTTATCAGCGACGACGGTCCCGGTTTTGCCGCGGAAGTCGTCGATCGGCTTGGCGCGCCCTATGTGACCCATCGTAGGCCCGATCCGCGTGCGCCGCAGACCGAAGAAATCGCCGCATTCGGCCTTGGCCTCGGCTTCTTTATTGCCAAAACGCTTTTGGAACGCTCCGGCGCCAGGCTTTCGCTGACGAACCAGGCGCCGCCCCTTCATGGCGCCACGATCATGGTGGTTTGGAACCGCGAGGACTTCGAGCGGCCGCTTGCGGCGGCGCCGCCACTTGAGGCTGCGGCGGCGGCTTCTTAAGTGTAAATGGCCGTTCCGCTTGAACGTTGACTCGACTTAGGTCCAGTTCGCTTAGGGTGACTTGGCCAAAGTTAACTTGGCTTCGATATTCGGTGTCATTGGAGTGGACTTGCGATGACCAATGCCGCAACGACCCCCCTACCAGCCGAGCGTTCGCTTCTGATCGTCGAGGACGACAAATCGTTCCTGCAGCGCCTTGCCCGCGCCATGGAAGGCCGCGGTTTTGTCGTGACGACAGCGGAATCGGTCGCCGATGGGCTTTTGCAGGTGGAGAAGGTCGCACCCGCCTTCGCCGTGGTCGATATGCGGCTCGGGGACGGTAACGGTCTCGACGTCATTTCGGCCATGAAGAAGCGCCGGCCGGAAGCGCGCGCAATCATTCTCACCGGTTACGGCAATATCGCGACCGCGGTCAACGCGGTGAAGCTTGGCGCCGTCGATTACCTCGCCAAGCCGATCGATGCCGACGATGTCGCCGCGGCGCTGCTCACGCTGGACAATAAAAAGATCGAGCCGCCGGAAAATCCGATGTCGGCGGATCGGGTGCGCTGGGAGCATATCCAGCGCATTTACGAATTGTGCGGCCGTAACGTCTCGGAAACCGCGCGCCGCCTCAACATGCACCGGCGCACGCTGCAGCGAATCCTGGCCAAGCGCGCTCCCAAATAAAATTCAGATTTCACCCGCATAGGGGCCCTTGCGGGTCGGCCAGCGCCTGCAAGCGCAGCGCCGCCGCGTAGGCGAAGCGCAGCATCACCGTTTTGCGCGTCGCCGCCGGAAGCCGGTGTTCCGGGGCCTCGTAGACGATCGAGGCGCCGAACGCGTCGGCTACGATCAACCCGGCATCGGGCGGAAAGATATCGCAAGGTACGTCGACGACGGTTGCGAAGAACAACCGGTCGCAGTGCAGCCGGTACTCCATCCATTTTTGGTCGGTGCGGAAATCCGCCACCGAAGATTTTATCTCCACGATGATGATCTCGCCGTCGCCGCCGAGCGCGACGAGGTCGGCGCGCCGGCCCGACCGCAGCGGCAATTCGCTGACCACGCAATAACCGAGCGCGTGTAGATAGCGCGCGGTGCCGCGCGCTATCGCCAATGCGGTCTGCGATTGCCGGCCGTCGACGAGCGGCGAAGGTGTGGTGATTGAGCTGCCGGTCGTGACAGGCATGACGAGAATTCCGGGCAAAGGCCGATTCGATAGTGGCCGACACGCGAGCTTACGCACCCCACAAACTCCGAGCGAGCTACACCTGAACGCATCATTCTGCCGCGCCGGCACGTTCCGGGAAAGCCCTCGCCAAGGCATTGCGCGAGGCGGCGATAACGCCGCGCTCGGTGATCAGGCCGGTGACCAATCGGGCGGGCGTGACGTCGAAGCTGTAGTTGGCGACCGGTGAGCCGTCAGGGACGACGCGAACGGTTTCGATGCGGCCCTGCGCGGTCAGGCCGGCCATGGTCGCGACTTCCTCGCCGCCGCGTTGCTCGATCGGAATTTCCGTAACCCCGTCGGCGACCGAAAAGTCGATCGTCGGGGACGGCAACGCCACGTAAAACGGCACGTTATTGTCGCGCGCCGCAAGCGCTTTCAGATAAGTGCCGATCTTATTGCAAACATCGCCGGCGGCGGTGACGCGATCGGTACCGACGATGACAAGATCGACCATGCCATGCTGCATGAGATGGCCGCCGGTATTGTCGGCGATCACGGTGTGCGGCACGCCGTGCCGGCCGAGTTCCCAGGCGGTCAGCGAGGCCCCTTGATTGCGCGGCCTCGTCTCGTCGGCGAAAACGTGAAGCGCAACGCCGGCATCGTGCGCCAGATAGATCGGCGCCGTGGCGGTGCCGACATCGACTGCGGCCAGCCATCCGGCATTGCAATGGGTGAGAATGTTGACCGGCTCGCCGTCTTTCTTGCGCCGGGCAATCGCCTCGATCAGCGGTAGACCGTGTTGTCCGATGGCGGTATTGATCGCGACATCCTGTTCGCAAATTTCCGCCGCGCGCCGATAGGCGGCTTGCAAGCGCTCGCCGCGCGGGCGGTTGCGCACCGCGGCGACCATTTCGTCGATCGCCCATTTGAGGTTGATCGCGGTCGGTCGCGTTGCGAGGAGTGTCGAACAAGCGCGGTCGAGCGCTTCGTCGGAAGCGTCGGCGCGCAGCGCCAGGCAAACGCCATAGGCTGCGGTCGCGCCGATGAGCGGCGCGCCGCGAATCAGCATGGCGCGTATGGCGTGCGCCGCCTCGTCCAGCGTCGTCAACCGCGCCGTGACCAGCCGATGCGGCAGCGCCGTCTGGTCGATGATGCCCACCGACCATCCGTCCGGCTCGAGCCAGATGCTGCGCATCGATTTGCCGTCGACTCTCATGCGGCTCCTTGTAATGGAACAGCGCTTTGTTAACAGGATGGAGACTTGACGGAAACTACGATGCCCAATCCTGCCCCGTCGGACCAAATCCGCCAAGCGATGCGAGGGTTCTGCGGCAACTTGCCTGGGCCGCCCGCATGCCGCAGATTGAAAGCGAGAGCCTTTTGGGAGACGCCGGTGCCCGCCATCGACTACGAGGTTGAATATAACAATCGCGCTCGAGTCCCGGAGCATGAGGAGATTTTCGCCCGGTGGACGCGTGAAGCCGAATTTTACCGCGCCGAAACGCTCAAAAAGAGCCGCGCCGAACTCGGCCTGTCCTACGGCGACACGCCGCACCAGACGATCGATCTGTTTCTGGCGGCGGCGGGGGAACAGGCGCCGCTTGCCGTGTTTATTCACGGCGGCTGGTGGCGTTCGCTCGATTCGTCGATGTTCAGCCAAATGGCGCGCGGACCCAATGAGCGGGGAGTTTCCGTCGCGGTCGTCGGCTACGATCTGTGTCCGATCGTGACCATCGCCGACATTATCGCGCAGATGCGCCGCGCCTGCGCGTTTTTGTGGCAGCGCTTCAACCGGCGCATGACGGTCTATGGTCATTCGGCCGGCGGCCATCTCGCCGCCGCGCTGGTGGCGACCGACTGGCGCGCGCTCTATCCCAAGGCGCCCTCAGACCTTATCGCCGTCGGATATTCGATCTCCGGCGTGTTCGACCTCGCCCCCTTGATCGGCATCAGCGTCAATCAGGATTTGGGGCTGGACGCCGCGACGGCTCGCGAGCTTTCGCCGCTGTTTTGGCCCGTTGCCGCCGGCCGCATTTTCGACGCGGTGGTCGGAGAGCTCGAGTCGAGCGAATTCAAGCGCCAGAGCCGGACGCTCGCGGAAGCTTGGCAGAAGGCCGGCGCTCGCACGCGCTACCAGGAATTTGCCGGCGCCAACCATTTCACGGTGATCGACCCGCTGTCCGATCCGCAAAGCGCCATGACCGGTCGCGTCGCGGAATTGGCCAATGCGACCGGCGCGGCCAAGACCTCAAAGACCTGAAACCGGACAATTCAGGCTGCGTGCGGTTTGGTCTGCGTAACCGGCTGGCCGGTCAGAAGGACGCAAGCCGACGCCGCGAAGATCAAGGCAAAGCCGATTATATCGGGAACGGTGGGCACCTCGCCCAAGATCAGAAACGATCCGGCAATGCCGATCACCGGCACGGCGAGCACGCCGAGCGACGCCGCGACGGCGGGCAGCCGGCGCACGACGGTAAACCAGAGCGCATAGGCGACGCCGTTGCCGGCGATCCCGGTCCATGCTGTGGCGAGATAGCCGTTCAGATGTGTGCCGCCAAGACGAGGGTAACCTTCGAAGACCAACGTGCAGGCGGCGAGGATGATGAAAGCGATCGTCATCTGCCAGCTTCCCATTCCCATCGGATCGGCATCGACGCGCGCCCATTTGAGGTAAACCGTGCCGCCCGCCCAACATACGGCGACGGCGAGTGCATACAAAATGCCGAGCGGAACGCCATTTTCGGCCAGCGGATAGATCAAAATGGCAAGGCCCGCAGCACACAGAACGAGTGCAATCGTCTGCGTGCGATCCGGGCGGTCGCCGAGAAAGAGCCAGGCCAAGAGGACGGACCAGATCGGCATCGTATAGGCGAGTATCATCACGCGCGAGGTTGCCGCCGCAAGCTGGGCGAAGGCGCTGAACAGGCTGAAGGCGACGATATTGAGGAGCGAGGCGACGACGACGTGCAGCCACGCCTTGGCCGACGGGACGCGGAGACTGCGGCCCATGACCAGACACAACAGGTAGAACGTGACCGCGCCCAACGCTGCCGCCATCGCGCGCATGCTCAGCGGCGGCATTTCGTTCAGCGCAACTTTCATCAGCGGCCAGGTGACGCCCCAGATAAAACACAACGCGCCGAGCATCAGCCGCGCGCCGACATCGGCGCCCGCCGGAGCCTCCGGCACGCGGTCGGGGTTTCTCACGGCGCTTTCGGGCCGTTGGCGATGAACCAATCCGCGATCTGCGCGCCGGTGCAAAACAGCACGTCGGGTTTTTTACGGATGACTTCGAAGATGCGGCGCAAATATTTCAGGCGATGCGGCGCGCCCATGATGTAAGGATGCATCGACAGCGCCATAATGCGCGCGGAAGTCGCCGAGTCCGCGTAAATCTGATCGAATTGGTCGAGAGCCCGCTCGCAATATTCCGACGCCTTGTGATGCTGGATCAGCATCATGGCGACGTCGTTGCATTCCTGGGTATAGGGCAAATTGAGAATTGGCCTGCTTCCGGTCTTCAGCCAGACCGGCTGATCGTCGAGCACCCAGTCGGCAACATAGTCGTAGCCCTCCTCCACCAAAACGTCAGGGGTCTGCCAGGTTTCCGTCAATCCGGGCCCGAGCCAGCCGCGCGGCGGCTTGCCGGTGGCCTTGGCGATGACGTCGCGGACCTTGCGGATATCGGCGCGTTCGTCCGGGACTTTCTGCAGGTTACGTTGGGTGAAGCCGTGGCCGATGAATTCCCAATTCCGCTCCGCCGCCGCCCGCACGATCGGCGGATAGGCGGCCAGCGCCGAGCCGTTGATGGCGATAACCCCCGGTATGGCGAATTCGTCGAACACCTCGACGAAGCGCCAAAAGCCGACGCGGTTACCGTATTCGTGCCAGGCCCAGTTCGGCACGTCCGGCATCGGCGAGCCGCCGGCCGGCGGCGTGAGCACGGTGCGGGGCATCGGTTGCGTCGCGTCCCATTCCTCGACATTGATGATGACCCAAACCGCCATGCGTGCGCCGTTGGGCAATTTGAGCGGCGCGCGATCGACGATCGGCGAATAGGCAATGCGATCGGTCGGCAGCATCGGCGATTGCGCCGACGGCTTGCGCGCGAAGGATTTTGCGGAATGAGATTTTGCGGAAGTGGATTTTGCGGAATGTTTAGCCATTGCGACCGCTACCTTGTTCGGGGGGCGGTGATAGCAGGACATCGCCGTGCTGTCTTGGTCCGACCGCGCCTTGCTCGCGTTTCCCAAGGACTGGCGCCGTCGGCTCAAATTGTTGCGCCGTATTTCGCTTCATGTTAGCAACGCGGCGATTTCGCCGAGCCTGGCGCAGGCCATGCCCGGGAGATGCAAGGCCCGCTTAAATTCCGCTTAAGTCCCAATAACTTGTGCCGATCAGGCGCCCCGGTTGCGGGTCTTGCGGAAAAGCTCCAGAAGAGCGCACAGTCTCACGCGCAGCAAGCACGAATAGCGAGTACGAATCTTGGCAGCCGAAGAGCACATCGTATCCGGCATGGCGGGCCGCTACGCGACGGCGCTGTTCGATCTCGCGCACGAGGCCAATGCGATCGATGCGGTGAAGAGCGATCTCGATCGCTTCGACACGCTCGCTGCGCAAAGCGCCGACCTCACCCGGCTCGTGCGCAGCCCGGTATTCTCCGCCCGCGAGCAGCTGCAGGCGTTGTCTGCGGTACTCGAACGAGCCGGTATCGGCGGTCTTGCCGCCAATTTCCTCAAGCTCGTCACGACAAACCGGCGCCTGTTCGCGGTGCGCGACATGATCAAGGCGTTCTACCAATTGGTCGCCCAGCACAAGGGCGAGACGACCGCCGCGGTCACGGTGGCCGAACGGCTTAAGGACGAACACATCCAGGCACTGCGCGCCGCGCTCAAATCGGTCAGCGGCAAAGACGTGGATCTCGATATCAAAATCGACCCGGCCATCATCGGCGGGCTTGTGGTCAAGCTCGGCAGCCGAATGATTGACACGTCGCTACGCACCAAACTCCATGCGATCAGGCATGCGATGAAAGAGGCTCGCTAATGGACATCCGCGCGGCGGAAATTTCCGCAATCCTCAAAGAGCAGATCAAAAACTTCGGCCAGGAGGCTGAGGTTTCCGAGGTCGGCCAGGTCTTGTCGGTCGGCGATGGCATCGCCCACGTCTACGGGCTCGACAATGTGCAGGCCGGCGAGATGGTCGAATTCGAGAGCGGCGTGCGCGGCATGGCGCTCAATCTCGAAAGCGACAATGTCGGCATCGTCATCTTCGGCAGCGACCGTGAGATCGAGGAGGGCCAGACGGTCAAGCGCACCCGCGCGATCGTCGAGGTTCCGACCGGCAAGGGTATGCTCGGGCGCGTCGTCGACGCGCTCGGCGAGCCGATCGACGGCAAGGGTCCGATCCAGACCGGCACGCGCGCACGCGTCGACGTCAAGGCCCCCGGCATCATCCCGCGCAAATCGGTGCACGAGCCGATGGCGACCGGTTTGAAAGCGATCGACGCGCTGATTCCGATCGGCCGCGGCCAGCGCGAATTGATCATCGGCGACCGCCAGACCGGCAAGACCGCGATCGCGCTCGACACGATCCTCAACCAGAAATCGCTCAACGCGACCGGCGACGAGAAGATCAAGCTTTATTGCATCTATGTCGCGGTGGGGCAGAAGCGTTCCACGGTGGCGCAATTCGTCAAGGTCTTGGAAGAGAACGGCGCGCTCGATTACTCGATCGTGGTGGCGGCGACTGCGTCCGATCCGGCGCCGATGCAATATCTGGCGCCGTTTTCCGGCTGCACCATGGGCGAGTATTTCCGCGACAACGGCATGCACGCGGTCATCATCTACGACGACCTTTCCAAACAGGCCGTGGCTTACCGCCAGATGTCGCTCTTGCTGCGCCGGCCGCCCGGGCGCGAGGCCTATCCGGGCGACGTCTTCTATCTGCATTCGCGTCTTCTGGAGCGCGCGGCGAAGATGAACGACGACAACAAGGCGGGTTCGCTCACCGCGCTTCCGGTCATCGAAACGCAGGCCAACGACGTGTCGGCCTATATCCCGACTAACGTCATCTCAATTACTGACGGCCAGATCTTTCTGGAGACCGATCTGTTCTATCAGGGCATCCGGCCGGCGGTGAATGTCGGGCTCTCGGTGTCGCGGGTCGGGTCGGCCGCGCAGACCAAGGCGATGAAGAAAGTCGCAGGCCGCATCAAGGGCGAGCTCGCGCAATACCGGGAGATGGCGGCTTTCGCGCAGTTCGGCTCCGATCTCGACGCCACCACGCAGCGGCTCCTCAACCGCGGTTCGCGGCTGACCGAACTCTTAAAGCAGCCGCAATTCTCGCCGCTGCGTATGGAAGAGCAGGTCTGCGTCATCTATGCCGGCGTCAACGGCTATCTCGACGCACTGCCGGTCGAGCGGGTGCGCGCATTCGAGGACGGCCTGCTTGGCCTGTTGCGTAATAAGCATGGCGACATTCTCGACGCCATTCGCACCTCGCGCGATCTCGACGATGCAACGACGGGCAAGCTCAAGAGCGTCGTCGACGCCTACGCCAAGACCTTCGCCTGATCGGATGACGGACAACAAAGGACAGACGACAGAGGAGGACAGATGATGATGACCGATGAAGTGAAGTATTCGGGGCCGAATCCGTCCTTCGCCGCCTAACATCCGTCCTCTGCCATAAGCCATGCCTTCGCTTAAAGACCTGCGCAACCGCATCGCCTCGACCAAGGCGACGCAAAAGATTACACGGGCGATGCAAATGGTCGCATCGTCCAAACTGCGCCGGGCGCGAGCGGCGGCCGAGGCGGCGCGGCCCTATGCCAATCGGATGGACGCGGTGCTGGGCAATATCGCGGCGTCGGTTGTCGGGCTCGACACCGCGCCGCGGCTGCTGCGCGGCACCGGCAGCGACAGTGTGCATCTTCTGCTTGTTTGCACCGCCGAACGCGGCCTTTGCGGACCGTTCAATACCGCGATCGTGCGGCTTGCCCGCGAGCGCGCCGGGGCTCTGACGGCGGAGGGCAAGGAAGTCAAATTCTTCTGCGTCGGCCGCAAAGGCTACGACCAGCTGCGGCGGGTCTATCCCAAGCAGATCGTCGAACTGGTGGACCTCCGTTCGGTGCGCGTGCTGCGTTTTGAGAATGCCGAGAACATCGCGGAGAAGGTCATCGCGCTGTTCGACAAATTCGGTTTCGACGTCTGCACCTTGTTCTATTCGCGTTTCCGCTCCGTGATTGCGCAAGTTCCGACCGCGCAGCAGATCATTCCGCCGGTGTTCGAACGGGAATCGGCGAACGCGCTCGGCGGCGCCATCTATGAGTTCGAACCCGAGGCGGAAGACATCCTTCGCGATTTGTTGCCGCGCAATGTCGCGGTGCAGATTTTCCGCGCGCTTCTGGAAAATACCGCTTCGTTCTACGGCGCGCAGATGTCGGCGATGGACAACGCAACCCGCAATGCCGGCGACATGATCCGCCGGCAAACCTTGACCTATAACCGCACGCGCCAAGCGATGATCACCAAGGAATTGATCGAGATCATTTCCGGCGCCGAAGCGCTGTGATCCGTAAGAGGACATGATGGCTCAACAAGTCGGACACATCACCCAAGTCATCGGCGCAGTCGTCGACGTGCACTTTGAGGGTCACCTGCCGCCCATTCTCAATGCGCTGGAAACCAAAAACCAGGGTAATCGCCTCGTGCTCGAAGTCGCCCAGCAGCTCGGCGAGAACACCGTGCGCACCGTCGCCATGGATACCAGCGAGGGGCTGGTGCGTGGCCAGGAAGTGATCGATACCGGCCGCCCGATCGCGGTTCCGGTCGGCGAAGGCACGCTCGGCCGGATCATGAACGTGGTCGGCGATCCGGTCGACGAGGCGGGGAAGATTCCCCATACCGAGACCCGCGCGATCCATCAGGACGCGCCGCCTTATACCGACCAGTCGACCGAGGCCGCGATCCTGGTGACCGGTATCAAGGTGGTCGATCTGCTCGCGCCCTATGCGAAGGGCGGCAAGATCGGCCTGTTCGGCGGCGCCGGCGTCGGCAAGACCGTCATCATCATGGAATTGATCAACAACATCGCCAAAGCGCACGGCGGCTTTTCAGTTTTCGCCGGCGTCGGCGAGCGCACGCGCGAAGGGAACGACCTCTATCACGAGATGATCGAGTCCAAGGTCAACAAGGATCCGAAGGAAGGTTCGGTCCAAGGCTCGAAGTGCGCGCTGGTCTACGGTCAGATGAACGAGCCGCCCGGCGCGCGCGCCCGAGTCGGCCTCACCGGCCTCACGGTCGCGGAATATTTCCGCGACCAGGGCCAGGACGTCTTGTTCTTCGTCGACAACATCTTCCGGTTCACGCAAGCCGGTTCGGAAGTGTCGGCGCTGCTCGGCCGCATTCCCTCGGCGGTCGGCTACCAGCCGACATTGGCGACCGACATGGGCGCGCTGCAGGAGCGCATCACCACGACTACCAAAGGCTCGGTAACTTCGGTGCAGGCGATCTACGTTCCGGCCGACGACCTTACCGATCCGGCGCCAGCGACCTCGTTCGCGCATCTCGACGCCACGACCGTGCTGTCGCGTTCGATCGCGGAGAAGGGCATCTATCCCGCGGTCGATCCGCTCGATTCGACGTCACGCATGCTGTCGCCGATGGTGGTCGGCGACGAGCACTATCAGGTCGCGCGGCGCGTGCAGCAGATATTGCAGCGCTACAAGGCGCTGCAAGACATCATCGCCATCCTGGGAATGGACGAACTGTCCGAAGAGGACAAATTGACGGTGGCGCGCGCCCGCAAGATCGAGCGATTTCTGTCGCAGCCGTTCCATGTCGCCGAAGTCTTCACCGGCTCGCCCGGCGTCTTCGTCGAACTGGCCGATACCATCCGCGGCTTCCAGGGTCTTTGCGAGGGCAAATACGATCACCTGCCCGAGGCGGCGTTCTACATGGTCGGGACGATCGAGCAGGCGGTCGAAAAGGGCAAGAAGCTCGCCGAGGCGGCGTAGCCGATCATTCTCCCGGCATCGCCGCGGAAGGCAAAGGAAAGAGCGGCCATGGCGTTACTTCACTTCGAATTTGTCTCGCCGGAGACCATGGTGTTTTCCGGCGAAGTCGATCAGGTGGATTTGCCCGGCAGCGAAGGCGACCTAGGCATTTTGCCGGGCCATGCGCCGCTTGTGACGTCGTTACGGCCGGGCGTCGTCACGATCATTCGTGACGGCCAGCGCGAACCGGTCGTCGTCATCGGCGGTTTTGCCGAAGTCGGACCGGCCGGACTGACCATACTGGCCGACCGGGCCGTGGCGCGCGCGGATTTCGATCTCGAATCGCTTGCAAGCGACATCAAGGACGCCGAGGAGGACGTCGCCGACTGCAAGGACCCCGAACAACGCGACAAGCTTACCCGCCATCTCGATCAGCTGCGGGCGCTGCAGAGCGCCTTGACGCAATAAGGTTCATTTCGGCACAGCGTATTTCGCGAATTCGGCGACCACCCGTTCGTACACCGCGCGCTTGAACGGCACGATCAGGTTCGGGATGTTTTGCAATGCCTCCCAACGCCACGCGCCGAATTCCGCCTCCGCAGCGCCGTCGGGATGCGTGACGTCGATTTCGCTCTCCGGGCCGGTAAAGCGCATCGCGAACCACTTTTGCGTTTGGCCGCGATACTTGCCTTTCCAGGCCTGACCGACGAGTTCGCGCGGGATGTCGTATCGCAGCCATTCGGCGATTTCGCCCAGCTGCCGCACCGAGCGGATGTTGGTTTCCTCGCGCAGTTCACGCAGTGCGGCCCGATAAGGATCTTCGCCCTTATCGATGCCGCCTTGCGGCATCTGCCAAGCGTGCCGCGGGTCGAAATGTTCCGGCCCGTCGATGCGGCGGCCGAGAAAGGCAAGACCGTCGCGATTGAGAAGCATCACGCCGACGCAGCGGCGGTAGGGAAGGTCTTCGAAACGCATGGCTGGTCGACAAGCCGGGCGGTTTAGGGAGCGGCGATGATCCCAATTTATTTGCCTTGTGTCATCCGCAGCCCGTCTGCGGGATTGCCCGGCTTGGCGATCGCGGCAGCGCTGACGGGGACGAGGAGAAAACCGCGGTCTGCGGCGGTCTTGGCCCATTGCGCCACGCGATCGATCGAGGTCGGCCGCGCCGAGGCTAAGCCGACGGCGAGGCCGTGTTCGCGTGCGGCGGTTTCCAAGCGGCCGAGCGCACGATCGATGTCGTCGGGCGTGGGGCTTGAATCGATGATCACATCTACGCGCGCAAAGGACTGATTGGCGGCGGCGGCGATGCGGTCTGCGACGCTCGCCGAATTGGAGCCGTCGTCGACAAAATCAAGCCCGCGCCTGGCGACTTCGCTCATCACCGGCGCGAGAGATTTTTCCGACGCCGTGAAACGCGCGCCCATCACATTGATGATGCCGACATAGCCTTGCAGGCGGCTCATCAGCCGATAGAGCCGGTCGATGTTCTGTTCGGGCGTAAGGGAGGTCAGAAGCGTTTGCGGACCGGAATCGCGGTCGCCAGCGTCGGCTGCTTCCATCGGGACTTGCAGCAGCAGTTCGTGGCCGCCGCCGCGCGCCTTTGCTGCGATCGCCGCCACATCGGTGCCGTTGGGCGACAATCCAAGCGTTACCGCAGCCGGCAACTTGCCGATCGCGTCGGCGGCAATGCCGCGGTTGAGACCCATTCCGCCGACAATCACGGCAATGCGGGGTGCGTCGGGCTTGTCGGCGATGGGGCGCACCAGCTGCGCGAATGCGTCGGCCGGCCTGGTGCCGTCGGCGGCGATTTTCGGAATGGGACCGTAGGAGCTCATTTCGAGGAGTTTCTGATAGAGCCCCGGTTCCGCGGCTCCCGCCGCGCCGCGTGATGGCACGATGACTTCCTGCTTGGCGCCCGTCTTACCGTCGATGATCGTGACCGTCATCGTGTTGGGCGGTGAGGCCGGCGAAGCGGGCGGCGCTGCCGGTGCGGGCTGTCCGCTCGGTATCGAGCCGGTAACGTCCGCCGTTTGCGGTTGGGCGGTCGGCGCTTTGGCGGCGATCTGCATATTCGCCGGCACGATCGCGCGCGGTTCGCCGCCGGACGGGTCGTCGCTTAAAACCGTCCAGACAACGAAAAGGCCGAGGAATAGAGCGAGCGCACCGGCGATGAACCGCATCAGCGGGATTTTGATGGAGCGCGGGCGCGGCTTTGGCCCTTGCCCCAAGGGGGCGGCGAGATCATCCACCGTCATGAGCGAAGTTTGGGCGCTCTCTTTGGGGGCGATCGCTGGCGAAACCATCGGCCTTAGCCGGCGGTGCGCCACATCCCCCGCGAATCATGTCCAGAAGCATATCATATGCTTATGTTTTGAAGCATATGACTATGGACCGAAAAGAAGATTCGCGCTGCTCGACCAAAACGTTGGGCGAGCGCGGCAAGCAAAAGGGGCGGCACAAGACCGCCCCCTGAGATGAGTGTGAGGTTCGCTCGGTTCGTTAGTTAGGAACCGCCGTCTTGGGATTGGGCGGGAAGGCGGCGTTGCTCGCCGTTCCGCGCAGCAAGTCGAGGCCCATTTTGAGGGCCTTATCGTCCGACTCATTTGGCGGCACGTAGGACTGCGAGCCGGATTGCTCGGAGCCTTCGGCTTTGAGGTGGCCGCGCAGCGACGCTTCGCCCTTGGAGTCGGTCTGGGCCTTCAGGTTATCCGGAACGTCCTGCAGGACTTCGATGTCCGGCGTGATGCCCTTGGCCTGGATGGAGCGCCCCGACGGCGTGTAGTAACGCGCCGTGGTCAGCCGCAGCGCGCCGTTGCCGGCGCCGAGCGGGATGATCGTCTGCACCGATCCCTTGCCGAACGAGCGCGTGCCGATCAGCGTCGCGCGCTTATGGTCCTGCAAGGCGCCGGCGACGATTTCCGAGGCCGATGCCGAGCCGCCGTTGATCAGAACGATCAGCGGCTTGCTCTTGATCATGTCGCCGGGCCGCGCATTGAAGCGCTGCGTCTCCTCGGGATTACGGCCGCGCGTCGATACGATCTCGCCTTTTTCCAGGAACGTATCGGAGACCGAAATCGCCTGGTCGAGCAAGCCGCCCGGATTGTTGCGCAGATCGAGGATGTATCCTTTGATCTTATCGGCGCCGAGCTGGTTGTTGAGATCGTTGATCGCCTGCTTGAGTCCGTCGGTCGTCTGTTCGTTGAATTGCGTCACGCGAATGTAACCGACGTCGCTGCCTTCGGAGTGCGAACGCACCGATTTCACCCGAATGACGTCGCGGACGATCGTGACTTCGATCGGCTTGTCGGCGCCTTTGCGGACGATAGTGAGCTTGATCTTGGTGTTCACCGGGCCGCGCATTTTGTCGACGGCCTGGTTGAGGGTCAGACCTTGGACCGCCTCGTCGTCGAGATGCGTGATGATGTCGTTCGCCATGACGCCGGCTTTGGCCGCGGGCGTATCGTCGATCGGCGCGACGACCTTGACCAAGCCGTCCTCCATGGTGACCTCGATGCCGAGGCCGCCGAACTCGCCGCGCGTCTGCACCTGCATGTCGCGGAAGCTCTTCGCGTCCATGTAGCTCGAATGCGGATCGAGGCCGGCCAGCATGCCGTTGATGGCCGATTCGACGAGCTTGCTGTCGTCCGGCTTTTCCACGTAGTCGGCGCGCACGCGCTCGAACACGTCGCCGAAGAGATTGAGGTCCCGATAGGTATCCGATGCCGCGGCGCGCGCCGCGGAACCGATCAAGAGCGCATGAGGCTGCGTCAGCAACAGTGTCGCCACGACGCCGGCCAGTGCACCGAGGAAAATCAGGGAAGTTTTGCGCATCATCCGCGAACCTTCTCGCCTTCGTTAGTTGCCCACCATGGGCTGGGATCAACGGGAGTGCCGTCTTTGCGGAACTCCACGTAAAGTACAGGCTGCTTGGGACCGGATGGACCGGTCGAGGACGCTTGCGATCCGTCACCCATCACTGCCACCGGCTCACCGGTTAGCACAAACTGGCCGAGGTCGACGGAAATACGCTCCATCCCCGCTAGCAAGACATGATAGCCGCCGCCGGCATTGAGGATCAAGAGTTGCCCATAGCTGCGAAACGGGCCGGCGTAAACCACCCAACCGTCGCAGGGCGCCGTGATTTCGCTGGCGGGCTTGGCGGCAATGGAAAGGCCCCTTTGGGTTCCACCGACGCCGTCGGAGCCGCCGAATTCGCGGATTCGAGCGCCATTGACCGGCAAATGCAGGCGCCCGCGCATATCGGCGAAGGCCACCGCCGGCGCGAGACGGCCGGGATCGCTGAGCGCCGCCAATCCAGGCTGCGTTGCATCGCTGGTAGTGCCGCGATTGGCTTCGCGCGAAGCGCGAGTCGCCGCATCGAGCCCGGCTTCCACTTTAGCGATCAGATCCTTGATGTTGTCGACTTGGCGGGCGAGATCGGTGGCGTGTTGCCGTTCGTCGGCAAGCGCCTGTTCCGCGAGCGCCTGTTTCTTCTGCCGTTCGTCTATCAGCAGCGTCATGCGAAGCTGTTCGCGGCTGAGCAGATCGAGATCGCCGGCGAGCTGGTCGCGTTGCCCAGCGATCTGCTTGCGCAAGTTCAACATATCGGAAAGATCGCCCGAAAGAGCGTCGGCCTGCGCGCGCATGTCCGGCAGCACCGCGCCAAGCGCGATCGCGGTGCGCACCGCGCTCAAGGCGTCCTCCGGCCGCACCATCAAGGCGGGCGGCGGCTGCTGACCGACGCGCTGCAACGCTGCGAGGATTTCGACGATGACGGTCTGGCGCTGGTCGAGTGAGTTTTGCAATAGCCGTTCCTGGCCGTCGAGCTCGCCGAGGCGATCCTGCGTCGCGCCGATGTCGGCCTCGACCTCGCGTACCCGCGCCGTCGTATCGATGAGCTGCTGATTGAACTTGCGGCGGTCCTGACCGAGCGCCTCGATTTCGCCGCGCAGCTTGATCTGGTTCTCCACCGAATCGCGCTGCAGCGCCAATGCGGAGTTCAATTCCTGATCGCGTTGCTTGAGCGTATCGGGCGTATTCGGCGCCTTAGCGGACGGCGCGCCGGGCGAAGCGGTGGCCGGCGGTTGCACGGTTGTCGCCGCAGGCGCGGCGGTCCGCGGCGACGATTGTGCGAGTGCAATGGAACTCCCCGCAAAGGCCGCGCCGATCGGCAGCGCCAATGCCAAAGCCGAGGCGCGCATATGGCGCGGATCGGATCGGTTCGACTGTCGGAGAATCATAGCTTGCAAGGTAGACGCCGGCCTCGGGAAGGCAAGTTAAGACAGGATAATGTCGGCCAGGTTACGACCGGAATAAGACCAGCCGGCTGGCCGCCGTCACAATTGCTGACGGACCTTACGAAACGGCAATTAATCAATTCATGCACGATGGTAGGGGTGGCCGGCGAGAATTGTGCCGGCCCGGTAGAGCTGTTCCAGGAGCATGATACGAATGAGCTGGTGCGGCCAAGTCGCCGCGCCGAAGGCGAGCATGCTGGTGGCGCGGGCGTGCAAGGCCTGGGCAAGGCCGTCGGCGCCGCCGATAACGAAGCAGGCCGCCGCACGGTCTTGCTCGCGCCACTTCCGCAGGAGTCCGGCGAGCCCGGCGCTGTCGAGATTCTCTCCTCGCTCGTCGAGAATGGCGACGACGGCCTGTTCGGGGATGATGTTGGCGATCGCGATCGATTCCTCGGTACGGCGCCGCTCGGCTTCGCGCGCGCGGCTCTCGCGGATTTCGACGATTTCGATTTCGCGAAGGCCGAACGACCGTCCGACAGCCGCCGCGCGTTTGCGATAGGCAGCGGCGAGTTCGCGTTCCGCGCCTTGTTTAAGGCGCCCAACGGCGGCAATCAGCACACGCAATCGAAAGCTCCGTAAATTCAGGAGCCATACACGAACCCGAGACGCGAACGAAGCGTCCGTCTGAAGTTTTATCGGCCGCCGGCCGCGCCGGTGCGTCGGGCGGGCCGGCCGGCCATCCACATCTTCTCGAGATTGTAAAAGTCCCGCACCTCGGGACGAAAGACGTGAACGATCACATCGCCCGCGTCGATGAGCACCCAATCGCAATGCGGCATGCCTTCGACGCGCGCATGAACGCCGGCTTTGTGCAAATCCTCTACGACCCTGTCGGCAACCGAGCCGACATGGCGCTGCGACCGGCCGGAGGCCACGACCATATAGTCGCCGATAGAAGATTTATCTTTCAGATCGATGGTGAGAGTGTCTTCCGCCTTCATGTCGTCGAGGCGGTTGAGGACCAAGCGGAGCATCTCCTCGGCGTCAAGACGCATTCTGGAGACCGCTTCGGGCACGCGACGTTCGGCCCGAGAGAATTCGACTGTGGACAGGGTTCCTTATCCTTTCGCTCCAGATCTCTGCTGCAGGTGGCTTTGTGACAGAGGTGACTTAGTTACAAGTTCCCCGTTACAAGTCCTTCGCTAGCTACAAGTCCTTCGTTCGCAGTCGGCTCCGGTAAACGAATCTCGGAGCTTGGCCTAAGATAGTCATGTCGAGTTAATAGTTTCAACCACCTCGCTTCAAACAAATGTCACTGTAACCCGATTGTCACTTAGCCCGCCGCCGCGCCCGCGCCGCGCGCAAGGCAGTGGACGACAATGGCGATTTGAGGCCGTGCAGATAGATCCAGGCCGGCGGGCGCCGCAGCGGCAATGTCCGCGCCGCCGATTCGGGCAGGCGGGCGAAGTTCAAGGCCTGGCCGGCGACGCCGGCCGCCGAATAGAGGCTCGGCCCCAATCGATCGATCACGGCGATCGGCACCAACCGGGCGATATCCCGCCAGCGTTGCCAGCGGTGAAAGCTGCGCAGATTGTCGGCGCCCATGATCCAGACGAAGTGCACCCCCGGAAAGCGCCGGACCAGATAGTCGACCGCGGCAAAGGTATAGCTGATGCCCAGATCGGCTTCGAAGTCGGTGACATCGATGCGTGGATGATGGGCGAGCTTGCGCGCGGCGGCAACGCGTTCGGCGAGCGGAGCAAGGCCACGCGTATCTTTCAGCGGATTTCCGGGCGTGACGAGCCACCACACGCGGTCGAGCCCGAGCCGCCGCATAGCCAACAGGCAGGCCGCTCGGTGCGCCGCATGCGGCGGGTCGAACGTGCCGCCGAACAATCCGATGCGCATACCGCGGGCGTGGCCAGGGAGAACGAGACGGCCGCGCCGGCCGGCAGCCGGGCGCACGGAACGAGAGTCGCCCTTCATGATTTTGGAAAAGAAATCCCCTCCCCGCGCATTCGCCGCCGGGTTTGCCGGCGAATCGTCATGGCTGCGTTGTTATGGCCGCGTCTGCCCGCTGCCGCGTATGCGGTATTTGAAACTGGTGAGTTGTTCGACCCCGACCGGCCCGCGCGCATGAAGACGCCCCGTCGCGATCCCGATCTCGGCGCCGAAACCGAATTCGCCGCCGTCGGCGAATTGAGTCGAAGCGTTGTGCAGAACGATGGCCGAGTCCACCTCGCGCAAAAATTTTTCGGCCGCCTTCTTGTCTTCGGTGACGATCGCGTCGGTGTGATGCGAACCGTAGCGCTCGATATGCGCGATGGCCTCGCCGACCCCGTCGACCACGCCGGCGGTCAAGATGGCGTCGAGATATTCGGTGCTCCAATCCGCCTCGCTCGCCGGTTTAACGCGGGGGTCTACCGCCTGGACTGCGGCGTCGCCGCGAATTTCGCAGCCGGCATCGAGCAGCATGGCGATCAGCGGAGCGAGCAGCCGGTCGGCGGCGGCGCGGTCGACCAGCAGGGTCTCCGCGGCGCCGCAAACGCCGGTGCGGCGCATTTTGGCGTTCAGCACGATCGACTTGGCCATACCGAGCTTGGCTTTGCCGTCGACATAGACATGGCAAACGCCTTCGAGATGGGCAAAAACCGGCACGCGCGCCTCGGTCTGCACGCGGCCGACCAGTTCTTTGCCGCCGCGCGGCACGATCACATCGATGGCGCCGTTCAATCCCGCGAGCATCATGCCGACCGCGGCGCGTTCGCGTGTCGGCACGAGCATAATGGACGATGTTGGCAAGCCGGCATCGCTCAGCCCCGCCACCAAGGCCGCGTGAATGGCGCGGCACGACCGGAAACTCTCCGAACCGCCGCGCAAGATAACGGCATTGCCGGCTTTCAGGCACAGCGCAGCCGCGTCCGCGGTGACGTTCGGTCTGCTCTCGTAGATCACGCCGACGACCCCGAGCGGCACCCGCACGCGCTCGATGCGCATTCCGTTGGGCCGCCGCCACGCCGCCATGACCGCTCCGACCGGGTCCTTGAGCTTGCGGATCGTCTCGATGCCCGCCGCCATGGCCTCGACGCGCGCTCGATCGAGCATCAGACGATCGAGGAAGGCCGGCGTGGCCCCGGCGGCTTTCGCTTCCGCCAGGTCTTCGCCGTTGGCCGCCAGAATGGAGGAGCGCGCGGCGCGGATCGCCTTCGCCATGGCGGCGAGCGCCCGGTTCTTACGTGTGGAGGGCGCAAGGGCAAGCGTCCGTGCCGCTTGCCGCGCCGCCACGCCGATTTGCCGCAGCGTCGCCGCGAGCGCCACTTCGCCCTTTGCGCCGGGCGCTTCGACCGGCCTGAGGAGGGCATTCATGGCCTTGATCCGTCTTGCATTCGGGCTTTCTAACATGTTCGTTCCGTTCCGGCGAGGCGGCTTGGCTGCCATAGGATGCCCACAGCAATTCACAGCGGTTCGTGTTGCCGTCATGGATTGGGAGGAACCTCCACAAAATTGTCGGCGTTGGCCATTTTGAGTTCATGCATTGGAGAGGGGTCATGCATTTATCAGTGCGCCGAAAGCTGCGCCGTTTGCCGAAGCGCTTTCCGATCGGCACGACCTATGTCGTCGAGGGCCATATCGTTGAAGACCGTGCGGGGCTTGGTAGCGAAGCCGACGGTAACGATGCCGGCCGTTTGCAGGTATTCTCGCGCTACGTGGTTTTGGCGAGCGGACAACGCATCAATCTGGGCACCAATCTCGGCGGCCCCGCGCTACCAAGAAGCCGCCGCAGCCATGGTCGAAAGCAGCGCCCGCGCCGAGGCCCCGCAAAGCGACGGCCGGCCAGGTAAGAATACGAGGCAAAATACCGCGTAAAAAATTGATGGCTAGCGGCGGAACATCCTCGCGGCACCGTCGTTGATGGTTGGGCGCCGGGCGAAGCCCCCCAGCCCCTCACCCTCAATCACCCGGCGTCGAACCCCGGCTGCAACAACGGCCGGGGTTCCTTCTTTTCGCGTTTTTTCGCCCGGCCCGCATAGGATGGCCGCAATTCGCAGGCTCAGTTGCCGTATGCGCAGGCGGCGGTCACCCGCCATTGCGGGCCATATTCCGTTGAGATCAATTGGCGCACCCAAATGCAGCCGGGATCGTAGCCGGAATTGCCGAGGTAGACGTACGGGTAGGGGAAATTGGCGAGGGGACGGCGGTAGAAGCCGAACCGGCCGAAGGAGCCGCCAGGGTGCCCCCAACCGTGCAAGCCGCCAGGATGCCCCCAACCGTGCGCGCCCACGCCGTAACCTCCCCACGCAAACGCTTCACCGGGAATGAGCGCAATTAAAGCGGTCAGCGCCAGCGTCGAATAGATCAGAGACGCGTAAGTCGGGTTTAAGTAAACGCTCGGCAACTTCATCGGAATTTTCCTTCACGCGCCGCAACGAAGAAGCCTAGCACGTCCAAATGGTTGCGTCGGCGCACTGAAAGAGAATTTGCGAATTTGGTTAGCCGGCAATCGCGCTCAGGCGCGCCCGACGACCAGATTGTCGCGGTGAACCATTTCGGTGCGGCCGGAAAATCCGAGAATCGCGCCGATATCGGCCGACGGGCGGCCCCTTATTTTATGCGCCACCTCGGCATCATAGGCGCATAGCCCCCGCCCGATTTCTTCGCCGTTCGGCCCGCGGATAATCACGGCATCGCCGCGCGCGAAGTTTCCTTCGATCCGGACCACGCCGACCGGCAGGAGACTGTTGCCTCGCCGCAGCGCGGCGACGGCGCCGGCGTCGATGACGAGCGTGCCCTTGGGTTCGAGCGAGCCGGCGATCCATTTTTTCCGCGCCGTGACGGGATTGCCCGCGGCGAGAAACCAGGTGCATCGCGCGCCCTTAGCGACAGCCTCAAGCGGATGATCGACATGTCCGGAGGCGATCACCATATGCGTCCCTGCATCGGTGGCGATCTTGGCCGCTTCGATTTTGGTGAGCATGCCGCCGCGCGACAGCTCCGAGCCTGCATCGCCCGCCATCGCCTCGATCTCGGGTGTGACGCGTTCGACGCGCGGCACGTGGCGCGCCGATGCGCTGGTGTCGGGCGGCGCGTCGTAGAGCCCGTCGACGTCGGACAAGAGCACCAGCAGATCGGCGCTCACCATGGTCGCGACCCGCGCGGCAAGCCGGTCATTGTCGCCGTAACGTATTTCGTTGGTCGCCACCGTATCGTTCTCGTTGATGACCGGGATAGCGCGCCATTCCAGCAATCTGACGATCGTGGAGCGCGCGTTGAGATAGCGCCGCCGTTCTTCGGTATCGCCGAGCGTCACCAGCACCTGTCCGGCCGTGATGCCGTGATCCGACAATGCTCCGGTCCACCTTCGCGCCAGCTCGATCTGCCCAACCGCGGCAGCTGCCTGGCTGTCTTCGAGCGGCAGCGGACCCATCGGCAGTTTGAGCACCGTGCGGCCCAGTGCGATCGCGCCGGACGACACGACCAGAAGATCGCGCCCCTCGGCATGGAGCGATGCCACGTCGGCGGCCAGCGCCGCCAGCCAGATTTCGTTGATCCGGCCGGCCTTGGCGTCGACGAGGAGGGAGGAGCCAATTTTGACGACGATGCGCCGGAAGTCGGCGAGCCGAGGCGTGTTCATGGTGGAGTTCTTAGCGGGCCCCGCGCCGGAGCGGTAGGTTAAATGGGACTATCTCGGCTTAGAGCTCGGCCTCGTGCTGCAGCTGCGCCTTGTTCTCCAGGCAATAATAGCCGGACAGGCGGCTGACCAGCTTGCGCCGCTTCCAGTCGTTGAGAATGCGGCTGACGTTTTCGCGCGCAATGCCCGCCATCGCGGCAAGGTCGCTTTGGCCGATCTTCTGGCGGATAACGATGCGGCCGGCGCCGACGTCTTGGCCGAAGTCCTGCGCCAGTTCGAGGAGCGTGCAGGCAACGCGGCCGCGCAGCGGCAAGAAGCTGCCGGCCGCGAGCGCGGCGTCGGTCTCGCGCAGCCGCGCCGCGATCAGCGTCACCAGCGACTTGTAGATTTCGGGATGTTTGTTGGCGAATTCTTCGAATGCGGCGCGGCTGAGAAAGCTCAGTTCGGCGGCGCGGACCGCCACCACGGAAGCCGAGCGCGGCAATCCGTCGATGATCGACATTTCGCCGACGATCGCACCCTTGCCGAGGAAGGCGAGAATGCGCTCGGTGCCGGAGCGCGACACCATGGTGACCTTGAGCAAGCCGTCCTCGACGCGATAGCAGCCGTCGCCGGCATCGCCGGCGAGAAAAAGAACCTCGTCGGCCTTGAGCCGCACCGTCGTTGTGTTGTCGAACAATCCACCCAACAGGTGCGCGGGCAGTTCCGATAGAAGGCTCGCATTGGTACGCGGATGCGCCATGGTGCTTGTCGTGGCCCCTCGCTGTGGAAACCCTTCGTCCGGGTTGTCCGGCGGGCAAAGCATGCGGCAGAATGGGCCAAAGGAAAAGCCCGCCTGGATGGCTGGTCCAGGGCGGGCCAAGTAAACCCGTTGCAGGGTACTATGGGGTGTATGGGGGACGTGCATCACCCCTTGGATGTCACTTGGGTCCTTGGAGGTTTGGGGACGGGGGCGACCCAGTGACATCGAAGCCGTTGTTCAAATAGCAACATAAGCGCCTAGCCCGAGCGGCGAAGTGACCTGGATCACACAACGGCGCTTTAAGTCTAAGTATCTGATATAAAATACTTATTTACAGGTCGCGTCGCCTTTGCCGCGACGTTTTTCAGTTTTTTGGAGGATGCGCGGCGCGCAGCGCCAGTGGCATTTCGCGCTAGGCTTTTGGCGCGCGCACTTCGACGCCGGCACGTTGTTCGATCGGCTGCACGATCTGCGTAATGTCCTTCTCTGGACCAAGTTCGTCGCAGGCGAGCTTTAAGATCGCCGCGACCGCTTCGATTACTTTTATTGGAATGCCGAGCGCTTCGGCTTCAGAGAGGAAAAGGTTCACGTCCTTGAGCATCAATCCGGCCGTGAATCCCTGATTGAAGGTTCTAGGCAGCACCACTTCGGGAAATTTCTGCTCGGTCGCGGTGCTGCGGCCGGAACTGGCATTGATCACGTCGAGCATAATCCGCGGGTTGAGCCCGGCCTTAACGCCCATCACCATCGATTCCGATGTTGCCGCCATGGCCGCGGCTGAGAGCACGTTGTTGCAGAGTTTCATGGTCTGGCCGGCGCCCGGCCGCTCGCCGATATAGAAGAATTTACCGATAACTTTCAGCGCTGGCTCGACGGCCTCCACGTCGGCGCGCGGCCCGGACGCCATCACCGCGACCGTGCCCTTTTCGGCGCCTCTCACCCCGCCGCTAACGGGCGCATCGATCTGCACGATGTCGCGCGCGGCCAGCGCCTTGAAGATGCGCTGCGCCATGACCGCGCCGGTGGTGGAGAGGTCGACCAAACGCTTCACCCGCTTGCCTTCGATAACGCCATCGGGTCCGGTTGCGACTTTTAGAACGATGTCCGGCGTCGGCAGGCTGACCATGACGGTTTCAACGGCGTCGGCGACTTCCTTCGGCGACCGCGCCGCGATGGCGCCGCGCGCGGCGAGATTGCCGATCGCCTCCTGGCGCGTGTCGTAAACGACGACTTTGTGTCCGGCTTCGACCAGCCGCCGCGCCATATGCGCGCCCATATTGCCGAGACCGATGAAGCCGATTTCCATGGCGGCGATCCTTCCCTGATTGCGCTTTCGTCATGCCCGGGTTTATGCCGGACATCCCACGTGTTCGATCGCGAGAGTAAAGGCGTGGATGGCTGGGACAAGCCCGGCCGTGACGTTAGCGGACATGCGGCGCCATGAATTCCGCGCGCACTTTTTCGGTGTGCTCGCCTACCGCCGGCACCGGACCATAGTGTCGCGCCGCGCCGGCACTGTTCCGCGGCGGCGCCGGATAAGACACGGGGCCGGTCGGCGCGCCCACGGTGATGCGGCGCAGATGCGGGTGATGCGCCAGATCCGCGGGACTATTGACGCGGGCAAAGGCGATATCGGCCGCCGCGAGTTTCCTTTCCAAAGCGTCGGCATCCTGCGCGGCGAATATCTTGGCGACCCGGCCGTCGGTCTCGGGGCGGCGTTTGACGCGCTCGACATTGGTGGCGAAATTCGGATCTGCCGCGAGCACCGCGTCGCCAAGAACCTTTTCGGCCAGCACGCGCCATTCGCGGTCGCTTTGGATCGAGATGAGAATGTCGACGCCGTCGCGGCTGCGGAACGCGCCGTATGGCGAGATCGACGTATGGGCGAGACCGATCCGCCGCGGCGGCGCGCCCGCTTCCTGTTGCAACAGCGGCACCGTCATCCAGTCGGCCATGGCGTCGAACATCGAGATGGACAGCGCAGCGCCTTCGCCGGTGCGCTCGCGCGCAATCAGCGCCTCGAGGATTGCCTCATAGGCATTCATGCCGGCGGCGATATCGACGACCGAAACGCCGACGCGCGACGGCTCCGTCGTGCCGGTGATCGAGGCCAAGCCGGATTCGGCTTGAATCAGCATGTCATAGGCTTTGCGCGCGGAAAGCGGGCCGCTCTCGCCGAAACCGGAGATCGAGCAGCAAATCAGCCGCGGATGCCTATGCCGTAATTCGGGGATGGCGAATCCGAGCTTGGCGACGGCGCCGGGTTTCAAATTCTGCACGAATACGTCGGCGCGCGCGATCATCGCGGCGAGCAGCGTCCTGTCCGCATCTTTGGCGAGATCGAGCACGGCCGATTCCTTGCCGCGATTGAGCCAGACGAAATAGCTGCACTCGCCGTGCACGAGATTGTCGTAGCCGCGCGCGAAATCGCCTTCCGGCCGCTCGATCTTGATCACGCGCGCGCCGGCATCCGCCAGCCGGCAGCTGCACATCGGTGCGGCGACCGCCTGTTCGAGCGAAATGACGAGGAGGCCCGAAAGAGGGAGAGTCATGTTGAGCGTGTCATCGCCGGACTTGTCCCGGCGACCATGGGGCTAAGGCCGTGCAATTTCGTCATACAGATCGTGCCAAGTAGCATTTTCCTTTGCGATAAGCCGTGTCTTGTAAACTCTTGGCGAATGTTTGATGTTTTTCTCGCGCTGGATCGCTTGGTACGCGGTCTCATAAATTTCGAGATAAACGAGCGATCGATCCCGTAACGTTTAGTGTGACCATCCGCTGTCTTGTTCTTATGTTCGAATACGCCGCGCACAGGATTGTCTGTAACGCCAACGTACAGAGCGCCGCCTGGACGGCTTGCGAGAATATAAACGTAGAAATGCCGCACACCCAGAGTTTCGCTAATCGGGATGGCCGGGACAAGCCCGGTTTATGACGCCTGATAGTGCCCGGTCCAATTGCCCCTCAATACGACCGCGGCAAACCGAGCACGTGCTCGGCGATGTAAGACAGCACCAGGTTGGTCGAGATCGGCGCCACGGTGTAAAGCCGGGTCTCGCGGAATTTGCGCTCGATATCGAATTCTTCGGCGAAGCCGAAGCCGCCGTGGGTCTGTACGCACATGTCGGCAGCCGCCCATGACGCTTCGGCGGCGAGGTGCTTCGCCATGTTTGCCTCGGCGCCGCAGTCCTTGCCCGCCTCGTAGAGCGCCGCCGCCTCGCGCACCATCAATTCGGCCGCCCGCATGCCGATATAGGCGCGGGCGATCGGAAACTGCACGCCCTGATTTTGTCCGATCGGCCGTCCGAACACCACGCGCTCGCCGGCATAGGCCGTGGCCTTGCCGACGAACCATTTGGCGTCGCCGATGCATTCGGCGGCGATGAGAATGCGCTCGGCGTTCATCCCGGAAAGGATGTAGCGGAAGCCCTCGCCTTCCCGGCCGACGACGGCGTCGGCGGAAACGCGCAGGTTTTCGAAAAACACTTCCGTGGTCGCGTGGTTCATCATGGTGCGGATCGGCCGGATGGTCAGGCCGTTGCCCTTGGCCGCGCGCATGTCGACGAGGAAGACGGTAAGCCCCGCGGTGCGCGACTTTACCTGCTCGCGCGGCGTGGTGCGGGCGAGGAGCAGCATGAGATCGGAATGCTCGGCGCGCGAGGTCCAGATCTTCTGCCCGTTGACGACGAAATGGTCGCCGTCGCGCACCGCCGTCGTGCGCAGCGAAAGCGTGTCGGTGCCTGAAGTCGGTTCGGTGACGCCGAACGCCTGCAATCGCAATTCGCCGCTCGCGATGGCGGGCAGATAACGCTTTTTTTGTTCCACGCTGCCGTGCCGAAGCAGCGTGCCCATCGTGTACATTTGGGCATGGCAGGCCGCGCCGTTGCAGCCGCAAGCCTGGATTTCCTCCATGATCGCCGCCGCGGCGGGCATCGAAAGGCCACTGCCGCCGTACTCCTCCGGGATCAGCGCGGCGAGGAAACCCGCTTTGGTCAAGGCGGCGACGAATTCCTCCGGATAACTGCGCGTGCGGTCAAGCGCGCGCCAATACTCGCCGGGAAAATTCGCGCACAAAGCGCGGACCGATTCGCGGATCGGCGTAAGATCATGCGCCAGCTCGTCTTGCTTGGCATCAGCTTGGGGCGCAATCGGGCTCATGCCGCAGAAACTATCATAATCGCAGCTCGGCGCGGCCGTTATTGACGGCGACGACGTCGCGCTCGACGACCCGCGAGCGAAAGCTCACGATGCTACCGCCGCGCCACATTTCGGTACGCAGCGTCTCGCCGGGGAAGACCGGCGCGGAAAAGCGGCAGGCAAAGGCGGCGAGCTTTTGCGGATCGTAGCCGCAGAAGGTTTTCAGCACCGCGTGGCCGGCAATGCCGAAATTGCCGAGCCCATGCATGATCGGCCGCGGGAAACCGGCCTGCTTCGCGATCGCCGGATCGGCGTGCAGCGGATTACGGTCGCCGCTTAAGCGGTAGATCAGCGCGGCTTCCGGGCGCGTCGCCAGATCGCAGACCGTATCCGGTGCGCGGGCCGGAATTTCATGCGGCGCCGGCGCCTGGCGCGGCGGGCCGCCGAAGCCGCCGTCGGCGCGGCAGAACGTCGTTTGCGTCACGGTCGCGACCGTCTCGCCGGTCGCCTTGTCCGTCACCTTACGCTCGCTGAGCACCAGCGCGCCTTTGCCGGGACCCTTGTCGATCACTTCGACGATGCGCAGGCGGCCCACGACCGCGCCCTCCTTGGCGAGCGGCCGATGCAGCGTGATGCCCTGTTCGCCGTTGACGATCTTGAGCCAATCGATACCGGTGTCGTATTCGCGGGCCCAAAAGCCGGGATGCCCGAGCACGGTCCCCATGGTCGGCAGCACTTTCAGATTTTTCTCGTAGACGAAAGCAAGCTCATCCTCGTTCATGGGATCGTGGCCGAGCCCGATGCCGAGCGCGTAGAGAATGCAGTCTTTCGCGCGGTAGCTCTGCTCCGCCGGCGGAACTTCGAGCGCTATCAGTTTTTCGTAGACGATGGTCATTGGTCGCTCAAAGGAGGGTAGCCGGCGCGCATCATACCGGGTCCCACGAGAACACGTCGCCGGACCGGTCGAGCGGGGTGAACGAGGCGGCGAATGCGCCCTTAAGCTGCGCATCGAGCTTTTCCGGCGTCCAGCCGTCGGAGCGATGCAGTGTGCGGACCGGCCGGGTCTGGCTGAACAAATAGATTTCGTTGTTGCGAACGGAAAAGATCTGGCCGCTGATGCCGGTTGCGCCGTCGGAGGCGAGATAGACGGCAAGCGGCGCGATTTTCTCTGGCGTCATTTCGCGAAAACGCGCGACGCGTGCCTTTTCTTCTTCGGTTTCGGCCGGGATCGAATCGATCATGCGCGTCCAGGCGAACGGCGCGATGCAGTTCGAGCGGACATTGAATCGCGCCATGTCGAGCGCGATACCGCGCGACAGTCCGACGATGCCCATTTTCGCGGCCATGTAATTGGCCTGGCCGAAATTGCCGATCAGCGCCGACGTCGAGGTCATGTGCACGAAGCTGCCGGAATTCTGCTCACGAAAATGCGTGGCGCAGGCGCGGCTCATGGCGAAGCTGCCGTTTAGGTGCACGCCGATCACGTCGGTCCAGTCGGACCAGCTCATGCGGTGGAAGATACGATCGCGGAGGATGCCGGCATTGTTGACCAGGACATCGACGCGGCCGAAACGATCGAGCGCCAAGGCGACGATTTTGTCGGCGTTGCCGGGCTCGCTGATCGAGAGTGTCGAGGCGATCGCTTCGCCGCCGATTTTCTCGATTTCATCGACGACGGCCTGTGCCGGGCCGGTGTCCGTGCCGGCGCCGTCAAGACTAGCGCCGATATCGCAAACGACCACGCGGGCGCCCTCCTGCGCCAACAACAGCGCAATGCCGCGTCCGATCCCCCGTCCGGCGCCAGTCACGATGGCGACTTTGCCGGCAACGATATTCGGCATTCCCTGCCCCTTTTCCTCGAGCCTGGCGCGAGAAGATCTCAGCCCCAGACCTCGCGCGCGATCTCGACGATCATGCCTAGCTTCGCCCACTGTTCGTCCTCGGCGAGGATATTGCCTTCCTCGGTCGAGGCGAAGCCGCATTGCGGCGACAGGCAAAGCCGATCGAGATCAGCAAATCGCGCGGCCTCCTCGATCCGGCGCTTGATCGCATCCTTCGATTCCAAGGCGCCGCTCTTGGTCGTGACCAGCCCGAGTACCGCCAAGCGGTCCTTGTGCAGGCGCTTAAGCGGCTCGAAACCGCCGGCGCGTTCCGTGTCGTATTCCATGAAATAACCGTGCACTTTGATGCGATCGAACAATACTTCCTGCATCGCGTCGTAGCCGCCCGCGCCCATGAAGGTCGATTTGTAGTTGCCGCGGCACAGATGCACCGTCACCGTCATATCCGGCGGAATATCGGAAATCGCCATATTGATCAGGTCGCCGTAAATGGTGCCGAGCGCCTGCGGATCGTCGCCGCGCGCAGTCATTTGCCAGCGATAATTGGGATCGCAAAGCATCGCGATGAAGACTTCGTCGAGCTGCAAATAACGGCAACCGGCGTCGGCGAAAGCGCGCACCGCCTTGCGATAGGCTTGCCCGAGATCGGCGAAGAAATTGTCGAGCTTGGGATAGACCGATTTGTCGATCGGGGTTGCGATCGGCCGGCCGTAGAGCGCCGACGGCGCCGGAATGGTCATTTTCGGCGTCCGGTCGGTATTGGCCTTGACGAACTTGAAATGCTCGATCATCGGGTGGCCGGGAAAGCCGATTTTGCCGGTAACCTTCACGCCTTCGTTGCGCGTCGTCACCGCGGCGAAGGCGACACCGGTGTCCATGACGTGCCGCTCGACGCCGTCGAGGCCCCATAGGAAATCGAGATGCCACCACGAGCGGCGGAACTCGCCGTCGGTTATCGACTGCAGCCCGGCCGCCTCTTGTTTTTTGATGACCTCCCGAATTTCGCGATCCTCGACCGCCTTAAGCGCATCGGCGGAAATTTCGCCTTTGGCGCGGCGCTCGCGCGCCTGTTTCAGCGCGGCGGGCCGCAGCAAGCTGCCGACATGATCGGCGCGGAACGGCGGCTTCGATCGTTGCATGATTTTCCTCCTACCCCCACACTTCGTCGGCGATCTCGACGATCATGCGCAGCTTCGCCCATTGTTCGTCTTCGGCCAGAACATTGCCCTCCTCGGTCGAGGCGAAGCCGCATTGCGGCGACAGGCAAAGCCGATCGAGGTTAATGAATTTCGTCGCCTGTTCGATGCGCCGTTTAATGGCGTCTTTGCTTTCCAGCGCGCCGGTTTTAGTCGTGACCAATCCCAGCACGACGGTCTTTGACTTCGGCACCAAGCGCAAAGGCTCGAAGCCGCCGGCGCGTTCGGTGTCGTATTCCATGAAATAGCCGTGCACGTTGATTGAGTTGAACAAAAGCTCCGCCACCGGCTCGTAGCTCCCAGTGGCGACGAAATTCGAGCGAAAATTTCCCCGGCATAGATGCATGGTGATCGTCATTCCGGCGGGAATGTCGGCGATCGCGGCATTGATCATCGCGGCATAGATCGCAGGCAAGGCATCCGGATCTTCGCCGCGATCGGAAATCACTTTGCGCAGCGCCGGATCGCACAGATAAGTGAGATTGACTTCGTCGAGCTGCAGATAGCGGCAGCCGGCATCGGCGAAGGCGCGCACCACTTTGCGGCACGATTGGCCGAGGTCGCGATAGAAATCCTCCATCGCCGGATAGAGCGATTCCGCAACGGCGTCGCGGCCGTAACGGAAATGCAGCGACGACGGCGAGGGAATGGTCATCTTGGGCATCCGCTGGTGTGCGCCTGCAAGAATTTGAAATGGTCGATCATCGGATGCGGCTTGTACCGGCCGAGCTTGCCGATGACGCGCAACAGAATGGGGCGCGGCTGCGCGCCGCCGGTCTGAAACTTTATATTGCGTTCGCCGGCATAAGACTCGACATTGTCGAGCCGTTCGAGAAAATCGATGTTCCACGACATGCGCCGGTATTCGCCGTCGGTGATGGATTTCAGCCCGACCGCCTCCTGCTTCTTGATGACGCCCTCGATCTCGCGGTCCTCGATTTCGTTGAACGCCTCGGGAGCTATGTCGCCGCGCGCGCGCTTTTCGCGCGCCGTCCGAAGCGGGGCGGTGCGAAGCAAACTGCCGACGTGGTCGGCGCGGAACGGCGGCGTTGTGCGTGGGCTCATGCGGTCGCGCGATTTAGCAGCGGCCGCGCGCGGGTGTAAACCCGTTGCCGTTGCACCCGCCGTCTCGATAGATAGGGCTTCGCGGTTCAAGGAGGACATGATGTATCCGATGCTGCGGCTCGGCGAGGACGTGCTGTCGAATGACGGCGAAATGGCTTTGCCGGCGCATCCGCGCGTGATTTTCGTCGTGCATGGCTCGATCGCGATTGAAGGCCGTATCTTGGGCGACGAGGCGACGTTCAGCGGCGAAGGCGCCGTGACGCTCAAGGCCGGCAAAGACGGCGCGACGCTGTGGCGCTGGGAGTTTTTTGCAATGGGCAAGCCGATCGGCGGCGCGGCGCCAGGCGGCCGTGGCGTCACTTCGCGCGAAAAACTCAACGCGGCGCTGCAAACGCTACCGCAGGGCGCGCTTCTTCTGCGCGGCGACAGTGTCGCCTTTCCGCCCGGCGGCTGCGCTTATCTTCATCGTCATCAAGGGCCGGGTATCCGCTGCCTGATTGAAGGCGGCATTCGGATCGACACGCGCGGTCACTCCAGGTCCTACGGTCCGGGCGGCGCATGGTGCGAGACCGGTCCCGACGGCGTTTTCGCGCAAGCCGCGGACCGCCCGACGCGCTTCATCCGCGTCATGATTTTGCCGCGCGCCTGTCTCGGCAAAAGCTCCATCGAATATCTCAACGAAGAAGATAAGACTAAGCCGAAGTCACAGAGCTATAAAATCTTCGCCGATATACCGATCAGTCAGTGATTCAGTGATCAGGAAACAGGGGATCTGCGTTCAGTTTTTCCTCGCTGATCCCTGATCCCTGATACCTGATACCTGATACCTGATACCTGATACCTGCCACCTGCGTACCCCCGCGCAATCACACCGGCTTGTAATTGCGGTCGACCGGCACGTCGATGAGAAGCGGCGCATTGCTCGCGATGCCCTGCGCAATGAGATCGGTGACCTCGCGCACGCTCTTCGCCCGTTCGGCGGCGACGCCAAGCGAGCGCGCCAAGCCGACATAGTCGATCGCCGGGTCGTCAAGCTCCATGCCGACGAAGCGATCGACCTGAGCGGCAAGCCCGCGATGCGCATGCAGGCGCTGCTTGAGAATCCGGTACGACGTATTGTTGAAGATGACGAAGACCGCAGCGATGCGATCGTGCGCCGCGGTCCACAGCGCCTGGCAGGTATACATGGCGCTGCCGTCGCCGACGAGCGCGACCACCGGCCGCTCGGGCAGAGCGAGCTTGACGCCGAGCGCGGCGGGCAGGCCCCAGCCGATGCCGCCGCCGCGCAGGCCGTAAAAACTCTGCGGGTCGTCGCTGCGAATGAGCGAGCGAATACCGGCACCCGATGAAATCGTCTCGTCGATGACCACCGCATCCTTCGGCAGCGTCTCGCCGATGGCGGCGAGCAAGGACAAAGGCTGCACCGGCGTCGCGCCCGCCGTCGCGCGCGCCTTGGCCTTGAGCGCTTCGCGCTCGGCGAGCGTCGCCGCTTTTGCCGCCTCGAGCCGCTCGCGCGCCGCGCCGCGCGCGCCGCCCGACATGCGGTCGCGCACCGCTTTGACGATGTCGGGCAGCGTCGCTTTTGGATCGCCCAGGATCGCGACTTGCGGCGGATAATTCTTGCCGAGCTCCCACGGATCGTTGTCGAGATGGATCAGCGTCAAATCCTTCGGCATCGGCTCGATGTCGGACGGCAGCGACAGCGTGAACAGGTCGCCGCCGACCGAGAACAGCACGTCGTATTGTTCGAGGATTTTTCGCACCGGCCCCTGCATGCGGGTCATGCCGCCGCGAAACAAGGGATGCGACGCCGGAAACGAGGCGGTCGACGGCACGAGTTCGCTATAGACCGGCGCGCCGAGAAGTTCGGCAAGCTCGATCAATTCGGCATGCGCTTTGCTGTGCGCCACAGCATCGCCGGCGATGAGCAGCGGGCGCTTGGCTTGCGCCAGGATCGACGCGGCTTGCTCGACGGCGGCCGGATCGCCGCGCAGATTTGCCGCGATGCGGGTCGGCGCCAGAAGGTCGAGCTCGCCTTCGGCTTTAAGAATATCGCCCGGCAGCGACAGGAAGACCGGCCCGGTCGGGGGCGCCAGCGCGGTCTTTGCCGCGCGATGCACGAGCCGCGGCAGGTCGGCGAGGCGATGGACCTCGGCGGACCATTTCACCAGCGGTCGCGCGATCGGCGGCAGGTTGGCCCACAGGATCGGCTCGGTGGTGTTGAAATCCTGGTCGTGTTGTCCGGCGGTGACGAGGATCGGGCTGCCGGCTTTCTGCGCGTCGTACAGCATGCCCATGGCATTGCCGAGGCCGGGCGTGACGTGAAGATTGACCACGGCGAGCTTGCCGGAGGCCTGCGCATAGCCGTCGGCCATGCCGATCACGGTCGCCTCTTGCAGGCCGAGCACGTAGCGTAGCTCGTTGTCGACCGCGAGCGCGTCCATCAGCGGCAATTCGGTGGTGCCGGGATTGCCGAATAGAATCTCGACGCCCTCTTGTTTAAGGAGTTCGAGAAACGCGCGTTTTCCGGACATCGCTGGCAAGAAAATCTCCCTCAAAAGAGCCGATCGCGCGGAAATGATAGCAACTTCGTCGGCACTGAGTGCAACCGATTTCGTCATTGCGCCGTCGCGCATCGCCGCCATGCTCCGCGAGATTCGGATCGGCTTGAGGCGCTGGTATTCCCGCAGGACGGCGCCGGATGGTTCGGCGCGACGCCGATCCGGCCGCCGGTCGCGGACAAATCGATGCGACGCAGCTGCGGAATGAATGTGCGGGTCAAGGCTGCGCTTTCGCGGCTTACTCCGCTGGCTTGACGAGAGCGGGAGCGGCGGGTGCATTCGCCTCTGGCGCATAATGCGCATCGACTAGCGTCGCCGCCTGGCCGGTGGTCACGTCGAGGATCTTCTCGGTCGGCGGCTCGATCCGGTTCCACCAGCCGCCGCCGAGCGCCTGAAACAGCGCCACCGTGTCGGACAAGCGCGCCGCGCGCGCCTGCACTACCTGGATGCTGGCCTGCAGATAGGTCTGCTGCGCGGTGAGCAGGATCAAGATATTGGCGTAGCCTGTCTGTATCTGCTGTTGCGCCAGATCGAAGCTGATCTTGGCGGCGCGCTCGAAGTCGCGCGCCGCCTTCAACAGATCGGCGTCGTTCTGGATCGCGCGCAGCGAATCGGCGACGTTCTGCACGGCGCCGACCACGGTATTGCGGTAGTTCCAGGCCGCCGCGTCGTAGGTGTCTTCGGCTCCGCGCAGCGTATGCAAGAGCGTGCCGCCGTCGAACAGCGTCTGCGTGATGTTGCCGCCAATGAGCCAAAAGGCGTTGGCCGGCGAGAGCAGGCCGGCCAGCACCGTATTCATGGTGCCGCCATTGGCGCTGATGGTGAACGACGGCAGCATATTGGCGGTGGCGACCCCAACGAGCGCGCTCGCCGAATGCAGCTGCTCCTGCGAGGCGCGCACATCCGGCCGCTGCTCGATCAATTGCGACGGCAGGCTCACCGGCAAGTCGGTCGGCAGCCGCAATCGATCGAGCGTGAAGGTCTCGCGCGGCTGTTGACTCGGATAGGCGCCGGCCAGCGCCGCGATCAGGTCGCGGTTCTGCTGCAAGGCCTTGCGCAGTGGCGGCAGCGTCGCCTTGACTTGCGCCAGCGCCGCTTCCTGCAGCGCCACGTCATTGCGATTGGCAAAGCCGGTCTCGAACTGCTTGTGCAGGATATCGAGCATCTTGGTGTTGATCGAAATAAGCTCTTCGGTGGCGGCAATCTGGCCGCGCAGCGACGCCTCGTTGATCGCGGCAAGCGCGATGCTCGAGGTCAGCGTCAGATAGGCCGCCTCGACCTGAAAGCCCTGGGTGTCGGCCAGTGCCTTGAGCGATTCCACCGTGCGCCGGTTGAGGCCCCAGACGTCGAACGTGTACGAGACCAAAACCTGATTGGTGTAAAGGTTGAACGGGTTTTGCCCCGATGCCAGCGTCGGCGCGACGGCCGGGGCATTTTTCTGGGTCGTCGGATTGAAATTGTATTGCGCCAGCGGAAAGTACTTGCCCTCCTGAGCATAGACCGACTCCTTGGCGGCGCGCAGCGTGGCGATCGCCGACTGCAGGTTCGGATTATTGTTCAACGCCTGCTCGACGAGCGCATTTAAAGCCGGCGACTTGAACAGCACCCACCATTGCTGCGGGATGTCGCGCCCCGGCAGGAAATGTTGCGGCTGACCCGTCGGCGCGTCGGTCGAAGATGTGTGCAGCGCCAGCGGTTCCGGTGTGTAGCGATTGACATCGGGAGCGGAAGGAACGGTAAAGTCAGGACCGACCGCGCAACTCGTCAGCAGTGCCGTCGACGCCACTGCAAAGAATATCGAGCGAACCCGCTTGTTCGAACGGTCGGGCATAATCGAGACTCGGCGACCGCGCATCACGGTGACGCGCGCGTAAGTCGCGAATGTATCGCAAAGACGCGCGACTTGACTGTGCTCGCGCCGCCACACTGAGAGTTATTCACAAGCGAACCGATGCCGTGTGTTGCGGCACAAGTGACGGGCCGAGCGTGGCCGACTCGCTTAAAAATTGCCCCGTTTATTGTGAGAATCAAAGCGAGAGTGAAAAGCGATGAATAATTGTCATCGGCTGCAAATTAATTTGCCACTTTCATTCGCGATCGCATGGCCGGGGCACGCGGCATAATCGATTCCGGTTTGCTTTATTGTTCCGTCCGGGCTTCGGCAATTGCAGAGCAGAAAAGTGCAGTCGTTTTGACAATCGCGACAGGTTTGCGCGTAGCTTCCGGGAGGAGGAGCAACGTGCTTCTCGGTTTGGCAGGTTGCGCTCATGGCTCCGGTGCAGACCGCGCCGCCCACTGAAGCCCGCGCCGCAGCCTGCTCGCATTGTTGCTGGGTCAGGCTTCTGCAGGCGACGAAGCCTTCGGACGGATTGGCACAGGTGCATTTGAAATTGCACTGCTGCGCGAGCGCGCCGGCGCCGAAGAAAATCATGCCAAATGATAATGCGATTGTTGCGCGCATTTTCCGGCCCCGCGACTCGCACACCGATTGGTAAATGCGTTGACTCGCCGCGTAAACCGCAATTAGCGTCAACGCGAAACTGCGATTTTTACCATTGCACACTAGGGCCCTCGGGCCCACTTACGCCAAAACGGGCCGCCGGAAATCGAATGCGCCGGGATTTCTGGTATGATGGCGCTGTAAGCGCGCTTCCGTGCGTTGGCTTCGATGAACGAAAATCGCTCGCAACTTCGCCTCTGGACGATCAGCGCCGCGGTCGCGTTGCTCGTGCATGGCGGCGTCGTAATAGCGGTCCTGAAGTGGCATTGGGCGGCGCCCACCCAGCCGCTGATGATCGATCTTGCGCCGGCGCCGGCTGCGCCAAATCCGGAACCAAGCCTGCAGCCAAGTTCAGAGCCAAATCTCCAACCGAGTCCGGAACCAAGCACGGCGCCGAATCTGCAGCAGAGCAACGCCGCGCCGGCGCCCGGAAGTGAGCCTCTCGCGCTGCCGGCTGCGCCCGAGCAAATACAAGATAATGACGCCGCTCATGAACCGAGCGCGCCTGCCGGCCGCGCCATCGAAGCGAACGCCGCCGCGCGCGGCGGAGGCGACACCGAGCCGACCGCGGCGCCGCAGGGCTTGTTGGCGCCGATGCCGCTGTCGTCGGGAAACGCCAAACCGGAAATCGGCGCGCGTGCCAATACGGCGAGCGGCGGCGGCGTTGCGCTGCGGGCGGCGCCGGGTGGCGGAGGCGCCGGAAACCCGGCCGTCGGCGCTCCGGCTGGCGCTTCGGTCACCGCCGGCCGGGTCGCCAGCCACCCCGTGGCGCCTGGCCCAGACATCGGCAATCCAGTCATCGGCAAACCGGTCATCAACAATCCCGCCACCAACAACTCAGTCACCGGCGGTCCCAACGGACCTGCGGCCGGCGCACGGGTGATCAACGGTCCCTTCGCCAACGCTCCCGCGCGTAGCGATCCTTTTGCCAACAGCCCCATCGACACCAGCATCACCGTCCAACCCGGGCCGAACGGCAGGAGAGGTTTGGCGGCGATCGAAGGCAAGACAGCTGCGCCGGCGATCGGTCAGAGGGGAGGCGTCTTTTTTCATCCGGCGCGCGTCGGCCAGCCTGAACGCATTCCCGGTGTTGTCTTGCCGGGCGTGACGGCGACACGAACCACCGGCGCCCACGTGCAAGATCGCGCGCGCGCAGCGACGGCAAGGCGCATCAACGCAATCGGCAGCGCCGAGACCGTTATCGTCGGCAGGGGAGCCACGAACGCCGCCGGCCGCGCCACAACCAGCGCCATCGGCACGGCGGAAGGAGGCGTTGCCGGCAACGGCGGGGCGAATGCCGAAGGCGCCGTGGCGGTCAATTCCGTCGGCATCGCTGTCCACCAGTCTGAGAGGCACTCGGTGGCGCCGGTCGGCGAGCGCGGCGCGAATTCCGTCGCGACCGCGGCCAGATCGCTACCGGCCGCGCCGGTCATCGATGGCGGCGGCATGATACGTCGGGGTTCGGGCCCCGCCGGGATTGGCGGCCCGCCGGCGCGAGCGGCCACCGGCGTCCTCAACGGCACCAATTTCCACACCAAAGTTCCGTGATCGTTTCGCCGTCGTTCGACAACGGCGGATTTCATCCGAACAGCCGCGCAGAGAATTTGACGCTCCGGCTCACGGCGGCCGCACGGATGCGGGTCAAGCTCGCGTGACACGCGCCTTCCAAAAAGAATGGTGCCGCGGAGAGGATTCGAACCCAAAGCGGCCGACTCGCCGCGCATGACGAGTGGGTGGACAGAACTCTGCCGGCTGGTGGAATGAAAACTGGTGCCGCGGAGAGGATTCGAACCTCCGACCCACGCATTACGAATGCGTTGCTCTACCGGCTGAGCTACCGCGGCAAAAGTGGCTTAGCAGACTGGCGTAGCGGCAACGCCATACCAGAATTGCC
This sequence comes from Xanthobacteraceae bacterium, assembly GCA_035623195.1. GTDB lineage: Bacteria > Pseudomonadota > Alphaproteobacteria > Rhizobiales > Xanthobacteraceae > BOG-931. The sequence continues at coordinate 7,042 of DASPTX010000054.1, read as the reverse complement.
ACTGAATTGTCTATTTGGCCCTTGGGGGCGGGCGGGCAATGCTGGTCCGCAATCCGCCTCGCCTACTCCGCCCTGATATGCCCGGCCAGGATCACCTTGCGCCACTTTTCGGTTTCGTCGTCGACGAGCTTGGCGAAGTCGGCCGTCGACAGCGAAAGCGGCGCGTCGCCGAGTTCGCCGATCCGCCGCGTCATCGCCGCGTCGGAAAGCGCAAGCCGTATTGTCTTGTTCAACGTCTCGACGATTGCGGTGGGCGTGCCGCGCGGCGCGGCAATGCCGACATAGATGCTCGCCTCGAAGCCGGGCAAAAATTCCGCCATGGCCGGCACGTCCGGCAGGACTGCAGCGCGCGTCGCCGAAGTCACCGCGAGTGCCCGCAGCTTGCCCGCCCTGACATTTTCGATCGTCGAGGCGAAGGTGCCGAAATAGACCATCACTTGCCCACCAAGGAGGTCGGTGACGGCCGGGCCGCCGCCGCGATAGGGCACGTGCACCATGTCGACGCCGGTCACGCTGCGAAACAGTTCCCAAAACATGTGCGGGGCGCTGCCGACGCCGGCCGATGCGACGGTCACCTTGCCGGGATTGCCATTGGCATAAGCGATCAGTTTGGGCGCCGATTTTGCCGGCACCGACGGATTGACGACGAGCACGCCGGCGCCCCGCGAGATCGTCACGACCGGCGCGAAGTCGGCCGGAACGTGGAAATTGAGGTTGTCGTAAAGCGTCTCGTTCCACGCGTCGGCCGAGGTGGTGAGGAGGAGCGTGTAGCCGTCAGGCGCCGCCTTGGCGACATCGGCGGCGGCAAGCGTGCCGCCCGCGCCCGGCCTGTTCTCGACGATGAACTGCTGGCCGAGATGCTCCGACAGCCACTGGCCGATGAGGCGCGCATAGGTGTCGGATATGCCGCCCGGCGGGAAACCGGACACGATCCGGACGGGACGTGCCGGGTAGGTCTCCGCCCGAGTGACCGGCGCGTCTAGCGCCAGTGCGGCGACGGTCGCAGCCAGTTGCAAGAGCTCGCGACGGCTCGGCGTCATGGCGCTACCCCCAATGGATCGGCTCACGGCCATTGTCGCCGATCCTTGCGTCCGTTCACAATCCCGCGATCCAAAGGCGCGATCGAGGTGCAGCACCGCGGCGGCGTTCGTGGCTTTGAAACGGGGAAAGCGTCGAGGGGGCGGCGGCGCCCAAGGCGCCGATTTTGTCCGCGCGATGAATGGCTGCCGCCGCGTTAATCGATCAAGGTGTCTCCGAATGAGACATGACGATGAATCCTCTACCACCAAGGAGTGTCGGCAAAGCGCATTCCTTGGTGGAACAAAACAGGATGACATGCATTTTTGCAGTATCTGTTTGGACTTTTGCATGAACTAAGGGCCTGTGACGAACGACCAACGTTGAGAGTATCGCCCGGTGCGACGGCCGTCGCGATGCTTCAACAGCGCTTCGTGTAAGACGGGAAGTCCATGCACGAAAGTCGTGTTGCGTTGGCGGAGCGGCCGGAGCAATCGGCGCCGGCGAACATGGTGTGGATTCCCGGCGGCACCTTCCGCATGGGATCGGACAAGTATTACACGGAAGAGGCGCCGGTCCATCGCGTCGCCGTCAGCGGTTTCTGGATCGACCGCGCGCCGGTGATCAACCGGCAGTTCAAGGAATTCGTCCGTGCCACTGGGCACGTCACCTTCGCCGAAATTCCTCCCGATTCGAAAAATTATCCCGGCGCGCTGCCGCATATGCTCTATGCCGGCTCGCTCGTTTTCACGCCGCCGGGTCATCCCGTCGATCTGAAAAACTGGGGCGAGTGGTGGAGATTCTTGAAGGGCGCAAATTGGCGCCACCCTTACGGGCCGAAGAGCAACATTCACGGTTTGGACAATCATCCCGTCGTGCATGTCGCTTATTCCGATGCGCTCGCTTATGCCAAATGGGCGGGTAAGGAGCTGCCGACCGAAGCCGAATGGGAATATGCGGCTCGCGGCGGATTAGACGGCGCCGAATTCGCCTGGGGCGACGAACTGACGCCCGGCGACCGCCACATGGCCAATACCTGGCAAGGAAATTTCCCGCATGAAAATCTTTGCGAGGACGGTTTCGAGCGGACCTCGCCGGTGACGGCGTTTCCACCGAACGGCTACGGCATCTACGACATGATCGGCAATGTTTGGGAATGGACGGCCGATTGGTGGTCCGCCAAGCACGAACCCGACGCGCAAAAAGCGTGTTGCATTCCGGAAAATCCGCGCGGCGGCGGCGAGGAAGCAAGCTACGACCCCTGCCAGCCGCAAATCAGAATTCCCCGCAAGGTCATCAAAGGCGGCTCGCATCTGTGCGCGCCGAATTACTGCCGGCGTTACCGCCCGGCCGCTCGCCATGCGGAGCCGGTGGACACGTCCACGAGCCATCTTGGCTTTCGTTGCATCGTCAGACGAGGGAGTGAGTAATGTCCGGTCAAGACAACGGAGACAAGCCAAACGTAGAAGGCAACGCCGTCAACCGCCGTAATATGCTGCTCGGCGGCACGACGTTGGCTGCCGCGTCGGCGCTCGGCACGGCCGCTAGTGTTCAGAAGGCCGTCGCACAGGCGCAACAGGCGGCGCCCTTGGGCAAGCCGAACATTCTCGTCATCATGGGAGACGACGTCGGCTGGTTCAATATCGGCGCCTATCACCAGGGCATCATGTCCGGCAAGACGCCGAACCTCGATAGACTCGCCGCTGAAGGCATGCGCTTTACCGACTACTACGCGGAGGCAAGCTGCACCGCCGGCCGCGCCAACTTTATCACGGGTGAATTGCCGCTACGCACGGGACTGACGACCGTCGGCCAGGCAGGCGCGGATGTGGGCCTCCCGGATCAGGCTTGTACGCTTGCCACAGCGCTCAAGTCGCTCGGCTATGCGACCGGCCAATTCGGCAAGAATCATCTCGGCGACCTGAACAAATTCCTGCCGACGGTGCACGGCTTCGACGAATTCTTCGGTTATCTATACCACCTCGACGCGATGTCGGATCCATACTGGTTCGACTATCCGCAGGACTGGATCGACAAATACGGCCCCCGCAATCTGGTTCACTGCTACGCGACCGAAACTGACGATCCGACCGAAATGCCGCGCTGGGGGAGAGTCGGCAAGCAGCGCATCGTCGATGAGGGCCCGCTGGCGCCGTTCCCGGATATGGGCGCGGATCATCAGGGCTGGCAGGTAAGCCGCCCCGCCAAATACAACATGGAGACCTTCGATGCGGTGCTGGTCGAGAACTCGAAGCACTTCATGGATCAGGCGAAGCAAGCCGGCAAGCCGTTCTTCATCTGGCACAACACCACGCGCATGCACGTCTTCACTTATCTGTCGAAGAAGTATCAGGCGAAGATGAATTACGAGAGCAATTACGGCCTCGAAGAAGCCGGCATGGCGCAGATGGACGATGACATCGGCGATTTGCTGAAGCACCTCGATGACATTGGTGTCACCGACAACACCATAGTCATCTTCACCACCGACAACGGCGCGGAAGTCTTTACCTGGCCAGACGGCGGCATGACGCCGTTCCGCGCCACCAAGGGCACCGTGTTCGAGGGCGGCTTCCGCGTGCCGTGCATCATCCGCTGGCCGGGCAAGATCAAAGCCGGCACGGTCGAGAACGGTATTTTCTCTGGGCTGGATTGGTTCCCGACCCTTTGCGCGGCCGCGGGCAATGCGAACATTACCCAGCAGCTCTTGGAAGGCGTCAAGCTCGGCGACCGAACCTACAAGAACCATCTCGACGGCTATAACCAGCTCGATCTTCTGCTCGGCAAAGGACCGTCGGCGCGCCACGAACTGTTCTACTTCGGCGGCCCGACGCTTGGCGCCATCCGCATCGACGACTTCAAGTTCCAGTTCTATCAGCAGCCGTTCGGCTGGCCGGGTGAAAAGGTGACGACCGATATGCCGTCGATCGTCAATTTGCGCCAGGACCCGTTCGAGCGGACGCCGTCGATTCGCGGCGAAAATCTCAATGACCTCGGCGGCGGGTATATGAACGACTTCTACGCTCGCGAGTTCTGGCGCTTCGTTCTTGTCCAACAACAGGTGGCGAAGTTGGCGGAAACAGCGATCAATTATCCGCCGATGCAGGCGCCGGCCTCGTTCAATCTCGAGGCGGTTAAACGCAAGGTCGATGAAGTGTTGAAGGAACACGAGGGACAATAGCGAAACGGCGAAAGGGCGGGCGCGTCGTCGGCGCGCCCGCCGAGATCGAGCCTAAGAGGGGGCAAAGCCGATGAAACGCGCACTTGTAACCGTCGTCGCCGCACGAGGCCTTGCGGCAGGTTCGGCCGCGGCGGCGGTTTTGATGTTGCTTGCGATGCGGCCGGCGCAATCGCAAGAGGTTCCCGATCTCAACATCGATCCGGTGTGCCGCGGCATCGCGCAACAGGCGGCCAATCCGACGGAAAAGGGCGATCCAGATCTGACTTTCAGGCAGTGCATCAAGAGCGAACAAGCGATCCGGGAAAAACTCGTCGGCGAATGGTCGACGTTCTCGCCGTTGGAAAAGACCAACTGCATCGGATCGGAAATGGGGGGAATGGCAAGTTACACCGATCTGGTGAGCTGCCTTGAAATGGCGAGAAGCGCGCGGCAGCTCAACCAGGGAAAATGAACACGCCGCTATCGCGTGTTTCACGGTTGAAATGAGCAGGGACTGGAATGCAACCATGGAGGTAGGAAATGTCAGCGACGATTATCAATCTTATTATCCAGCTCATCGCTGGCGCCCTGGGCGGCAATGCCGCGGGCGCAACGATGAAGAATCTCGATCTGGGCGCGCTCGGCAATACGATCGCCGGCGCGCTCGGCGGCGCCGGCGGCGGGACGCTGCTCACCTCGCTCTTGCCGATACTTCAGGGCGTGGCCGGCAATGTCGATATCGGGCAATTGGTTGGACAAGCGGTCGGCGGCGGCGTCTCGGGCGCGATCCTCACCGCCATCGTCGGCCTGATTAAGAACGCGATGGCCGGCCAAGGGGCCAAGTAGGGTCAAGTAAGGTCAAGTAAGGCCGAGTTAGGCACGAGATCAGTTCCCGTCAGCGGGCCTCGGCTTCGGCGCGCAGCTTGAAGCGCTGGATTTTTCCGGTCGCGGTTTTCGGCAATTCGCTGCGGAACTCGACCCAGCGCGGATATTTGTAGACGGCGAGCTTTTGCCGGCATTCGTCCTGGAGTTTCTGGGCGAATGCCGCGCTCGCTTTGTCCGGCGCTTTGAGCACGACAAATGCCTTCGGCTTGATCAGCTTGTCGACATCCGGCCAGCCGACCACGGCGGCCTCGAGCACGTCGGGATGGCTTTGCAGCACGCCTTCGACCTCGAATGGCGAGACGTACATGCCCGATACTTTCAGCATGTCGTCGCGCCGGCCGCAGTAGACGAAGTAACCGTTCTCGTCGACGACGTATTTATCGCCGGAGCGCGTCCATTCGCCGAGAAAGGTGGCGCGCGACTGCTCGCGATTGTTCCAGTACATCACCGCGCTGGTCGGGCCGCGAACGTGCAGTTCGCCCATTTCGCCGGGCGCGCCGACGACTTGCCCGTCATCGTCGACGAGGCGGATGTCGTAGCCTGGTACCGGTTTGCCGCTCGTTCCATATTTGACGTCGCCGGGGCGATTGCTGAGAAAAATGTGCAACATTTCGGTCGAGCCGAGGCCGTCGAGGATGTCGACGCCGTAGCGCTCGCTCCAGCGCCGGCCGATATCGGGCGGCAGCGCTTCGCCGGCGGAAACGCAACGGCGGACGGCGAGTTCGGAGCGCTGCGGCGCTGCCGGGCTCGCCAGGAAGCCGGCGTAGAATGTCGGCACGGCGTAAAAAATCGTCACTTTGTGCGTCTTGAGAAGATCGGCGACCAAGTCCGGCGTCGGCCGCTGCGGCAACAGGACGGTCGTGGCGCCCGCCGACATTGGAAAAGTCAGCGCATTGCCGAGCCCATAGGCGAAGAACAGCTTCGCCACCGAATAGCAAATGTCGTTCTCGGTAATGCCGAGGATCGGCTTGGCGTAAAGCTCGTCGGTGAGCTTGAGGTCGGCATGGGTGTGCACGGCGCCTTTCGGCTTGCCGGTCGAGCCCGATGTATAGAGCCAGAAGCACATGTCGTCGCAGGTGGTCGGCGCCGTGACGGGATCGCTTTTCGCGGCCGCGAGCAAATCGGCGAAGCGCGGATGGCCGTGCGTCTTTTCGCCGGAGACGATGACGTGGGTAATGGTCTTCGACGCGGCGATCGCGCGCTCGAATTTCGGCAACAGTTCCTCGGAGACGACGAGAAGCCGCGCCCGGCTATCGTCGAGCATGTATCGGTAATCGTTTTCCGTCATCAGCGTGTTGACCGGAACGGCGACGACGCCAGCCTTGATCGCGCCGAGGAACGCGGTCGGCCAGTCGATGGTGTCGAGGAGGCAAATGAGGATGCGTTCCTCGGCGCGCAGCCCGAGCGAGCGCAGCACATGGCCGAAACGCTCGACCCGGTCGGCGAGATCGGCGTAGCTGTATTTGCCGCGATGATCGATGAAGGCGGCCTTGCCGGCGCGGCCGGCGTCGAAATTACGCGCAAGAATGTCGGCGGCGAAATTGTAGTCGCGCGGGATTGCGGGCGCGGCGGGCGGTTCACGCGGCGGAACGCTCTTCATCCCTTCGTTTCCTCAACCTAGGTCAGGCTTTTCGGGCTATTATGCCGATGGTGAAAATGACCGCAATCCGGTAGTGATGCCGCTCGATCGTCAGTGTCATGGCGGTCTTGCCCCGGGCATCCGCCCCTTTAAAACTGCAACGGACGACGGGGATGGCCGGAACGAGGTCCGGCCATGAAAGTTTGGAGCCTACCGTGATTGTCAGTCGCGACCGCATTCTGGCCACCCATGTCGGCAGCCTGCCGCGCAACGAGACACTGAGCGAGTTCTTGATCGGGCGCGAAGCCGGCGAAAGCTACGACCAGGCGCTGTTCGAGGCGGAAATGGAAAAGGCGGTGCGTCATGTGGTCGCCAAGCAGAAGGAGGCCGGCATCGATATC
>DASPTX010000053.1:0-11703 GCA_035623195.1 Xanthobacteraceae bacterium | reverse complement strand
TTGGGCGGCACCACAGATCCAACATGCCCGCCGAGCCGCGCTAAGCTATCGAGCGTCTGCCGCAAGGAGTTGAGCCCGGAGACCGCAATGGCCAACGAGCCCTCGGCCTGGGCCTGCGCCACGATCTGATCAATCCGATTGCGCAGGTCCAGATAGGCGCCGCTAAGGTTCTCTTTGGATGGCAATAGCGCAGCGGCGGCGGTGCTGCGCACTGCCGCTTTCATAATGGCGTTGGATGAACCGAGCTTGAGGCAGTTGGTCCGATGCCGGTAGAGGGTCGACGGGTTCAGCTCATAGTCTCGCGCGCCAGCTGGGACGCCGGTTCGCCGGCAGCGACGCTTCAAATGTTGGCACGCCTTACACACTCTGCTCATGACACGCCCACAAAAACTCTATGCGGGCAGTAGATCAGGCAATGGTTATTAAAGTCTTATTCACCATGTTTCCGAACCTCGCTTTAACCAATTGTGTGTTCGGCGCCATTGATTCGTCTGCCAAAGGGCGGCCAGGAAACGGCTGCCTGGGCTACGCCAAGGCCTGCGTTTTGGCAGCCATAGCGCTCTGATTTCACAGGCGAATTGGGCCTTCGCAAAATTCCGCTAATCCCGTTTATTGCGAAAGCGCTTCCCGTTTGCCGCTCGACATCTCGCCCGGTTGTCGAACCCAGCAAGGGCTGGCGACCGATGGGAGGCGCGCAGAGACTTTTCAAGAACCAAGGGCAAACCAAGCACCGAGGACTTGTCAAGCGAGCGCAAGGGAACGAGCTTCGGCTCGATTTCGCCAAAATAAAATCTCCCGAAAAATTCCGAAAAATCGATCGAGAGAACCAAGAAGCCGGAATTTCAACGCCGGCCGAACGCGAGACAGGGCGGCGGAGCGAAGGGATGCCAGTGCGCAATCGTCCCGCGTTTCGGGATAGCGCGCGTCACACGACTGTCATTCCGCTTCGTCAAAAAGATCGCATTTTCCATTGCGCCGGAGCTTCCCTCATGCGTTGGCCGCTTCTCCTCGGTACCGCACTTCTCCAAGTCTCTCTCGGACAAGGTATTTTTGGCTCAACCGCCTTTGCGCAAGCGCCTGCTACTCGGCCGCATAATGTGGTGCTCTTCATCTCCGACGGCCTACGCTTTCGCATGGTCGACGACACGACCGCGCCCACCATGGCGTCGATCACGCGGGAGGGAGTTAGCCTGCGTAATAGCCACGCATTGTTCCCGACCTTCACGACGGCGAATGCATCGGGCATGGCAACCGGTCACATGCTCGGCGATACCGGCGATTTCTCCAACACGATCGATGCCGGCTTCGAGGTTCCCGGCGCCGGCGGCAGCATGACGCCCTTCCTCGAGAACGACGCTGTGCTTGGCGACGTCGACGCGCATTTCGCCGGCAACTATCTCGACGAAGCGACGATCCTCAAGCTCGCGCGTGACAAGGGCTACAGCACCGCGTCGATCGGAAAAGTCGGCCCGGTTCTGATTTTCGATCCGACCGAACGGTCGGGAGAGCAAACCGTTATCGTCGACGATGCGACCGGTTCGCCCACCGGCATTCCTCTCGCGGCAGACCTTGCCGAGCGGATGAAGGCTGCCAACTTGCCGCTCACTGCTCCGACGCGCGGCGCCAATGGGAATCCCGGCAACGTCAGCAAGCCCGGTACGCTGAGCGCCAATGTCATGCAGCAGGATTACTTCGCCTCGGTCGCGACGCGGGCCGTGCTGCCGCTGTTCAAGGAACGTAACAAGCCGTTTGTCCTGGTGTTCTGGTCGCGCGATCCTGACGGTACGCAGCACAATCAGGGCGACAGCTTGAACACGCTCACACCTGGCATCAACGGGCCGACCTCGCTGGCCGCGATCCGCAACGCCGACGACGATCTCGCCCGCATCCGCTCGGCCCTCAATGAGCTCGGCCTGTTGGACTCGACCGACATCATCACGACGTCGGACCACGGGTTCTCGACCATTTCAAAAGAAAGCAATACCAGCACGACGGTAAAGACCAAATTTGCCGACGCCCTGCCCAACCATCTGCCGCTCGGTTTTGTCGCGCTCGATTTGGCTCACGCGCTCGACATGCCGTTGATCGATCCCGACGACGGTTATAAGACCATCGCAGACGGCCAGCACACCAAGGCCGGCAATGGATTGATCGGCGGCGATCGCAACAAGCCGAAAGTCGTCGTCGCCGCCAATGGCGGATCGGACTTGATCTACATTCCCGATGGCGACAAGACGATCGCAAAACGGATCGTCGATAGTCTCCTGTCGCAGGATTATGTGAGCGGGCTGTTCGTGGATTCGAAGCTCGGAAAATTGCCCGGCACCTTATCACTCGACGATATCGCGCTTGAAGGTTCCGCGGTCACGCCGCACCCGGCGATTGCGGTCAATTTCCGCTCCTTCGACACGGTTTGCGGCGAGCCGGTGCGGTGCACCGTCGAGATCGCCGATACGGTCCTGCAGCAGGGCCAAGGCATGCACGGTTCGTTTAGCCGCGCCGACACATGGAATTTCATGGCCATGCAGGGGCCGGACTTCAAGTCGCGATTCGTCGATCCGGCGCCGGCCAGCAATGCCGATCTCGGACGCACCATCGCGGAATTGATGCATCTCGACGTGCACGATAAAGGCAACCTCGTCGGCCGGGTCCTTACCGAAACATTGCCCGGCGGCGCGGTGCCCGAAGTGACGAGCCGCGTCATCACCTCCGATGCCGCGCCGAACGGCCTCGTCACGGTGCTGGACGCGCAGCAAGTCGGCACGACGCGCTACTTCGATGCGGCGGGCTTCCCGGGGCGAACCGTGGGTCTGTCATCGACCAGCCTGCCGGGCGCCACGCAGTAGGCAGCTCCGCCACTGGCGTGCAATCGTTTCGATTGAATCGATTGCACGCTCGGGTTTTGGTGAGGCAGATCCTTTTCGGAAAGCCGGTTTCCAGCCGGATCAAGTCCCGGACAGATTTTTTCCGGATCGCACCTTACAGCAGCAGATAGTCGCAGCGCGAAGCCAAGGCTTCGGCGGCGATCCAGTCGAGGATCGCGCGGTCAATGTCTTCGAAGCCCGCGGGGAGCTCAAAGCGGCGGACTACGCGTGCCACCGTCCGCCGTGTCGAAACGCGCAGCAGTACGATTTGGGAGCGCTCGATCGCGCTCGTGATCGAGGCAAGATCCGTGGGTCTGCAAGTCATTGCTATTGTCACTGTTCATCCTGGAGCATAGCCTTCCCCTGCCAGAGCCAAATTCGCCCAAGGGGCGTTTGGTTCCAGCGGCGGCGCATCGATCGGGCACAAGTTCCGAATTTGGTTTCAGCATCCAACGCTAGGGTGGCTCGCCAAGGGCGCCGATAGGGCAAAGTCACGGCACTCAACGGCAACGTGAGCGGCGGCCCGGAAAAATCGACTGCGGCCGCTCTTGCAGCGGCGCAGCCGCTTTTGAAAAGATTTGAAAATTTTCTGCCAAATCGGGCTGACGGTCAGTTCACTTTTTCCATACTTCGCCGCGGAGTCAGTCGGATCATGTTGCGCGGGTCCGACGACCATCCGGGCTGGCATTCGCAAGATGCGCGCCGTACATTGAGAGAAGACTGGGCTGTCCCACAGGGAGGTTTTCTATGGCTCTTCAGATTGGCGATACCGCTCCGGATTTCGAAGCCGAAACCACGGAAGGTAAAATTCGTTTCCACGATTGGATCGGCAACAATTGGGTCGTCTTGTTTTCGCACCCGAAGGATTTTACGCCCGTCTGCACGACCGAACTCGGCACCATGGCGCGGCTGAAGCCGGAATTCGACAAGCGCGGCGTGAAGATCATCGGCCTTTCGGTCGATCCGGTCGATAATCACAAAAAATGGTCGACCGACATCAAAGACGTGGTGGGCTTTGCTCCCAACTATCCGATGATCGGCGACACCGACCTGAAGATTTCCAAACTCTACGGCATGCTGCCGGCGAGCACGACCGGCACGTCGGAGGGTCGAACGCCTGCGGACAATCAGACCGTGCGCAACGTCTTCGTCATCGGCCCCGACAAAAAGATCAAACTCGTGCTCGTCTATCCGATGACGACGGGCCGGAATTTCGACGAGGTGCTGCGTGTCATCGACTCGCTCCAGCTCACCGCCAAGCATCGCGTCGCAACGCCCGCGAACTGGAAACAAGGCGAGGACGTCATCCTCACCGGCGCGGTTACCGACGAAGAGGCAAAGAAGCTCTATCCCAACGGCTGGAAGACTCCGAAACCTTATATGCGCGTCGTTCCGCAACCGCGGTAATCGAATTTCGCAGTCGATGAGATCGGCGGGCGCGGCTTTGGCCGCGCCCCTTATTTTGGAGCAATCATGAACCTCGAAGCCGAAGCGCAGCCGCCGTTTGCCACCTTAATCGGCATGAAAATTACGCACGTTTCGAAGGACAAGATCACTGCCGAACTCCCGGTGCGCGAGGAGCTCAACAACCGGTTCGGTGCGCTGCATGGCGGCGCCGTCATGGCCCTTGCCGATAACCTCGGCGGTACAGCCACCATCGCCAACTTGCCGAAAGGCGGTCGCACCGCGACCATCGAGAGCAAGACGAATTTCTTCGCCGGTATTCCCGTCGGCGATGTCGCTCGTGCCGAGTGCACGCCGCTTCATCGCGGCCGTACCACGATGGTGTGGCAGACGCGCATCACGCGCAACGACGGCAGGCTGTGCGCGTTGGTGATTCAAACGCAGATCGTCATTACGCCCGATAAGAACTGATCTTCCATTCAATCGAGCTTGATATTCGCCGCCTTGATGATCGGCCACCATTTGTCGGCTTCCGCCCTTTGGAAGGCGCCGAATGTTTCCGGCGCCTGGAGGTCGCGCGCCGCGACCTGCTGGCCGAGCTTGTTGAGTCTCTCTTTCACGTTTTCGTCCGCCAAAGCGGCAACGACCACGGCGTTGAGTTTTGCAATAATGTCTTTTGGCGTGTCTCTCGGCGCCCACATCCCGAACCAGATCGACGCATAGAATCCCGGCAGCCCGGCCTCGTCGGTCGTCGGCACGTTCGGCAAACTGGCAAGGCGCGTTTTGGCCGGGACGGCAATCGCCCTGATCGTGCCGGCCTGCACCTGAGCGGTGAAGTTGGACGACGGCTCGATCATCATGTCGATCTGACCCGCCATCATGTCTTGCACCGCCGGACCATCGCCCCGATAGGGAACGAACTGGAAGGTGGCGCCGGTCGCCTTCTGAAAGGAAATCCCGGCGAGATTACCGGTCGATCCGGCGCCGGGGATGCCGACGCTTGCTTTGCCGGGATTTGCCTTGAGCCAGGCAATGAGTTCCTGCAGATTTTGCGCCGGCAGGCTGTTTCTGATGCAGATGAGCAATGGCTCGTAAGTCAATTCGGCGATTGGCGTTAGGTCGTTCAATAGATCGAAATCCAATTTATAAAGACCGCCGATTAACACATGCGTCGTCAGCGTGCCAACGCTCAGCGTGTAGCCGTCGGCCGGCGAGCGCACGACGCGAGTAACGCCGATACTGCCGGCGGCGCCGGTCACGTCCTCGACGATGACCGTTTGGCCAAGCGATTTGCCCATTGGGTCGGCGAGCAGCCGCGCCAGGATATCCGTCGCTCCACCGGCGGCGAACGGCACCACGATCGTGATTGGTCGCGTCGGATAGTCGAGCGCAAGAGCCGAACCGGGATAGCTGCCCGCAGCGGCCGCGCTTGCCACCAGTTGTAGGAAGTCCCTGCGCGCGGGTTTCATGGTCTCCCCCCTCTCAAGGGCGTCTCCTCTTATTCAGGTTTGAGATTGGCGAACTTCACCACCTTGATCCATTTTTCGGTATCTCCGGCGATGAACTTGGCGAATTCGGCCGGCGAGTTCGGCGGCATGACGAGGCCGCCGAGATCCAACAAGCGCGCCTGGACCGACGGGTCAGCGACCGCATCATTGATCCTCTTGTTGAGAATATTGACGATCGCCGCCGGCGTATCCTTGGGCGCGCCGAAGCCGATCCAGCCGAACGCTTCGTAGCCAGGCAAAAACTCCGCCATAGCCGGCACGTCGGGCAACGAATCGATCCGTTCCGGCGTCGTCACCGCGAGCGCGCGGAGCCTTCCCGACTTGACCTGCGGTAGCGCGGTCGGCGTGACGTCGAACATTACTTGCACCTGGCCTGCCAGAAGATCGGTAACCGCCGGAGTGGAGCCGTGATACGGCACGTGCACGAGATCGACGCCGGCCATGAATTTGAACAGTTCGCCCGCGACATGTTGCGGGCCGCCGACACCGGCGGACGCCATGTTGATCTTGCCCGGATTGGCCTTGGCGTAGGCGATGAATTCCGGCACGGTTTTAGCCGGAAAGTCCGGCAACACTTCCATGATCAGCGGAACGCGGAACACTCCGGCGATCGGAGCGATGTCACGCACGAAATCGAACGGCAATTTGGGAAACAGGGCGGCGTTGATCGTGTTTTGCGAGTTGACCAGCAACAGCGTGTAGCCGTCAGGCGCCGCGTGCACGACCTGCTCGGTGGCAATATTGCCGGTAGCGCCGGGTCGCACTTCGACGACGAATTGCTGACCGAGATGCTGCGAAAGGTATTGCGACACGAGCCGCGCGGTGATGTCGGACGAGCTCGCGGCAGCCTGCCCAACGATCACCTGCACGGCTCTTGTCGGATAGTCGAGCGCAAATGCGATCCGCGCAACAAATGGCAGGGCGGCGACGCCCGCGCCTAGTTTTAGAAAATCCCGGCGTTCCACAACCTCACCCTTCTCTTGCCGGCCTTTCCGGCCCCATCGCAGCAGGTTAGCATTTTACCCGCAGAGCGATATCGGTCAGATCAGCGCGCCGCCAATTGACGCTGTAGCCGAGCTTCCCGCAAGAACAAAAATAGCCCGGTCGAGACGACGATGGCCGACCCGATGAGCAGGCTGGGTGATGGGACTTCGCCCCAGATAATAAATCCGAATATCAAGGCCCAGACCAGCATCAAGTAATAGAACGGCGTCACCGCGGGCGCCGGCGCCAAGTGCAGAGCCTTGGTCCAAAACCATTGACCGATCGCATTGGTAAAGCCGGTGCCGAACAGCATCGCCCAATCTATTGGCGTCGGCCATCGCCAGCCGAAGAACAAAAGGAAACTGTGAAAGAACGCCAACACCGCGAGCTGCCATATCACAAGCGTATTGGCCGATTCCGTCCTGGTCATGCCGCGCACCGCGACGGTCACCGTGCCGTACATGACGGCGTTGGTGAGCGCGAGCAGCGCGCCGAGGGTCAGGGAATTCGTGCCCGGGTTGGTCACGATCAGCACCCCAAGGAAGCCGATCAAGAGCGCGCCGCCGCGAATATAGCCGGCCGGCTCCTTGAGCCAGATGATCGAAACGAGCGCCGCAAACAGCGGCGCGGAGAAGTTGATGGCGACCGCGCCGGCGAGCGGCATCAGGCTGAATGCCAGAAGCAGACACAGTTGCGAGATCGATTGCGAAAGGCCGCGAGCTAGATGATCACGCGGACGATGCGTGGCGAAGGCCGACAGGCCGCTGACTGGCAAAATCACCGCGGCGCCGGCGATTAAAGACGCGAGCGAACGAAGGCATAGCACCTCGCCGACCGGATAAACTCCAACCAGCCATTTGCTCGCGGCCGAAGCGCTGGAAAACAAGATCGTCGCCGCGAGCATGCATAAGATGCCGCGCGGCACATCGTCGGTTCTACCCTTGCCGCGCTTGTCACCGGGGCCCACGACGGCCGTTGGGCTGTCATTGCGCTTCTCGGCCGTTAAATCGTCCATCCCCAGACCGCGCTGGCAGCTCCGTGACGGCCATCATGCCATATGTCCGCCCGTCGACACATGTTTTTAAGCCGAACCGGGGATGCGCATTCGAACGGCGTGCCGGTCGGCAGCGCGCCCGACCGCGGACCGCTTCGGAACATTTGGTCAACGGGAGGGTTCAAGAAGAAGAGCCGTAAGGGCGGCCCTTGAGAGGAGTGCCTTGCTATGTGTGACTATAGTCTGCATCTCATCGCTTCGCGGCCGGCCGAGGTCGCGGACAGGCTCGTTTCCACCGATTTCGTCAAATCGATCACGCGAGGTTTTACCGAAATCGGTGAGCCCGATGTGGCGGTCTGCCTGCTCCCCGGTACGGAGCTTTCCTTCGACAACGATGTGCAGTTCGACCGCGCCTTCAGCATGTTCGGCAGAGCGCGCATCCCCCATCGCGTGGCCCGATTCCGCCAGATCAACATGGACGACCCTCACGTTCATCACGATGCGCTCGAATTCCCTGGCGGCCAGATCGTGCTGGTGACTAGGCTCGTGCCCGGCCAGACCGCTACAGTGCTGCAATTGCCGGCCGCGCCGGATCGGACGCGCGCGAAAGAGCCGCAAACGGCGCAGATGCGGAGTACCGCGGCGCTCACGTGATGAGGCACTAGCGTCGGCAAGAAGCCGAACAAGAAGAGGTAAATGGTCGGCCGGCGGTGTAAAGACCGCCGCTGAAACGTGTTAAGGCACATAATATTGCGGCCACGGCTGCGACATCGCGCGCGGCTTCGCAAGTCGCCTTTCACCGCCGTCATTTCTCCGCGCCGTGCTAGAAAACGCCCCGGGCGTCGGCAAGACTGGCGACGCCGAACGGCGGTGGCCGGCAAGGTTGGGAGTCAACATCGTGATCGATCGAGCTCGGTTTGGGGCGCTCGTCCTGGCAATTGGCTTGCTGGCGTCGCCCGCCTTCGCGCAGGTCTATCCGACGCGGCCGATTACCGACATCGTCGCCTCTACTCCCGGCGGCGGGACCGACATTATTTCGCGCATCGTCGGCGAGCAGCTCGCCAAACAGCTCGGCCAGCCATTCGTCGTTGAAAATATTCCCGGCGCCGGTTCTCTCAGCGGCACTGTCGCCGCCGCCAAAGCGGCGCCGGACGGCTACACGTTGACCACAGGCCTCATCGCCAGCATGGCAGTCAATCCAAGCCTGTTCGCGCACCTTCCCTACGATCCCATCCGCGACTTCGAACCGATCGCGATGCTGGCAAAGTTTCCGTTCGCAGTCGTCGTGAGCAAGAATTTTCCCGCGCGTTCGATCCAGGAACTGATAGCACTCGCCAAGGCGAAGCCCGGCGAAATCAACTTTGCCTCCGCCGGCGCCGGTACCGGGCAGCATTTGTCGATGGAGCAGTTTGAACTCATCACCGGCATTAAGCTCACGCATGTACCCTATCGCGGCGCCCAGCCGGCTTACGCCGACGTCATTTCCGGACAGGTGCCGGTGTTCTTCGACAATCTGGCGAGCGCGTTGGGCCAGATCCAAGGCGGCAATGTACGCGCGCTAGCGGTTACCGGTACGCAACGTTCGCCGCTGTTGCCGGATGTGCCGACCGTCGGGGAGTCCGGCGTTCCCGATTACCAATACTATGTGTGGTTCGGATTCTGGGCGCCGAAAAAGACACCGCAGCCGATTATCGAGAAGCTGCACGACGAGGTCGAAAAAGCGCTCGCCACTCCGATCGTGCAGCAGCGCATCGCCGCAGCCGCCGGTGAGCCCTTTAACATGCCGCTCGCCGAAATCACGCCTTTCGTTCAATCCGAGATCGCGAAATGGGCCGACGTCGTCAAGCGCGCCGGCGTCACCGTGCAGTAGCGTCAGACGACGCGATAGCCGCCGTAATATGGCCGCCGTCATAAATAATCGCGCCGAAATCGGCGGCAACCCGCGAGGCCTCACTCCAACATAAAGAAATCTACCGAAAGAACTTGCGCAAAAGGCTTGCATGAGGCCAGCCGGCGCTTTCCGCGACGCATTAGACAGCAAAGCCGTCGGTCATGAGAAAAACCGGCGGCTTTGCCTTCGTCCCCAAATCGTGCCGTGTTCTCGGACGGCATCGTTGGGCTTTGTCGAACCGGCGGTCCTTCGTCCCCGGTTAGCACCGGGCGACCGGTCCAACATCATTAGCATAGCGCCGCCGCGGTTTGCCTTAAATGGCTTTTCCACAAAAGGGCCACACGTGCTACTGGTCTTCATTCTCCAGATGGCGGATTTCGGGAAGAATTCAACTTTAGAGAGGTCTCAATCGGATTTTTCTGAACAATGGCGCGCTCGGAGAGATTCGAACTCCCGACCCTCAGATTCGAAGTTTGAGCGAAGTCGCCGACGCAAACCGACGCAATCCGACAAGGCCCGTAATCCACAAGCAAATCAATTGTCTTCGACGCCCTCGCCCCGACACAAATCCGCGAGATGGTGGTAGCTAGATGGTAGCTAACGGCGAACCTCAGACTATGCTTGCAGCAATCACAATTCGGAACGTGGAACGGCTCGCCCCCGGTGAGAGCATTTGGGATGCGGGGCATAAGGAAGCTGTGCGCGGGTTTGGCTGCCGTAGGCAAAGCGGAGCTGCGGTTTATGTTCTCAAATGTCGAGTGCTCGGGCGGCAACGGTTCGTGACTATCGGCGAACATGGCTCGCCTTGGACGCCGGTAACGGCAAGGCGAGAGGCGAAACGGTTGCTTGGGCAAGCTGTTACAGGCAAGGACCCGCAAGCCGCGAAATCTCAAGCACGCCAAGAGGCAGCGGATACGGTTGGGCGCGTAGCGGAGCTTTATCTCGCGCATGCTGCAAAGCGGTTGAAGCCACGAAGTTATGTCGAAGTTGCAAGGCACCTTCGCGCAAATTGCAAGCCGCTGCATCCCGTTTCGGTTTTCACGCTGACACGACGGCAAGTTGCGGAACGGATTGCGGCGATCAACGACGCTAAGGGCGAAGTGACAGCCGCGCGTGCAAGAGCGGCGCTAAGCGCGATGTTTAATTGGGCTATCCGAGAGGGCTACGAGATTGCCGCTAATCCAGTTGCGGGGAGTAATCGACCGCCAGAACCGAAGGCGCGAGAGCGAGTACTGACGCAGTCCGAGCTTGCAGCGATCTGGACCGCCTGCGGCGATGATGACTATGGGCGGATTGTCCGGCTTCTCATTCTCACTGCACAGCGCCGGGATGAGGTTGGCGCGATGCGTTGGAACGAAGTCCACGGGGTAGAATGGATCATCCCTGCCCTACGGACGAAGAACCGCAGAGAACATCGGGTGCCACTTACGCCGCAGGCATTGGCATTGCTGCCGCCGGAGCGAAAGCGGGATACGGTATTCGGTGAAGGCGAAAGCGGTTTTCAGGGATGGTCAAAATCCAAAGCTGGGCTGGATCGAAGGTCGGACGTTGCAGATTGGCGATTGCATGATCTTCGCCGCACGGCCGCAACTGTGATGGCGGATCAGCTTGGCGTCCACACATCATCGAAGCGATCCTTAATCATGTGAGCGGACACAAGGCAGGCGTGAGCGGGGTCTATAACCGCGCACGCTATGCAGATGAAATGCGGGCTGCGCTAGAGCGTTGGGCAAAGCATTTGAGGAATTTCCGCCCAAGATCATGACCACGCTGGCCGATTTGCGCCAGCATGTGAAACACGCAAAATTGACCTTTATCAAGTGAGGAGACCTAACTCGGGGTCTATCATGCTTTTCTACCCAGACTTCTCGGCAGTAGGGAGGTCACACAATGAGGACCCGATTGGTAATTGTCTTCGTCGCGCTTGCGCTCGTTGCCGCTAGCACGTTGGCGGTCATGAACAACGCCTGCAAGAGCAGCCAACATGAGTGGTGCGTTCCATCCACCATGTGGCATCACAGGGCACAGCTGAGTTCCAACGATTAACGCCCAATCTGC
>DASPTX010000052.1:0-3692 GCA_035623195.1 Xanthobacteraceae bacterium | reverse complement strand
GAAGTCGACGCCCAAGTCTCATGCCTCACTGCACTCCCAGAGGGCAGTCTGGTTGCGGGCGACGAATTGGGGCGGCTGCACTGGCTCGAAATCCTGGATTGAGCCCCGCGCCCCGCACCCGCAAAGGCAAAGGCGGCTTCCGCTTTAGTCGCCCTTGGTTAGTTAGATGCTGGGCTTTCTCTTTTCACCGCGGCGAGGTCCGACTGTCCGCTAGGCGATCCCCTCACGGACAATCGTCTGGGCCGAGGTGTAGACCGCTTACCTAGTAAAATTGTTCCGTTGCAACTCGAGCCCCTAGGAACTGGCCTCCCGCCATTGAAAGGAGGCCTTCATGTCCCCTCGCGCCTTGCTGTCGTCCGACCAGCGTGCTCGCCTGTTCGGCATCCCCGTCGACCAGGCCGAGATGGCCCGCCACTATGTGCTCGGCCCTGAGGACTTGGCGCTCGTGCGAGCCAAGCGGCGCGCAGCTAATCGTTTGGGCTTCGCCATCCAACTTTGCGCTCTCCGCTATCCCGGCCGCGCGTTCGAACCCTTGGAGGCGCCACCGGCGCCGATGCTCTCCTTTGTCGCGAGCCAGATCGGCGCCGATCCTGCTCTGTTCAGCGAATACGCCCGTCGGGGTGAGACGCGCCGTGAGCATCTGATCGAACTCCAGAAGCACTTGGCCCTTCGGAGTTTCAGGCTAACCGATTGGCGCGCCTGCCTGCGGGTGGGCGCGGATGCAGCCTGGGCGACCGATCGCGGCGAACCGATTGTCCAGGCGATGCTCGATCATTTGCGCGGCGCCAATGTGCTGCTCCCTGCCGCGGCTGTCCTGGAGCGGATCGGGTTGGCGGCTCGGGCTCGGGCCCGAAAGAAGGCTTTCGAGGCGCTGGCTGATGGCCTGACCGACGCCGTGCGGGATGCCCTCGATGGCTTGCTGCGGGTCGATCCCGAAGTGCGCCGCTCCCGTTTCGCGTGGTTGCGCGATTATTCGGAGTCGCCGGCGCCCACCAACATCATCGCTCTGCTCGATCGGCTCGAATACGTGCGCGCTCTCGGGATCGGTGCAGAGCGATCGGCGCGCATTCATGCCGCGCGCCTCGGCCGATTGATCGACGAGGGCGCCGTCATGACGGTGCAGCACATCGCCGTTCTCGAGCCGGCGCGGCGGATGGCCATCCTCGTCGCCCAGGTCTCCAACCTCGAGACCCGGCTCGCGGATGCGACGCTCGCCATGTTCGAGAAATACATGGGTTCGCTGTTCGCCAGGGCGCAGAACAGGGATGACCGCTGCTTCCAGGCCACCAGGCGCGACGTGGCCAAGGCGCTGATTCTGTTCCGCCGCACCATCGCGGCCCTCAAACAGGCCAGGGACACGGGAGAAGACGGCGTTGCCGTCGTCGATCGCGAGGTCGGCATGAAGCGGCTCGACGAGGCTCTGCCGATCATCGGCTCGGTCGCCGATGTCGCGGACCAGGATATCCTCGTGACCGCCGCCGAGCGCTATTCGGTTCTGCGCCGATTCAGTCCCCGCTTCCTCGCGGCATTCCAGTTTCAGTCGAGCCCGCCAGGGGATGGCGTGCTGGCCGCCATCGAACTCTTGAAGGCGCTCGACCGCGACGGCGCCCGCCCCCTGCCCAAGCGCCCGCCGGCGTCCTTCCTTCCGCCGAAATGGCGCAAGTTGATCTTCGCGAGCGGCGCCGCGGATCGACGGCTCTATGAGACCGCGGTGCTCGCCACGCTGCGCGATCGCCTGAGGGGAGCCAACATTTGGGTGGCAGGCAGCCGCGACTATCGCGCTTTCGAGGACTACCTGCTGCCGGCCGGAGCGCTGCAAAATGCCGGCATCGGCGATGAGACCAATCCCGAACGCTATATCGCGAGCCGCGCTGCGGCCCTACACGAACGCCTGAACTTCGTGGCCGCCCGCGCCGCGCGCGGCGAACTCGACGGCGTCGAGATCGAAGACGGCAAGCTTTACATCGCCCGCACCAAGCCGGCCGTCCCAGACGCCGCGCGCGACCTCGCCATCCGGCTCAACGGCATGCTGCCGCGCGCGCGGATCACCGAGGTTCTGAGCGACGTGGACAGCTGGACCCAGTTCGGCGACCGTTTCACGCACCTGCGCACCGGCAACCCGGCCGCCGACAGACCGGCGTTGTTGGCCGCTGTCCTCGCCGACGGCACCAACCTCGGTCTCGCCCGCATGGCTGACGCGTCGCGCGGCCTCACCTACCATCACCTCCTCAACGTGGCGCAATGGCATATCAGCGCCGAAAATTATGTCGCCGCCCGCGCCGCCATCATCAATGTCCACCACAAGCACCCGATGGCGGCGATTTGGGACGACGGGACAACCTCGTCCTCGGACGGCCAATACTTCCGCGCCGGCGGCCGCGCCGGACCCAGCGGCGCCGTCAACGCGAAATACGGCATTGATCCCGGCGTTGTCGTCTACACCCACGTATCCGGCCGATACGATCCCTTCCACACGAGGGTGCTCTCCGCGACGATGAGCGAGGCGCCATACGTTCTCGACGGCCTGCATTATCATGCGCATCAGACCGACCTGCGCATCGCCGAGCATTACACCGACACCGCCGGCGCGACCGACCATGTGTTCGGCCTTTGCCATCTACTGGGCTATTGCTTCGCGCCCCGGATCAAGGACCTGAAGGACCGCAAGCTCTATACGATCGACAAGCCCAGCGCCTATCCGTTGCTCGAGCCGTTGATCGGCGACACGGTGGAGACGGCCGCAATCGCCAATCAATGGGGCGATCTCTTGCGCCTCAAGGCCTCCATCGAGGTTGGCGCGGTCGTCCCGTCCGTCATCTTGCGCAAGCTCGCCGCGGCGGGCGGCGGCAACGCCCTGTCGCGCGCCTTGCGGGCGCTCGGACGGATCGAACGCACGCTCTTCACCCTGCAGTGGCTTTCCGATCCGGACCTGCGGCAGCGCAGCCATGCTGGGCTAAACAAAGGCGAGGCCAGCAATTCATTGCGGCGTGCGATCTTCTTTCATCGTCAGGGCGAAATCCGAGACCGCACGTTCGAGAACCAGAGTTTCCGCGCCTCTGGCCTCAGTCTCGTCACCGCCGCAATCGTGCATTGGAACACGGTCTACCTCGACCGCGCCGTCCAGCATCTGCGGGCTCAGGACGTGACCATTCGCGACGATCTCCTCGCGCATGTCGCTCCCCTCGGCTGGGAGCACATCGCTCTGACCGGCGACTATATCTGGAACGACCGCAACGTCGCTCCTGGCTTCCGATCGCTACGCCATATTTCCCATGCGTTCCTATCGCAAGCGGCTTAGCGTACGATTTTGAACAAATCGTGCGATGACCCCATATAAAAACCAGCCGCACTTTGAAGGACCTCAAGATTGATGCACTGCCCTTGAGCTGTATGGGCGAGAAGCCCATGACGTTTGGGGTCGAAATCGCGCCGCATAATATCCCAGGCCCTCCTGACAACGGCCTAGCTAGGCAGTGTTAATTTAAAAAGTTAGTTATGTATGCCGAGGAGCTGCGGAGTTGTCAAAGCCGGGGAGAAGGTTCAAGACGGGCGGGGTTGGCGCGGGAGATCGAGTATTTGTCGATTTAACATAATTACAATGTTGGATTTATACTTATCTTATTGAGATAATTACATAATTATACATAAGAAATCTTATGCGACATTTGGGTATAAACAGGATTTAGAAACTT
>DASPTX010000051.1:0-14904 GCA_035623195.1 Xanthobacteraceae bacterium | reverse complement strand
GTCGCGAAGCGTCGACGGCCCGATCGGCGAGCCCGGTGCGCTGATCATGGCGCGGCTGCGCTCGACAGCCGAGCCGCTGGACGGAAAGCCGTTGGCCGTCGCAATGGCGCAGCAGTCGGCGAACAGTTCGGTGCCGAACCGGCCGGCGCCGGCGGCGACGATGTCGCCGAACGCGCCGACGCCGACCACCAGAATGCGCATCGCGCAATCCTCGCTGCGGTAAAGCTACAGGCCCGCCGGTTCGGCGGGGCGGCGGGGAACCAGGAGATTTCCGGTATAGACTTGTACCGGCTCGTTGTTTTGATTGAAGGTTGTAGTTCGAACGCGGATCATGCCGCGATCGGGCCGCGATTTGGAGGGGCGTACTTCGAGAATTTCGCTTTCGGCATGCAATTCGTCGCCGGGGCGTACCGCGCGCGGCCAGCTGAGTTCGTCGAAACCGACCCCCAAAATGCCGCCCGCCGGCCGTAACTCGCCGTCGACCAAAAGGCGCATCGTCATTGCCGCCGTATGCCAGCCGCTTGCCGCCAAGCCCTGAAATGGAGACTGACGGGCGGCATCCTCATCGAGGTGATAAGGTTGCGGATCGAATTGCCGCGCGAAGGCAAAGATCTCTTCCCTCTCGACACTCAACCGTGCGGTCTGGAAAACCTGTCCGACCGCAAAATCTTCCAAGAATCGTCCGCGCATGTTTCATTGGCTCCGGCAGGATGTCACATGATATGTCGACCAAAATCGGTCGCGCCATTGTGGCGATAGCCACGGAGCTATCCATCAATGGTATTCCTTTGAAGTTGAAGCTATGATAGCCGCAAAGTGCGTTGGAGCCATAGGATGAGCCGGCTTCTTTCGCTTTGCGTCGTTTTCGGTTTAGCCATGATGACGGTGCCGGTTCGCGCCGGCGATTTTCGTCAAGCCGAAATTATCTGCTATTGGTGCATTCGCGACGGCATCTACGCAAATACCAAGCTGATTGCCCATTTGGAGTCGAATCCGGACGTCGATGAGGCGGCCAAAGGCCCTGTCATTCTCGCGGCGCGAGCCGACATCCAACGTTTGCGCAGATTACTCGGTCCGATCGATGACATAAGCGCGGCCCCGGTCCCGTGCTGCTACAGCAGAAAGCCGCTTTACATCCGTTGAACGGCTGGAGCCGCGCAAGTCTAGGGGGCGGACGAGGGGCCAAACAGCGCGGGCAACCACCGGTGCCGTACGCGTAGTGTCCACTGACCGAGCCGGTCCAGATAAAGATAGAGGACCGGCGTCGTATAGATCGTGAGCAGTTGGCTGATCAAAAGGCCGCCCATGATGGCAATGCCGAGCGGTCGGCGGATTTCCCCGCCATTGCCAAAGCTTAACGCTAATGGCACCGCGCCGAGGATGGCGGCGCTGGTCGTCATCATGATCGGCCGGAATCGCAGACGGCAAGCTTGGTAAATCGCATCGTAAGAACTTAGATTTTGTGATCGTTTTGCTTCGATCGCGAAATCGATCATCATGATTGCATTCTTTTTGACGATGCCGATCAGCAATATCACCGCGATGAGGCCGATGATGTCGAATTCGGTGTGAAACAACATCAGCGCGAGAAGTGCGCCGACGCCGGCCGAGGGCAGCGTGGAAAGTATCGTAATCGGATGGATGTAGCTCTCATAGAGTACGCCGAGAAGAATGTACACCGCGGCGATTGCGGCTGCGATGAGAACTGGCTCGTTGTTGAGAGATTGCTGAAACACCTGCGCAGTGCCGGCGAGACTGCCATGGATCGATGCCGGCATGCGAATTTTAGCGATGGCGTCGTTGATCTCCCCGGCCGCCTCGCCCAGCGAGGCGCCTGGCAGCAAATTGAACGAAATCGTGGCGGCGACAAATAGGCCTTGGTGGTTGACGGACAACGGCGCATTGCCGGCGTTGTAATGGCTCAGTGCAGCGAGCGGCACCATTGTTTCCACGGCGGTCGAGACCGCTGCGCCGGACGACGTATTACTTTTTCCGGCATTGGCCAGTGCATTGATGGCGGCATTGCGCGCCGAATTATTGTTGGCGCTTGCCGCGGCCGTTGCAGTCGCGGAAGCCGCGGATGGCGCCGAAGCGGCATTGTCCGCTGTAACGGTTCCCAAGGGAGCGTTCGTCAATGCAGTGCCCGGGGCGCTGCCGCCCGATGTCGTGACGAAGATATCGCGCAGCGCAGCCGGGTACTGGGTGTAGCGTGGATCGATCTCCATTACGACGTGATACTGGTTGATCGCGCTGTAGATGACCGAAACCTGCCGCTGGCCGAACGCGTCATAGAGCGTGTTGTCGATTTGCGCGGGTGTAATGCCCAAACGTGAAGCGGTGGGGCGATCGACGATCAGGTCCGATTCTAGGCCGCGCTGCTGCTGATCGGAGCTGACATCCGCCATGATCGAACTGTGTTCGAGTTGCTGAACGAGAAGAGCCGTCCATTTGAACAGCTCGTTGGCATCATCCGCCTGCAGCGTGTACTGATAGAGTGCATTGCTTTGGCGACCGCCGGCGCGAACGTCCTGCACGGCGAAAAGAAACAGTCGGCCTCCCGGGACTTTCGCCAGTTTCGACCGCAACCGCGCGATCACCTGGTCGACCGGCGGACGTTGCGAGATCGGCTTGAGCGATACGAATACCGAGCCGGTATTTATCTGTCCGAACCCCCCGCCGCTGCCGACGCCGGTATAGCCGACCACGTGTTCCACGGCCGGATCTTCCTGCACGATGGCCATCATTTGCCGCAGCTTCTGCGTCATCAGCTGGAAGGACACGCTTTGATCGGCCTGCAATGTGCCGATCAGCCGTCCGGTATCCTGCTCGGGAAAAAACCCTTTCGGTACGATGTAGAACAACAGAACGTTCAAGATGATCGCCGCGATGAAGATAAACAGCACAAGGCGACTATGGCGCAACGCCCAGCCCAGCGAGCGCTCATATCCGGCGAGTATGCGATCGAAGAAACCGGGGCGACGCGGAGTTGCTGCCTCGGGCGGCCGGGGCCGCAGAAAGAGCGCGCACATCATCGGCGTCGTGGTGAGCGAAATAGCCAGCGATATCATGATCGCCAATGACAAAGTCAGCGTGAATTCGCGAAACAGCCGACCGAGAATTCCGCCCATGAGCAGGATAGGCAGGAAAACAGCGACGAGCGACAAGCTGATCGACAGGACCGTAAATCCGACCTCGCGCGCGCCGAGTAGCGCGGCTTGCATGCGCGGCATCCCCGCCTCGAGATGCCGCGAGATGTTTTCCAGCACGACGATCGCATCGTCGACAACGAAGCCGGTCGCGATCGTCAGCGCCATCAGCGAAAGAATGTCCAGGCTGTAACCGAGAAGGTACATCGCGCCGAAAGTGCCGATGATGGAGACTGGAACAGCGACGGATGGGATCATCGTCGAGCGGATGTCGCGCAAGAACAGGTAAACGACCAGCGTCACCAGAACGATGGCGATTGCCAGCGTCACCTCGGTATCGAAGAGCGATTGACGGATGGTGGTGCTGCGATCGATCGCGATGGTCACATTGACGTCGGCCGGCATCGCGGCCTCAAGGTGCGGCAGCGCGGCTTTCACGCTGTCGATCGTGTCGATGATATTGGCGCCCGGCTGCCGGAATAGAATGACGATCACCGAAGGCTGGCCATTGGACAGACCGAGATTACGCACGTCCTCGACCGAATCGCCGACATCGGCGACGTCCGACAAACGGACCGCCGCGCCATTGCGATAGGCGACGACGAGCGGCACATAATCCGCGGCTTTGACGGACTGATCGTTGGTGTAAATCTGAAAACGGCGGTTGCCGTCGTCGATTGTGCCCTTCGGACTGTTGGCGTTGGCGGAGGCCAAGGCCGCGCGGATGTCTTCGAGGCCGATACCGTATTTGAACAGCGCTTGAGGATTAAGCTCGACACGGACCGCCGGCAATGCAGAGCCGCCGATGATCACCTGTCCGATGCCGCTGATCTGCGATAATTGTTGCTGAAAGACGTTGCTCGCGGCATCGTACATCTGACCTTGCGTCAATGTCTTCGACGTCATCGCCAAGATCAGAATCGGCGCGTCGGCGGGATTGACCTTGCGATAGGTTGGGTTGGTTTTCAGATTGGCCGGCAGGTCGGCGCGGGCAGCGACGATGGCGGCCTGCACGTCGCGGGCGGCGCCGTCGATATCGCGGTTGAGACTGAACTGCAACGTGATGCGTGTTTGGCCGATGCCGCTCTGCGACGTCATTTCGGTGACGTCGGCAATCTGGCCGAGATGACGCTCGAGAGGCTCGGCGACGCTGGTCGCCACCGTTTCCGGGCTGGCGCCGGGAAGCTGCGCACTGACGGAGATAGTCGGAAAATCGACCTGTGGCAGCGGCGCGACCGGCAGCTTCGAGAACGCCAGGATGCCCGATAGCGCGATGCCGAGCGTCAGTAGCGTCGTCGCGACCGGGCGGTTGATGAATGGCGACGATATGTTCATTCGGCCGGCGTTTCCGGAGCAAGCGGATTTGTGGGCCTACGGCCCGTCAGGCGCGCCGCCAGACGATCGAAGTAAAGATAAATGACCGGAGTGGTGAATAGGGTCAGCATTTGACTGACCACCAAGCCGCCGACGATGGCGATGCCGAGCGGCTGACGCAATTCGGAGCCTGTGCCCGTTCCCAGCATGAGGGGCAGGGCGCCGAGGATCGCGGCCATCGTGGTCATCATAATCGGCCGGAAGCGAAGCAGCGATGCCTGGTAAATGGCCTCGCGCGGCGCCAGTCCCTCGGCGCGTTCGGCCTCCAGCGCGAAATCGATCATCATGATCGCGTTCTTCTTGACGATGCCGATCAAGAGAATGATGCCTATGATGGCGATGACGTCGAGGTCATAGTGCAGGAGCATCAACGACAGCAGCGCGCCGACTCCGGCGGAGGGCAGCGTGGAAAGTATCGTAATCGGATGAATGAAACTCTCGTAGAGAACGCCAAGCACGATATACATCGCGGCGATGGCGGCGATGATAAGAAATACTTCGTTGCTGAGCGATGATTGGAATGCCGCGGCGGCGCCCTGAAACGCAGTGATGAAGCTCGCCGGGAGGCCGACGCGGGCCTCCGCTTGTTTGATCGCATCGACGGCGTTCTGCAGCGAGTAGCCGGGCGCCGTATTGAACGAGACGGTGGTGGCCGGAAACTGGCCGTAATGGGTGATCAACAGTGGCGAGGCGCGCTGGTTAATGTGGGCAATGGCCGTGAGCGGCACCTGTCCGTTGGTCGACGACGACGATGACGGCAGATAAAGCGAAGTCAGGCCGGTTAAGGATTGCTGCAGCGTCGGATCGATTTCCAGGATGACGCGACGTTGGTTCGATTGCATGTAGATCGTCGAAATGATGCGCTGGCCGAAGGCGTCGTAAAGCGCGTTGTCGATCGTGGCCGGGGTAATGCCGAAGCGGCTGGCCGTTGCCCGGTCGATCACGAGATCCACGGCCAGTCCCTGCTGCTGCAGATCGCTCGCCACGTCGGTGAGCTCCAGCTGTTCGCTAAGCTGTTGCACGAGTTTCGGCACCCATGTGGCGAATTCGGCGGCGTTGGCGTCTTCGAGCACGAAATGGTACGGCGCGCGGCTGATCGTTGCATCGATCGTCAGGTCCTGCACCGGCTGCATATAGAGCGTGATGCCGACAATGCCGGCTACTTCGTTCTGCAAGCGCCGAATGATTTGGCTGGCGGAAAGATTGCGGCTGTCGTGAGGCTTGAGCGTGATCAGAAACCGGCCGGTATTGAGCGTCTGATTGTTTCCGTCGACGCCAATGAAGGAACTTAGGTTCTCGACATCGGGATCTTTCAGAATCGCCTCGGCGAGCTTGTTTTGCAGATCGGCCATCGCTTCATAGGAGATACTTTGCGAAGCTTCCGTAATAGCCTGGATCATGCCGGTGTCCTGCACCGGGAAAAAGCCCTTCGGGATGAAGACATACAACAACACCGTAAGGGCGAGCGTGAGGACCGCGACCAGCAAGGTCATGGGCTGCCGATCCAGCACCCAATTGAGCGCCCGTCCGTAACCTGCGATTACGGCATTAAACACCTGCTCGGCCTTGAGATCGAAAGCGGTGCGTTCGCGGTCGGGATGATGGCGGATGAGCCTGGCGCACATCATGGGCACCAGCGTGAGCGAAACGATGGCGGAGATTACGATCGTGACCGCCAGCGTGATGGAAAACTCATGAAACAGGCGGCCAACGACGTCGCCCATGAACAAGAGCGGGATCAAAACGGCGATCAACGAGATCGTCAGCGAAATGATGGTGAAGCCGATCTGCTCGGAGCCGCGCAAGGCCGCCTCGAGCGGATCCATGCCGCCTTCGACGAAGCGCGCGATGTTCTCGATCATGACGATGGCGTCATCGACGACGAAGCCGGTCGCGATGGTCAGCGCCATCAATGAGAGATTGTCGAGACTGAAGCCAAGCAGATACATCGCCCCGAACGTTCCGACGAGGGACAACGGCACCGACAAGCTCGGAATGATCGTGCCGGGCAAGGTGCGGAGGAACAAAAAGATGACTAAAACCACCAGAACGACCGCGAGGACCAGTTCGAACTCCACATCGGCGACGGAAGCGCGAATCGTAACTGTGCGATCGCTCAGGACTTTCACATCCATTGCCGCCGGCAAGGCCGTCAAAATCTGCGGCAACAGGGTCTGAATGCGATCGACCACCTGAATGATATTGGCGCCCGGCTGCCGCTGTACGTTGACAATGATCGCAGGGGTCGTATCGGCCCAAGCGCCGAGTTTAGTGTTTTCCGGGCCGCTGACGATTGTCGCGACGTCTGAAAGGCGTACCGGGGCGCCGTTACGATAGGCGACGATCAGAGTACGATACTGGTCGGCGCTCGTGACCTGGTCGTTGGCATTGATGGTCAGCGCTTGGGTCGGACCGTCGAAATTGCCTTTCGGTGTATTGACGTTGAGATTGCCGAGCGTGGTGCGGATATCGTCGATATTGAGGCCGTATGCGGCAAGCGATTGCGGATTGACTTGAATGCGCACCGCCGGCCGCTGTCCGCCGCTGACAGTGACAAGTCCGACGCCGGTCAGCTGTGAGATTTTTTGCGCGAGCCTCGTCTCGCTGTAGTCCTCAAGATCCGTCAGTGCCAGGGATTTTGACGTGACCGCCAAGGTCAAGATCGGCGCATCGGCCGGATTGACCTTTGCGTAGATCGGCGGCGCCGGGAGATCGGCCGGAAGCAGGTTACCCGCAGCGTTGATCGCCGCCTGCACCTCCTGCTCGGCGATGTCGAGACTGATATCGAGGCTGAATTGGAGCGTGATGACAGACGCGCCAGCAGAACTCGCCGAGGTCATTTGATTGAGACCCGGCATTTGCCCGAACTGGCGCTCGAGCGGCGCCGTTACCGACGACGTCATCACTTCCGGGCTGGCGCCGGGATAGAGCGTCTGAACCTGAATGGTCGGATAGTCGACCTGAGGCAGAGTGGAGAGCGGTAGGAACATGTAGGCGACCAGGCCCGACAGCATGATCGCCGCCATCAGCAGCGTCGTTCCCACAGGACGCAAGATGAAGGGTTCGGAGACGTTCATCGCACCGTTTCACCGTTGCGCGCGGCGCTCGCCTGCCAAGGCTTAGTGGCTGCCGGCTGCCGGCTGACTTTGCGGACGGCCGGCATGCCGTCCTTGCTGACCTTCGCCTTCGCCGGCCGCAGGGCCGGGTGCAGTCGGCTGGCCGTTTTCGGCTGTGACGATGACTTTCAGTCCGTCGCGCAAGCGGTCGGTACCGTCGATCACCACGCGGTCGCCCGCCGAAAGACCGGACCTGACTTCGGTGATATTGCCGTCGACCGCTCCGGTTGTGATTTGCCGCACCGAGACGGTGTTGTCGGCATTGATGACATAGACATAGGCGCCGGGCGCACCGCGCTGAATGGCCGGCGTCGGCACTGTGACCACGTTTTGCAGCGTCTTCACCAGGAGCCGCGCATTGACGAATTGATTGGGGAACAGCGCGTTGTCGGTATTGTCGAATTGCGCGCGCACTTTGACCGTGCCGGTGGTGGTATCGATCTGATTGTCGATGGCGGCAACTTTGCCTGTCGCGAGTTCGCGAAGATTTGCCCGATCGTAAGCGGTGACGGTGAGAGGAGTGCCGACATTGAATTGTGGCATGATTCCCGGCAATTCGTCTTCCGGAATAGAGAAGATCACGGTGATCGGTTGCAGCTGCGTGATGACAGCGATGCCGCTGGTATTGGTGGTCTGTACGTAGTTGCCGGGGTCGACCAGGCGGAGCCCGACGCGGCCGGTAATCGGCGAGACGATGTGGCAATAGGCGATGTTGAGAGCCTGGGCATCGACGAGCCCCTGGTCTTGCTTCACCGAGCCGGCATATTGTTGCACGATGAAGACCTGATCTTCGGACTGCTGCCGCGCGATCGAATTCTGCTGGGCGAGCGTCTGATAGCGCGTTAGATCCATTTGTGCCTGGGCGAGTAAGCCTTGATCGTGCGCGAGCTGGCCCTCGAATTGCTCCTTCAAATATTCATAGGGCCGTTGATCGATTTGCGCCAGAAAATCGCCCTTCTTGACCAATTGGCCCTCGGTGAATCCGACGTCTGTCAGTTGTCCGTTGATCTGAGTTTGCACCGTCACCGTGGCGAGTGGCGTAACTGTGCCGAGCGCGTTGACGATGACGCGGACATCTCCCAACGCAACCGTCGAAGCACCAACGGTTTGCAAGGCGGCTTGCGGAAAGCGGCCGCCGGAGGGCGATGCCGATTTCACCCATCGCACCGTTTCGTAAATGCCGAGCGCAAGAAAGATAACGACGACCAGTCCGACCGCGATCCGCAGGCGCGATCCGGATGGAGTCGTAACAGCGGGCAAAGGAGTCAGGCGGCGAGCGCCTGGCACCAATTCCTCGTCCGGTTTGCGCGTCCGCTCGTCCATGCGCTTATGTCAATCCTCGCGGTCAACCGATTTCGACTTATAAAGTGCCCAAACCTGGGCCACCTAATGAATATTCGCTAATGAGAGTTCCCGCCGCATGGGTGGAGCTGAGCGGACGATCAGTAGTCCTAACATTTACATCCCTAGGTAGTTTGTCGGATTCCGATAAAAAATCAATGCCTTAAAGCAGGCTTGGACATAAGGTGTCGGCGGCCTATTGCGCCGCGGGCGGAGGAGCCGGTGGTGGCGGCACGAGCACATCGGTCGGTATCGTCGAGTTAGGCGAAGGCTGCGACTCAAGCTGCGGCAACAAGGTAAAATCTTTCTGCAACTCGGTTTGTGTGGGCAGCAAGGCAGTATCCCATCCGCCGCCCAGCGCCTCGATCAGGCTTACGCTGGCGAGGAAAAGATTCTGTCGCGCCGTCAATTCGGCTTCCTCGTCGGCGAGCAACTGGACTTCCGCGACCACAACAGTGGTGAAGGCCACCGTACCCGCGCGAAATTGATTCAAGAACGTGTCGACGGCTTTGCGTTCGTCGGCGACCGCGCGCCGTTCCTGTTCGAGCTGTAGCGAGAGATAGTGAATTGCCGCAAGCTCGTCCTCGACCTGCTGGAATGCGGTGAGGACCGTCTGCCGGTAGTTTGCGACGCTTTGCCAATAACCCGCCCGCGCCGCATCGACCTGGGCGGCGGTGAGCCCGCCGTTGAACAAGGTTTGCGTTGCGCTTGCGCCGATCGAACCGATCGAGCGCGCTGCGCTGAACGGCAGCGGAATCGGGCCGATATATTGAATCATGGCGGAGAGCGAGACATCGGGAAACCAAGCCGCCTCGGCGGCGCCGATCAGCGCGTTCTCCTGCTGCATGGTTCGCTCGGATGCGGCGATGTCGGGGCGCCTTTCGAGAAGGGCCGACGGCACACTGACAGGGATCCTCGGAATGCGACCGGCGAGATTATGCGACGCGACCGTCACTTCGGCGGGAGGCCTTCCGATCAATATGGCGATGGCGTGCTCGAATTGCGCGCGCTGCACGCGTGTGCTGAAAAGTTGCGCCTCTGTCGTGGCGATCTGAGCATCCGCGGTGGCCACATCGCCGGCGGTTACGGAAAAGCCGGCTTTGAATTGGTTGTTCACGATCTCGTAGGTTTTCTTGTATTCGGCGATCGTACTCTCGAGCAGAGCTATCAAAGAGTCTGCCGCGCGGAGATTGAAATAGGCTGTGGCAAGTTGGGCCTGGGCGGAAAGCTTGGCATTGTCGAGATCCGCGGCGCTTGCTTGCGCGGCCGCCGTATTGGCTTCGACTTGACGCCGCAGGCGCCCCCACACGTCCAGGTCCCAGGTTCCGTTAATCGGCGCGTCGTATTGGGTCGTATACCTCGTAGGCAGCGCTACGCCCACGGCGCTGCCGCCGGTCGTGCCGGCGAGTCCTCCGGTCCGCGTCCGGGTCGCGGTGTAGCTTGCCGTCGCGGTCGGAAACAGCGCGGCTTGCGCTTCTCTGATAACGGCGCGCGCTTGCTCATAGGCCGCCGCTGCTGCGGCCACCGTCTGGTTGGAAACCTCAACCTGAGGCAGCAGCGTATCGAGCGCGCGATCTCTATAAGCGTTCCACCAGTCGCCGCGATCGACTTCGTCGCTAGGATGGGCGACCTTCCAGCCCCTCAGCTCTTTGTATTGCGTCGGCACAGGAGCGGGCTCGCGGGAATAGTTCGGCCCGATGGCGCAGCTGGTGAGCGTCAATCCAAAGATCGCAAGCGCAAGCGTCGAGGCTTGCGCGGATGAGTGAAAATCGTGTCGCACCCAACCACCCCGATGCATACTCGCGCGTAAGCGAGCACTGTCAGGAACCCGTTGCCGTAAGCCGCCGATACGCAAACTGGGCGTGCAACACTGCGGTACAATGCGATCCATTTATCCCTTGCGGCTGCGTCATCGCCGCCGTTGATCACATTGGGCGCGTCTCCGTCGGAACCCCCCGTGCCCGAGCGAATGCTTTAGCTGCCCCGCAGCAACCATGCCGAAGTGAGGGGGGAATATCAATTTGTGGGCCTCGGGCGGACCATGGGATGGGGGTTTTCCCCAGTTATTGTTGCATTCGGGCGACACTGCGCATTGGGCAAGCGTCGAGGGCGTCACACCTCGCGCCATTCGTCGCCGAATTCGATGATTTCAAACGCCGCTGGATGCCGCCGAATCCTAGAACCGCAATCGATTCAGTTGAGACGATTGCGCTCTAACGAAATAGCGCGGGAAATTTTGCCCGCAACCGGGCGCGCAAATCGGCGCTAACATCGACGACTTGAGGGAACGTGCCCTTGAGCTTCATGTCGTAAGGAATGCATGCATCGATGAGGATGCGATTGTTAAAATTGCCAGGCAGATAAAGCGGATCGCGCTTCGACGCCCAGGCCTTTTGCACGAGATCAATGTCGAGTTTCGGGTCGAACCGCGTGCACATTGCCCATAATACCTGATCAAGATTGCCGGCATCGATGTCGTCGTCGACGACCACGGTCCATTTGCCGGCATAGGCGCCGCCCTGGCAGGCGCAGGCAATGTGCAGCGCTTGGCGGGCATGACCGGGATAACGTTGGCGAAGCTGAATTGTGGTGAAGCGCGTGGCCGGTCCGGCTTCGTGATTCCAGACGCCGAGCACGTCTGGAATTCCGCAAACCTCGAGCGCGCGCCAGATTTGCGCTGCGCCCGCGACGCCTTTGAGTAAACCCGTCTCGTCGACCGGTTTGTGCTGTGGCGCGCAGGTGAGGATCGGGTCGTCGCGGTGCAAGATCGTTTTGACGTTGACGAAGGGCCGCTCCTGAGTGTCGTCGGAATAGTAACCCATCCATTCGCCGAACGGTCCCTCCGGCTTGGTCGCGCCGGGCACGGTCTCGCCTTCGATTGCAATTTCACAGTCGGCCGGAATCGGAAAGCCGGTATAGGGGCCGCGCACCACATCGATAGGCTCGCCCCGCAGCCCGCCGGCGATGTCATATTCGCTCACTTCCGGCAGCGGGCTTGAAGACAGCATGAATAAAAGCGGGTCCTGGCCGCACAGAATCACGACTTTCATCGGTTCGCCGCGCGCGAAATATTTGTCGCGATGAATACGGCCGTGCTTGCCTTCGGTGATTTGGCAGCCGACGGTCTTGCCATCGTAAACCTGGCTGCGATAAGCGCCGAGATTGTACCAGCCGCTGTCGGGATCCTTGGTGACCACGCAATCCGCGGTGCCGATGAAGCGCGCCTTGTCCTGCTCGTGGTGCCGCGGCACCGGAAATTTCAAAACGTCGACGGCATCGCCTTCGATGACATTCTCGAAGACCGGCCCGTCGTTCACATAGCGCGGCGGCAGCGGTTTAAGTTCCTGCATGCGCCCGTGATACCGCCGCACGATATCAACCTTGCGTTCGTATTCGAGCGGCAGACCGAGCGTAAGCGCGATGCGTTTGATCGATGAGAGTTGGCCGTAAAGTGTACGATAACCCTTGGGGTAGGCGGGTACGTCATCGAACAGAATTGCCGGCGCGGTGCCTGCGCTCTTTTCCGTGAGCATATGAGTGACGGCGCCCATTTCAACGTCCCAATGCGCGCCTGATACTCGCCTGAGCTCGCCGAGCCGATCGACGGCGTCGATCCACCCGCGCAGACCGCGATAGGCTTGGTTCCGCAACGCCGCAGCGTCCGCCATAAAGCCTCCAAATCTCCGCAAAAGCGGGTATGAATTGCGGTCATGAAGGTGTCAAGCAGACGCCGGCGGCGGATCCGTCGTTTCGGTTGCGCGCAATGCTAAAGCGCAAATCGCTTCGCCGAATCGATTGCAGTTTTAGCCTTCTGACGGGGCATGATCGGAAGACCGGTTTCCATCCCGGATCAAGTCCGGGACAGGTTTTTTCCGGATCATGCTTTTGTTAGGGCGTGATCTTTTCGGGGAACCGGTTTCCACTTTTCCGGATCATGTCCTAAGATTGCACGAAGGAATCGATTTGATGACGCCGTTGTCGCAGGGTGAAGCCGCCGCGGTTGCGGCTCGCACACCCGAACCTGCGTGGTTCGCCTCCTATCCCGCGGGCGTGCCCAAGAGCATCGATCCCGACGCGCACCCGTCGCTTTCCGCCATGCTGATCGAGGCCTGCCGGCAGCACGCACAGCGGCCGGCCTTCGAGTGCCTTGGTGCACGAATGACCTATGCCGAGTGGGACCGCGATAGCCGCGATTTCGCTGCGTTTTTGCTGGAGCGAATTGGCTGTCGCGCAGGCGACCGCCTCGCACTCATGCTGCCGAATATGCTCGCTTACCCGGTGACATTTCTCGGAGCGCTGCGGGCCGGACTGATCGTCGTCAACGTCAATCCGCTTTACACGCCACGTGAATTGCAATTGCAGCTCGCGGATTCGGGCGCGGTCGCCATCGTGATCTTGGAGAATTTCGCTCACAAGCTGCATGGCATCATCGCCCGGACGAACATTCGGCACGTTGTGGTCGCGCGGCTTGGCGATTTCGTGCCTTTACTCAAGCGTTGGGCGTTCAATTTCGCAAACTCCTATATCCGGCACGCCGTGCCGGCTTGGCATTTTCAAGATTTCACGATGTTGCAGGATGCCTGTGAGCGGCCGCCAAGCGAGCTCTACGAAGATGCCCGCCCGCGCGGGCACGACGTGGCCTTGCTGCAATATACCGGCGGCACGACCGGTGAGCCGAAAGGCGCGATGCTGACACACCGCAATCTCATCGCCAACACGTTGCAATGCTGCGCTTGGAGCGGATCGACGGCCGCATTGGAGCGTGAGCGGGTGCTCACGCCGCTGCCGCTCTATCACATCTTTTCGCTGACTGCGAACCTGTTGGCGTTTGCGCTACTGGGCGGACTGAATTTTCTCATTCCCGATCCGCGCGATCTGCGCCGGCTGATCCGCACCATGCGCGGCGCGAAGATTACGTGGATGTCGGGCGTCAATACGCTATTCAACGCGCTGATCAATGCGCCGGAATTCGCCGAACTCGATTTCAGCACACTGCGCGTCGCCGTCGGCGGCGGCGCGGCCATACAAGGCGAAGTCGCGCGGCGCTGGCACGAAATCACCGGCAGCCGGTTGGTCGAGGGCTATGGTCTGACCGAGGCATCGCCGGTGGTCAGCATCAATCCCTTTCTCGACCCGAAGCAGGGAACGGTCGGACTACCGGTGCCTTCGACCGAGGTGACCATTCGCGACGACAACGGAAGGATTCTTCCCATCGGCGAACAGGGCGAGGTTTGCGTGCGGGGGCCGCAAGTGATGCTGGGTTATTGGCAACATCCCGCCGACACCAAGCACGTTCTCGCCGCCGACGGCTGGCTGCATACCGGCGACATCGGCGCATTCGACTCCGAGGGTTTTCTGAAACTGCTCGACCGCAAGAAGGACATGATCAACGTCTCCGGGTTCAAAGCCTTTCCCAACGAGGTGGAAGAGATCGCAATGCAACATCCCGGCGTACGCGAGGCGGCAGCGATCGGGGTGCCGGACGCGCGGACGGGCCAGACAGTGAAGCTCTTTATCGTCCGGCGCGATCCGGCGCTGAACAAGGACGATCTCACCCAATTCATGCGCGTCAGGCTCGCCGGCTACAAGGTACCGACCATTATCGAATTCGTCGATGCGTTGCCAAAAAGCAATATCGGCAAAATCCTACGCAAAGAATTGCATTGAACGATGCAATCGGGATCTCCTCCCTCGCGCCTTTCTCGCGTTATACACGCGTGCTAACCGTAAGACGCAAGACGAAACAGGGGAGGATGGGACGACGATGCCCAGGTTGCAGATTTCGTTCGCGTGCGGGCTTTATGACCGGATGCTTCCGCTCTGTACCGGCGAGGTAACGCCCGACGGCATCGATCTCAACTTCATCGCCATCGATCAGCCGCGGCCGATCTTCGATCGGATGTCCGGCGGCCAGGAATTCGATGTCG
>DASPTX010000050.1:0-45524 GCA_035623195.1 Xanthobacteraceae bacterium | reverse complement strand
CTTGGCGTCTCCTATCCGTCGCTCTGCGCCAACATTCACGTGGCCAATCTCGAAATTCGCGCCGGCCGCACGATGATCGAGGCTCTCGAACATCTGGCCGAGCGCCTCGGTCTTGAGGAAGCACGATCCTTTGCCACCCTCATCCAGCAATCGAATGAACTCGGTTCGAGCATCGGTGACGCGCTTCGCGTCTATAGCGACGAAATGCGCGATAAGCGGATGTCGCGCGCCGAAGAGAAAGCCTATGCCCTTCCGGCCAAGCTCACCGTGCCCATGATGGTCTTCCTCTTCCCCGTGCTGTTAATCGCGATCCTTTGCCCGGTCATTGTCAGGGTCGCCACCAACAACTGGTGAACGTTTTTCACTTAAGAGTGCATCGACACGGCCGTTCTCGTTCGCAGATTCACCGCTTGCCGCTGTCGATAGGGACATCCACATCGAACTGCGCCACTGGCTACAGCGGATTTATCTGGCACTTTATCGCGAAGTGGTTGAGCGGATCGGAGCAGACGGCACGGATGTCCTGATCAACCTCACGACAGGGCCTGGTACCCGTTTCAGGCACGATGATATTAATCCTTCGAAACCAGGCCCCGACAGCGTGCTCAAATCCCCTGAAGACCGCGTGCCCCACGTGGTCGAACTCAAGCCCGATATTTGCAGCCTTGACATGGATAGCCTCAACATGGGCGACCGTGTGTTTGTCAATACACCAAAGCACCTACAGGCAATGGCAGTGGCGATCAAGAACGCCGGAGTTATGCCCGAACTCGAAGTGTTCGAGACTGGCCATCTGCTGCTTGCCAAGAGTTTCATCGACAATGGTTACGTCAAGTCGCCCGGGATGTTTCAGATTTGCCTGGGCATCTCCTGGGGTCAGCCGGCAACTGCCGAGGCCGTGAACTCTGTTTTTGAGGATGAGTTTAAGTGTCGAGTGGTTTTTGAGGGCTGATGTATGCGCGTCACGGAGATCTCTCGCGCATGCACATTCAGACTAATGAAAACTCAGTGACGCCGACGCCGTTTGGCTCCGTGGCTCAGGGTGTGGGCGATGAGACGCATCCCTCAAGGAAGAATGTGCGTGGTGTTGATCCAGTGGATGTTATTCCGGTGGCTTTCGCGCTTCTTTTAATGTGCGTGCTTCCGATTGCTTTCGTGTTTTGAGCACTAATTGTCATGCGAACGCTGTACCGATAGGTGTTTGAGGTCGCTGGTATAGTCCTAATGTGGATAATCAGCGCCGCTATTCTTACTGGCTGCTATGGCACCGGACGATGGGCAGCTTCCTTTTTGGGGTTGGACATCAGCCGTGACACGTCGGGCTTATCTCTACGCTGAGTTTTTTCTGGACAGGCATTTGCTATTTCATCGGCCACCAAAGCGATCGATTATATGATCGCCTATGCAGGCTTTTAGGCCGATGGGATGCCAGCTAGAAAGGAGGGCAATTTCGCGCCTCCGTGGCGCACCATCTACGCATTAGTCGAAGGCCGTCCGATGGGAACAGTCGACGAGAACGGCGGCGGTGGCCCCAGAGTTCGGTTACGAAAGCGGCAAACAAACGAGGGGTTATGTGACCGCGGCTTGGCTACCGCTGCGGCGTGAATTACAAATCAAAGCCAATTTCGTCGAAAAAAGCTCTCTGGGCAATTAATCGGGGTCTTGCCTTAAAATGGTTCATTCCTGAATACGGCAGTCGATACCAACAGTCGATTACCATTCCCAAGATTTGACAGATTGAATCCGAGCGGCCCCAAGACCACCGGCCATTGATACATCACCTGGACAACGACGATGTCCCCCGGATTGCCCGGCGCATAGGTCCATTGGTTGGTCACTTGACCTTTTGCGTTGAAAGTCAACGTCGGCGTAGTCGTGCTCGCAGCAGAAAACGAATTATAGCTCTGCACATTAATCATGAAATTACCGCAGACGAACAACGCGAAAGTGTTCTGGCAGACATAATTCGCAAACTCGGCCTGAGTCATGTTTGACTGCTGAGCCTGTCCAGTAAAAATGTAGCGGCTTGCTTGGATGGTCGTTTCGTCGAGCACCCTGCTTGCAAAGAACACTAGCACTGTTTGGAACAGAGCAATCAGAAGGGCCAGGAAAGGCGCAACAACCAGTGCAAATTCGACGACAGTGGCGCCCTCCTTGCTCCGGATAAACCTGCAATGGACCAAACGCCTATAGATCTGTCTTATGCTCGAGGCCGGTCGTTGCATGAAAGCTGCCAACATAGCGCAAATCCTCCGACAAGCAGAGACCCGCTAGCGCACTCGAGCTAAGCAAACGACGCCCGCCAATTCCAGCGGCGCTTGAAATTAACGTTTCTAGGCCTCATGCCTTTGAACAGAACTCGATATAAATTTAAATGAATTCCACACAGCGGGTTGGTTCGAGAGTCGGATGAGAACGGCGGAGGTATGCGAGGTTACGGTACTCTGGGAGGCCGCAGCCTCGAACGCCCGTCATGCGACGGCTTCATGCCGACCGCAGAGACAACCCTGATCCCGGCATCCAGTGCTCGATCGAAAAGATCGTTGACGACTAGCGCGCGATTAGACAACCAACCCAATTTGAGCGAGATCCCGGCGCAACCCGAGCCGAAAGCAATCGACAGGGGCATGGCGCCATAATGAGATCAGCCATAATGAGATCATTGATGATCTCAAGGAGTGTCTGATGGCTGGGAACTTGCATGCGAATTTGCATGATGATCTTCCAGCACTATGAAAGGGACAAGGTGCACCGCTCGGCGTCGATTCGGTGATCCCGCAGCGGATCAAATACAAAAGTTTTCAAGGTAGCGGTTAAAACCAGCTTTTGGGCTGGTTCTGTGCCCCCCGCGATATGCGGCATGAGATCATCACGGTTCGGAATTCGATCCGCATATCGGCGGCATCGGCTTGGATTGGCCCGGCGCAATGCCGCCGAGATGTTGTTTGATCTCCTCGTATTGCGGATCGTCGGGTGCATAGGTCAGCACACTCTGGCCGGTCTGATCGCGACATGTTCGCCATGCCGATGCTTTCGACCGCTTCGCAGGGGATCGGCGCGTCCCTCTTGAATTGCGCAAGCGCCGGCGCGCCGAGGCCTAGGACGAGTATGAGCGCTGCGGCAAGCGATCGGTGGGCATCAACGGAAACTCCTGCTAAAAGGGGCAAAAAACAGTCGAATCGATCGGGACAATTGCAGGTTCGGGAAGCCTTACGCCATGCAAGACTGGAGCGCCAAACAATATCTCAAATTCGAGGACGAACGCACCCGGCCGCCGCGCGATCTCCTCGCGCAGATCCCGCTGCAGCGGCCGCGGCTCGTGGTCGATCTCGGCTGCGGGCCGGGAAATTCGACCGAGCTTCTGGTCGAGCGCTTTCCGCAGTCCGAAGTGGTCGGACTTGATTCCTCGCCGGACATGCTCCGCAAGGCCCGCGAGCGGCTGCCGCAATGCAAGTTCGTGCAGGCCGACATCGCGACCTGGACGCCTGACCCCGGCACCGATGTGATTTTCGGCAACGCGGTGCTGCAATGGCTCCCGGACCATCCGGTGATCATGCGGCGCTTGCTCGAAACCATGCCGTCCGGCGGCGTACTCGCCATTCAGATGCCCGACAATACGCGCGAGCCGGCGCTGGTTTTCCAAAAAGAAGTCGGCGAAAGCGGCCCGTGGAAGGATCATCCCGAGGTCAAGGCGGCGCCGCGCTATGACCTGCCGCGTCCTGAGGACTATTACGATCTGCTCAAGCCGGCCTGCAGCCACATCGACATCTGGCACATCGTCTACAATCACGTCATGGCCTCGCCGCAGGCCATTACCGAATGGTTCAAGGGCTCCTCGCTGCAGCCGTTCCTCTCGCCGCTCGATGCCGCCGCGCGCGAACAATTCCTCGCCGCCTATACCGCCAAGATCGTCGGCGCCTATAAGCCGCGGTTCGACGGCAAAGTGCTGCTCCGCTTTCCGCGACTGTTCATCCTCGCCGTGCGGTGAAGAAAGATCGTTCGTCACAAGGAGGCGCCGTGCGACTTTTCTTGGCAGCGTGTCTGGCCGGTTATTTGGTAACGGCGATCGTGTCCCCAGGCATTGCCGCCGCCGATCCTGCCTTTGCCGCGTGGCTGCAATCGCTGTGGCCGCAAGCGCAGGCGCTTGGGGTTTCGCGGGCCACGTTCGATGCCGCGACGCGGGGGCTCGAGCCCGATCTCTCGCTGCCCGATCTCGTCCTGCCCGGGCGGCCCGAGAAACCGCAAGCCGGTCAGCCGGAATTCGTCGAGACGCCGGCGGGTTATCTCAAAGAGCCCGCGATCGAACGGCTCGCCGCGCAGGCGCGCAAGCTTTACGAGCAATACCGGGCGCCGCTCACCGCCATCGAGCAACAATACGGCGTGCCGCCGGCAATTTTGCTGGCGATCTTCGGCCGCGAAACCGATTTCGGCCGGGTCGCCGATACGCACAATGCGATCCGCGTCCTGGCGACACAGGCCTATTTGGGCCGCCGCAAGGAAAAGTTCCTCGAGGAATTTTTGCTGGCGCTACAAATCGTGCAGCGCGGGCAAGTCAAGATCGCCGATATGCGTAGTTCCTGGGCCGGCGCGATGGGGCTGACGCAGTTCCTGCCGTCCGATTATTTGAAATATGCCGTGGATTTCGACGGCGACGGCCGCGCCGATATCTGGAATTCGGTGCCCGATGCGCTTGCTTCCGCGGCCAAGCAATTGGTCGGCGAGGGCTGGCAGCGCGGCGTGCACTGGGCCTATGAGGTGCATCCGCCCGCCGACGTCGATTGCACCATCGGCGTTCCCGAGCACCAGCTTCCGATCGGCGATTGGCTCAAGCGCGGCTTTGCACCGGCCTATGGCCGCGCGATACCGGCCGCCGAACGCGCCGAGCCGGCTTCGCTCCTGCAGCCGGCCGGCCTTTACGGCCCGTCCTTCCTTGCCACCAAGAACTATTTCGCCATCAAGGAATATAACTTTTCCGATCTTTACGTTTTGTTCGTCGGCCATTTGAGCGATCGCATTGCCGACCCGCGGCCGTTCGAAACGCCATGGGCGAACGTCGCGCAATTGCCGACGGCCGATCTCGACCGCATGCAGCAAATCCTTACCGAGCGCGGCTATTATCACGACAAGATCGACGGCAAAGCCGGCATGCTCACGCGCGCCGCGCTCGGCGAATATCAGAAACGCAACGGGCTGAAGGTCGATTGCTGGCCGAGCGCCACGGTGCTGCGGCAGATGCAGGCAGGCACCCATTAATTCCCATCGCGTGATCTGGTAACGTAGCTCCGGGCCTCTTAACGCTACGACTGTGAGGGTTTCTATAAGATGGAGGCATTGCGATGTCGTCGTCGCACTTTCACCGGTCAATTGCTTCGCATGTGACAGCGATTGCGGTCGGCGCCGTTGCCGCGACAGCATATCTGACCGTTCATTCCGCCAGCTCGCAATCGCTCGCCGACTACATCTCGGCGATTTGCGCGAAGTCGTTCCGTTCCGCGTCCGCTGCGGAGGCTCCGTACCTCGCCGAGAATGTCAGCGCGATGACAAAGATGATGGTCGACATGAGCATCAGGCCGTCAGGCGATGTCGATACCGACTTTGTTGCGCTGATGGTGCCGCATCATCGGGGCGCCATCGAGATGGCGCAGGCTGAATTGCGCTACGGACGCAATGAGCCACTCCGGCGCATGGCCCAGGAAATCATCGTCACCCAGCTACAGGAAATCACCGCAATGCGGTTGTCGCTTGGTCAACCCTTGCCCCCGTCCGTGCCATCGCCAGCGCAAGTCCCGTCCGCGGCAACGAACGACTCCAAATCGAGCAATGCAACACGCTCGGTAAAGGTGCAGTGACATGAGATGCGGTTCGATACTGATTGTCCCATTGCTTGTATTTGGTCTTGTCGGCGTCCGCTATGCTATCGCCGGACAAGCTCCCGCGGCTGCTTCCGATCCCGACATTCCTGTCAGTCATCAAGATCGCGTTTATACCGCCGATCAGTTCTCGAACACTGTGTCAGTCACCGATCCCGTGGACAACAAGCTCCTCGGCGCCGTCCATCTTGGCGATCCGATTCCGAGCAATCTCAGTCCACTCTATAAGGGACAGCTGCTGGTGCACGGCATGGGATTTTCGCCCGATCATCGCACCATCGCGGTTGTCGCCATCGGCTCGAATGCGGTGAATTTCATCGATACTGCGACCAATAGTGTGAAGCACGTGACTTACGTGGGTCGCTCACCGCACGAAGCCTTCTTTACGATGGATGGTAAAGAGGTGTGGGTCGTCGTCCGCGGCGAGAACTACGTTTCTGTACTCGACGGCACGACTTACGAGGAGAAGACGCGGATCACCGTTCCCAGCGGGCCGGGTATGACGATCTTCTCCCCCGACGGCAAATACGGTTATGTCTGCTCCTCGTTTACACCTGAGACCGAAGTCATCGCCGTCGCCGATCACAGAATCATCGGTAAAGTTCCGCAAGCTAGCCCGTTCTGTCCTAACATTGCTGCAACGCCGGACAGCAAGCAGGTCTGGTTCACCCTGAAAGACAGCGGCAAGACCCAGGTGTTCGATGGGCAACCGCCGTTTGCGCTCTTGAAGACCCTCGACACCGGTCCGATTACCAACCATGTCAATATCGTGCGCAATGCCAACGGCATGTTCGCCTATGTCACGATCGGTGGGCTCAACGAAGTCAAAGTGTTTCGCACTGACAATTTCGAGCAGGTCGCGACCATTCCAACGGGCAAGTTACCGCATGGCATCTGGCCGTCTGGGGACGGCACCCGCGTCTATGTCGGCCTCGAGAACGAGGACAAGGTGGCTGCAATCGATACCCTGAAGAACGAGGTCATCGCGACCAGTCCAGTCGGCCAAGCTC
Source organism: Xanthobacteraceae bacterium (assembly GCA_035623195.1). Lineage (GTDB taxonomy): Bacteria > Pseudomonadota > Alphaproteobacteria > Rhizobiales > Xanthobacteraceae > BOG-931. Next base: position 38,644 of record DASPTX010000050.1, on the reverse strand, counting down.
CGCAAGCCCTCGTCTACGTGCCCGACGCCGTACCCGCGGCGAGCGGCGCCATCAACTCGGCAATGACCAGGATGATGGTCGTCCCCGAAGGCCTCGGAACCAGCAACCTGCGGCCGCTCGGTGTGGCTGGCCAATCGGCGCAGCTGTGGCTCACGCCGCCAGGAGCAAAGAAAGAGGAGAAAGCGCCGACAAGCGTTTCTCTTTCCGACCAGGGGTTGGTGCAGGTGTTACAGGCTGCGGTCACCGGCCTCGATCCAGGAAAACCATATTTGCTTGCGCTCACAACTGAGCCGTCTGGTACTGGCGTTTTGGAACCGCTGCAAGGCTTCATGACGAACGCTGCTGGTGCAGCCATCGTTAATGCAATCGGACCGATCCGCCAGCTGGTGCGCGGCGAAGACAAGACGCCGCGGCGCTACCTGGTGATCGTTACTGGCACCGCCGACAACCACGGTCCTCCCGTTCAAGTCCAAATGGAGTAGTCGCCGTGTCCCAGGCATTTGCTGCGGCGCATGAGTACGTCAAGGCACTGAGCGGACATTGCCACCGCGTTGAGCGATGTCTGCCTTGAGGGGGTAAAACAAGCATTTCAAATTCGTCCTGTCATTTCCGCTTATCGCCTTCGTTCGAAGGTCGTATTAGACTTCATAGACGATAATTCGTTAGCCCCTATCGGACGTACGCTATGGTGGGTCCGAAGAAAAAATGGTGGCACCAACCCAAGTCAACGCGGGCGAAACATGGCGGACCAAGTGCAAGCTTGATCAAACGCGAGGAACGTCTGCACGCACTCGCCTATCAGCTTTTATTCAGTGTCGAGAGAACCGGTAGACGTTTCACGCTGACCCGGACGGTGGATGTTTCAGAGCCCGTGCGATGCAAGGCTTTGACACTTGGGCAGGCTGAAAATTTGCTTAGCACCTGGAAGCTTCGCGGGTTCCACGGCGACTGAAGCTTTACCGAACGAATGGCGCGCACGCGACCGATATCCGCTTAACCCAAGCAGACGTGGTCAGGATATTTCGCTGCGACGACAACGTGTCCCTGTTTACGAAGCTCGTCCTCGCTCGCGGCTGTTCTGCCCTCTTCTCTTGCGGGAGGGGGCAGCGCGTGGCGAACAGCGCACCGCTAAGCGCTCTGCAGCGCGTCCGTGAAACGCTCAAATTGTCTGGCTCAGAACGCCACCTGCGCGCCACCGGTGGCGGCAAAGCCCTAGCTCTTGTGGCTCATCACCGTGCCTTCGCCGGCGACGAACAGACCGACATTTGCGGTCAACCGATATTCCATGCGTGCGCCGAGCACGCCGCCGACCGCGCTCGCCTGCCCCGGCGTCACGAACGTGTGCTGCGGCGCGCTCAGCGCGCGAAGGCTCCCGAGATTATAGACAAACCACTTATCCGTAGCGCAGCAGCGAGGAGTACTTAATCCTCGCCTGCCACCGCGCTCGGCAGGCGATCGTCGTCTTCGCCGAGCTTGCGGCGATGCGCCGGGCTTGCGATCGAACCGGTGATATCGGGACCGCGATATCGTTCCTGATAACGCTGCGCGGCAAGACGAGAGCGCGCGCGGGCGGCGGCCACATCGCCCAGAATGGCCGCCGGCTCGCAGATGCGCCGTCCGCTCTCGCGCCGCATGAGATCGACGTGAATGTGATTGTAATGATAGACATTGGCGCCCGGCGCCAGCACAGTCGTAAATTGATCGCACGCCGCCGCCTGCACGTCGTGGAGAAATCCTTGCTCGTCCGGCGTGCCGTGCCAGCCATATTGCACCCTCACGGCATGGCCGTCGGCGAGATCGAATTCGGCGATGTCGAGCGCGTTGCCGAAGGCATGCTCGGAAATATGCGCATTCGGATCGCCGTTCATGCCGCGGCAGGAATAGGCGGAGATTTGCTTAATGCCGACGACCGGCTGATGGAACCAGCGTAGCGCCGCCGGCTGCACGGAGGCGGCGATCCATTGATCGAGTGCCGAGATGATGGGGCAGGCGAGCGTCGCCGGTGGCGAGACTTCGACCGGACCGGCGGCGGCAACAGCCGGTGCGCGCGGCGGACCAAGCGGCGGCGGCGAATAATGCGGCGTCGAATTTTGCGGGGCCGGACTATACGGCGCCGCATTATACGGGGCTTGAGGTCCGCCATAATACGGATGCGGAGGTTCGCCCGGGACGCCGATATCGTCGTCGCCACCTTCTTCGGCCGGCGGTACTCCCGGTGGATTAAGCGACAGCGGCGCGCCGGGCGCCCCGGCTACAGCCGGCGGATAGGATCGCGGCGGCGGATAAGATTGCGCGGTCGGGTAGGGGTAGGATGGCGATGCGACCCCTTGCGCCGGCGGCAGCGCGCGCGACTGGATCGGGCCTGACGGCGCGCCCGGCCAAGACGAGGGCATGTCCCGTGGCATTGTTCCGTGCGGAATGTCGGCCGGCGGCCGGATCGGCGGCTCGTCGTCGTAGCCAAGCGGCGCGCTGTCGCCGAGCGCCGAGACGCGGATGGGAAAATCCATACCGCATATTCCCGGTCCGTCGATCGATGAAATGCGCACGCGTTGCGGCGTCTCCTGCACCGCGCCGGAATTGAGGCAAGCGACCTCTGCGTCATGGCGCCACGATTCGCGCTCGGCGAACAAGAAATGGCCGCAGCCGGCCAGAGCGAGCAGCGTGAGAAAGAGGAGAAAACAGACGAGCGACCACTGAACTCCACGCGTCATGAAGGCGACAATGCGAGCAATTCCGTTAACGACTGCTCAAATTTTCCGGCACCTTGGGCGAAGGAATGCGTTAACCATGACGACGGGCATGCGAGAGACCTTGATCCTGGACGCCCTTTCGGGCCTGATCGGCGGCCGGCAGGGGGAAGCATGGAAGGCAAAGCGAAGTTTATTTTTCCGGTTCTGGCCACGGCGATCGTCGTTTTCGTGGTCAGCTGCGTCGTGACCTTCACCGATATCGGTTTCCGCGCCGATTTCATGCGGCGCTGGCTTTCTGCATTTTTTTTGATCGGCTGGTCGGTCGCCTCGGTGATCGGCCTGATCGCATTTCCTTATGTGCGCCGCGCGACGGCTGGGATCGTCGCGCTGATCGAGCGCGCGTGATGCTGTCCGCGCTCGATCTCGCTCGCCGTCTCGAAATCGGCGAACTGACCCCGCGCCGCGTGGTCGAATTGTGCGCCGATGCCATAGCCGCGCGCGAAGGGGATGTCCGCGCCTTCGTCACGCTCGATCTCGACGGGGCACGGCGCGCGGCCGAAGACAAGAGGATCGCGTCCTTGCCGCTGCGCGGCCTGCCGGTCGGCTTTAAGGACATATTCGATACCGCCGACTTGCCCACGCAATATGGCTCGCCGATCTATGCCGGGTATCGGCCAGCCGCCGACGCCAGCGCCGTTGTTCTGACCCGCCAAGCCGGCGGCATCGTCATCGGCAAGACTGTGACCACCCAATTCGCGTCGCTGGTGCCGTCGCCGACGCGCAATCCCCACAACGCCGCGCATACGCCCGGCGGCTCGTCCGCGGGATCGGCGGCCGCCGTCGCCGCCGGGATGGTGCCGCTCGCCTACGGCACGCAGACCGCCGGTTCGGTGATCCGTCCGGCGGCGTTCTGCGGCGTCGCGGCGTTCAAGCCCTCGTACCGGCTGATCCCGATGGTCGGTGTGAAGACGGTATCTTGGCACCTCGATACGGCAGGCCTGTTCGGCGCCGGTGTTGCGGACGTCGCCTTTGCGGCCGCGGCGATCTTGCAGCGCGAGCTGCGGGTCGATCGCGCCGCTCCGGCGGCACCTCGCATCGCTCTCGCGCGCACGCATCTATGGCCGAAAGCGAGCCCGACGATGCAAAAGGCGGTCGAGAGCGCGGCGCGGATCGCGGCGGCGGCGGGTGCAACGGTCACCGAGCTAGCGCTACCGCCGATCCTCGAGGACGCTTTCGCCGCGCAATTTGTGATTCAAGATTACGAGAACATCCGCGCGCTCGCCTTCGAATACGAGCGCTATCGCGAACGGATCGACATATTGCTGCGCGAGCAGCTCGATCGCGCGACCGCGATCACCGCCGACGACTATGACGCGGCGCGGCGCACCTCGAGCCGCGCTCGCCAGGTGCTCGCCGACGCCATGGCGGATTACGACGTGATCCTCACGCCGTCGGCGCCCGGCGTCGCGCCGCAAGGGCTCGGCGCGACCGGCGATCCAATGTTCAACCGGCTGTGGACCTTGATGGGAGCGCCGTGCGTCAATGTCGCCGGCTCGAGCGACGACAACGGTTTGCCGCTTGGCGTCCAGATCGTCGGGCGCTTCGGCCGCGACCGCGCAACGCTCGAAGGGGCTTTGTTTGTCGAGCAGGCGATCTCGCGGAAGGTGGGATCGTAAACTCTGCGACGCGAGCAACTTTACTCCGCCGCGGTCTGCGTCGCGGCGAGCGGATCGTAATTGAGAATGGGCGCCAGCCACCGTTCCGTCTCGGCGAGCGTCTGCTCCTTGCGCACGGCGTAATCCTCGACCTGGTCGCGTTCGATCTTGCCGACGCCGAAATAATGACTCTCGGGATGGCTGAAATAAAGGCCGCACACCGACGCGCCCGGCCACATCGCGAAGCTTTCGGTGAGTGTCACGCCGATCGCGCGCTCGCCGCCAAGAAGCCGGAACAAAGTTCTTTTCTCGGTGTGATCGGGTTGTGCCGGATAGCCGGGTGCGGGACGGATGCCGCGATAGCGTTCGGCGATGAGGTCGCTGCTGCTTAGCGTCTCGCCTTCGTCATAGGCCCAGAATTCCCGCCGGACGCGCTGGTGCATGCGTTCGGCCAGCGCCTCGGCAAGTCGGTCGGCCAGCGCCTTGGCCATGATCGCGGAGTAATCGTCATTGGCGCCCTTGAAGCGCTCGACCACCGCATCTTCGCCGATGCCGGCGGTAACGGCGAAGGCGCCGATATAATCGCGCAGCCCGCTTGCGCGCGGCGCGATGAAATCGGCAAGCGCGACATTGGCGCGGCCTTCGCGGCGCGCGAGCTGCTGGCGCAGCGTATGCAACGTCGCGACCGGCACATGGCGCGCCTCGTCGCCGAAGACGAGAATGTCGTCGCCTTCGCTATGGGCCGGCCATAGGCCAATCACCGCGCAGGCGCGGAACCAGCGTTCGGCAATCATCCGGCGCAACATGTTCTGCGCGTCGGCATAAAGACTCCGCGCCGCTTCACCCAGCGTCGGGTCGTCCAGGATCGCGGGAAATTTTCCGGTGAGCTCCCAGGTCGCGAAAAACGGCGACCAGTCGATATAGTCGACGAGTTCGTCTACCGGAATGTCGGCGAAACGGCGCGTGCCGAGAAACCGCGGCACCGGGGGAACGTAACCGCCCGACCAATCGAGCTTCAGCGCATTGGCGCGCGCCGCCTCGAGCGACAGGCGCTGCTTGTTGTCCTCGCCGCGGGCATGAGCTGCGGCGATCCTGCCATATTCGCTGCGGACCTCGCCGATATAGCGCGCGCGCGTTTCGCGCGACATCAGCGCCGAGACCACGCCGACGGCGCGGCTCGCGTCGTTGACATAGATCGCCTGGCTGCGCCGGTAATTGGGGCTGATCTTTACCGCCGTATGCACGCGGCTCGTGGTGGCCCCGCCGATGAGAAGCGGCATGTCGAAGCCTTGCCGTTCCATTTCCGCGGCAACGTGGCACATTTCGTCGAGCGACGGCGTGATCAAACCCGATAGCCCGACGATGTCGGCGCGTTCGGCGGTGGCGGCTTCCAGAATCCTTTCCGCCGGCACCATGACGCCGAGATCGACGACGTCGTAATTGTTGCATTGGAGCACGACGCCGACGATGTTCTTGCCGATATCGTGCACGTCGCCTTTCACCGTGGCGAGCACGATTTTGCCGTTGGCGGAGACGTGCGCGCGGCCGTCCTTCTCCTGCTCCATATAGGGCATCAGGTAAGCGACGGCCTGCTTCATCACGCGCGCCGATTTCACCACCTGCGGCAGGAACATCCGGCCCGAGCCGAACAGGTCGCCGACCACGTTCATGCCGTCCATCAAGGGACCTTCGATAACGGCAAGCGGCCGCGGCAATTTGCGTCGCGCCTCTTCGACATCGGTTTCGATGAAATCGGTAATGCCGTGAACGAGCGCGTGCGCCAGGCGCTTTTCCACCGGCCATTCGCGCCACGACAGATCGGCCTCTTTCTTTTCCTTGCCTTGGCCGCGATGGCACTCGGCGAGCGCCAGCAGCCGCTCGGCGGCGTCGGCGCGGCGGTTGAGCACGACGTCCTCGCAAGCCTCGCGCAATTGCGGATCGAGATCGTCGTAGACCGCGATCTGGCCGGCATTGACGATGCCCATGTCCATGCCGGCGGCGATGGCATGATAGAGAAACACCGAATGCATCGCCTCGCGCACCGCTTCGTTGCCACGGAACGAGAACGAAAGATTGGAGACGCCGCCCGATACATGAGCCAGCGGCAGGTTCTGCCTGATCCAGCGTGCCGCTTCGATGAAAGCCAGGCCGTAGCCGTTATGCTCCTCCATGCCGGTCGCGACGGCGAAGATGTTGGGATCGAAGATGATGTCCTGCGGCGGAAAGCCGACGCGATTGACCAGAACGTCGTAAGCGCGGACGGCGATTGCTTTCTTCTTCTCGATCGTATCGGCCTGGCCGGTTTCGTCGAACGCCATCACGACGACGGCGGCGCCGTGGCGACGCACCAATTCGGCGTGCCGGATGAAGGCCTCTTCGCCCTCTTTCAGCGAGATCGAATTGACCACGGGCTTACCCTGCACGCATTTCAAGCCCGCTTCGATGACGGAAAACTTCGATGAATCGATCATCACTGGGACGCGCGCGATGTCCGGCTCGGCTGCAACCAGATTGAGGAACGTCGTCATCGCTTTTTCGGAATCGAGCAGGCCCTCGTCCATGTTGATGTCGATGATCTGCGCGCCGTTTTCGACCTGATCGCGGGCGACCGCGAGCGCCGCCGTATAGTCTCCAGCCGTGACGAGCTTGCGAAATCGCGCCGAGCCGGTGACATTGGTTCGTTCGCCGACATTGACGAAGGGAATTTCCGGCGTCAGCGTGAACGCTTCGAGGCCCGAGAGCCGCAGCCGCGGCGGGATTTTCGGAATCTCGCGCGGCGGCTTGCCAATGACGGCGCGGGCAATCGCGCTGATATGCTCTGGCGTCGTGCCGCAGCAGCCGCCGACGATATTGACGAGGCCGGCCGCGGCAAATTCGCCGACCAGCGCCGCCATCTCGTCCGGCCCCTCGTCGTAGCCGCCGAATTCATTGGGCAAGCCGGCATTTGGATAAGCGCAAACGAGCGTGTCGGCGACGCGAGACAGTTCGGCGATATGGGCCCGCATCTGCCGTGCGCCAAGCGCGCAGTTCAGTCCGACCGACAAGGGCGCCGCGTGCGCGATGGAATTCCAGAAGGCCTCGGGCGTCTGCCCCGAAAGAAAGCGCCCCGAGCGGTCAGTAATCGTGCCCGAAATCATCAGCGGCACGCTCGTTTCTCGAGCGGTGAGCTCTTCGTCGATGGCGTAGATCGCGGCCTTGGCGTTGAGCGTGTCGAAGATGGTCTCGATCAAGAGCGCATCGACCCCACCGTCGAGGAGCCCGCGTACCTGCTCGGCATAGGCGACGCGCAACGCGTCGAAGGTGATGGCGCGAAAGCCCGGGTTGGACACGTCGGGCGAGATCGACGCAGTGCGGTTAGTCGGACCGATCGCACCGGTGACAAAACGCTCGCGGCCGTCCTCGTCTTGCGCGATGCGAGCGGCTTCGCGCGCTAGCCGTGCTCCCTCGGCGTTAAGCTCATAGGCCATCTCCGCCAGGCCATAGTCGGCTTGCGCGATGCGGGTCGAGGAAAACGTATTGGTCGAGACGATGTCGGCGCCGGCTCGGAAATAAGCGAGATGAATGGCGCGTACGGCGTCCGGGCGGCTGAGATTGAGCAGGTCGTTGTTGCCGCGCACCTCGCGGTTCCAAGCGTCGAAACGCGCGCCGCGATAACCTTCCTCGTCAAGCCCGAGGGCCTGGATCATCGTTCCCATGGCGCCGTCGAGCACGAGAATGCGCTCGGCGGCCAAGCGGCGCAGCGTGGCTTCGGCTTTGGATATGCCGTTGCCGCTTCGCATTCACACGCGCTCCTTCGCCGTATCCGACTGCGCATTGTCGGCAAGCGTGCGATCCGGCCGCAGGCCGAGCAGGTGGCAGATCGCGTAGACAAGGTCGGCGCGGTTCATGGTGTAAAAGTGGAAATCGGTCACGCCGTTATCAACGAGATCGATGACTTGCTCCGCGGCTACTGCTGCGGCGATGAGCTTGCGTGTCGCCGGGTCGTCGTCGAGGCCTTCGAAGCGCTCGGCGAGCCAGCGCGGAACCGAAGCGCCGGCGCGCGCCGCGAAATTTTTCGTCTGCTTGAAATTCTGCACCGGCAGGATTCCCGGCACGATCGGAATATCGATGCCGCTCGCACGCACCCGGTCGAGATAGCGGAAATAAAGGCTGTTCTCGAAGAAGAACTGCGTCATGGCGCGGCTGGCGCCGGCATCGACCTTGGCTTTGAGCATGTCGATATCGGCCTCCACCGAAGGACTATCCGGATGTTTTTCCGGATAGGCGGACACCGAGACTTCGATGTCGGCGATGCGCTTGATGCCGGCGACGAGATCCGCGGCGTTACGATAGCCGCCGGGATGCGGCGCATAGCGTTCGCCAACGCCGCCAGGCGGATCGCCGCGCAGCGCCACGATATGGCGGACGCCCGCCTGCGCGTAAGCCTCGATCACCGCGTCGACATCGGCGCGCGTAGCGGCGACGCAAGTCAGATGCGCCGCTGGCGTCAGCATGGTCTCGGCGAGAATGCGCTTGACGGTTGCATGCGTGCGTTCGCGCGTCGACCCGCCCGCGCCGTAGGTGACCGAAACAAAATTCGGCTTCAGCGGCGCAAGCCGCCGGATGCAGTCCCACAGCGACTGCTCCATCTCCGGCGTTTTCGGCGGGAAAAATTCGAACGAGACGCGCAAGCCGCGCCGCGCTCCGGCTTCGACGAAACGGCTCGCGCGCGTCGCGCTCACTAGGCCACCTCGCGGCTTGCCGGCGCCGCCAGCACGATGCGCGGATCGCGGGCGAGCCACAGCGACACGGCGATCTTGCCTTGCGGTCCGGGCGGCAAAGTCTGTTGCCGCACGACGTCGAGACCGGCGGCCTCCAGCCATTGCGTGACCGTCTCGGCGCCAAAGCCAAGCCGCCGGTGCGCGTGTTCCTCGCGCAGGAATTCGAGGTCGTGCGGGGCAAAATCGACGACCAACAGGCGGCCGCCCGGCCGCAATGTCCGCGCCGCTTCGGTAATTGCGCGGGCGCTGTCGTCGAGAAAATGCAGGACCTGATGAATGATCACGACATCGAAAGAGTCGCGCGGCAATGTTAAATCGTAAATGTCGCCGCGACGCACGCTGCAATGCTTGATCCCGGCGCGATCGAGCCGTGCGCGGGCGAGCGCCAGCATATCGAGCGATAAATCGAGTCCCAGCCCGCGTTCGATCTCGGGTGCGAACAGTTCGAGCATTCGCCCGGTGCCGGTGCCGAGATCAAGAAGGGCGCGGATCGGCTTGTCGGTCAGCGCCGCGCGGATCGCGTCCTCGACGGCGGCGTCGGCGACATGCAGCCGGCGGATGCGGTCCCATTCCGCGGCGTGACGCCGGAAGTAATTCTGCGCGGCGTCGGCGCGGGCCGCGCGCACTGCGGCAAGACGCTCTCGGTCGCGCGCCACGATCGGGTCGTCCCCCTTGAGCCGGCCGATGAGTGCTCGCGCTAGATCGGCGCTGCCGCCGCGCTCGCCGAGCCGGAAGAACGCCCAGGAACCCTCCCGGAAGCGCTCCACCAGGCCGGCCTCGGCGAGTAGCCGCAAATGTCGGGACAGCCGCGGTTGCGATTGACGCAGAATTTCCGTGAGATCGGAAACCGTCAATTCGGCCTCGGCCAAAAGCGCCAAAATGCGCAGCCTCGTCGCCTCGCCCGCGGCCTTCAGCATCGCGGTCAGCCCGGTAAAGGGCACTTGCAGATAATCTACCATAGTGTCCGCTGTCGAATATAACGATATGTTTATATGCTTAAACGTTGGGACGCAATAGGCAATTGCCCAACGGAAAACCTAAAGGAGGAACCCTAACGCGCAATCGCTTCAAGTTGGGTCGACTGCGACTCTAGCTGTTTGATGCAGCATGATCTTTTACGGAAAACCGGTTTCCACCCCGGATCAAAGTCCGGGGCAGGCTTTTTCCGGATTGTGCCCTAATACAAGTGGGATTTGGCCCGCGATGTGTTCCGCGCGACGGCGCGGATGGTGGCCCTGGCGGCCGGCGGGACCGCGTGCCACCGTGTCGGCATGACAAAGGCGGACGAGTCGAATCGGCTCAAGGGTTGCGCGCCGCCGGCTGCGGCCGATGACGATTGGCCTGCGCTGCGTGGCGGCGAGATTGCCGTCGAACTGCCGGCCCATTTCGATGCATCGCTTTACTTTATCGGGCGCGTGCGCACGCCCTGGCAAAGCCGCGAACAATGTCCGAAGAACGCGCGGGAGTCGGACGCGGTCTGCCGGGTTGAACTCGATGAGCGCTGGTTGACCGGTCTGCGGGGTCTCGAAACCGTCAGTCACGTTCTGTTGCTCTATTGGATGGATCGGGCGCGGCGCGACCTCGTGCTGCAAGCGCCGCGGCATTATTCCGAGCCGCACGGCACGTTCGCCTTGCGCTCGCCGGCGCGGCCGAATCCGATCGCGGTCTCGGTGGCGCGGCTCCTGCGCATCGAAGGCAATGCGCTCTGTGTTGCCGGCGTCGACTGCCTCGACAACACTCCGCTTCTCGACGTCAAGCCGTATTTCCCCTCGACCGATTCCGTTCCGGACGCAATCGTCGGCTGGCACGCGCGCGACGGGTGCTGACGCTCGCGCTCGCAATCGCTTCAAACTGAATCGATGTGACCCGGCGGCCACAATGGATCGGATTCTGTCGTCGGCGCATCGCGGATTCCCGCGCAAAGTGGAAATCTCGGCGACGCATCCGGGTGTCTGTGCCGCTCGGCGCCAAAACGCGCAGACTTATCCACAGACTCAAGCTTGACCGCTCGCCGACGCCCTGAGCAAGTTCGGTTGAACGACATAACATTCCGCGAGCACGCGATGGTCGATCATTTTGCTTGGGCGCAGGGTTACCGCGATCGGGCGGCCAAGTGCCAGCTTTCCGCTAAAAACACGTCGTCGGTGGAATTCGGCGAGTGTTACCGCTTACTGGAGCAATATTACCTAACGCTGGCGAATCTCGAGGAGGATTTCGGGCGTCGGCAGCTTGCGGCCCTCCTGCCGCCGGTTTCATTGAAGCAAGTGGACAAGAAGCCAGCTTTTGCCAGAGAGGCGGGTAAGCCTGCCGTCTCGCCTAAGCAATCGAACAGGTCGGCTTCGCTCAAGAAGGACGGAATGCGTTCGGAGGCTTAGTCGTCGCCTGCGCTCTCGGCGAGGGCGCGGCTATTAGCATTGCGGCAATTACAAGCATCGACCGCTCAAGAAGCAAGCGATAGCTCATCCGACGAGGCCGCCGCCGCACGGCGGTCTCGCTATTCGCTCGGCCTCGGTTTTCCGCAGAACTTGCTTGCTATCGCCAACCAAACGATCGAATAGGGTGGGCAAGGCGTTGGCGAGAATACTCGCCTCAATAAAGCGGCCCGAACGTCATATTGGGGGATGTCTCCGCCGCGCCGTGCTTCAGCCTTGTCATCAGAAAGTCGCGCGCGCGAACAAGGAATGACCGGGTCACGGTCAAAGAGCCGGCAACGAATTTGTTTTTATGAAATGTTCGTGCCCGGGCGATGAGGCGCCTTACCGAGCGGCGCATGTAACGCTTCACCGCGTCTGGATCGCCGGTGACGAGCCATATGATGATCGGGACCAAAAGCAAACCGATCAGCACCAGTTCCAATCCGATGGCAAAGGCCGCGGCCCGATCGACCGGCCAGCGCCAGACCTCCGTGAGATAGCTGGGATTTTCCAGGATCTTTTTCACCGGAGTGATTTGAACGCAATCCGCTTCGATGGCTTTCTCATCGTCGCTGGAAAATCCGCCGAGTCCCAATAGAGAGAGAACGTGGCCGTCAAAATTGCCGTTCGTGCTCGCCGATCCGGCGGCGGGAGTAGAACTCGCTTCGAAGCTTTTGCGCGTGGCTTCGCCGATGATCACCTTTTGATCCGAAACGTTATTTAAGCGCTGCTCCCATTGGCTTGCCTGGATCTCAAGTTTGTAGACCGTGGCGTACCATTCCGCGTGTTGCGCGTGCAGCCTTGCCTCGTATTCCATTTCCGCGTTGTGCCGGCGTCCATCTTGTTCGGCGGTGCTCGCTACGCGGTACACGCCCCGTTGCTCCGCGGCGGACTTTTCGTTGCGCGTCGAGCGATTTCGCCAAGCGCGAACCTCGTCCGGTGCAAGATCGTAGTAACTCTTGAGCCTGGCTTTGGACTGCAGGGCTGCTCTGACGAAATAGGGCCGTTCGCAGTTCGCCGAAGCTTGCCAAATTTCCGCGGTTTCAAGCGCGGGAGCGTTCGAGTAATTGATCGCTACCCAAGCGTAGCCGCGTTCGCTCGCACGCAACGCTTGCGCCCAATCAAAAAGCGATCCGGCCAGGACTGCGCAGCCCAGCACGGTGATGCACAGGCGAATGTGCGAAACGGTAATACGCAATGTACGCTATCCCATCCCCGCCTAGGACCGCCTAAGCTCGGGCTAATTTGAGCCAGAATTAAGACGGCATCCGGGGGTTGAGGAGTTCCAGCTGTCGCTCTCTGGTCGTCCCATTGGCTGCGTTTGTTCATCGACCTTGCATGAACCCGGAGCAAAATTGCCCGAAAAAGCTCATTTGCACGGTACTCAGTTATCGTACTGCGCGGAAAGCGCGTCCTTTTCGGCGATGGGTAGGAAGAAAGGGGGTGCCATGACAGGAAATGGATTGAAGACGATATTAAGCGGCTTTGGGCCGAAGGAGACCCTCGACCGGCTCGAAGCGGAGGTCAAAACGAAGGGCTTGACCGTGTTCGCGCGCGTCGATCACGCGGCGGGGGCGTCGGCGGTCGGATTGAAATTGCGCCCGACCGAACTGCTGATTTTCGGCAATGCGCGGGGCGGCACGCCGCTCATGGCAGCCGACCAGCAAGTCGGCATCGATCTGCCGCTCAAGGCGCTGGTCTACCAGGATGCGGACGGCAAGGTCTGGTTGTCCTACAACGACCCGGCATGGATTGCTAACCGGTTTGGGCTCGGCGCAGCCGTTGCCGGAAATGTTCAAGCTTTGTCCAAAGCGCTCGATGCGCTTGCAACGGCCGCGGCGAATCCGGGCTAAGGTTGCAAAAATCGGCCTGCCGTTTCGATCACCTGACCGCGCGCGTGGCTTCAAACAGGAACCAGGTACGGCGCTCGGCCTCGTCGATCCAGACTTCGAGGAGGCTTGCTGTGGCCACATCACCGCTTTCGTCGCAAAGGTCGTGGATTTCGCGCATGCGCGTCGTCAGCTGCTTGTTGTCGTCACGCAGTTCGGCGAGCATGTCCATGGGCGTCACGAAATCCGCATCGTTGTCCTGGATGCGTTGCAGGCGGCCGACATGACCGATCGAGCGCAGTGTCGTCGCGCCGATCTTGCGGACCCGCTCGGCAATGGCGTCGGTCGTCGCGAAAATCTGCTCGCTCTGCTCGTCCAGCAGCAGATGGTAGTCGCGGAAATGCGGGCCCGACACGTGCCAGTGGAAATTCTTGGTTTTCAGATATAGCCCGAACATGTCCGCAAGCAGGATATTGAGCTCACCGGCAAGGTCGCGCACCGCATTCGGTTTGAGGTCCGTAGGTGTCGCAAGCGGCGCCGTCCGCAGCACTTTAGGTTCATGACTACTCATTTACGTTCTCCTTCGGTCTGCCAATGTTGATCGGACCATCGGTCGCGCACGCTTGCGGGCGAGCCTCGGCAACCCAGCCGAGCCGCCTTCAGGCGGCACGCTGAGCCCTCGTGCCCGCGATGAAAGCCAAAAGGTCCTGATTGACCTTATCCTTTTCCGTCGTGCACATGCCGTGCGGCGCGCCTTTGTAGATTTTTAATTCGGCATTCTTGACCAGTTTCGCCGACAGCATCGCGGAATCCGCGATCGGCACGATCTGGTCGTCGTCTCCGTGCAATATCAGCGTCGGCACGTCGATTTTCTTTAGATCCTCCGTCATGTCGGTTTCGGAGAACGCCTTGATGCAGAAATAGCACGCGGGGATGCCGGCCATCATGCCTTGCAGCCAGAACGACTCGCGCACGCCCTCGGAAATCTTGGCGCCCGGCCGGTTGTAGCCGTAAAACGGCATGCTGAGGTCCTTCCAGAACTGCGAGCGATCGGCGAGAACGCTGGCGCGCTGCTGATCGAATGTCTCGATCGGCAGACCGCCGGGATTGTTCGCGCTCTTGAGCATCACCGGCGGGACCGCACCGATGAGGACGGCCTTGGCGACGCGCTTGGTGCCATGACGGCCGATATAGCGGGCGACTTCGCCGCCCCCGGTCGAATGTCCGACATGGATCGCGTTCTTTAAATCGAGCTTCTGGACGAGTTCCGCTAAATCGTCGGCATAAGTGTCCATGTCGTTACCTTGCCATGGCTGGTCGGAGCGGCCGTGTCCGCGACGGTCGTGCGCGATGACGCGGTAGCCGCGGGAAGCAAGGAAAAACATCTGATCTTCGAAGGCGTCCGCACTCAGCGGCCAGCCGTGGCTGAACACAATAGGCTGACCCTTGCCCCAGTCCTTGTAGTAGATTTGCGTACCGTCTTTGGTGGTGAAAGTGCTCATGATCGATCCTTTCTACGACCTACGACTCGTAGCGCGGCGACGCTGGAACGCCGCCAGGCTCCCAACGCGGGGGCCCGTCCAGTTCGAACCTCGGTTTTTGCTGTCTCGATTTTAACTCCGTGCGTTACGGGAACGCACTCTACTTGCTCCGGTTCCCGTGCCGAGGGAAGATTTGCGGTTGTCCCGACAAGCCCGCGGCATCGGACCCTTGCAACAACCTTGGCAACATGGCCGGTTACTCCGGTTTTGCACCTGAAAACTTGACGACCTTGGCCCACTTCTCGGTCTCCGACGCGATAAAGCCGCGAAAATCGGCGGGCGACGATGGCGCCGGCGCACCACCCAGATCGACAAGGCGCGCGTTGAGCTGCGGGTCGGCCAGTCCCGCATTGATCTGCGTGTTGAGCTTCTCGACGATGCCGGCAGGAGTATTCTTGGGCGCTCCGAGCCCAAACCACGCAGTCGCCTCGTAGCCTGGCAGATACTCCCCTATCGTCGGAACGTCCGGAAGAGCCGCCGACCGCATCGCGCTGGTCACTGCCAGAGCGCGGAGCTTACCGGACCTTATGAAATCGAGCGACGAGGGCAGTGGGTTGAATGTGACCTGCACCTGTCCGGACAGCAGATCGGGAAACTGGCTGCTGCGATAAGGGATATGGACCAGGTCGACGCCGGCCATCATCTTGAACATTTCACCGGCGACATGGTTCACGCTGCCGCTGCCCGGGGACGACATGTTGATTTTTCCCGGATTCGCCTTTGCGTAAGCAATGAACTCCGGAACGGTCCTGGCCGGCACCGACGGATGGACCATCATGACGGCCGGAACGCGAATGATGCTGGCGACGGGTTCGATATCGCGGATGAAGTTGAAGTTGAGATTATCGTAGAGGGTCGCGTTGATCGCGTTTGTTTGCGTGATCCAGAGCAGCGTGTAGCCGTCGGGCGCCGCATGCGCGACCGTGTCGGCGGCGATATTAGTGCCGGCGCCGGGACGATCTTCGACAACGAATTGCTGGCCAAGTCGCTCCGACAGCCATTGGGCCATCAGTCTCGCAGTGATGTCAGAAGAGGTGCCGGCCGGAAAGCCGACAACGATTCGTACCGGACGCACCGGATAATCGAGCGCCCAGGCACCCCGGCCGGCCATCGCCGATGCGGCGCCGCCGGCGCTCATACGCAAAAACTGCCTGCGGGGAAGCCTCATGGCTGCTCGGGGCGAACCTACACGAATTGCGTCGCAATGTGTAGAGATGCAAACAGTGTGTAGAGATGCAATTTGATAACAGGCCTCGCCGCATCGGCGAGCCTGAAGGGGCGGTTCATGAAGATTTCGATTCTCGACGATTATTTTGACACGCTGCGCACTCTTCCTTGTTTTGAGAAACTTGAGGGTCACGAGGTCGAGGCATGGAACGATCATGTGCAGGACACGGACGTGCTTGCTGCGCGGCTGAGGGATACCGAGTGTCTCGTCCTCATCCGCGAGCGCACGAAAATCCAAGCGCCTTTGCTGGATAAGTTGCCAAAACTTAGACTCATCAGTCAGCGCAGTGTTTATCCGCACATCGATATCGCCGCCTGTACGCGCCTCGGCATTGTCGTATCATCGAGCCAACACGCGGGCGTCCCCTGTTACGCCGCAGCGGAGTTGACCTGGGCTCTCATCCTCGCCGCGGCACGGCAGCTTCCGCAGCAGATGGTTGCGCTCAAGGCGGGCAAATGGCAGACCTCTGTCGGCACGACATTGCGCGACAAGAGGCTCGGCATTTTCGGCTATGGGCGCATCGGCGCGACAGTGGCGGGCTATGGCAAAGCGTTCGGCATGCACGTCGTGGCATGGGCGCGTGAAGAATCGCTTGCGCGAGCGCGCCTGGATGGACACGCGGTCGCTCGCAGCAAAGCGGAATTTTTCGAGACCTGCGACGTCGTCTCACTGCACATGCGACTCCTGCCCGCGACGCGCCACATCGTTAAAGCCGAGGATCTCGCCCGCATGAAGCCGGAGGCCATCCTGGTCAATACCAGCCGCGCACCGCTGGTCGAACCCGGAGCGCTCGTGGCCGCGCTTGCCACCGGCCGGCCCGGCTACGCCGCCGTCGACGTTTTCGAGGACGAGCCGATCCGCGATCCCGATTTTCCCCTGTTCGCCTTCGAAAGGGCCGTCGTCACCCCACATATCGGCTACGTGACGCGTGAGGAGTATGAGACGCAATTCATCGACATTTTCGACCAAATCGTTGCCTTTGCGGCTGGCCGGCCGATCAATGTTGTCAATCCAGACGTGCTGACAGCGGCGGCCAGGCCCTTTTGAGGCGCTGTAAGCCGCGCCAGATGAGCCGATTTCGCCCATTCCCCTGAACAAACGCGATATTTTCGCCACAAAGATTTCATCCGTCGTTCCAACTCTTAACCGAATCCCGCCACTCCTGACGGTACGGTAGCCGCCACAGGGGTCGCAACAGCGCTCGCTTCTACCAGGGACCAATGGCGAGCCGGCGCGGTCGGGTCTTATGGAAATAAGGATTTTGCAGCTCGCCTGCGTTATCGGCGCGGTAACGCTTGCATACCCGGTTTCGCAACGCGAGCCGCGGCCGCCGCATTTCGAAGAATTCGACGCCGGAAAATCCGATCGGCTTGCGGTCGCAGAGGATGAAGGCGTCGCGGTAACGAAAGTCGTTGCCACGATAGCGTTGAAGCGCGCGGACGACACGTCGGAGGCCGATGATGTCTCCATCTCCTCGGATATTGCCTCGGACGCGTCGTCGATACGGGATCTTCAATATCTCGCCGACTACGCCTACTCCGAAACGCCGCCCCCTAGGAAACCGGCCGAGACCGTGCTCGAGACGCTCAAAGACGTTCCGGTCGGCACGCCGATCGAGGAAATCAAGCTCGCATCCGACGCCTTTGGCCTGGATTTCAATTTCATGAAAACGGTTGCCAAGATCGAATCCGACTTCGATCCAAAACAGCGCACCGGCTCCTATGTCGGCCTATTCCAGCTCAGCAATTATGAGTTCGGCAGATATGGGTCGGGCGATATTCTCGATGCCCGCGACAATGCCGTCGCCGCCGCCTACAAGTTCAAAACTGCGGCGATTTTGTTCGAACTCGAAACCCATAAAAAGGCGACTTTGAGCGACCTCTATCTCATCCACCAGCAAGGTACGCAGGGAGCGGAAGAGCACGTCAGCCATCCGGATAGGATTGCCTGGAAATCGATGTGCGCTACCGAGGAGGGCAAAGAAAAGGGCGAAAGCTGGTGCAAGCGCGCGATCTGGGCGAATACCCTTCCCGAAATCAAACGCGTTTGGAAGTCGGTCGATAATTTAACTTCCGGCGCCTTCGTGCAGATGTGGCAGCAGCGGATCGAACAGTTCTACACCCGCTATTCCGACGCAACGCCAAAATAAATGTCCGCGACCGCACGCTTTCGTGACAATGGGCCGCCTTGCAACCACCCGGCAGTTCCCGCGATAGTTCGTGAACGATATGGGGGATGCTCGTGAAGCGTCTTGAACGGCTTATCGCCCACGCCGCCGTTTGGGTGGCCTGCATCGCATTTTGCACGGGGCCAGGCATTGCCGACGATTGTCAGCACGGAAGTTTCGATAATTGGCTCGCGGGGTTCAAGCAGGAGGCGGCCGCACAAGGCATTTCCCAGAGCACAATCGCGACGGCGTTGAACGGCGTAACCTTCGATCCGGCCGTTATCGCTCGCGACCACGCTCAGGACGTGTTCCAGCAAAGCTTCGAGCAGTTCTCGGGCCGCATGGTGTCGCCGGATCGGCTGCACAAAGGTGCGAACATGCTCAAGCGCTACGGCTCGATCCTGGTACGGATCGAGGACGCCTATGGCGTGCCCGGCCCGGTGCTGGTGGCGATTTGGGGCCTCGAGACCGACTTCGGCGTCAACCAGGGCAAATTCTCAACGATCCGGTCGCTCGCAACGCTCGCTTACGACTGCCGGCGATCCGAGAAATTTCGCGGCGAGCTGCTCGATGCGCTGCGCGTGATAGAGCGCGGCGATGTCGCTTCTGGGGAAATGCGGGGAGCCTGGGCTGGCGAGATCGGTCAGACGCAATTCTTGCCGTCAGCCTATCTTAAGTTCGCCGTCGACTTCGACGGCCTGGGGCACCGCGATCTGATCCGCAGCTCGCCCAATGCGCTCGCCTCGACGGCGAACTATCTTAAGAGCTACGGCTGGACGCGCGACCAGCCATGGACGCCTGGTTCCGCCAATTTCAATACTTTGATGAAGTGGAACGAGTCGGAAGTCTATGCCAAGACGGTTGCCTATTTTGCGACGCGGCTTGCACAACAACCCTAGTCTATCGCCGGCCGGCGGGCGATAATTGCCGCTGGCGAGGGAAATTTGCCATCATTCAGCCAAAGCCGTCGCAATATTGTTTCATTGCGATCGGTCAACAACGGTTGGGGGCTCAATTGTTTCAAGCGCGCCCATTTGCTGCTGCCGCTTCAGCCTTGCTGCTGATCGCAGGCACATTTTTCGTCCTCGTTTGCTCCAGTCTCGATTCACGGGCCCAGGGTCAAATCGCCACGTGCCAAGACGGAAACGAGGTCGCGATCCTGCCCGCTCCGCTCGCACCGTGGAAGGGCGCGCCCTTGCGTGTCCTCTTCGCGGCAGAAAAGCCGTTCGAGGGCGAGCTTTCGTTGATCGCGCCCGATGGCAGTGTCGCCGCCAAATCGCGCGAGCGGCACGGCGGGCCGCCCTATTTCTGGTTTGCCGAGGTCGCGTCGCCTGCCGCGGGGACATGGCGCGCCACGCTCGCGCGCGCCGGCGTGTCCGCTGATTGCGGTGTCATCTCGCGCGACATTGCCGTGCGTGAAAGTGAGCCGCCGCCGCCGCACGCGGCGCCGGGCAGTGTGTGGCCCGTGCATAGTACGTGGAACCGCGCGACGGAAAATTTGTATTCGGCGTGGATCGAGAAGCTGTTCGACGCGCCGCTCAATGTCGAACCCTCATGGTCGGCGCTGCACGAGGTGATACGCGACCGTTCACGCAACTTCCTGTTCGACTATTTGGGCCTCGGCGAAGACCGCACCGGGCTCATCATGCGCCCCGATTGCGCCGACCAGCCTTACTTTTTACGCGCCTATTTCGCATTCAAGATGGGGCTGCCGTTCGGCTTTTCGCGGTGTTCGCGCGGCGGCGGCAGGCCGCCGAAATGCACTGCGTGGGTGAGCATTCTCAATCCCGAGGCGGCGCAGCCGCCTGCGCTCGCCTCGGCGCAGCCACAAGGCTTCGTCCCGGCGCAACCGCAAGGGCTCGCGGCTTCGTTCAACCGCTATATTCCGTTCCTCGGCGATGGCGTTCAATCCGGGAACGGCCGTACGGCTGCGAGCGACGACAATTCCGATTTCTACCCCGTGCCGTTGACGCAGGATGCGCTGCGTCCCGGGACCATCTATGCCGATCCATACGGTCACGTTCTGATGCTGGTGCGGCGCGTGCCGCAATCCGGCGGCGCGGCCGGCGTTTTCCTCGCCGTCGACGCGGAGCCCGATGGGACGGTGACCCGCAAGCGTTTCTGGCGCGGCAATTTCCTTTTCGTGCACGATCCCTCGCTCGGCGGTCCCGGATTCAAGCGCTTCCGGCCGATCGTGCGCGAGGCGAATGGCAGCTTGCGGCGGTTGACCAACGCCGAAATCGCGAAAAACCCCGACTACGGCGACTTTTCGCTCGAACAGTCGCAGCTTAACGCCGAGGATTTTTACGATCACATGGATGACGTGATGTCGCCGGAACCGCTCGATCCAATGCGCGCGATGAAGGGGGCGATCACGGCGCTCGAAGAGCAAGTGCAGGCACGCGTCACGGCCGTTGAGAATGGGCGAAAGTACCAGAATAGCGGACACGGCGACGCGTCTATGCCTGACGGCGCAGCGATCTTCGCCACCAACGGGGCATGGGAGGATTTCGCGACGCCGGCGCGCGACTTTAGGCTGTTGATCGCGATCGATGTGGTTCGCGGATATCCGGATCACGTTGCGCGGCGGCCAGACCGGTACCTGATCCAGAACGGCAAAAGCGTCGCCGACGTTAAAGCGGAGTTGCAGAGCGTTCTTGCTTCGGAGCTTTCATCGCGCAAGTTTTCGTACCCGCGCAGCGACGGTTCGTCTTGGACGCTTACGCTCAAAGACGTGGTCGATCGCGCGCAAGCGCTCGAAATGGGATATAATTTGAACGATTGCGTCGAGCTGCGGTGGGGCGCGCTGGAGCAGAGCGACGAGGCCTCGACGTGCAAGCGCCACGCGCCTCAGGCGCAGCGCGCCAAAATGTCCGGTTACCGCGCCTGGTTCCGCGAGCGTCACTGGCCGGCGCACGCCTAGAGCGCAATCGTTTTTAATTCAATCGATTGCGGCTCCAAGATTTTGATGAGGCATGGTCTTTTCGGAAACCTTGTTTCCACCGCGGATCAAGTACGGGCAGGCATTTTCCGGATCTGCCCAGGCGCACGGTCCGGAAAATGCCCTATTCGGGCAACAGGTCCGGGGGAAACGACGGCGGCGTCCCGGCGAGATGACCTAGAAACTTTGCGATGCGCGCGACATTGCCGCTCACGGCGTCAACGTCGACGCGCAATTTTTCGACGTCTTCGTGCATTTTGTTCAGGCCATTTATAAGCGGGGAGACAGTCGCCCTCAATTCGGCCAGAGAGACAGCCAGGCTGTTGATCGCGATGTGCACCCCGTCCATTTGAGTGCGCATGATCGCGTAGTCGCGTCTCAGATTGCGCAGGAAGATGCCGACGACGGCCCATATCCCGCCGACGATGATGATGGCGACGGCCGCGGCTCCAGCCAAAAACACGGGCCAAGCCACCGGCCAAGTCGTACCTACCGTCTGTTCCATCGCCGCCCCTCCCTGATGCGCAAGGCTTGCCGTCTCTCCGCGCTCTTGCTTTTGTAAAGTCAAGCTGGATTTGGACAAGAAAATGCCCCGCCAACTCTTGGTTGACGGGGCATTGCCGAAAAACCCGGCGTTACGCGGCGAGCTTCAATTCCTTGCTTGCCCGGAAAGCGACTTTCTTGCTTGCCTTGATCTGGATCGCCTCGCCGGTTGCGGGATTGCGACCCATGCGAGCCGCGCGTTTTCTTACTTGCAGGATGCCGAGGCCCGCAATTCGGATGCGCTCGCCCTTTTTCAGATGCTTGGTGATCAGATCGACGAGATCGTGGAGGAGAACTTGTCCCGTCTTTTTCGTTAGGTGATGCTCTTCGGCCAAACTGGCCGCGAGATGTTTAAGCGTAACTGAGCGACTGGCTTTTTGAGGCATAGCTTTGGTTGCCATGGATGACCTCCTGAAGGCGCATCAGTCCAAGGGATATGATTAATATCTGATTCGCATCGTCTTTGGTCGGCTCCCCCTACCGGGCATACGCTTTCGCGGCTTGGTTGCGTGCAACCGCGCTGCATCCGCCCGCCGACGGCTGTGCGCGAGGATTTTCGGTGATCGGTGACGGGGGTTCGCCGACGACGCTCGTCACCCACGAAAAGCCGCCACCGTAAGGTAGATACCCAAAATCAGCGTGCCGGCCGTGTAGACGTAGAAGTATTTCTCGTATTTCAGGCCGCGGAAGAGTTTTGCCATTGCCTCTGGCGAGAGTGCGAGCAGTACCGCCCCTCGTATCGCCATTAGCCACCCGATGAGAGTAACAACGACGGCCAAAGCGCCTCCCGACCAGATATTATGACCGATAATCATGGCCAGGCCGCAGGCGAGGCCGAGAACCTCGACAAGCAGAACGAGCGGGGGATTGGCGATCAGCGACTCGATAGCGGCAACCGCGGCCTGTTTGCGCGACATCATCGTCAGCGCGACGATGATGCAATAAAGGCCTATGAGCTTCGCCAGAAAGATCGTCAGCTGTGTCATGCGTGCCTCGCTGACCTGGTTCCAAAGACCCCATGAGAGCTATTTGTCTTTGGATTTCTGCCCGCCCGCTTAAATCTTCCTCGCAAGATCCTCGATCACGATATCGGCGATTTTTTGCATCACCATCGGTACGCATCGTGTTGCGGTGCGGCATTTGAATCAGCGAAACGGAACAAGCGCCGCGTCGTCGCGGCGCACATTAGAATTTTATTGCCAATCATTCCGACATTCCGAAATATAGTTTTGCGTGCCTGTAGCTAGAATACATGCAGGCGATGGGTGCGATCGAAGATCGGCAATCGAAGAGTGATCATCGGTGACCAACCACGAAGTTTGGTTCTGCGCGCTTGCGCGCGCACGACGGGGACAGATCACAAGTCACATGAGGGGACGACGCAATGACAAATGTGGGACAGTCGTGGGACGAGAGCAGCGAGGGAGCGAGACCCAAGCGTCTGGGTTGGAAAGAACTTTATCTGAAAGAAGATTGGTGGGCCGTCTGGATCGGCTTTACGCTGATGGTGCTCGCGATCCTTTTGTTTCAGGCCGGCGACAGCAACATCCTCAAGTCGCTCGCGATCAACCCCGGTGGACTTAAATGGACCTCCTTCGGTCAGCTCGCCGACCACTTTGCCCAGAACGCGCACCTTTATCTCTATCAGTTCTTGTTCTGGCTCGTCTTGTTCGGAGTGGGCGCCGCGACCATTGGCGCGAACCTGAAGGAGTTCGTGCCGGCGTTTATTTTTCTCTATATCGGCTCGATCATTATGTTTGCCATTGCCGGATGGGCGAACGCGTCGCAGTTCAACCTCGAGGCTCCGCTGGTCGCGCTCGTTCTTGGACTCATCATCGCGAATGTATTTCGATTGCCGGCGTGGATGGATAGTGCATTCCGCGTCGAATATTTCATCAAGACCGGCATCGTGCTCCTTGGCGCGACTTTCCCGCTAACGCTCGTGCTGACGGCCGGGCCGGTCGCCATCGTGCAGGCGACGATCATTTCGCTCGCCACCTGCATCGTGATCTACTTTGTCGGCACCCGTGTCTTCGGCATCGACAAGCGGCTCGCCGCGGTGCTGGGCGTCGGCGGCGCCGTGTGCGGCGTCTCGGCCTCTATGGCGATTGCCGCTTCCGTCAACGCCAAGAAGGATCATCTTTACACGTCAGTGACCCTCGTCGTCGTGTGGGCCCTTATCATGATCCTCGTATTGCCGTTTCTATCGCGCGCGATGGGATTGCCCGCGGGCGTTGCTGGAGCGTGGATCGGCACGTCGGAATTCGCCGACGCAGCCGGATTTGCGGCGGCAACCACTTACGGCAAGATGGCCGGCAACGAGGACGCGGCCATTAAGTCCTTTACGCTGATGAAGGTGATCGGCCGCGACCTATGGATCGGCATCTGGTCGCTCGTGTTCGCTTCGATTGCAACATTCGTGTGGGAGAAGGGACAGAGCGGACGCAGGCCGGATGCGCGCGAAATCTGGTGGCGATTCCCGAAATTCGTCATCGGATTCTTTGCCGCTTCGGTGCTGATGACCGCATTTACCGGCGGTTTCAGCACTGCGGACTTCAACAGCGCGGTGCGGCCGAACGTTCTCGTTCCGCTGGTTTCGCTGCGGACCTGGACGTTTATCTTCTGCTTCTTGAGCATCGGCCTTACGACGCGTTTTCGCGACCTTCATGCGGTAGGCTGGAAAGCATTTTGGTCCTTCACTGCCGGCGTCGTCGTCAACGTCATATTGGGTTTTCTCTTGTCGGTGATCGTTTTTGGCAGCTACTGGGCAGCCATCGTCTGACCTTCGCGCGCCGCATTGCGGCGCCGCGCGATGCGGTGCGTGCCGGTTTTTTACCGGAGCGCCCGCGGCGTTGGAGCGCGCGATTCCCGGTCTCAATATCCTGAGTTCGGCCTACGGCGCGGTGCGCGACGATACCGGGCTGTGCCGGCGGCACGACTCATTTACGACGTCGAGGGCTTGGTCCTGTCCGCAATTCGAAAAAATTTAATTGAGACTTTTGCTCGCGATCGCGGTGCCACGGACAGGGACGTGATTCCCGTTGCGAGACGAAGGCGAACCGATGTCGGACAGATTGGTGACCGGCGAAATCGAAGCTTCTACCGGCGACGGTAGCGCTTGGGGCACGATCCGGAAAAAGCCCGGCCGAGACTTGATCCGGGGGGAAACCGGTTTTCCGAAAACAATCGATTCGGCTTGAAACGATCGCGACTCCGATGTTGCGGCGGCTCCTTTTGTCTTCCTCTTGCTCTATTGATCTAGATCAAGGCCGCGCTCGTCGAACCTGGTACTGGCGATGCGTGATGAGTCACTCGTGATGAGTTGTTTTGCCTGACATCGGCTCGACCGGGCGGCACCCCATCCCCCGACACCCCTGCCGCCCGGTTCGTAGCCTGAGCTGAGGCAGTGGCTCAGCGACCCCAAGCGGCTAACCTGCTTGGGGTTCTTTTTTGCGGGCTTCGCGAGATGGCAAGATTATCTCGTCTGGCGGATGAGATTGCAGCGGCAATTGCCGGCGATGGGCGGCCCCACAACGAGCAATACGATGCGGCAGCGCTACCTCGATGATTTTTCGCCTGGCGAAGTGTTCGAATCGTCCCCGCAGACTTTGACAGAGCGCCATTTCACCGCGTTCGCTGCAATGACCGGCGACGCTCATCCTATTCACTACGACGCCGATTATGCCCGAGCCAGGGGATGGGATGTGCCGCTTGCTCACGGCCTTATGCTTCTCGGAATGTGTGCGCTTGGCGCAGCGCCGATTAGCGGCGAACTGACTGACTCGATGGTGGCAATGCTCGGCAATGACGTTCGTTACAAGCGGCCGGCCTTTGTCGGCGACACAGTGACACCGCAGTTCATCGTGATGGCGGTGGAACCCAAGGACCGGGAACGCGGAATTCTCCGCCTTTCGATAAAGCTGCGCAACCAGCGCAACGAATTGGTCCTAGAAGGCGCGCATATCTTGATGTTGAAGCGGCGCGGCGCTCGCGCCGCCGCGACGGCGACGAAGCGATGATATCCATGAGGTACCGGAAGCCGGATTTGCTGTGACGGCGCCCGGACAAAAATTCATGGTTGCATCGCGTGGGCAATGATATATTGGCGGCTTGTCGACAAACGTCGGGGCCCACTAATGCCTTGTCTTGAGATCACGACGATGGTCGGGTGCTTCGCCGCGCACCGGAAAGCGGCTCAAAACAGCGCCGGCGTGACGCCGACCGGAACTACGCCGACATAGATAATACCGTCCTCGACGCGCAGCGGCAGCGCGATGGCCGGCTTGTTGTCGATCTCTGCCGGTTTGCCCATTTTTTTAATGCTTTCGATCAGGCTCGCACTAGCGCCTTCGCGGACCGCACCGCCTAGGCCCGGCAAGAAGCGGTCGAGCATGCCGAGGCCTTGCGCCGGCGAACCGGTGCCGCCGGTGAGCCGGTCGATGCCTTGTCCGATCAATTGATCGACGCCCAAAAGCGGAACAATGTTCTCGACGCCTGCAATCGTGACTTCGAGTGCGCCGTCCAGTCTACCGTGCGCGTTCACACTCAGCGTTCCAGTGCCGACAATTACGGCGTCGGTGCGCGCGATGCGCAACGATCTGATTTCGATGCCGCCGCCGGAGGCCTGCATCTCGCGGAACAAAGTCGGCCATGGCTTGGGCGAAAAGTCCTTAAAGCCGCGCATTACGGCATCGATCTCGCCGGCAAGCGGTTCGGCTAGGAGCGGATGAAAACGCGGCGCCATTGCCGCGGTGAACCGTCCGCTCGCCTCAATGACGGGATTGCGGCGGGCGGAGCCGCTGATGATGCGGCCGTCGACGTCGAGCCGATCGGCTCGGAAAATCATGCCGCTATCGGGGCTGGCGAGACGATCGAGGCGGGGCTGGATGAGCACGATCGTTACGCGCTCCGGTTCGGGCGGTAGGCCGAGAAGCGTGACCTGGGCGTTCGACCAATTGGCGGTGAAGATCGGCGGTCCGCCCGGATCGGTAAGTGTCACCGGGCCGTCGATCTCGCCATTGAGCAGTGTCGGACGAAATAACTGGGCGGAGAAGGTAAAGCCGCCGGCATTGACGTTGAACGGGGGACGATTGCTGTTGAAGGCGGCCGCGGCCTTGTCGCAGCGCATGACGATGCCAAAGGGAAAACCGCCGGTCGTTTGCGAGCCGCAGGCATAGACGCGGCCAAGCGCTGCCTCCCGGTCGATCCAGCCGGCGAGGGCATCATGCGCAATCGAGGCGGCGTAGGACCAAAGCAGATTCCACCCCATCGGCACGGCGACGATGACGGCGGCCAAGGCCATCAAGGGCCATAGCCGCCGGCGGGGCGGCGCGGCGGGGCGCCGGCGTAGCGGACGTTGCGCCGGTTGCATCATGCTCAACGGCGATTGCCCAGACATTGCCTATCTTCGCCCCTGCGGCATGATCCCGAAAAAGGCCGCCCCAACCGCGATTCGTGGGTGGAAACTGGCTTTCCGCAAGGATCGTGCCTCATCAAAATCGGCGGCAATGGATTCAATCTGAAGCATTGCGGCCCGGTCGTGGCGATTCAAAGGTCAGGGCTTTCAAAGATGTTTTCAAACATCTTGGCCTTTCAAAGATCGAGCACAACACCCTATACCGAATGTGCCGGAATATGGGCCAGCCTGCCTTTCGATCTCAAGCGGGCGGGAAGAGGTCGACTAGCGCCAATGAATGCCGCTGCCGAGAACGATAACAAGGATCTGTGGGTCTTCGGCTACGGCTCGCTGATGTGGCGTCCGGGCTTCGACTATCTCGATCGTGTGCCCGCCCGGCTCATCGGCCTGCACAGGGCGCTGTGCGTGTTCTCCTTCGTGCATCGGGGCACCCCGGAACGGCCCGGCCTCGTGCTCGGACTCGATCGTGGCGGGATGTGCCGCGGCATTGCCTATCGGGTCGCCGCAGCATCACGCGGCCAAACCATCGATTATTTGCGCGCGCGCGAGCAGGTCACGACAGTCTATGTCGAGACCATGCGCCAGATCGAACTCGAGGAGCATGCGCGACGGCGCGTGCGCGCGCTTTGCTACATCGTTGATCGCAGTCATGTGCAATACGCCGGGCGGCTCACGCTTGCCGAAAGCTTGCATCACGTGCGGCAGGGCCACGGCCAATCCGGCCCCAACCGCGATTACGTGATCGAGACGGTGCGGGCACTCGAGGCGCTTGGCTATCGCGAAGGTGATTTGCATTTGTTGGCGCAACGGCTGGCCGGGGTGCACGAATCCTCGGCAGGCAATCGAGACGCCGAACGCGAAGGTCAGTTTCCCAGTGCTTGATCTTGGCTCTTCGTCGATGCCGCTTTTTCGACGGCCGATTTCCGATCTTCCGCTTCCCGGATTAAGCGCGCGCTTGCTTGTTCGATTGCGTCCTGCAGCCCCGTAAAAAATGCGGCTTTGTCAAGCCCAGACGCGATCGGCTCCAGGACCTCGACCACAATCGTGCCAGGTCGCTTCCGCAGCGAGCGGCGCGGCCAGAATAATCCCGAATTGAGCGCCACCGGAACGCAAGGCACTGCGGCTTTGCCGTAGAGGTGCACGATGCCGGGTTTGTAGCTCGGCTCGGCGCCGGGCGCGCGGCGCGTTCCTTCGGGAAAAATGACGAGCTGACGCGGGCGCGGGCCGGCAAGGGCCTTTTGCGCGTGCACAGTCATGCGGGCGAGCGCCGCCATTCCGGCGCTGCGATCGATCGGAATGAGGCCGGCCTTGCGCATGTACCAGCCAAATAGCGGAATCCACATCAATTCGCGCTTGACGATGTAGATCGGGTCCTCCAGCACGGCATAGAGCGCAAAGGTCTCCCAGGCCGATTGGTGCTTGCAGGCGACGATGCACGCACCCGGGGGAATCCGATCCGTTCCTCGCCATGACACCGTAGTGCCGCAAACCGCGCGCAGCAGCCACAGGCTGGTGCGCGCATAGGAGCGAATGAAGACGCGCAGAGCCGGATAAGGCAGCGCCAATGTCGGCAGCGCCGCGATCATATGAACGATCAGATTCGCGTAGAACAGCACGTTGAAGAGTAGCGAGCGGACCAGAATCGTTGACGATCGAGACACGGAAGACCTTCGGAATTTTTCGCGTTGCCGGTTTCGGAAATCAGGCCGAGCGCGGCAATCAGCTTGTCGCCGAGACCGAGTCGAAATGCATACGCACCTTGGCGGCAAGGTATTTAATATATTCCGACAAAACCAGTTTCGTTGTCGCACTGTTCGCCCACCATGGCTCTATACGCAACCGATCCGAAACGACCGGAAACGCAATCAAGGTGACGTCGGGCAGCTGGTGCGAAAGCTCGGCCAGCGCGCGGGGCATGTGGTAAGCGGAAGTGACGACGATCAATGAATGAAAACCGTGCTCGATGGCCCAGTGCCGTGCCTGCACCGCGTTGCCGAGCGTGTTCAGCGCGGAATAATCGAGGTCGACGCAGCACGCCAAGACGCGGTCGTAGTTGAGAACTTCACGGGCGATACCGCTCGTCGTGGTGCCGGGATAGACACCGGTGATCAAGAGCCGTTTGCCGCGGCCCGACGCCAGCAATTCGAGCGCGTCGCTGACGCGCGAATCGCCCCCCGTCAGCACGACGATGCCGTCGGCGTTGCGGTCCAACACGATTTCCCTGCTCGGCAATAGCCAAATGAAGAACCCAAAGCCGCCGGCGATCAAGACGACAGCCAAAAGAACCAGCTTGGAGCCGACCGATCGGATACGTCTTGTTCTTACCGCGGTCCTTAAGCCAGGCATTGCCGCGAACGTCCCCCACGACAATCAGCGCCGGAATCGTAGCGATCGCGGCAATTATACTCGTTTCCTTCGGCCTAAGCTTAATCCGTTGGGGGGCCTCAATCGACGGTCTCCAGCGTCTGGCCGACGGTGCGGCGCGAGGCCAGCGCGGTGACCAGAGCCATCAGGGCGATCAGCACCAGGATGGCGATATAGCCGACAGGGCCGATAGAGAGATTGCCGAACAGAGCCGCCATTTCGTCGCCGCCCGGGGTTCCCGAAAGCCACGCATCGAGGGCTTGCAGGGTGCCGAAGAACGCCATGGCGGCCCCGCCGCCGATGGCGCCGCCTTTGAGACCGAGAACGAGAAAATGTCGCTGAAACTGTCCGGCCACGAATTTGTCGGTGGCACCGATATAGTGCAACACCTCGATTGTAGGACGATTCGTCGCCATTGCGCCGCGGGTTGCGAAGGTGACCGACAGCACCGTCACGACGATAACGAGCAGCAGCATGACGATGCCGGCGGCAACCGCGGTATCCGCCATGGTGCGCATGCGATCGATCCAGCCGCGGTGATCGTCGAGACTGGCACTGGGCACTTGGTTGGCGAGCTCTTTTCGCAAATCGGTAAAATTCGGTGTTGCGCCCGAGGAAAGCTTGACGACGATCATGCGCGGGATCGGCAAGTCGTTCAGCTGCAGACCAGAGCCGAGCCACGGCTCGACGAGCGCCGCTGATTCCTCCCTTGTGTAGGGGCGCACATCGGCAATGCCCGCGGTTGCGCGCGCCAGCGCCACGGCGGCACGCACGTCGGTTTCCACGTCGCGCCCGGAAACCGGCCGAACCTGGATGGTCACTTCGCGCGCCACGTCGGATTGCCAATCGCTTGCGGCGTTCACCACCATCGTCACCGCGCCGGTCGCCAGCGCGGCGAGGAAGGTCATGATGGCGACCACCGCGGTAAGCGAGCGGCCCGCAATCGAACCGCTCGGCACAATCGGCGTTGGCAGTCGCTGCGCGACCTCCTCTGGCGCCGCCTCCGGATCGGTCCACGACTGCGCCATGGCGTCGAAGCGCTCACTCGTAGACATGCAACCGCCCCTCGTGCAGGACCAGGCGGCGCGCGTCGTATTCGTCCATCAGCGCGATATCGTGGGTAGCGATCACAACGGATGTCCCCAGTCTGTTGAGCTCGATGAACAGCCGCAGCAGGCGCTGGCCGAGATTGGGATCGACATTGCCGGTCGGCTCGTCCGCAAGCAACAGCTGCGGGCGCGCAATCACCGCGCGAGCGATCGCCGCACGTTGTTTCTCGCCGCCGGAAAGTACGGGCGGCAGAGCGTCCATGCGCTCGCCGAGACCCACCCATTCCAAGAGCTCGACGACTTCGCCGCGATAGGCCGCCTCTTCCTTGCCCAGAACGCGAAGCGGCAGCGACACGTTCTCGTAGGTCGTCAAGTGATCGAGCAGGCGAAAATCCTGGAACACGATGCCGATGCGGCGGCGCAGCGTGGCGCGGTCGTCCTTCGTCAACGTCGCGGTATCCTGCTCGAACACCGAGATCAGGCCGCGCGTCGGCTTGATCGAAAGAAACATCAGCCGCAGCAGCGAGGTCTTACCGGCCCCCGAGGGCCCGGTGAGGAACTGAAAGGAATGGCTGTCAATATGGAAGCTCAGGTCGCGCAGGACCTCTGGGCCAAAGCCGTAGCGCAAGCCGACATTCTCAAATCGGACCACGCATTCCTCCGCAGGACTTCGACCGGCCGATTCGCGCCGCCCGTCCGAACCTTAG
Organism: Xanthobacteraceae bacterium; assembly: GCA_035623195.1. GTDB lineage: Bacteria > Pseudomonadota > Alphaproteobacteria > Rhizobiales > Xanthobacteraceae > BOG-931. The sequence goes on along the minus strand of DASPTX010000050.1, from coordinate 7,340 downwards.
CACCAGGAGCCAATTTAACACCGCGCGCCAGGGACTGGGTCGCGGGCCCGTTTGGTTTCCAATTCGTTAACAAATCGGCGGCTAGGCTTGCCCAAAATCGCTTCCGATTCGCCCATGCTCGTCGTTTGCCCGAACTGCGCTACATCCTACAACGTGCTTGCCGCAAGCCTGCGGCCCGCCGGGCGGCAGGTGCGTTGCCAGCGCTGCGGAGACGTTTGGCGCGCCGAACTGCCCCATGCGGAGAAGCTCGTTGCCGCCGCCGACGCGCTGGCGCCGGTGCGGCGCGTGATCGAAGCCGTCGCCCAGACCGTTGCCGAGGAGGCCGGCTCGAGAGCCGGCGATTGGCCCGGCGACAAGGGGCCGGACAACGAAGCCGGGAAGGGGGGTCAGACGTTCGCCGAATTCGCCTACGAACAAGCTATGGCGGACGCTGGGGGCGATGCGCCACGCTCCGAGGCGTATGTTCCGCCGTTGACGCCCCAGGCCGGCGGTCGCTTCGCAATATCGTGTCCAATATCTACCGCCGACGTCGCGATTGCGCTTCCGCTCGAGCAATTTGGCACTGGGAACATCGAAGCCGAACGTAAGAAAATTTCCGATGGCCTGGAAGCCGAGCGGGCCTTGACGGCACAGAACGACGCGGCTGGTGCGGAGCTCGTCGCCGGCATTGCAACGATCGTTGCGCGTCGCGCGCATCGACAGTGGCGCGGACGCTGGCGCCCGCCGCTGTCGCGCCTGCTGCAATTTGCCGTCCTGGGGCTCTTCATCGCCGATGCCATCGTCATCGGCGCACGAGCCAATCTGGTCCGGGCTATGCCGCAAACGGCCTCGTTTTTCGCTCGTTTGGGTCTGCCCGTGAATCTCCGCGGCCTCGATTTCGCGGGTGTTACGGCCATGGCCGAAGAGCATGATGGCGCCCCCGTCCTTGTTGTCAGCGGCGCGGTCAGCAACGCTACGGGCAAGACCGAAGCAATTCCGCAGCTACGGTTTACCATCCGCAATGCTTCGCGGCAGGAGATTTATTCCTGGACGATTCCGCCGGAGCGCTCGACCTTATCGGCCGGCGAGGCGCTGACTTTCCATAGCCGGCTCCCTTCGCCGCCGCCCGACACTCGCGAGGTTCTGGTCAGCTTCGCCGATCGCGTCGATTCGCGATGATGACGGCCGGCATTTAATCGTCGTCGGAAACGGCATAGGGCCGCGGCAGCGGATCGGCCGGCAGACCGCGATGCGCTCGCCCGAAATCGGGCACGGCCGAATCCTGGCCGATTTCGACGATGCCGCGGCGGATCGCGCGCGTCCGGGTGAAATGATCGAACAAAGCCTCGCCATCGCCGCGGCGGATCGCGCGAGTCAATTGAGCAAGGTCCTCGTTGAACGTACCCAGCATTTCCAAGACCGCATCTTTATTGGCAAGAAAGACGTCGCGCCACATGGTCGGATCGGACGCGGCGATGCGCGTAAAGTCGCGAAATCCGCCGGCGGAAAATTTGAGCACTTCCGAACGCGTCACTTCGGCAAGCTCGTCGGCGGTGCCGACGATGGTGTAGGCGATGAGGTGCGGCAAGTGGCTTGTGATCGCCAAAACAAGGTCGTGATGCTCCGGCGGCATGGTTTCGACATTGGCGCCGAGGGCGCGCCAAAAGGCGGCGAGTTTCTCAACTGCCGCGGCGTCGGTTTCCCCCGGTGGAGTGAGAATGCACCAGCGGCCGACGAAGAGCTCGGCGAAGCCGGCGTCCGGGCCGGAATGCTCGGTCCCGGCGACCGGATGTGCCGGCACGAAATGAACGCCGGCGGGCAGGTGCGGGGCCATGTCGCGTACGATCGCGGCCTTGACCGAGCCGACGTCGGATACGATGGCGCCGGGTTTGAGATGCCGCGCGATCTCTCTGGCCACCTCGCCGCAGGCGCCGACCGGGACGCACGCGATGACGAGATCGGCGCCCTCGGCTGCGGCGCCGTTACTCTCGACCACCTGATCGGCGAGGCCCAATTCGGCAACGCGCCGGCGTGTCGCGGGGGATCTGGCGGTGGCGACAATCTCGCCAATGACGCCTTGCGCGCGCGCCGCCCGCGCGATGGACGAACCGATCAGGCCGACGCCGATCAGCGCGAGGCGATTGATCAGAGGTCGCTTGGGAACCATAGTCTTGGGAGCCGAAGTTTCGGGAGCCATGGCGCCAGCATCAATTTTGCCGCAAAAAGTCTTTCAGCGCCCCGACCACAAGGCGGTTCGCTTCCTCGGTGCCCACCGTCATGCGCAGCGCGTTCGGTAACTTGTAGGCGGTCGTCTGCCGCAAGATCAGCCCACGCGCGGTGAGAAAGGCATCGGCATCCTTGGCGGTGCGGCCTTTCGTTTCCGGAAAATGGATCAGCAAAAAATTGGCGACGCTTGGCGTGACCTTCAGGCCGAGTTTGCCGATCTCCTGCGTCAGCCAATCGAGCCAGCGCGTATTGTGCTCGCGCGAACGCTCTTGGTGTTCCACATCCTCGATCGCCGCGACGCCGGCGGCGATCGCCGGTCCTGTGACGTTGAACGGGCCGCGAATGCGATTGATCGCATCGACCACATGCGCCGGCGCGAACATCCAGCCGAGCCGCAACGCCGCGAGCCCGTGGATTTTCGAGAAGGTGCGGCACATGACGACGTTGTCCGAAGTGGCGACAAGCTCGATGCCGGCTTCGTAGTCGTTGCGCCGCACATAATCGGCATAGGCCGCGTCGATTACCAGGAGCACGTTCGGCGGCAGCCCGCTGTGCAGGCGTTTGACCTCGTCGAACGAAAGGCAGGTGCCTGTCGGATTGTTCGGATTGGCGATGAAGACGATTTTTGTCTTCTTCGTCACCGCGGCAAGGATCGCATCGACGTCGGCGGTGTATTCGCGTTCCGGGGCGACCACGGGCTTCGCGCCGGCGCCGAGCGTGACGATCGGATAGATGAGGAAGCCGTGCGTCGTGTAGATCGCTTCGTCGCCGTCGACGAGATAGGCATGCGCCAGAAGATGCAAGAGATCGTCGGAGCCCGCGCCGCAGACGATGCGCTCCGGATCGAGCCCGAAGGCGCGTCCGATCGCTTCGCGCAGTTCGCCGGCCGAGCCGTCCGGATAGTCTTCGAGGTGATCGGCCCAGGCCTTGTAGGCCTCGATCGCCCGCGGGCTCGGCCCGAGCGGGGTCTCGTTGGAGGACAGCTTGAACACCTTGGCAATGCCCGGCGCGCGGCTCTTGCCGGGCACATAGGCCTTAATGTCGAGCACGCCTGGGCGTGGCTGGGGACGCGTGACGGACATTCCTTCCTACTCCGAAATTTCCGCTCCGGGATTCTACCTTTTGCAAGGCGGCCTATTTCTCGGGCACCGTATAGCGGGTCGCGTGACTGCCGACGAGTGCCGATGAGCGGATCGAAGCGCCGATTTTAACCAAGGCCGCGGAAACCGCGTCGATGCCGCCGCGTGGGACGGAGACGAGGAGCGCAGCCCCATCGAAGGCGCGATCGGGCACGGCAATGACATCGGCGAGCTCGGCAAGGCTTTGGACCGCGGCCGCGCTCCAGCCGGAAACCCGCATGCTCCAGACCTGGGTTTCCGTCACCATCGCGTCGGCGGCGACCCGCGAGACAACGAAGACGGGCAGCGCGGCCGGATGGTCGGCGCGCTCGACGAAGGGCAGGCGGGCGATGATTTTCGGCGCGCTCGCGAATTCGAGCGCCGTCCACCACGGCCCCGCGCCGCTCGTTGCGAAAGCCGGTACGAGGCCGAGATCGCCCTTGGATTCGGTGACCGCCTCGACCACGCTGGCCGCGCCCATATGCGGCACGAACGGCACCGTGAAACCGAAGTGGAAACGTGCGGAATCGCGCATCAAGGCGTCGCCGGCCGAAAGGTCGGCATGGATCGAGAACGGCGCCTGCACATAGGTGAAGGTCGAGATAATGACGCGCCAAATGCTCTCCACCGTGTCGAGCGGCAGGTTGCCGTGATGGCGGCGCACCAGGCGCCGCATCATGTCGGCTTCGCGCGCGGGACGGAACGCCGACCCGGTCTCTTCGGTCTTTTTCACCGCGATCAGACGATCGATGATCTGTCCGCGTTCGATCAGCAGCTGGTGCATGGCGGCATCGATGCGATCGATTTCGCGCCGCAGATCGGCGAGCGATTGTCCGGTTTTGCGCGGCGGTTTCCGCATGGCTGGCCTCGGGAGTCCGGCCCGATTGATAGGTGCCGTTAAGGCCGAAATCAAAGAAAACGTTGACTCCCCGGCGAAGCGGCCTATTTACGCGGTTTTGACCGCCCGGTGGGGGTCCGCTGCGGCGGCAAAATGCGGTACTTCAGGCAGCGGAGCCGTTTCAGGTAGCGGAGCTATGGCCGACGTCAGCGCCACACTCGATCTTGCCGATCGCACCCGCGAAGCGGACGAGCCGCATTCGCCGGTCGTGCGGTTTCCCGCGGCCAATCCGCTGCGGCTCGACGCCGGCGTCGATCTCGCGCCGTTTCAGATCGCCTACCAAACCTACGGCACGCTCAATGCCGCGCGCAGCAACGCCATCCTGATTTGCCATGCGCTGACCGGCGATCAGCACGTCGTTAACGAGCATCCCGTAACGGGCAAGCCCGGCTGGTGGGAGACCATGGTCGGGCCAGGCAAGCCCATCGATACCGAACGCTATTTCGTGATCTGCCCCAACGTGGTCGGCGGCTGCATGGGCACGTCCGGGCCGGCTTCGACCAATCCGGCGACCGGCATGCCGTGGGGCCTCGATTTTCCGGTCATCACTGTGCGCGACATGGTCCGCGCGCAAGCCTTGCTGCTCGATCATCTCGGCATCGAATCGCTGTTTGCGGTTGCGGGCGGCTCGATGGGCGGCATGCAGGTGCTGCAATGGGCGGCAAGCTATCCGCAGCGCGTCTTTACGGCGCTGCCGATCGCGGCATCGACCCGGCACTCGGCGCAAAACATCGCCTTTCACGAAGTCGGACGCCAGGCGGTGATGGCCGACCCGGATTGGCGCGGCGGGCGATATTTCGCCGAAGGCACCAATCCGCGGCGCGGGCTTGCGGTCGCGCGCATGGGCGCGCACATCACCTACCTTTCGGACGCGGCGCTGCACCGCAAATTCGGCCGCCGCTTCCAGGATCGCGACAATCCGACCTTCTCGTTCGACGCCGATTTTCAGGTGGAATCCTATCTGCGCCACCAGGGCATCACTTTCGTCGAGCGCTTCGATGCGAATTCGTATCTGTATCTGACGCGCGCGATGGATTATTTCGACTTGGCGGCCGACTATGACGGCGTCGTGGCGAATGCGTTTCGCGGCACGCTGACCCGGTTCTGCGTCATTTCCTTCACCAGCGATTGGTTGTTCCCCACGGCGGAATCGCGCGCTATCGTGCACGCGCTCAATGCCGCGGGCGCGCGCGTCTCTTTTGCCGAGATCGCCACCGATAAGGGGCACGACGCATTTCTGCTCGACGAGCCGGAATTGTTCGCCATCGTGCGCGGATTTTTGGAAGGCGCCGCCAAAGCGCGCGGCCTGCCAGCGAGGTGACGATGTTGTCGCGTCTCAAATACGATCTCACCATGGCGGAGTCCGCGCGCGTGCCGGGCGGTTCGCGCGTCGATTTGCTGGTGGTCGCCGATATGGTGCAGCCCGGCGCGCGCGTGCTCGACGTCGGCTGCGGCGACGGCGAATTGCTGCGGCTTCTGGAAAGCCGCGGCGTCGACGGCCGCGGCATCGAGCTGTCGCGCGAAGGCGTGAACGAATGCGTCGCCAAGGGCCTCGCGGTGGTCCAGGGCGACGCCGATACCGATCTAGAAGATTATCCCGACGACGCGTTCGATTACGTCATCCTGTCGCAGACCTTGCAGGCAACGCGCCGGCCGCGCGTCGTGCTCGAACACATGCTGCGCATCGGCCGCCACGGCATCGTCTCGTTTCCGAATTTCGGCCATTGGCGCATCCGCTTGCAGATATTTTTCGGCGGTCACATGCCGCACACCGACAATCTGCCGTATGCGTGGTATGAGACGCCGAACATCCACTTCTGCAGTATCAAGGACTTTCGCGAATTATGCCGCGTCGCCGGCGCCAAAATGGAGCAGGCCGTGGCGCTCAATGCCTGGGGCGGTCGCATGCGGCTGAAAATGCCGTGGTGGTTCTGGAATCTGTTCGGCGAGCAGGCGGTATTCTTGCTGAGCCGGCAAAGTTGACCCGGTATAAAGCTGACCCTGTATAGTCTCGTTTATCAATTCGCCCGCTTCGGCGCGAACGGCGGGCCCGTAGCTCAATGGTTAGAGCTAGCGGCTCATAACCGCTTGGTTGGAGGTTCGAGCCCTCCCGGGCCCACCATGAAATGATTAGCTTTTTTGCCTCTTGGCCTGGTCGTTTTCTGGCTCGACCAATGAAACGACCAATGAAACGTTCGCTTGTCGTCCCGAAATGTTCTGCTGTTGTTTCGTCGTAATCGCCGCGGCGGCCGCGCGCAGGTAGTCCGGGTGATGGTGGCCATAAGTGCGCTCGATCATCTGAGCGGACATGCCCAGATAGCCGGCGGCTTGCCAGATCGGCACCCCCCGCTGCATCAGCCAGGTCGCCGCGGTGTGCCGCAGAGTGTGTGGTGTGACCTTGCCCCAGAGGCCGGCAAGTTTCACCGCGTGCCGGAACCCGGTCTTGACCGATCTGACCGGTGCGCCATGCCATTCCACGAAATGGGAAGTCACGATCCCGCGGCGGACCCAGCGCCGCATGTGGGCAAGGAGCCGCGGCGGAATTGGCGCCGGCGTTTGCCGCTTGTTGGTCGCATGACGGCCGATTGCGAGCCTGTAGTAGATGCCCTGGTCGAGGTCGACGAACGAATGGCCGAGGTCGCGGTACGGTGATGCTGCGGCGATCGCGCTTGCTCGCGTGCCAGTGTACAGGCCGATCAGAATAAACCGAGCCAGGTGCCGGAGCGGTCGCTTGTCGGTGGCGATCAACTGGCCCTTTTGTGGGCCGCGGGGAAGGGTCTGCTGTTCGCGGTACCGCCAACAGAGCCAGAGCAGCTTTGCGGCCTCATCGCGTGTCAGCCAACGGTCGCGTGGCGGTCCCTTCGGTGGCAACGTCACCCGCACCGTGCCGTAGTGCAGACCCTCTTTGGCATGGTGGTTGATCGCCGCCCGCAGCGTTTCGAGGTCGGCGCGGGCACCGCCGGCCTTCCGGCGTGAACTAACGTAGGCGCGGCACTCGGCTGCCGTTACCTCCGACAACATCTTGCCACCCCAGTAGTCATTGAGGCGACCGATCGTCCGCCCCAGCTTTGGCTGATCTGCGATTCTGGGTCCACAGTCGTCGAGATAGATCGACAGTG
>DASPTX010000049.1:0-69624 GCA_035623195.1 Xanthobacteraceae bacterium | reverse complement strand
CCTTCTTCACGTCGTCGACAAGGGCGTAGATAATGTCGTAATAGCGAATTTCGATGCCAGCCCGCTCGGCGGCCTCGCGCGCTTCCTTGTGCGCGCGAACGTTGAAGCCGATGACCACCGCACCTGATGCTTCCGCCAGCGTCACGTCGGATTCGGTGATGCCGCCGACACTGGAGAAGATCACGCGGGCGGCGACCTCTTCGGTGGAAAGCTTGTCCAGGGCTCCGACGATCGCCTCGACCGAGCCTTGCACGTCGCCTTTGATCACCAGCGGTACTTCCTTGCGGCCGGCGGTCTTGATCTGGCTCATCATCTGCTCGAGCGAGCCGCGCATGCCGGTCTGCCGCGCCGCCATCTTTTCGCGTTTCTGGCGTTCGCGGTAATCGGTGATCTCACGTGCGCGCGCTTCGCTGTCGATGACGGCGAGCCGATCGCCGGCCTCCGGCGTGCCATTGAACCCGAGCACTTCGACCGGCATCGAGGGCCCGGCGGCGACGACCGAATGGCCGGTATCCGACGCCAGGGCCCGCACCCGGCCCCATTCGCTGCCGGCGACGACGATATCGCCGGGCTTGAGCGTGCCGCGCTGCACCAGCACGGTCGCAACCGGTCCCCGCCCCCGATCGAGCCGCGCTTCGATCACGGTGCCTTCGGCCGGGCGGTTGGGATTGGCCTTGAGCTCCAGCACCTCGGCTTGTAGCGCGATCGTATCGAGGAGCTTGTCGAGATTGATTTTCTCCTTGGCGGATACTTCAAGTTCGAGAACGTCGCCGCCAAGCGATTCCACCTGTATTTCATGCTGCAGCAATTCCGTGCGAACGCGTTCCGGTTTCGCATCGGGCTTGTCGATCTTGTTGATGGCGACGATGATCGGCACTTTCGCCGCCTTGGCATGATGAATCGCTTCGACCGTTTGCGGCATCACGCCATCGTCGGCCGCGACCACCAGCACCACGATATCGGTGACTCTGGCGCCGCGCGCGCGCATCGCCGTGAAAGCGGCGTGGCCCGGCGTATCGATGAAGGTGATGCGTCCGCCCGAAGGCGACGTCACCTGATAGGCGCCGATATGCTGCGTGATGCCGCCGGCTTCCGCGGCGGCGACTTCGGTGGAGCGGATGGCGTCGAGCAGCGACGTCTTGCCGTGATCGACATGGCCCATGATAGTGACGACCGGCGCGCGCGGCTGCAGGTTTTCCGGCGCATCGGGGGCGTCGAACATGCCTTCTTCGACGTCCGCCTCCGCGACACGGCGCACGGTATGGCCGAGCTCCTCGGCAATCAATTGAGCGGTGTCGGCGTCGATCGTGTCGGTGATCTTCGCCATGTGACCCTGCTGCATCAGGATGCGCACGACGTCCACCGACCGTTCGGCCATGCGGTTGGCCAGTTCCTGGATGGTAATGGTTTCCGGAATGGTCACTTCGCGCGCGATTTTTTCCTTCGGCTCCGCGTCACGATGACCGGTCTTGCGCAGCACGCGGCGCCGAAACGCCGCCTCGGATCGCTCGCGTTCCTCGTCGGCGGAAAAGGCGTTGACGACGGTGAGGCGGCCGCGGCGCTTTTCACCGCCGCCGCGCGCCGGTTTAGGCGCCGGCGCTGGCCTAGCGGCCGTGCCGCGTCTGGCGCCGCGCGGAGCTTCCTCTTCATCGGCCTCCAGCGCCGGGCGGGCGCTGGGCTTTGTGGCGGCCATCGCATCCGCACCAAATCGTTTCTTGGCGACCTCGTCGGCTTTGCGCCTGGTCTCTTCGTCGTGCTTGCGGCGCTCTTCTTCTTCGCGCTTGCGCAACTCCGCGGCGGCGCGTTCGGCGCGCTCGGTCTCTTCGCGACCGCGGCGAACGCGAGCTTCCTCTTCGGCCCGCTCGCGCTCTTCGTGTTCCCGCAAGCGCGCATCGGCGAGCGCGTGGGCGCGCGCGTTGCGCTCATCCTCCGTGAGGGTCCGCAATACGACGCCTGACGATTTCGGCGCCGCCGCCGGTCCCGCCGCCGGCGTCGCCGAGGGGGTGCTTGCCGCCGTCCGCGCCGGTGCGCCGGTGCGCTTGGGCGCGGTGCCTCGATCGGGCGCCGGCGCCGGTTCCGCCTTGGCTTCGCCCGGACCGGCAACGCGGCGTTTAACCTTCTCGACCACGACCGCCTTGCTGCGGCCATGGCTGAAACTTTGGCGCACGACTCCTTGCTCGACGCCGCCGCGCTTGAGCGTCAGCGTCTTGCTGGGGGCAACACTCAGCTTTTCGCCGCTATTCTTGGTCGTCTCGGTCATTCTTCCTACTTCAGTTCCGTCGCACCAAATCCTTACGCATTGCTCCCGGCGTCATCCGACTTGCCGCCTTCGGCGCCATTTCGGCCCAGATCGCCGGTCCGGAACCTTTCCAAGCGCCGTAAACGGGCCATAAACGTGTCGCTCACCGGTCCGGCGAGCAGGGCTGCATGTACCACATTTGGGCGGCCGAATGCCAAATCCAATTGGTTCGACTTTAAAAATCCGATCACGGCGGCCCGGCCGGCCTGGGGTGCGCGCCGCCGCGCGGTGTCGAGCTTCTTAACGCCGTCCGGGGCCGCTTCGGCCGCATGCAGGAGCGCGATGACGCGATCATGCGTTAGCGCGCTTTCGACCTTGGTAAAGCCGATGGCGACCGATCCGGCCTTATTCGCGACCGCCAGCGCGTCGAGCGCCGCTTTTTCGAGCAACTGCTCGGTGCGGTCGACAAGATCGGGCGCGACGCGCACGTCACGCTTGAATCCGCGCGCGAATGCACGGCCTTTGATCGCGGCGTCAAGCGCTCCCTGTGTGGCGGTCACCCATACGCCGCGGCCCGGCAGCTTGCGCTTGAGGTCGGGCACCGCCTGCCCGTCGGGAGCGACAACGAAGCGGATCAGATTCTCAACCGGCCGAACCGTGCGCGTTGCGACGCAGAAGCGCTCAAGACCGCCCGATCGCGGTCCCTTGTCGAGCTCAATGTCGTTCGGCCGGGCGGGCATGCGCTAATTCCGGTTGCCTCTTCAAGTCTGCGCGGCGGCTTCCGGCGCTGCTTCGGCCGCGGCGGGCGGGGCGAGATCGGCCTCGCTGATCCAGCCTGCCTTGACCCGTGCCCGCATGATGAGCGCTTCGGCTTCCTCGCGGCTTAGCTCCATGCCGTCGAGAATGCCGGCCTGCCGGACCGTTTCGCCGTCTTTGCGTTCAGTCCAGCCCGCCAAGTCGTCGGTGGCGCAACCGGCGAGATCCTCGACGGTCTTGATGCCGTTCTCGCCAAACCGCACCAGCGTGGCGGTCGTGACGCCTTCGACCTCTTTGAGGGCATCTTCGACGCCGAGCTCCCGGCGCTTGGCGTCGAGCTCGGCTTCGATCCGGTCGAGGTATTCGCGCGCCCGCGTCTGCAGTTCGCCCGCGGTATCCTCGTCGAAGCCTTCGATGCCCGCGAGTTCTTTGACGTCGACCATCGCCAGTTCCTCGACGGAGGTGAAACCTTCCGACGCCAGCAATTGGCCGATCACTTCATCGACGTTGAGGGTATCGATGAACATGCGGGTGCGGTTTTCGAATTCGGCCTGGCGGCGTTCGGATTCTTCCTGCTCGGTCAGGATATCGATATCCCAGCCGGTGAGCTGCGAAGCGAGCCGCACGTTTTGGCCGCGCCGCCCAATGGCCAGCGAAAGCTGCTGATCGGGAACCACCACTTCGATGCGCTCGCGCTCTTCGTCGAGCACCACTTTGGCCACTTCGGCCGGCGCCAATGCGTTGACGACGAACGTGGCGATGTCGTGCGACCACGGAATGATGTCGATTTTCTCACCCTGTAGCTCGTTGACGACGGCTTGCACGCGCGAGCCGCGCATGCCGACACAAGCGCCGACCGGATCGACCGACGAATCGCGCGACACAACGGCGATTTTCGCGCGCGAGCCGGGGTCGCGCGCCACCGCCTTGACCTCGACGATCCCGTCGTAGATTTCCGGCACTTCCTGCGCGAACAGCTTGGCCATGAACTGCGGGTGGGTGCGGGACAAGAAGATCTGCGGGCCGCGCGGCTCGCGGCGGACATCGTAGATATAGGCCCGGATACGGTCGCCGTTACGGAACACTTCGCGCGGCAACATCTCATCGCGGCGCACGATCGCTTCGCCGCGGCCCAGATCGACCACCACGTTGCCGTATTCGACGCGCTTGACGATGCCGTTGACAATATCGCCGATGCGATCCTTGTATTCGTCATATTGACGATCGCGTTCGGCTTCGCGCACTTTTTGCACGATCACCTGCTTTGCCGACTGCGCGGCGATCCGGCCGTATTCCAGCGGCGGCAGCGGATCGGCGATGGTGTCGCCGATTTGCGCGGCCGGATGCCGCCGGCGCGCATCGTCGAGGCTGATTTGCGTCGCCGGATTGTCGACGGTGTCGACCACCAGCATGTGGCGGGAGAGATGAAGCTCGCCGCTCTTGGGATCGATTTCGGCGCGAACTTCGGTTTCGCTGCCATAGCGCGAGCGAGCCGCCTTGGCGATCGCATCCTCCATGGCGCCGAGCACGATCTTGCGATCGATCGCCTTTTCGCGAGCGACCGCCTCGGCGATCTGCAGCAGTTCGAGTTTATTGGCGCTAACGGTCGCCATTAGTCGGTCTCCTTGCGTTGATTCTGCTTGCTCTTACGCAGCGATTCGGAAACGAGCACGTCGGTGAGCACAAGCTTTGCTTCCATCATGTCGTCGATGCGCAACAGGACGTCGTTTGCCGCGTCGCAACGGAGGCGCGCATACTCCCCCTCGGTGCCGTTGAGTTCGCCGCGAAATCGCCGGCGGCCGTCGATCGGCACCTGCATTTCGACTTGCGCAACATGGCCAGCATAACGGTCGAAATCGGAGCGGCGCACCAATGGCCGATCGATGCCGGGCGAAGAAATTTCCAGCCGATACGATCCTTCAATCGGATCGGCGACGTCGAATACCGGCGATAGCGCGCGCGAAGCCAATTCGCAATCCTCGATGGTCATCGATCCGTCGGGCCGTTCGGCCATGATCTGCACCGTGCAGCCGGCAAAGCCGGAAATTCGGACGCGCACTAAACGATAGCCAAGCCCGGCAAGCACCGGCTCCGCCAGCGCAGCGACTCGCGCCGCCCGGCCGGGCTCGGTGATGAGCCGCGGCTCGAGGGTGAATTCGGAACGTTCAGCTTCGGTCGATCTGTCGTCCATGCTCGTGAGCCAGCGCTCTGTCGGCTCCTTGGCTGTAGTGGGCCTCACAACAGCCCCGATCGCTCAATCTACCGCTTTGCTCTCACCTCGGCGCGGTTGCATCGGCTGCAACGGCTATCGCGCAAAGCGCCGCCTGGCCTCGGGTAATAAAAAAGAGCGGGTCCCGGGGGCCCACTCTCAAAACCGTTCGGCTCATCCGACCGTTATGAGGTATCCATGACGGATACGCGAAATATAGCGGTTTGCGGGGCTGTTGCAAGGGCCTCACACAAGTGCAGGGGGCCTCAAAGGTCTGCGAATCCTCAAAGGTTCTATCTAAGAACGCTCTTGGCAATTCCTATGGCGGCTTCTGCGATCCGGGTCGGGCGATCCGAGCCGGCGAATTCAGACCTTGCGGAAGAGCAGAAAACAAGACGTGCGTCGCTCGCGCGCGGCCCTGGCGTGATAGCGCGTAGCGGTGAATCCCGGCCAGGGATTGCGCCAGTCGTCGGCGCATTGCGCCGACCACGCGAAGTCCCGCGAACGGGTAAGGCGCTGCAGCGTCCAGGCGGCGTAGTCCGCGATATCGGTTACAAATCGAAATTCGCCGCCTTGGCGCAGAATACGCGCCATTAGCGCGATCGTTTCATCTTGAACAAATCGGCGTTTCCAGTGCCGCCGCTTGGGCCAGGGATCCGGATGAATGAGATCGATGCAGGTCAATGACGAATCCGGCAACCAAGCGATCAGGCTCGTGGCGTCGTCGAAATGCAATCGGACATTCTGCAGGCCGTTCGCCTCGATCGCGGCAAGCGCTTTTGCCATGCCGTTGACGAAAGGCTCGATGCCGATAAAGCCAATTTGCGGATTCTCCTTCGCCTGCGCGATCAGTCCCTCGCCGGCGCCGAAGCCGATTTCGAGCCGAACCTCGGTTACCGGCAAAGCAAACAGCGCGCTCAGCTCGGTCGGCGCCGGGCGCGCCAGGTCGATCTTAAGGCGCGGCAGCAACGTCTCGAACAGGCGGGCCTGCCGCGGGCGCAATTTATGTCCCTTGCGCCGGCCAAAGAATGCGCGGGGTTGGCGCGCCGGAGTGTCAGCCACTCTGTCGTCTCCGCGACGGTGGAGCGACGAGTAAACACCGGTCGAACGAAGAATGCACGGCAGGCCGCCGAGTGAGGCGGTGCGGCCGAGCGCGGCGGTGGCGTTCAGCGCAGGGCGCGCTTGAGCGAATCGGCGAGATCGGTTCGTTCCCAGGAAAACCCGCCGTCCTTTTCCGGCGCGCGGCCGAAATGGCCGTACGCGGCGGTGCGCCGGTAGATCGGGCGGCTCAGTTTCAAGCTGCGCCGGATATTTGTGGGCCGCAGCGGAAACAATTCGGGCAAGAGCTTTTGCAGCTTAGCTTCTTCGACCTTGCCGGTGCCGTGGGTGTCGACGAGAAGCGACATCGGATCGGCGACGCCGATCGCGTAGGCGATCTGAATGGTGCAACGTTCGGCAAACCCGGCCGCCACCACGTTTTTCGCAAGATAACGGGCCGCGTAGGCGGCCGAGCGATCGACCTTGGTCGGATCCTTGCCGGAAAAGGCGCCGCCGCCGTGTGGGGCGTAGCCGCCATAAGTGTCGACGATGATCTTACGGCCGGTTAGGCCGCAATCTCCGTCCGGTCCGCCAATTACGAAACTGCCCGTGGGATTGACCAGAAAGTCGCTTGGTCTATTCGGCATCCAGCCGCCCGGTAGCGCCGATGCGACGGTGTCCTCGATCATATCCCTGATCATGCCAGGCGAATATTTCTTGCCGTTGCGGCTGTGCGCGTTGTGCTGAGTGGAGACGACGACCTTGGTGCAGCCGACTGGTTTCCCCTCGACATATTTGACCGTAACCTGGCTCTTGGCGTCGGGCTGCAAATCGAACAGCGCGCCGGAGCGGCGTTTCTCCGAAAGCACCTTGAGAATCTTGTGTGCGAAATAAATCGGCGCCGGCATGAAGGAGCCTTTTTCATAGACTTCGCTCTCGGTGCAGGCGAAGCCGAACATCATGCCCTGGTCGCCGGCGCCTTCTTGCTCGCCGTTCTTCTTCTTGGCGTCGACGCCCATGGCGATGTCGGGCGACTGGCCGTGGAGCAGCACCTCGACGTCGGCGCCGTAGTATGAAAAGCCGTCCTGATCGTAACCGATGTCTTTCACCACGCCGCGCGCGATTTCCGTGATCATTTCGCGGTTCACCACGGCCTTTTCGCCGTGTTTGTGAAACAGCGGCGCCTGGCCGCGGCCTTCGCCGGCGATAACGATCTTGTTGGTCGTGCACAGCGTTTCGCAGCCGAGCCGGGTATTCACCGCGCTTTCGTCGGCTATGCCGAGCTTGATGTCGTTTTCGATGAAAGCGTCGAGTACGGCGTCCGAGATTTGATCGCAGACCTTGTCCGGATGTCCCTCCGAGACGGACTCGCTCGTGAACAGGTAATTGGCGCGGCGCACAGCGAAACACTCCCCTCGAAACTGAATTATTGATTGCCGGTCTTTTGCGGAGCCTGGCGCGGCCACGAGCCATGCCGGGCAAGACCGTTGTTGCAGCGTACCCCTGCGCGGTCAAGATGTGGGCGAGCAGTCGAGATGTGGGCTAAACGTGGGCGCCAGCCTTAGCGGCGCCGCGACAGGTTCGAACGGCAGCGCGGTCGTTTAGCGCTTTTCGCGGCTGGCGATTTGCTCGACCAGATCGACAATCCGCCGGCGCAATTTCGAATCTTCGATCCGCATGAATGCCTTGGTCAACGCCAGGCCGTCGGAAGTCGCAAGGAAATCGGAAACGTAAGCGGGCGAAGGCGCCTCGCCCATGCCCTCATGCCGGCCGATCGTCTGCGCGCTCGGCGCGCCCTCGAAGAAGAAGGAGACCGGGACCTGAAGGATATGGGAGATCTGTTGCAATCGGCTAGCGCCGATTCGATTGGTGCCTTTTTCGTATTTCTGGACTTGCTGAAATGTAAGCCCGAGCGAGTCGCCAAGCTTCTCTTGGCTCATTCCCAGCATCATGCGGCGCATGCGAACGCGGCTGCCGACATGCTTGTCCGTCGGGTTTGGCGCCTTTTTTGCCAAGATAGCCATGAGTTCCTCTGCCCCTATTTACCCCAAGCTAGAAAGATATCAAATCCGTCGCAATTGAAACTGTTTTTTCCAGGCCGCTGTGTGGGCAACACTTTTCGCAAGGGTCATTCTCATTTAATGAGAGTTTGCGGTTTTTACGCGCATTAGTTGTGGCGGGGCCGGAGCAGCATTTCGACCATTAGCGGCGCCGATTCTCGCTCCAGATTGGCAATAACGGCTCAAGCGCGATGCGGGGCCGGCAATTAGATTTTCACCGCGCCCGCGCGCAAACGCCGGCGCAGCACCACTATGAGCGCCATTAGCACGATGATGACGTATGGGGCATCGCCGACACGAGCGTAAATGGGCGCATCGATCGGGCGCGGCAAGCCCGCGTCGAGTACGCCCTCGCTGGCGAGCGGCAATGAGCCGACAATCCGGCCGACTGGATCCACCACGGCGGAAATGCCGGTATTGGCGGCGCGCGCCAGCGGCAGGCCCTCCTCGATCGCGGTTAGGCGCGCCTGCTGGAAGTGCTGGTAAGGTCCGGTGGAGTATCCAAACCAGCCGTCATTGGTCACGTTGACGATCCAGCCCGGCCGCGAATCTGACGGCGCCACTTCGCCGGGAAAGAGAATCTCATAGCAGACGAGTGGCAGCGCGCTCGGCGCGGCCGGTATCGCGATATTGCGGTGGCGGTCGCCGGCAAGGAATCCGCCTTGCTGTTTGGTCAGCGTTTGCAGGCCGATGCGCTCCAAAATGCTCTCGAGCGGCAGATATTCTCCGAACGGGACAAGGTGCACTTTGTCGTAAGCCGCGCGAATCGATGCGTCGTGATCGATCACGTAGATCGAGTTATAGACACCGGATTCTTGGGGATTGTCCGGATCGGCGAGCCGAACCGCCCCGGTGATCAACACGGTATTTTGCGGCAGCAATTGCGTGATTTGCGCCAGCGCATCGGCTTCGCGCGTCAGAAAAAATGGAAATGGCGATTCCGGCCAGATCAGATGCGTCACGTCGCGCAGACCCCGCGGCGCCGCAGCGGTTGCTTTCCCGGACAGCGCGACGTAGCGATCCATCACCTCCCGTTTGGCGGCGTAGTTGAACCGGACGTCTTGTTGCAAATTGGGCTGCATGATCCGCAAATGCACGCCATCGACGAGCCGGGTCGGTAGGCGCGCAAGCCGCACCGCGCCAAAGCCGCCAAGCGCGGCAAGCACGGCCAGTCCAAGGGCGAGCGGCAGCCATGGCCGGCGCGTTTCGGTTCGATCGTCCGCAAGCGTAGCGGGGCTCGCGAAAACGACGACCGCAATAAATGTCAGTCCCCAAATGCCGAACACCGAAGCGGCTTGCGCCAGAGCCAATGGCGCGGTGAGCGCATAGCCGAATGCATTCCAGGGGAACCCCGTCAACAAATGACCGCGCAGCCATTCCGAAGCGGTCAGGCAGACGCCCAGCGCCAGGATCCGCAGCGCTCCGCGCGTCCACAGCGCGCGCGCAAGCGCGATGCCGAGCGCCGTGAAAAGAGCGAGCAGCGCCGGCAAACCGATGACCGCGATCGGCAACAACCAGCCGAATGTCGGCGCGTCGACGAGAAAGGCATAACCGATCCAATAAAGTCCGGCGAGAAAATAGCCGAAGCCGAACCACCAGCCGATGGCCGCCGCCGTAACGATGCCGTCCCAACCGCGGCCGCCGTCGCCGTCGATCAGCCATACCAGCGTTGGAAAGGTCAAAAACAGCACCGGCCAGGCATCGAACGGCGCCATTGCCAATGCCGAGACCGCGCCCGCGGCGAACGCAATCCATCGGCGCCGCCAGCCCCACGACAGAATGATTGCATGTATCAACGCTGTTAAGTTCACGGCGTGTTTGGATTTGGCCGTGTTGCGTCTTCGCGCGGCGCGGCCGGCCGCGATGCTGAAGCGCGAACCAGCGTCGGCGCCTCGCGCGCCGTTGCCGTGCGGCGATCCTTACGCAGATAAATCTTGACGCGCTTGACCCGGCGCGGATCGGCATCGAGCACCTCGGCCTCAAACGGCTCCGGACCCGGCACGAGTTCGCCGCGGACCGGAACGTGACCGGCTTTGGTCACGAGATAACCGCCGAGCGTATCGACCTCCTCGGCGACTTCACCGACGTCGAACTGGTCGCCGATTGCCGCGCGCACGTCGTCCAGGCTGGCGCGGCCATTGGCGACGAATGAACCATCGCTTTGCCGCATCACTGCCGGGCTTTCTTCCTCGTCGTGCTCGTCGGCGATGTCGCCGACGATAAGCTCCACCAAGTCCTCGATCGAAACCAAACCGTCGCTGCCGCCATATTCGTCGATGACGAGCGCAAGGTGAATGCGCGTCGCTTGCATTTTCGCAAGTAAGTCGAGCGCCGGCATCGAAGGCGGCGCGTAGAGAATTTCCCGCACGATCTTGGCCGCCGCGAGCGGCATGGCAAGATCGATTTTCGCGAAATCGAGACTGGCGGGTTTCGGCGCTTCCTGCGCATCGAGCCCGGCGCCGCCCTGCGACGCGCGGGCCGCCATGAATGCGATCAAGTCGCGGATATGAACCATGCCGGTGGGATCGTCGAGCGTATCGTTGTAGACGACCAACCGGGAATGCCCAGCCACTTCGAAGACTTTGACGAGCTCGCCCAGCGTGATGTTTTGCTGCACGGCGATGATATCGGCGCGCGGCACCATGATGCGCTCGATCCGCTTCTCGCGCAGAGCGAGAATGTTCTTGAGCATCGTGGTTTCTTCGGGGGAAAAATCCGATTGCGGCTGCTCGGTGGTGAGCACGAGTTCGAGGTCCGCGCGCGTCGAAGGCGCTTTCCAGCCGAACAGGATGCGCATGGCGCGCGTGAGCCAGCCCTCGGCTTGGCCGCTTTGTTCCGGCACTACCACCGGAAGCGAACGCTGCTCGCCCTCGGCTCCGTCGCGGTGTGTTGGAGGTTCAACCATGATCGTATTCGGCGTCGGGATTGGCTCGGATTTCAAGCGCCGGAAGCGGCCCGTGCTCCGGCTCTGCCGTGATGTTTAGCAGGCCGCCCGGCCCGATGTCCGACGTTATTTCGGCTCCTGGTGCGGTACGGATCGGGAATTCTCAATTGCCGCAGAATAACGCGCTCGGCGCCTTCCATCGCAATCGCCTCCTCTTCGCTGACGTGGTCGTAGCCGACCAGATGCAGAAAACCATGCACGGCAAGATGGGCGAGATGATGAGCGAGCGGCTTGCGTTGGCGGCGCGCCTCGCGCGCTATGGTTTCGTAGGCGAGCACGATATCGCCGAGATGCCGGCCGCCGGCGTTTTTTGTCGCAAACGACAACACGTTGGTCGCCGCATCGATACCGCGCCAGTCGCGGTTAAGCGTGCGTATCGTCGAATCGTCGGTCAGCACGATGGCAAGTTCGGTCGGACGCGTGGACAGAGCGCCGGCCGCTCGAATGACCGCGCGCCGCACGATCGCGCTGGCCGTTTTCACGCTTTGCCAATGGTCAGATTCGACGAGGACGTCGATCCTCAACGCCCGGCGCGCCGCGCGCGTCATTCCCGCCGCTCGCGCTTGCGCGCCGCTTCCTTGTCATAGGCCGCGACAATGCGCGCGACGAGTTCATGGCGGATCACGTCCGCCGCCGTGAAGCTGGCGCGGCCGATCCCTTCGATGCCTTCGAGCAGGCGTACGGCATCGTCCAAGCCGGAGGTTTGGCCCGGCGGCAAATCGACTTGGCTCGGGTCACCGGTAACCACCATGCGGCTGTTTTCGCCCAGGCGGGTGAGCAGCATTTTCATCTGCATCGCAGTGGTGTTCTGCGCTTCGTCGAGAATGACCGCGGCGTTTGCCAGCGTCCGCCCGCGCATGAAGGCAAGCGGCGCGATTTCGATTTCGCCGGTCTGCATGGCGCGCTCGACAATGCGTGGATCCATGAGATCGTAGAGCGCGTCATAGATCGGCCTCAGATAGGGATCGACCTTCTCGCGCATGTCGCCGGGCAAGAAGCCGAGCCGTTCGCCCGCCTCGACTGCGGGCCGCGAGAGGATGATGCGGTCGACTTCCTTGCGCTCGAACAGCTGCACGGCATAGGCGACAGCAAGCCAGGTCTTGCCGGTGCCGGCCGGGCCGGTGGAGAACACGAGTGCATGGCGCTTGAGCGCGCGGATGTAAGCATTTTGCGCGGCGGTTCGGGCGCGGACGCGACGCTTGCGCAAGTTGATTTCCTCGAAGTTCTGCCGCGCGGCTGCAGGATCGAAATCGAATAGCGAGCCTTGCGACAGAGCGAGGCGAATGGTGCCCTCGACGTCGCCCTGCACCAGCTCGTCGCCGCGCTTGAGCCGCTCATAGAGACTTTCGAGCACCCGGCGCGCCTGGTCGCAGGCCTCGCGCGAACCCTCCAGCGTGACTTGGTTGCCGCGCGAATTGGCGACCACCGCGAGCCGGCGCTCGATTAGAGCGAGATTTTGGCCGTATTGGCCGAACAGCGTCGAAGCGAGGCGATTGTCGTCGAATGTAAGAACGATCTGTGCCGTGTTGTCCGGGGCGATGAAAACCGATTCTTCGGTTTCGGGCGTGCGCAAGTCAGGCTCCTGTTGAAACCGGCGCGCAGTGTAGCGCGTCGGCCTGCGGCGGCGCCTCGGCGAGCGCGCCGAACAGGCTGTTGCTGGCAATTTCAGTGATCGTGACCGCCGCGATCTCGCCGATCAGCGATGCCGGCGCGGTGGCTTGGACCGGCTGAAGATAAGGCGAACGGCCGACGAGTTGACCGTCATGGCGCCCGGGCCGCTCGAACAACACGTCGAAGGTGCGGCCGAGGCATTTGCGATTGAAAGCCGCCTGGCCGGCGTCGATCGCGCTCTGTAGCAGCTTCAACCGTTCGGATTTCACCGCCTCGTCCACTTGGTGCCTCATTTCGGCGCCGGGCGTGCCCGGCCGGGGCGAGTATTTGAATGAGAACGCCCCCGAAAAACCGACCTCCGCGACCAGACTGAGCGTCTCGGCAAAATCGTTTTCGGTTTCGCCGGGAAATCCGACAATGAAGTCGGAAGTGAGCGCGATGGCGGGACAAGCTTGGCGCAGCCGTCCTACGACATTGAGGTAGTCCGCCCGCGTATGACGGCGATTCATGGCGGCGAGAACGCGGTCCGAACCTGATTGTACCGGCAAATGCAGTTGCGGCATGAGTTTCGGTAAATCGCGATGGGCCGTTATTAAATCGTCATCCATGTCATGCGGATGACTGGTCGTATAACGCAGGCGTTCAATTCCATCGATCTGCGCCACCCGTTCGAGTAAGCGCGCGAGCGACCAGACGCGTCCGTCCGGCCGGGCGCCGTGATAGGCGTTGACGTTTTGCCCGATCAGGGTGACCTCGCGAACGCCGGCTCGCGCCAAGAGCTCGATTTCCCCGACAATGCCTTGCACGGGGCGCGATATTTCCGCGCCGCGCGTATAGGGCACGACGCAAAAAGTGCAAAACTTATCGCAGCCTTCTTGCACCGTGACGAAGGCGCAGGCGCCGCGCTCGCGAATCGCCGCCGCTTGCGGCGGAGCCAGATGCTCGAATTTGTCGTCGGCCGGAAACTCGGTATCGACGGCGCGGCCTTCGCGGGCGGCCCGCGCTAACAGGGCCGGCAGACGATGATAGCTCTGTGGGCCGAAGACGAGATCGACCGCGGGCGCACGGCGGATGATCTCTTCGCCTTCGGCTTGCGCCACGCAACCGGCGACCGCGACGATGACACGCCGGCCGTCGCCCGCCGCGGCTTCTTTCAGGCGGCGCATACGCCCCAATTCCGAATAGACCTTCTCGGCGGCCTTCTCGCGGATATGGCAGGTATTGAGGATGATGAGATCGGCATCGTCGGGCAAGCCGGTCTCGACATAGCCATGGGGCGCCAAGCAATCCGCCATACGACGGGAATCGTAGACGTTCATTTGGCAGCCGAACGATTTGACGTAGAGCTTGCGGGTCTCGCTCATTCTGCCGATGCTAAGGTTTTGTCAAAGCTAATAAAATCCGCTTCCTGCCGGGCTGGTTGGCAACCGCCGCCACGATCCATCCGTTTACCGGATTTGCCCGCAAAATAAAATCTTTCAATCCAGTGCCTGGATATTGGCCTCATTGATGACCCGCGACCACTTGGCGATCTCCGACTTGATATAGGCATCGAGCTCGTCGGGGCTACTCGTGCCGGTGGTCATTCCGAGTTCGGCGAAGCGCGCGCGGGTGTCGTCGCGATCGAGCGCGTCCCGTGCCGCGGCATTTAACTTTGCGCGGATATCCTTCGGCGTTCCGGCGGGCGCGACAATGCCGAACCAGGTTTCGGCGGCAAATCCGGGCAACGCCGATTCGGCAACGGTCGGGGTCTCGGGCGCTGAGGGCGAGCGGTTTGCGCTTGTGACCGCGAGCGCGCAAGGTGCCCGACTTGATATTGCCCATGACGGCGGAGAGGTTCGCGAACATCAGAGGAATTTGTCCGGCTAAAAGATCGGTGATGGCTCCGGCTTCGCCGCGATAGGCGGGTGCACGAGCCTAATGCCGGCCTCATGTTGGAATAGTTCGGCAGTCATGTGGGGCGTCGTGCCGAGCCCGCCGATGCCGAAATTGATTTTGCGCGGATCGGCCTTCGCCATTGCAATCACATCGGCGACCGAATGGGCGCCGAACGAAGGATTGACTACGAGCACGAGCGGCGAAGCTCCCGTCAGCGCGATGCCAGTTCGCGACGTCTTGTGCCGCGATCATTCCGCTTGCGCCAGTCCGGTTCTCCACCACGATCGGCTGACCGAGGATTTCGGACATTTTCTGCGCCATGATTCTGGCGACGACATCGGTGCCACCGCCGGCGGCGAAACCGACGATCATCTTGATCGGGCGGTTCGGGTAATCGGTGCTTTGCGCGTCGACCGCGGTCGCCGGAACGAGCGCCAGCGCCGCGATCACGGCCAGGCGCACCATTCGCATCATCCACATAGCGGTTCCCTCCCGCGCCGCCGGCTTACCCGGTCGTTGCACGAAGCTTATCGATTTTAGTTTGAATCGTCAGCCAAGATCGCGGCGCAGCACCAGCGCGGTCGTGCCGTCGTCGTAATAATTTTGCCGGCGGCCGACCTCGCGGAAGCCGGCGCGCCGATAAAGCCGGCAAGCCGGCGCATTGCGCTCGCCAACTTCCAGATAGACCGAACGGATGCCGATGCCGGCGAGCCGGCGCAGATGCAGGTCGAGCAATTGCCGCGAAAAGCCGCGTCCTTTCCAGCCGGGCGCGATTGCGACGGACAGAATTTCGGCTTCATCCGCGGCCGCGCGCGAGAGGATGAATCCGACCAGCTTAGCGCCGATCGTCATGCGCTGGGCGACGACAGTATGATCGAGCAATAGCCGCCGAATCTCGTCTTCATCCCAGCCGCGGCGAAACGAGCGGCCGTGCACGGCCGAAATTGCCGCAGCGTCGGCGGGCTTAGCTTCCGCGATGCTCGGCGTGCCGCGAGCGAACAGGCGCGAGACGAGATTTTTCATCGGCGCGGCAGTTGGGCCGCGTTTTGCGGCTGCGCGTCGGGCGCGCGCAGATAAAGCGGGTTCGGTGGCGATTTTTCTTCCGGCGCGACGGCGCCCAATTCGGCGACCCAGGCAATTTCGGGTGCGTCGCGGGCGTCGACGATCGGGGGCATGGGTGCCGATTTCGCGAGGCCGTCGGCTACAGCCTGTGCGGCAGAGCCGACCAGGCATGACGGCGCCTCGGACGCCGCGCGGATCGCCTCGCTTAACGGCGCAAGCCGCGGCGCGATCGCGGTTCGCCCGGTTGGATCGAACACCTGCAAATAGACGTGCCGGTGCCGCGCATCG
Organism: Xanthobacteraceae bacterium; assembly: GCA_035623195.1. Classification (GTDB taxonomy): domain Bacteria; phylum Pseudomonadota; class Alphaproteobacteria; order Rhizobiales; family Xanthobacteraceae; genus BOG-931. The sequence continues at coordinate 53,539 of DASPTX010000049.1, read as the reverse complement.
ATGGCGGCGACCACCGGCAATCGCTTGTCGCCTCCGAGATAGGGCGCAGCATAAACCGAAAGCGTCGACATCCCGACGACCGGCAAGCCGGTTGCGACCCCAAAACCGCGCGCCGCCGCAAGGCCGACGCGTAAGCCGGTGAAACTGCCGGGCCCGGTCGTGACCGCGATACGATCGAGGTCGTGAAATTTCATATCGGATTGTTGCATGATCCGCGCGACCAGCGGGATGAGCGCCTCGGCGTGACCGCGAATCATCCGCAGGCTTTCGCTCGCAACGATGCCGCCATAGGCCGTGTCCAGCACGGCGGCCGCGCAAGCCCCGAGCGCGGTATCGATGGCGAGCACACGCATCAAGAGTCACATGGCGCGGACGGCCGGCGCGGGCCGCGCCGCGTTATACCGGCCGCACTTCGGTGACGTCTGGAATGAAGTGATGCAGCAAATTCTGGATACCGTGGCGCAGCGTTGCGGTCGACGACGGGCAGCCCGAGCAGGCGCCTTTCATGTTGAGGTAGACGACGCCGTCCTTAAAGCCGCGGAACGTGATGTCGCCGCCATCGTTGGCGACCGCCGGGCGCACCCTCGTCTCGATCAGCTCCTTGATCGTGGCGACGGTCGCAGCGTCGGCGGCATCGAAGAACTCTTCGCCGTCGCCGATCGCCACACTGCCGGCGGCAATGAGCGGCGCGCCGGACATAAAGTGTTCCATAATTGCACCGAGGATCATCGGCTTGAGCTGCTGCCATTCGCCGGCGCTTTTGGTGACGGTAATGAAATCGGAACCGAAAAATACCCCGCTGACGCCCGCGATGCCGAACAGCCGTTCGGCGAGCGGCGATTGCTCGGCTTGCGCGGCGTCGCGCAGATCGAGCGTGCCGTTTTCGAGCACGATCCGGCCGGGGAGGAATTTCATGGTCGCCGGGTTCGGCGTCGCTTCGGTCTGAATGAACATGCTGTCCTCCATCACGTTGCGGCTCGCTGGCGTCGAAACCACCGCGTGATTTTTATCAATCTACCATAATAGGTGGCAAATCGCCTTGAAAGTTCAAGATTGCCGCGGCGGTCGCGAATCCGGCCGTGCCGGCGGCAGCCCCGCCGTCACGAACGCACAAAACCGACCACATCCTTGACCGCGTTCATGGTCTGGTGCGCCAATTTTCGGGCCCGCTCGGCGCCCTCGGCCAGGATCGCGTCGATCGAGACCGGGTCGTGAAGGAGCCGTTTCATCTCGGCGCTGATCGGACCGAGCTTGGCGACGGCGAGGTCGGTCAGCGCCGACTTGAATGTCGAGAATTGCGCGTTGCCGAATTGGGCGAGAACGCCGGCCCGGTTGGTATCGGCCAGCGCCGCGTAAATTCCGACGAGGTTGTCGGCCTCGGGACGGGCCGCCAAGTTTTTTTCGTCGCTCGGCAGCGGCTCGGGGTCGGTTTTGGCGCGTCGGATTTTTTGCGCGATAGCGTCGGCGTCGTCGGTGAGGTTGATGCGGGAAAAATCCGACGCGTCGGACTTCGACATTTTTTTCGAACCGTCGCGCAGCGACATGACGCGCGTCGCTTCCCCGGTGATCAGCGGTTCCGGCAAGGGAAATAAAGCGTCGCCATAGCCCTTTTCTTTGATCGACGGGCTGAAATCATTGTTGAATTTTTGCGCGATATCGCGAGCCAATTCGAGGTGCTGTTTCTGGTCCTCGCCGACCGGGACATGGGTCGCGCGATAGACGAGAATGTCGGCGGCCATCAGCGTCGGATAGGCGTAGAGCCCGACCGAAGCGTTCTCGCGGTCTTTGCCGGCCTTCTCCTTAAATTGCGTCATGCGATTGAGCCAGCCGAGGCGCGCCACGCAATTGAATATCCAGGCAAGCTCGGCGTGCTCGGCGACCTGGCTCTGGTTGAACACGATGTGCTTTTTCGGGTCGATGCCGCAGGCGAGAAACGCCGCGGTGACCTCGCGGATGGCATGCGGCAGTTCGGTCGGATCCTGCCAAACCGTAATCGCGTGCAGATCGACGACGCAGTAAATGCAATTGAAGCGGTCCTGCAATTCGACGAAACGCTTGATGGCGCCGAGGTAATTGCCGAGGTGCAGGTTGCCGGTCGGCTGCACTCCGGAAAAAATAAGCTCTTTGAACGCCATAATTCTGGAAGACCTTATCCTGGAAGACCTTGTCAAAGCCCGCGGGCCACCGGTGCGTTCCGCGCCGGGATGCGGTTCGTCCCCATGCCGGGGCTTCCTATGCCAAAGCACCCCATGCCAAAGCACCCCATGCCATGTCGTCGGCTTGCCGTGCAAGAGGTGGCGGCTATAGTGCGCGCCCCGCCGGAAATTCAGCCCGAGATCAGCTTATGTCAGCCGCCGCCTCCGCCCGCTTCGATGTCCTCGGTATCGGCAACGCGATCGTCGATGTCCTTGCTCGAGCCGATGACGACTTTCTGATCGCGCAGGGCATGCGCAAGGGCGGGATGGCACTGATCGACGAGGCGCGCGCGCAAGCGATCTATGACGCGATGGGTCCGGCGGTCGAAATGTCCGGCGGCTCGGCCGCCAATACCATTGTCGGCGTCGCCGGCTTCGGCGGCCGCGCTTCGTTCATCGGCAAGCTCAAAGCCGATGGGCTCGGCCATGCTTTCGGTCACGACATTCGCGCCGCCGGCGTGACGTTCACGACGCCGCCGGCATCCGACGGCCCGTCCACTGGACGATGCTATGTGCTGGTGACGCCCGACGGCGAGCGCACCATGAACACCTATCTGGGAGCGGCGCAGGATCTGCATCCGCGTGATATCGACGATGAGATGGTGGCGGCAAGCGCGATCACTTATCTCGAAGGCTATTTGTGGGATCCAAAACACGCCAAAGAGGCTTTTCTCCGAGCGGCCGCGGTCGCCCACGCGGCCGGCCGCAAAGTGGCGCTGTCGTTGTCGGATGCCTTTTGTGTCGATCGCTGGCGGGACGAATTCCTTGGGCTGATGCGGTCGCGGACGGTCGATCTCATCTTCGCCAACGAGGCGGAGCTGCACAGCTTGTATCAAACCGCGGATTTCGACAGCGCGTTGACGGCGTTGCGGGCCGACATCGATGCGGCGGCGGTGACGCGCAGCGAGAAGGGGTGCCTGGTGGTCGGTCCCGAAGGAATCGAGGCGGTGCCGGCGTTCCCGGTGGAGCGCGTTGTCGACACGACCGGCGCGGGCGACCTGTTCGCGGCCGGATTTCTGTGCGGTCTCGCGCGCGGCGCCGACGACCGCACCTGCGGCCGGCTCGGCGCGCTGGCGGCGGCCGAAATCATCCAGCATCTCGGCGCCCGGCCGGAAACCTCGCTGCGGCAGCTCGCGCAAGAAAACGGCCTGACCGATTGAATTTCCGGACGCTGGCGGCGGCGCGGACCGAGCGGTAACCAAACGCTAACGCAAACATGGTTAACGAAGGATCAGCCGCAATCGCGGAGATCCGAAATGGCCGAGAGTCCCGATCATGCCGCCGGAGACGGCGAAGAAGCCGTAAACGGTGCCGCCGAGCCAGACGCGGTGAACTTGCCGGTTGTCGCGGCGCCAAAGCTTTCAGGAGCGGATGACGCGGCCGAAGGCGAAGCGCCGAACGACGCGCAGAGCGACGCGGCGGACGAGGCTCCGGCCCCGGCGCCGGGGGCGCACCCCCGCCGCTTTCTGATGCTCGCAGCGACGCTCGCCTTCGCGGCGGCCTTCGGTTCCTTTGTCGGCTCGGTGTCGGGCTCGGGGCTGGTGGAGCTCATCGCTCGGCAGCGGCCGGCGCCGGGTATGGAGAATACGATCCAGGCTCTACAGGAGATGAAGGCGAAGCTGGCTGAGATCGGCGCGCTCAAAGCCAGTCTCGAGAGCGAGACGCGCAACAGCGCCGGCCAATATGCAAAAATCGCCGACCGCCTCGACCAGCTCGATCGGCGCGTGGCGTCGGCGGCCGACATAACCGGCTCGGTGCCGACCGCGGCATCGTCAGCCGAAACTGCCGCGAAACTCGCGGATGGCATCGTGCAAGATTGGGTCGTCGATGACGTGCAGAACGGACGAGCGCTGGTCGAGAGCCGCTACGGCGGGATCTTCGACGTAGGCGCGGGCAGTGTCCTGCCCGGCCTCGGCCGGGTCGACACGATCAAGCGGCAGGACGGCCAATGGGTCGTGCTTACCGCACGCGGCGCCATCACATCCGCTCACTGATCGGATTTAAGGTCGTTGCCGCGACGTCAGACGTCGACGCTCGCGGCCAGCGCGTGCTCTTCGATGAATTCGCGGCGCGGCTCGACCTTGTCGCCCATCAGCTCGTCGAAGATCGTGTTGGCCTCGTCGATTTCCTTGACGCTGACGCAAAGCAGCGATCGGGCATTGGTGTCGAGCGTGGTTTCCCAGAGCTGGTCGGCGTTCATCTCGCCAAGGCCTTTGTAACGCTGCAGCGTGATGCCCTTGCGGCCGGCGCCGGTCACCGCCTCGAACAGGCCGACCGGACCGTGAATGGCAATCTCTTCGTCCTTTCGCCGCAGCATCGCCGGCGGCGTCGGCCGCGGATAAGTCTGCTGTAGGGACGGCGCGAATTCGTCGAGCTTGCGCGCGTCGGCAGAGCCAAGCAGCGCCTGATCGATGACCGCGACTTCCTTGACGCCGCGCAGGGTGCGCTCGAACTGGAAGCCGTTGTCGCCGAATTGGCCCTTCCAGCCACGCTCGGCTTCCTCGGTCAGCGCATCGAGCCGGCGCGCGATATAGTCCGCCGCCGCCGCCGCTTGCGCCGGATCGCCGGTGACCTGGGGCCGCAGAACGCCGGCAATGGCCGCCTGCTCGATCACCTTACGGTTATAGCGGCTGTGCAGGCCACGCAGCAGATTGCGGATACTGCGCGCTTCTTCGACCAGCTTGCGCAGATCATTGCCGGCGCGCTCCTCGCCCGACGACAAGCGCAAGACCGCTTCGTCGAGCCCCGTGTCGATCAGATAGTCTTCAAGCGCGTGCTCGTCCTTGAGATATTGCTCCGACTTGCCGCGCGTCACCTTATACAGCGGCGGTTGCGCGATATAGAGGTGCCCGCGATCGATGATCTCGCGCATTTGCCGGTAGAAAAAGGTCAGCAGCAATGTTCGGATATGGGCGCCGTCGACGTCGGCGTCCGTCATGATGATAACTTTGTGATAGCGCAGCTTGTCGACGGCGAATTCGTCGGTGCCGATGCCGGTGCCCAGCGCGGTAATGAGCGTGCCGATTTGCTCCGAGGAGAGCATTTTGTCCATGCGCGCCCGTTCGACATTGAGAATCTTGCCGCGCAGCGGCAGGACGGCCTGGAACTCGCGATTGCGGCCCTGCTTGGCGCTGCCGCCCGCCGAATCGCCCTCGACGATGAACAGCTCGGATTTCGCCGGATCCCGTTCCTGACAATCTGCCAGCTTTCCTGGCAGCGAGGTGACACCGAGCGCGCTCTTGCGCGTCATTTCGCGCGCCTTGCGCGCGGCTTCGCGCGCGGCCGCAGCCTGGATGACCTTGCCGACGACGATCTTGGCCTCCGCGGGATGCTCCTCGAACCAGGCATTGAGCATGTCGTTGACGATGCCCTCGACCGCCGGCCGCACCTCGGATGAGACGAGCTTGTCCTTGGTCTGCGAGGAGAACTTCGGATCGGCGACCTTCACCGAAAGCACGGCGGTCAATCCCTCGCGGCAATCGTCGCCGGTTAGCGCTACTTTTTCCTTGCGCGCGATGCCGCCGGATTCGGCGTAGCCGGTTACCTGGCGGGTCAGCGCGCCGCGGAAGCCGGCAAGGTGGGTTCCGCCGTCGCGCTGTGGAATGTTGTTGGTGAAGCACAGCACCGTTTCGTGATAGCCGTCGTTCCACCACAAGGCGCATTCGACCGTCACGCCGTCGCGCTCGGCCTTGATGACGATCGGCTGCGGAATGAGCGGGGTCTTGTTGCGGTCGAGATATTTGACAAAGGCCTCGACGCCGCCCTCGTAGCGCATTTGCTCGCGCTTCTCGACGGCATGGCGCATATCGGACAGCACTATGGTAACGCCGGAATTGAGAAAAGCGAGCTCGCGCAACCGGTGTTCCAGCGTCGCGAAATCGAATTCCGTCATGCTGAACGTTTTCTTCGACGGCAGAAACGTCACTTCGGTGCCGCGTTTGTCGCGCGCGGCGCCGACGACGGCAAGCGGCGCGACCGCTTCCCCGTCGGAAAATTCCATGAAGTGTTCCTGACCGTCGCGCCAAATCGTCAGGCGCAGCCAGGTCGACAGCGCGTTAACGACTGAAACGCCGACGCCATGCAGCCCGCCCGAGACCTTGTAGGAGTTCTGATCGAATTTTCCGCCGGCATGAAGCTGCGTCATGATGACCTCCGCGGCAGACACGCCTTCACCCTTATGGATGTCGGCCGGAATGCCGCGGCCATCGTCGCGCACGGTGCAAGAGCCGTCGGGATTGAGGATAACGGTGACCTCCTTGGCGAAGCCGGCGAGTGCTTCATCAATGGCGTTGTCGACGACCTCGTAGACCATGTGATGCAGGCCCGAGCCGTCGTCGGTGTCGCCGATATACATGCCGGGCCGCTTGCGCACGGCATCGAGCCCCTTGAGCACTTTGATCGACTCGGCGTCGTAATCGGAAGGCGTCGGGATTTGCTTGCGGACAGGTTCGGCCATGCGGAGCGCTTTCGAATCGCTTGCAAAAAATATCGGTGAATCGTCGATTCTTGTACACCAAAAAAGAGGCGCGTACAGGACAAAGTCGACGCGACTAAGATATTGTCAAATTGGAGTTTTTCAAGGTTTTGCGGCACGAACTGGACGCGCAGAGACGGGATGTGATTTTTGCCGTAAGACCGCGCCCGCGAAAGAAGGTCCACTCCGCCAAAATCCGCGTGTTCTTCGAGTCTGGTTGGGCGCCATCAGGGCCGCGGCGAAACACCGGAACGGCACAGCCTGCGCTTCGGGCGAGGCGGCAAGAGGTGCCGGTCACGCCGCTTAAATGCAGGAACCGGACGCTGGAAGCGGTCAAGGACAGCCGTCCAAAGTTCCATCCGATCCAAGTCTGCGCGCAACCGTTCAAGACTTTCGATCAGATTTCGCACGATCGTATCTGTTGCTTGCTCCGGCATTCTTGGTTCACTCGTCAGGGCTTCTTCTGGGGCCCCAGTGTGGGATTAAAGAGCTTGGCGGGGTCTGGTTCCCCAACTGAGCGTTTGCGAAATCAGGTCTTGCGCACCGGCTTGGACACGGTTCTATCGGCCGGTGTGAGCCTTCCCGATCTGACTTCGATAACGGCTGCATTTGCCGTCATCCCGTCGAACAAAGCCGGGTCGGCGCCGGTCATCCAGACTTGAGCTCCGAGTTCGGCAAGCTCGCCGTTGAGCGCCGCCCGGCGCGCCGGGTCGAGATGCGCGACGACTTCATCGAGCAGGAGGACAGGCGCCGCGCCGGTCATTTCGCAAAGCAATCTGGCATGGGCGAGCACCAGCCCGATCAGGAGCGCTTTTTGCTCGCCCGTCGACGCGTCGGCGGCGGGGATCGCTTTCGCCGCGTAGACGACTTTCAAATCGGTCAAATGCGGTCCGTCGAGCGTGCGTCCTGCGGCCGCGTCGCGGCTGCGACTGTCGCGTAGCAGTGCGCGATAACGCTCCTCGATTTCGCTTGCCGGATACAAAGGGATCAACTGCTCCAGCCAGCCGTCGAGAGCGATTTGCGCAGGCGGGAACGGCGAGTCCTTGCGGCTCGTCAATACGCCGTCGAGCCGGCGAACCGTTTCGACCCGCAGTCCCGCCACAGCGACCGCGAGCTCCGCGGTTTCGTGTTCGACGGCATCGAGCCAGTGTGGGTCGGGGCGCGCCTCTTCCAGGAGCCGGTTACGCGAGCGTAGCGACCGCTCCAAGGCATTGACGCGGCCGCCATGCTCGGCGTCGACCGCAAGCACCAGGCGATCGAGAAAACGCCGGCGCTCGGATGGCGCCCCCGCAAATAGCAGATCCATCGCCGGCACGAGCCAAACGACGCGCAGGTGATCGGCGAAAGCCGCGGCCGAAGACGCCGGTTCGCGGTCGATCCGATATTTGCGCTGGGTCGTCGCGTCGTCTTGGCCGGGCCGTTCGATGCCGGTCCCGAGCGTAGCGAGTCCCAAAGCACCCTCGATCTCGGCGGCAGCGGCCCACGATCCATCGCCCTCGTTGAATGCGACTTCGCTGAGCGTCGCGCGGCGTAACCCGCGGCCGGGGGCAAAAAACGAGATCGCCTCGATCAGGTTGGTTTTGCCGGCGCCGTTTGGTCCCACCAGCACGATCGTTGGCGCATCCGCATCAAGCGACGCGGCGTGATAGTTGCGAAAATTATGAAGCGTCAGTCGGCGGACAAAGGCGGGCATCAGCCATCGGGATCAGGGATTGGGACTATCCCGCTACCTGATTACCGATGCCGGTTCCTGTCAAACCCGCATCGGCATGAGGACGTAAAGGGCGCCGCGCGGGTCCTTGTCCTGGATAAGGGTCGGCGAGCCGGGGTCGGCAAGCTTCAGCACCGCGGCCTCGCTTTCTATCTGTGCGGCGATGTCGAGAAGGTATCGCGAATTGAACCCGATATCGATCGGTTCGGCTCCGTATTCGACTTCGAGTTCCTCGTTGGCGCTGCCAGAATCCGGATTAGTGACGGACAACAGCAAACGTCCGGCGCTAATCGACAATTTGACGGCGCGGCCGCGCTCGCTCGATACCGTGGAGACCCGATCGACCGCCGCCTCGAATTCTTTTTTGTCGACCACTAGTTCCTTGTCGTTGCTCACAGGGATCACACGCGCGTAATCGGGGAACGTACCGTCGATCAGCTTGGATGTCAGGATGGTCTGGCCGATCGTGAAACGAATTTTGCCGGGCGATAGTTCGACCGCGACGTCGGCATCGCCGTCCTCCATCAGGCGATGCACCTCGCCGACAGTTTTGCGCGGGACGATAATGCCCGGCATCCCGGCGGCGCCGGCCGGCAGTTCGAGCTCCATCTGAGCCAGGCGATGGCCGTCGGTCGCGACCGCGCGCAGCGTCTGTGCTTTCGCCGTGCCGGCGGCGTGCAGATAAATGCCGTTGAGGTAATAGCGCGTTTCTTCGGTCGAGATTGCAAATTGCGTCTTGTCGATGAGACGCTTCAGCTCGGTCGCCTTGAGCGTGAACTTATGCGTCATGTCTCCCGGAGCAAGATCGGGAAAATCGCTTTCCGGCAGCGTCTGCAGGGTGAAACGGGAGCGGCCGGCGCGGATCGCCAATGCCGCGCGATCGCCAGACGATTCCAGCACGATCTGCGAGCCTTCGGGCAGCTTGCGCACGATATCGAAGAACATGTGGGCCGGCACCGTCGTCGAGCCGCCGGGGGCGGCCTCAGCGGCGATCGTGTCGGTCACTTCTATATCGAGGTCGGTCGCTTTGAGCGAAAGCTTCGAGCGATCGCCGTGCAGGAGCACGTTGGCGAGGATCGGAATGGTGTTACGGCGTTCGACCACGCGATGAACGTGGCCAAGCGATTTCAACAATTCCGAACGCTCTACTGTAACCTTCATCGCGAGGATCCGTTGAAGAGGCGGCGGCAACGCGGCGGACCACAAAAGTGGCGTGGCGCGAAGCTTTCGGCAAGACCGGCGCTGAGGCGGTCCGGCCTTTTCCATCCCTTTTCACAGGGTTTTGGCCGCCAGGTGCTGTCGAAAGCTGCGGCCGATAGCGTCGCCCGCAAACGATCAATCCTGCAACTGGCGTTTGAGCGCCTCGATTTCCTCCGCAAATGCGCTGTCGTTGCCCGCCAGGCTCTCGATTTTGCGGACCGCGTGGAGCACCGTAGTGTGGTCGCGACCGCCGAAACGGCGGCCGATTTCCGGCAACGAGCGCAGCGTGAGGACCTTTGCCAGGTACATCGCCACTTGCCGCGGCCGCACGACGTTGGCGGTTCGCCGCGACGACAATAGATCGGCGCGGCTGACATTGTACTGGCGAGCCACGATGCGCTGGATATCCTCGATCCGCACCCGTTTCGGCTCCGCCGGCCGTATCAGGTCGCGCATCTCGCGTTCGGCCATTTCGATGGTGACGGGCTGGCCGGTGAGCTTGCTGTGGGCCAAGAGCCGATTGACCGCGCCTTCGAGGTCGCGACCGTTATGCGTGACCGACTTGGCGATGAATGAGAGAACCGGTTGAGGCACTTCGAAGCCCGGATGATGCAGGCGAGCCGCGCCGATGCGGCTTTTGAGAATTTCCAGCCGCAGCTCTTCGCCGAGCGAGCCGATCTCGACCACGAGTCCCCCGGCAAGCCGCGAACGCACACGATCATCGAGGCTTTCGAGATCCGCGGGCGGACGATCGCTGGCGATCACGACCTGGCGGCCTGCGTCGATCAGGGTATTAAGCGTGTGACAGAATTCGGCCTGCGTCGATCGGCCTTGTAGGAATTGCAGATCGTCGATGATGAGGACGTCGATGGCGCGGACCGCCTCCTTGAAGGCGAGCGTGGTTTGCGATCGCAGCGCCGAAACGAAGCCATACATGAAACGTTCGGCCGTAAGATAAAGCATTTTGCGGTCGCCGGAACCGTTGCCGGCCCACGTGATTGCCTGCAGCAGATGGGTTTTGCCCAATCCTACCGCGGCGTGGATATAGAGCGGGTTGAACATCAGCGGTTCGCCGCGCCGGCTGGCGGCGACCTGTTTGGCCGCCGCATGGGCGAGCGTGTTCGAACGGCCGACGATGAATGTCTCGAACGTCAAGCGCGGATCGAGCGGCGAACCGCCGAGCGCCTCGTGTACGCTCATTATGGGCACGCCGGCGCGCGCGTTGATGTTTTCTGCGAGACCTTCCCGGCCCTCGCGCAGCGGCAACGGCTCCGGCGTTTTCGGGCGCGCCGTTGGCGGCCGTATCGTGGACGAGCGGACGCTTAATTCGAGCCTGGTGACGGCGGGTTGCTCAGATTGCCACTTGAGCAACACCTTCTCGCTGTAATGCGATTGAATCCAGTTGCGAAGAAAGCGAGTCGGCACCGATAGCCGCAGCAAACCCTCATCGACGGCCTCAAGCTCCATGCGTCCGAACCAGCTGGTGAAGACGTCCTCACCGAGTTCGGCCCGCAACTGATCCTTGACCTTTCGCCAGCGCTCCTGATCCGTGCTCATCATGGCGGTACTTTTTCGTTTGGAGGAGTAAGTGAAGCGAGCACGTCAGAGCAGACGATCCCGGCTTCGCGGATACGCTAGGCACTCGTATTGGAGGGACGTGAGCGGGCGCTCACAGGGATGAACGGCTGACCGCCGCTGGCGGCGGCTTCAGCCGCTCGATGGCGCCCCGGGCTGGTAGGCACCAGGCCACTGCCCTTCCGGCCGAGACGCGTCTGCAGCCGTTTTCAGCGATTGATGGATGATCGTCATCATGCCCCCCAGCCTCCATCGCTTTCGGGTCCGATGGTAATTGCACGCGGCGTATTGCCCAGCGCCGCAGTGAGACCCGTTCGTGTATTTTTAAGCCTGTTGTAAAAAGCGGAGTCGCACTAATCGTTATACTGATACGCAAACACTGGACTTACTCATTCGGACACAGCTTTCCCGTACCCATTCTTCGATGGGCTCTCGCTGCCTGATTGTTGAAGACCTTCAGGACCGGAAGGGAATTGAAACGTAGCACGCGATTTGCCGCTCGCAACCGCAAAAACCGCGTGAACATTGGGCTTTCAAGACCGCGGGGCCTGATCTGAGATTACGCAGATTCAAGGCTGCGCGAGCAAAGTATTGAGTCGATTTGACGATTCACATTTCTGCAATATGCGACAGACGCGCGATTTAGATAAAGCAAACGGCCGTAACAAATAAAAAATCACACAATCGGATTCCCGGAAATTCAAACTCCATGCCCTTCCATGAGCATTAACCCTTTCATTATTCATCAATTCTTCTGCGCGCGGGAAAAGGGTACCCGTCGCCGCTTCGAGGCGGAGCAAATAAGAATCGGGTCACTGAGCGCGCTCTAACGAGCAATCACTCCCGTGCCGACAGTTTTTCAAAGCGAAGTGACAATAATGCAACAGTTTGATTGCAATCCACAATTCGGATCACGGTAAAGTGTGAAGGGAAAATTGTCCGCCGCGCTGCTGGAGGCGAATTACTTCTTTCCGAGTTTGGCGATCCGCTGTGCCAAGCGCGAAACTTTTCGCCGTGAGGCGTTGCGATGCACGATTCCCTTTTGCGCGGCGCGGATCAAAGCGGGCTCGGCTTCCGCCATCGCGGCGAGCGCCGCGGTACGGTCGCCCGCGGCGATCGCTTCCTCGACTTTGCGCGTCGCTGAACGCATGCGCGAGCGTCGCGATTTGTTGATGACGGCCCGGCGCGCGGCTTGGCGGGCGGCTTTCTTTGCGGATTTCGTATTGGCCATAACGTGCCGAACATACACAGTCGTTAAGCGGAGCGGCGCTTATAGGGGCGCAGCGCCTCATCGTCAACGCCGGCGGCCGCCGTGAGCCGCTTTGGGCAGGGCGAAACAGGCGAATTCCGCTCGTTTGCAAGCGGCTAGAGCCCCAATCGTTTCAAATTGAACGGATTGGGGCTCTAGGTGTTTGATGGGGCATGAACTTCTTCGGAAAACCAGCTTCCCCGGATCGCGTCCGGGGGCGAGCTTCTTCCCGATCATGCCTTAGGCGACGCGTTTGGCGCGCACGGCCTCGTAACCGGCGACGACGGCTGCCCGATCGGCGGCCGGGAATTCCGCAAGCGGGGGTTCGAGATGCGCCCACCGGGCGTCATCGTGGATGTGCGCCAGCAGCGCCTTGACGCCCGGAACCAAAGGCTTGCCGTCGAACAGTTTGCGGATCGCGACTGCTTCGCCGAGCGCCACAGCGTCGCCGAAACGATAGGCGCGCGCGCAGAGGTCGGCATTGAGATTGGCGGTTGCCGAGATGCAGCCGGCGAAGATTCCGGACCGGGCCTCCGGCAGCGCCGCTTCGGTGGAGGGAAACACTCTAAACCGCGGCGAGATGCCGGCCACTTCGCACGCATAATTCATGTCGCCGGAGGAATCTTTCAGTCCCACGATGCGTTCGCCGAACGTTTGCAGAAGACGCCGAACCAGTGCCACGTGCCAGGACAGACCCGACTGCGCCGGAAAATGATAAAGGTAAAGTGGAATAGGCCGCGCCGCGGTTGCTGTCAGGATCGCTTCGATCACGGCGACGAGGCCGTCGTCCGCCACGCCCTTGTAGTAAAACGGCGGCAGCACCAGCGCGCCGGCAAAGCCGAGCTCGGCAGCGTGGCTGGTCAGTGCGACCGCGTCGGCGATAGCCGCGGCGCCGGTGCCCACCATCATACGGTCCAACGGCAGGCCGCTTAGCGCATAGGCCGTCATCACGCGGCGGCGCTGATCGAGCGAGAACGAGGTTGCCTCGCCTGTCGTGCCGAGCACGTTGAGTCCGTCGCAGCCGTTGGCAAGAAGAAAGCGCGCCAGTGCGATCGATCGCTCGCAGTCGGGCTCGCCACCGTCATCGACTGCGGTGGCGATCGCAGCGATCACGCCGGCAAGCGGCTTGGTCATTGTATCGGTCATGGTCGGCATCCTGTTGTCGAAAATGACGCTGAAAATAAAGTGGCTTGCGCTCGCCGATCCAGTAAAGCATGACGCGGCGATGTTCAATGGAACCGGCGGTGGTTGCCGCCCGCCTGGGTTTTGTGCATTCCATGACGACTGGCTTCGATGTCATCATTGTCGGCGGCGGCGCAGCGGGTTGCGTGCTGGCCAATCGACTCTCCGCGCGCTCCGCGACGCGCGTTTTGCTCTTGGAAGCGGGGCGGGATGCGCCGCCGGGCGCGGAGCCGGCTGATGTGCTCGATTCTTATCCGCGCTCTTACTACAACGACGCCTATTTTTGGCCGGGTCTGAAAGTACACTGGCGGCGCAAGGACAACTCGCCGTTGGTCGGATTTTCGCAAGGCCGCGTCATCGGCGGCGGCTCGACGGTGATGGGCATGGTGGCCCACCGCGGCACCCCGGACGATTACGCCGAGTGGGAAGCCTGCGGCGCCGACGGCTGGGGCTGGGACGATGTGTTGCCCTATTACCGCAAGCTCGAAAACGATTGGGATTTCGACGGCGCGCTGCACGGCAAGGACGGCCCGGTGCCGATCCGGCGCACATCGTCCGTGGACTGGGCGCCGCTCGCGAAGGCGGTGCATGCTTTCGCGCAGGACCGGCAAATTCCCTTCGTCGCCGACATGAACGCCGATTTTCGCGACGGCTACGGCGCCGTGCCGATGAGTAATTGGCTGACGCGGCGGGCCTCGGCCTCGATTTGCTATCTCACCGCCGATGTCCGCCGCCGCGACAATCTCCACATCGCTTGCAATGCCGTGGCGACCGGGCTCCTCTTCGAAGGCCGGCACGCGGCCGGCGTTCGCGTTCGCCTCGATGGCGAGGACAAGGATTTTTTCGCCCGCGACATCATCGTCTCGCTGGGGGGCATTCATTCGCCGGCATTTTTGCTGCACGCCGGATTGGGACCCCCGGCCGCGTTGCGTCGTCTTGGCATCGAAATACGCGCCGATTTGCCGGGCGTTGGAGAAAATCTATCCAATCATGCGATTGTCTTCATCGGCCTATTGCAGGAGCGGCATGCGCGGCAATCGGAAAAGATCCGGCCGCATCCGATGACGGCTTTCCGATATTCTTCCGGTCTGCCCGGCGCGCCCGCGGCCGACATGTATATCAACGTCCAGTGCAAAACCTCGTGGAGCGCACTCGGCCGGCAAGTCGCCAACCTTGCCCCATCGCTGCTCAAACCGATGGCGCGCGGGCGCGTATCGCTCCTTGCCGCCGATCCGTCGGTCCACCCGCAGGTCGAATTCAATTTCACCGGCCACGAGCTCGATCTCAAGCGCTTCATGCAGAGCTTCCGCCGCTGCGTCGAGATTCTCGCGCACGATGCCGTGCGCGCGCTCACGCGATTGACGTTCCCGGTCAAATTCGACGACCGGCTGCGGTGGCTCAACCGGATCACGCCGGCGAATAAATTCAAAAGCACGGCGATTGCCGCGCTGATCGATGCCGCGCCGGCGCTCGCGGGGCCGATCTTCGGGACGCTCGCCGACCGCCGCGTCGATCTTGTGGCGCTGGCGCAAGACGATGCGGCGCTCGCCGAGCATATCGGCCAAAACGTCGCCGGAACGTTTCACCCCGTCGGTACCTGCCGCATGGGGCGAGCCGACGACCGCGATACGGTGACCGATCCAGCGGGCCGCGTCCGCGGCGTCGCCGGACTTCGCGTCATCGATGCGTCGATCATGCCGACGATCCCGCGCGGCAATACCAACATCCCGACGATCATGATCGCCGAAAGGCTCGCCGCCGAAATGCTGCGCTAACGCGCGATCCGGAAAAAGCTCGCCGCGGACGCGATCCGGGATGGAAGCCGGTTTTCCGAAAAGATCATGCCCAATCCGGAGCCGCAATCGATTCAGTTTGAAATGATCGCGCTCTAGACGGCAGGCTTCATCCTGAAACGCCGACGAGTGGCACAAGTGGCGCGTCGCGGGTTAATCCGGAACGCTGATGTAAATTTGCCCGTTGCGGACGGCGACCGGGACGGGCCTCAGCCGCATCGCCGGATCGCCGGGATGGCTGCCGGTGGCAAGATCGAACTCGTAGCCGTGCCACGGGCACACAATGTGGCGCTGTTTTCCAAAGCGCAGACCGGCGCTGGTCTTGTCCGGCGCGATCGCTTCTTCGACTTTTTTGAAGATCTTGCCCTGGCAGACCGGGCCGCCGGCATGCGGGCAGACATTCTCATAGGCGAGCACTTTGCTGCCGGTGCGGAAAATCCCGACTTCGATCTTGTCCAGCGCGAAAATCCGATAGTCGCCGTCGGCGATATCGGCCAATTTGCCGATTGCAACCTCGTCCATTCCAGTCTCCGTTTTTTGCTCGCGCGTCATTTCTGGAAATGGCGCATCGGTTAATCGATGCCTTGCGGGCGGTGAAACCAGATCGCCACGTCGAACATGTTGAGGTCGGCGGCGCGGATCATGCCGCAGGCGGTCACCACCGTCTCGGTTGCCGTCACCGCGCCGGGCGCAAACGGCGCCACGTCGTGACCGCGCCGTTCCACCTTGGCCGCGTAGATTTTCGCCGCGGCGGTGAGCACCTGCTGCAGCTCCCGATCGGGGATCGCATCCGGCGCTCCGCGTTTGAGTGCCGCACGCACGCGAGTGCAAAACGCGCCCGCCGCCTTGCGACGGTGCGCTTTTCGCGCGCGCTTTCCGGCGCGTTTTGTCGTTCTTGCTCGCAGCGCCGCCATGCGGGTCAAGCCGTGACCGGCACGCCGACGGCCGGCGCATGCTTCGGCTTTGCGTTGATCAGCTTGTGTTTGGGAACTTGAAGCTTGAACAGCCGCGCCGCATTGAGCCCGAGGATATTGCGCTTGGCCTGTTCGCTCAGGAACGGGAGCTCGGTGATCGAATTGGGCAGGTCGAAGTCCCAATGCGGCCAATCGGACGAAAACAGCAATTGCGTTTCGGCCTTGATCGCATCGAGCGTCGCTTCCGTGAGTTTGAGATTGGACCGTTCGAGCGGCTGGCTCGTGAAATACATGTCGGCGATATATTCGCTCGGGCGGCGCTTGAGCAACGGCGCCTCCGACGAGCGCATCATGTATTCCGAATCGAGCCGCTGCATCAAAAATGGCACCCAGGCGAGCCCGCTCTCGATCCAGATGACGTCTAGCTTCGGGAAGCGCTCGGGCAGCCCGTTTATGATCCAGTTGGTGAGATGAATGAGGTTGTAATAGACGAACGAGAGCGAGTGCATGGAAATGAAGCGGTTGCACTGCTGCATCGACTGGTCGCCCCAGTGAAAGCCGGAATGGAAGGCGAGCGGCTTTCCGGTCGCCTGGATAGCGGAATACAGCGGCATGTAGCTGTCGTGATTGACGGCGCGAAACCGCGTCGACGTGACCGAATAGCCGATCACGCCCGGGTTGTCGGCATAGGCCTCGACCGCCGCCACGCAAGCCTCGGGATGATTGAACGGCAAGTACAGCATCGCCTTGATGCGCGGATCGTGCGGTAGGATTTCCTCGGCCAGCCATTTGTTAAACGCGTTGCCGATCACGACCTCGGTTTCGACCTGCGGATGCATGCCGAGAACCAGCATCGGGGTTGGGAACACGACCATGTAATCGATGCCCATCGAGTCCATGGCGCGCTGCACCAGGGTGACCTGCGCATGGGTCCGCCCCTCCGGCACTTTTTCCGCAAGCCTCTGCTGGTGCGGGATGCGGCCGAACACGTCCTGATGCAGGAATCCGGGCGTGGCGTTGAGTAGCCCCGGCGGCGAGCCGCCGCGATCCTTGAAGGCGCGCGCCATATGCCGGTAGACGTCGCTATCCATGCGGTCGATGATCTCGGACCAGAACGCGGTCTCGGTGACGTGGGCGTCGACGTCGACGATGAAATAATCGTGGCGTTTTTCTTTGGCGGCGTGGGCAAGGATGTCGCGCGTGTCGGTGTGGATCGTGATCTTCGGCAGTTCGCGCACCTGCGGCGGCTTTTTGCCATTCCCGCTTCCGCTGCGATCGGTTTTTCTGCCGGTGTTGTTGCCGTTTTTGGGGCGTTGCGGCGTTCGCTTGCGCATGGATTTCCTCCACTGACCGGAGCAGGCGCGCTCGCGCCTCGTCGTGTTGGACCGAAAGCCTATCAGAACCGGATGCATTTGACATGGCTGACATGGCGTTGCGGCGAGACGGCATTGAAGACGCGCCGTTGACCGTATTTGCCAGCGGAGCTACGAAAAAAGCCCAGAATTTTCGGCGGTTCCGCGGCTCGAAGCGGGCTGCCGAAAGCTCCCGTGGAACGCGTATGAAACTTCCACCCTTCGACTATGCCTGTCCGGCGACGCTAGCCGAAGCCGTTGCGCTTTTGGCGGCGCATGGCGGAGAAGCAAAGCCGCTCGCCGGCGGCCAAAGCCTCGTGCCGATGCTGGCCTTTCGGCTAGCTGCGCCGGCGCTGATCGTCGATCTGCGCAAGCTTGACGCGTTGCGGCACATCGAAATCACGGACGAGGGCGTCAATCTCGGCGCCATGGTGCGCTGGAAGGATATTCTCGAACATCCGCGGCTGCGCCAGGCGCATCCGCTTCTGGTGACCGCGGTCGAGCATGTCGCGCATTATCAGATCCGCAATCGCGGCACCGTCGGCGGTAGCCTCGCCCATGCCGACCCGGCCGCGGAGCTTCCGGGCATTGCCGTGACCTGCGACGCGAAAATTGTCGCGCTCGGCCAAGCCGGCCAGCGCATCGTCCATGCCGCCGATTTTTTCCGCGGGCCGCTCGTCACCGCTCTGCAGCCGGACGAGATCGTTTCGGAGATTCGCTTCCCGGCCTGGCCGCCGGCGCGCCGATTCGGCTTCCGGGAATTCGCCCGCCGGCGAGGCGATTTCGCCCTGGCCGCCGCCGCCCTGTTCTTCGACGCCCGCGAAAAAAAATTTTGCAATGTTCGCGTTGGCGCCGTCGGGGTCGCGGACCGTCCGCTGCGGCTTGCCGCCGTCGAACGTCTGCTCGAAGGCGGCGAAATCGGCAAAGCGGCAATCGCCAAAGCCGAAACCGCGGCCTCGGCCGCCGTCGATCCGCCCGACGATATCCATGCCAGCGGCGCCTATCGCAAGACGCTGATCAGCGTCATGGTCGAGCGCGCGCTGCAAGACGCCATAAACCGTGGCGGCGGCTGAGATCGGGCCTTGGCGCTGCTAAAGCGCAATCATTTCAAACTGAATCGATTGCGCTTTAGACGATCGATGGGGCATGATCTTTTTTCGGAGAGCCGGTTTCCACCCCGGATCGCGTCCCGGGCCGGCTTTTTCCGGATCACGCCCTAGGCTCACGGCGAACAGGAGTAACCGGTCATGAGCGTTGCACGGCATCCGCGCCCCAAGGAGCTTGAGGGCGTTCCGCTCGAAGTGATCGTGAAAAAATATGTCGGGCGCTTCAAAGACAAAAAGCCCGATTGGGCCGCGTTCGCGGACGCCAAGATCGAAGGTTACAGGCGCGCGCAACACCGCTTCATCGGCGCCGGCGGCTCCGGCAAGCATGACGATCCGACCGTCATTCCGGCGGGCAATTTCACGCTCTCGATCATGTATGTCGAACCGGGGCAGGGAAACGCGGCGCATACCCACGAAGTCGAAGAGTGCTTCTTCGTGCTGCGGGGCTATCTTGACGTCTTCGTCGAGGACGAGTCGGGCGGGCGCGTAACGACGCGGCTTGGGCCTTGGGAGTGCATTTCATGTCCGGCCGGCGTCATTCACGGTTTTCAGAACGACTCGCTGGAGCCGGTGTATTTTCAGGTCATGCTTGGACGCGGCAGGCCGGAACCGATGGGCTACGCCGACGAAGAGCTTTTCAAGCGCAAGGACGCCCATTTGAAGGCGGTATAGCCTGCCGAGATGGACGGTATGCGGCGGCCCGCGCTCGGCGGTTCGGCTACAACAAGGTCGATACGATGTTCGCGGTGCCGGCTCGTTTTGGATCGGCCAATCCACTTTTCCGGATCATGCTTCAGCCAAATGTCGGCGCAAACAACGCCTCGATGGGAATAGGGTGCGGGATCAAGCCCTGCTCGGCCATATAGGACACCAAAGCTTCGAGCGTCGGCCGGTTCGGCTCGACGCCGTAGGGCCAGCAGTCGCCGCCGAACAGCGCATCGAGCTCTTCGATGTCGGCCGGGAGCCACGGCAGCATGTAGCGAAGCGTGCCGGAAAACCGCATTTTCTCCCGCGCGCGGTCCTTGGCGGCGCAGAAGGCATTGTAAAGGCTGGTCGCCACGAACGGATGGCGTTCGTAAACGTCGTTGCGGATGACGACCAAATGCATGATCGGGAAGATCCGCGTGCGGCGGAAATAGTCCTGCTCGCGTGCGCGATAATCGGGAAAGAGCCGCACCACGTCGGGGTGGCGGTTGAGCGCGCGCGGCAGATTGGAGCCGATAATGGCGTGAATCTCGCCCGCTTCCAGGAGATCGCTCAACGATTTGCAAGTCCGGTTCGGCACGATATTGACCGGGCGCAGCAGCGGCATCACCGAGGGGCGGCCGTAGCTTCCCGGCTCGTTGACGGCGCCCTGCACCCATTCGATGCCGGATAGCTCGACGCCGAGGTCGTGCTGCATCAGGCCGCGGACGAAGATCGCCGCCGTCTGGGTGTAAAGCGGCACGCCGATGCGCTTGCCGGCAAGATCCTTGGCCGAAGCGACGAACCTGCGGTTGACGATGATGAAGCCGTGACGAAACACCCGCGAGGCGAATACCGGCAGCGCCACGAACGGCAGTTTCTTGGCGGCGAAGCGGCTGACATATTCCGAGCTGGACATTTCGCAGGCGTCGAACTCCAGCCGGTTCGACATCCGGTCGAAAATCTCGCGCGGATTGTCGATGACGAGAAAATTGAGGTCGATGCCGTCGGGTTTAATTTCACCGGTTTGCAGCGCCAGCATGCGGTCGTAGAGGCCGCAGGCAAAGGTCATCGGCAGAGCGGGCATTGATGCGCCTCACGGAATAGTTTGCGAAAAGACCTTCCTACTATTACTTAGCGCTAACCGCGACGTCCCTTTGACGGCGCCTGGCAAGCCAATTCACCGTGGACGACGCCAAATGACAGACAAGGAATTGCTCGCCCGTTTCGACGGTCCCATCGTGATGGTCGGCTTCGGCTCGATCGGCAAGGGCGCGCTGCCGCTGCTCGAGCGTCACCTTGCCTTCGACCGCGAGAAATTCGTCGTCATCGCCCCCGACGACACCGACCGCCGCCTGCTCGACGTGCGCCAGATCCGCTTTTTGCATCTGGCGATCACGCGCGAGAACTATCGCGACGTGCTCAAGCCGCTGCTGACCGGCGGTCCCGGCCGCGGCATGATGGTGAACCTCTCGGTCGATACGTCTTCGGTCGACTTGATGGCCTTCTGTAAGGACATCGATGCGTTTTACATCGACACGGTGGTCGAGCCGTGGCCGGGCCTTTATTTCGACGGTAAGCGTTCGCTCTCGGAGCGCTCGAACTATGCGTTGCGCGAGGACGTTCTCGATCTCCGCCGCCGCCGTCCCGGGGGCGTCACCGCGGTTAGCTGCTGCGGCGCCAATCCCGGCATGGTGTCCTGGATGGTCAAGCAGGCGCTCATCAATATCGCCAAGGACTTGAAGCTCGACTTCACCGAGCCCGGCACGCGGGAGGAGTGGGGACGCCTGATGCAGCACGTCGGCGTCAAAGGCATTCACATCGCCGAGCGCGATACCCAGCGGGTCAACACGCCGAAACCGCATGGCAAGTTCATCAATACCTGGTCGGTGGAAGGGTTCATTTCCGAAGGCCTGCAGCCCTCGGAGCTCGGCTGGGGCACCCATGAAAAGACGATGCCGCCCGGCGCCTATCGCCACGATTTCGGCTGCGGCGCCGCGATCTATTTGACGCGCCCAGGGGCCGGCACAAGAGTCCGGTCATGGACGCCGACGGCGCAAGCGCAGCACGCCTTCATGGTCACGCATAACGAATCGATCTCGATCGCGGACTACTTCACGCTGCGCGAGAACGGCAATGTGGTCTACCGGCCGACCTGTCACTACGCGTATCACCCGTGCGACGACGCCGTGCTGTCGCTGCACGAAATGGCGGGAGGGGGCTGGGTGCCGCAAAAGACCTGGCACATTCTATCCGAACACGACATCGTCGACGGCATCGATGAGCTCGGTGTGCTGCTCTACGGCCATGCCAAGAACGCCTACTGGTACGGCTCGCAGCTCTCGATCGAGGAAACCCGCCAGCTTGCGCCCTATCAGAACGCAACCGGCCTGCAGGTGACCTCGGCGGTGCTCGCCGGCATCGTCTGGATGCTGGAGAATCCAGATCGCGGCATTGTCGAGGCCGACGAAATGGACTTCCGCCGCTGTCTCGCGATCCAGCGGCCCTACCTCGGGCCGGTGATCGGGCGATATACCGACTGGACGCCGCTCTCGGAGCGCGGCCGGTTATTCCCGGAAACCGTGGACAAGGACGATCCCTGGCAGTTCAGCAACGTGCTGGTGAGCTGACGCGTTTGTCGGGGCGCTTCGGGAGCCTTCGCATCGCCGGCGCGGACTGCCGTGAAATGGGAGCCTTACTTCAGGCGTCGGGCCGCTTCCTCGATCAGGCTGAGATCAGAATGCGCCTTGACGTCGAAACGCGAGGTGACGAAGCCGAGATCGTGCGTCAGGTCGGTGTTTCTTTGCAACGCGTCGAGATCGGGGCGCATGTCGGGGTCATGGTAGACGTCGCGCTTGGTGAACAGCCAGTCGAAACTCTGTGGCGGCCGCTTGGTGAGGGCGCCGACGATGTCCATGGCCGCTTCGTGGTTGGCGGGGTCGAGGTACCAGTGCACGATGCGCAGCGTATCCTCGAAGAAATCCACCAAAGCGGGCCGGTGCTGGTCGATCACCGATTGGCGTGCGCACCAGACGATCATGTCGGAGACGCCGATCGCTTCCTTCTGCACGAACAGGTCGCGCGCCACTTTCCGTAAGTCCGGGTCGTAGGAGAACGGCAGCACCGAGGGGATGAGATCGACTTTCTTTTCCGCGAGCATGGCCTTCATGGCCGGTAGCGGCGCTTCCACGACGGTATAATCGCGGTTCGGCTCGAGCCTGTGCTTGTGCAGCATCGCCTTCATGGCGACGTCGACCGCGCTTCCCGCCGCATTGGTGGCGACGACGCGGCTCTTGAGATCCTCCACTTTTTGGACCGGGCCGTCTTTGAGCACCATATATTCTTCGGAATAGTAATCGTCGACGCCATCCTGGAATTCGTCGGCAACGACTCTGATGTCGTTGAGCCCGGCATTCTCGATGGCGATGCCGAGCGTCGAATAAGCGAGATTGGCTATTTCGATCTCATTGTTGGCAAGCGCTGTGATCATCGGCGGCGTTCCGACAAAGTGAACCGGAACAACCTCGTAAGATTGGCCGAAATGCCGGGCCTGGTCCTTTTTCGCAAGCCAGATCGAGGACCAGTTTCCCGGTGCAACCCATGCCTCGCGGATTTGCAGCGGCGCGGCGCGGGCTGAGCCCGCAAATCCCATCGCGCAGAGAGCGGCGCAAGCGAATCTGAAAACCTGCATCGCTTTCTCCGGCCTATGCAGCGCGGCGCCTCACGTTTTGAAGTTCCTATTTCAGACGCTTGGCCGCTTCCTCGATCATGCTGAGATCGGAATGCGCCTTGACGTTGAAGGTCGCGTTGACGAAGCCGAGTTCGTGAGTCATGTCGACATTCCGCTGCAGCGCATCGAGATCCGGCCTCAGGTTGGGGTCGCGGTAATAATCGTTCTTCGTGAAAATCCAGCCGAAACGCTCGGGCGGTTGTTTGGTCAGCTGGGAAGCGATTTCGGCGGCGGCATCGTGGTTCTTGGGATCAAGATACCAATGCATGATGCGCAATGAATCCTCCAGGAAATCGACCAACGCGGCGCGATGTGTGTCGATGAACGGCTTGCGGGCGGACCACATCACGAACTGGGACCGGCCGATGGCGGCCTTCATGTCGAACAGCGACACTGCGATCTTTTTCAGTTCGGGATCGAGCTTAAACGGCAACACCGCCGGGATGAGATCGACCTTCTTTTCCGCCAGCATCGATTTCATGGCGGGGAACGGCGCCTCGATGATCGTGTAGTCGCGATTGGCTTCGAGACCGTGCTTGCGCAGCATGGCGCGCATGGCGACATCGACGCCGCTGCCGGCGGCATTGGTCGCCACGACCTTGCCCTTGAGGTCTTCGATTTTTTTGATCGGGCCGTCGGCGAGAACCTCGTAGTCGTTCGAGACATAATCGTCGACGCCGTCCTGGAAGTCGTCACTGATGACGCGGATGTCCTCCATGCCGGCGTTTTCGATCGCGATCGGCAGCGTGGAGAAGGCGAGATTGCCGATTTCGAGCTCGTTATTGGCAATGGCCGTGATCATCGGCGGCGTGCCGGCATAGCGCGTGGGTTCGAAGACGTAGGACTGCCCGAAATGCTGGGCGAGATCCTTTTTCTGCAACCAGACCGAAGCGAGATTGGCGAGCGGCGCGACCCAAGCGCCGCGGATTCTCAGCGGCTCCGCCCGCGCCAGGCCCGCTCCCAATGCGAGCAGCGCAAGACCGGTCGTTACACGACCGGCCGCCATGATTTTCCCACGCATTATGGTCCTCCCCGAAATAAAGCTCTTTATTGCTACGAAGTTACCCGTGTTTGCCTCGGTACGATTGTGGGCGGAAACCGCGGCGCGGCGCAAGCCTGTGCCTCGCCACGGTATCCGTCCGGCGCGGGCGTCGCGCCTATTCACGAATCCGTCAACCCTCCGTTCCTTTAGCGACGAGGGCGAGCGCTATTTGGTATTTGTAACCTATGAGCCAACGCCCGCGAGACACCGGACGGGCAGCGGGCGACGTTCGCAATCCCGTCGCTGGCGACATCATGGATGCTCTCCCCGCCAAACATACGGCAGGCGAAACCGGGCAAAAGACGCCTGCCTTGCCCGGTCAGATCTTGCCCGGTCAGGTCGTTCTGGTGCTGCAAGGCGGCGGCGCGCTCGGCGCCTATCAGGGTGGCGTCTACCAGGCGCTGCATGAAGCCGGCATTGAGCCGAACTGGGTGATCGGTACCTCCATCGGCGCCATCAACGGCGCCATCATTGCGGGCAACGAGCCGGTCCGCCGGCTCGGGCGCATGCGCCAATTCTGGGAGCGGATGGAGCACAAGCCGCTTTGGGGCGCGGAGCCGTTTGCGCCGTTCGGCGGCAATCTCGCCGCTCAGGTGATGACGATTTTCGGCGGCATCGCAGGCTATTTCGCCCCCAATCGCGCGCTGCTCTGGGGCCTGCATGCTTCGGTAGGCGTCGAGAATGCGGGTTTCTACACGGTTGAAGCCCTGCGCGAGACGCTACGCGCGGTCATCGATTTCACGTGCATCAATTCCGGAGAGCCGCGGCTGACCGTCGGCGCCGTCAATGTGCGCTCGGGCAAGATGCGCTATTTCGACAGCCGCGCCATGCCGATCGCGCTCGAACATGTGCTGGCCTCCGGCGCCTTGCCGCCTGCTTTCCCGGCGATCCGCATCGACGGCGATCCTTATTGGGATGGCGGCATCTACTCGAACACGCCGATCGAAACGGTGTTCGACGATCATCCTCGGCGCGATTCCGTCGTCTTCGCGGTGCACATGTGGCACGCCGAGGGGCCGGAGCCGGACTCGCTGTGGCAGGTCCTCAATCGGCAGAAGGACATTCAATATGCCAGCCGCGCCGACAGCCATATCGCCCGCCAGGAGCATCTCCATCAGCTTCGCCACATCGTTCGCGAACTCGTCAGCCGGATGCCGCAAGAGCAGCGCGAGCGTCCGGACGTGAAGGAAATGGCCGGGTACGGCTGCGGCACCCTCATGCACATCGTGCGGCTGAAGGCGCCGCGGCTCGACAACGAAGATCATTTGCGCGACATCGATTTCACCAGCGCCGGAATCAAGGCGCGGTGGCAGGCCGGCTACGCCGACACGATGCGCATACTGCAGCGCCGCCCGTGGGAAACGCCGATCGACCCGATGGTGGGTGTCGCGGTTCACGAGTCGGACGCGCCTGGTGGGGGCGGCTCGTGAAATCCAGCTTCCGCAGTTGCTCCGACTATTTCACCACGTTCGCCGCAATCCTCCGCGCCTCGTCGCAGTCGGGCATAATCTGCGTGGACACCTTGCAAGGTCAGAGTTGTGGCCACCAGTCCTAGTTTTATTCGATGATCTTTTCGGCTCTGACCAGCACAGTAGGCGGAATTTTCAGGCCAAGTGCCTTCGCGGTCTTTTGGTTGATCCATAATTCCAGCGTCGTCGGGAACTCGACCGGCAAGTCTGCCGGTTTGGCGCCTTTTAATATCTTATCAACGTAATACGCCGCCCGGTGGAAGCACCAATCTAGATTGACGCCATAGCTGATAAGCCCTCCCGCTTCGACATGCTCATGATATCCATACAGCGTCGGCAGTTTCTTTGCCGCTGCCGCCTGAGCTATGACTTGAGTAGCATTGACCAGCATACTGCTTTGTTCAACGACAACGACCTCGGCGCCGCCCGTCGAGAACGTTTCGTAGGCTTGGCCGATATCGGCAGCGGTGTGCACCTCTGCGGGTATAATATTGACTTCCAATTTCTCTCCTGAAGCCTTGATCTCTCGGCCTTGCGGGATGGCTTTGGGGTCAGTCACATCGTCAAGCAATCCGATGCGCTTCACGCCGGGAATAAGTTCACGCGCCAGTTCAAGCTGCTTTGTTGGTAGGCCGGCCACGTAGGGCATTATCCCGGTTACGTTTCCTCCGGGTCGCGCATAGCTTTTGATTAAGCCCAGTTCGATTGGATCGGCGAGCGCAGCAACGACAATTGGAACCGTGTCGGTGGCTTTTTTCAGCGCAACGGCGTTGATCGTCGCGGCGGCAACGATAACGTCCGGTTTGAGTTTGACCAACTCCGCGGCGAGTTGGGGCAAGTGATCCGCATTGGAATTAGCAAAGCGATTAAGCATCTCGAAGTCTTGGCCTTCGACGCGGCCAAGTTCTCCCATGCCAGACAAAAATTGCCCTAAATATTTCACCGGCAGAGGCTCGTCTTCGCCGCCAAGAAACAAGGAGCCGACACGAAATCGGCCACTTGTGGCCTGCGCAAGTACCGATCGCGGTGCTATCGTTGCGGCGCAGACGAGTAAAGTGAAGTCGCGTCGCCTCATCGAAGCCTCCTATAAATAGAGACTGCAAGGCTCTACCACATTTTCGACGACCCAAGACGGCGGCAAGCGGCGCCGCGGCTTAATCCTCGCGAATGTGGCTCGTTGGCTTCTTATTCGGATGGCTGGTTTACCCGCAGGGGCGCTGAGCCAATCAGGGGAGGGCCAACCACTAAGTCTTTGGCTGTCAAAACTACACGGGCCGTCGTACCCGTGGCAGCCCGGCGTGCCACACCGCCGCGCCCGTCCGCTATCTTCCCGCACACTTCCCCCGCTCAGCCTCTCGGGAAGTTTGCAGAGATTATTCTTGGCAATATCAATCAGTTATGAGTTTGTACTTCCTCATGCCAGATCAGGAGACGGCGGCGGATGACCGCCATCGCCTTGATGAGCGCATAGCCGACGATCGCGATTTCGACGATGCCGGCGAAGACGCCGCGCGAATCGGCGAACCGCGACGCGCTCATCATGGCGCCGCCGAGCCCATAGCCGCCCATCGCCATCTCGGCGACGATGGCGACGATGAGCGCAATCGGCAGCGCCACCTGTAAGCCGGTAAGGATTTGCGGCAGTGCCGCCGGAAATGCGACTTGCCACAGCAATTCGCGCTCGCTTGCCCCCATGTTTCGTCCCGACCAGATGAGCTCCTTGTCGACGCTGGCGATACCGGCGAGCGTCGCCGTCACCACGGGAAAAATCGCGTCGAACACGACGATGCAGATTTTGGAGACGTCATAGAGCCCGAGCCAAAGAATGATGATCGGCAGGAACGCGATCTTCGGCATCGGGAATCCGACCGAAATGATCGGATCGAAGAACCAGCGCATGACCCTGCTGCGCGCCATCGCGGCGCCGAGCGCAATGCCGCCGGCCGCGGCGATAAAAAACCCGGTCATGGCGCGGAACATCGTCACGCTGAGATTGCGCCACAGCTCGCCCGAAATCGCGTCGGCATAGATGCGTTCGGCGACCGCGGAAAACGGCGGCAGCATGAAGGCCGTCACCTTGCCGCTGCGGGCGAACGCTTCCCAGGCGATCAACAACACAAGAATCGAGAATATGCCGGCGCCGCCGCGAAAAACGGCGTCGAGACGGCGCGCCGCGTCGCGCGATATTTCGGCCTCGGCGGAGGCGAGCGAGGCAGTGTCTTCTAGTCGCGCCATCGCAGCACCCACTGCATGAAAAGCTGATACAGCCGGTCCGCGGCAAAGCCGAGGAAAGCCACGGTCAGAACGACGGCATACATGCCTTCGTAGGATCCGGTCGATCCCAGATAGCCGATCAGGTAGCCGAAGCCCTTTTGCGAAACGATCAGCTCCGAGCTGACCAGCAGGATAAAGGCCAGAGCGAGCGCAGTGCGGATGCCGTTGAGCAGTTCCGGCAACGCGCTCGGCATGATCACGTCGAGCATCATGCGCAGCCGGTTCGCGCCCATGCTGCGCGCGGACCACACCAGCGCATGGTCGCTGCCGCGCGCGCCGTTATATGCGCCGATCGTGACGGGGATCATGCAGCCGAGAAAGATCAGCAGAATCTTGGAGCCGTCGCCGAAGCCGAGCCAGAGCACGGTGACGGGGATGAGCGCTGATTTCGGCAGCGGATAGAATAGTTCCACCAGTGGATTGACGAACACATCGAGCAGCCGCCATCGCGCCATGCACAGGCCGAGCCCGCCGCCGACGACAATGGCGAGGAAAAGGCCCGCCGATCCGCGGTAGAGCGATGACGCGCCGTTGTCGATCAGCTCGCCGTCGCGCATGAGGTCGAGCCATGCGCCCGCGACTTTGCTCAGCGGCGGCAGCGCGGAACTGTCAACGAGATTGAGGCGCGCGACGGTCTCCCACGCTAGCGCCAGAAGCACCAACGGCAGATAACGGAAAGCGGCTTGCGTCATACTTTGCATGAAGCATTTCGGACTTTCGGGCGCGGTTTTCGGGCCTTTTATTATTTTTCGCCCTGGCTGCCCTCCCGGTTGCTCTCGCGATTTGTATTTTGGCTCTTCTCTTGAGCCTTGATCGCTTCCTCACGCACCAGGTTCCAAATTTCGTCCGCCTTCTCTACGAACTCCTTGCTGCGGGCGATGCCGGGTTCCCGGTCGCCGAACTTGGTGTCGACGATCGCTTTGATGTGGCCCGGCCGCGCCGACATCACGACCACGCGCTCGGCGAGGTAGATCGCCTCCTGCACGTCGTGGGTGACGAAGATGACGGTCTTGGGGGTGCGCTTCCAAATATTGAGCAATTCGGTTTGCATCAGCGCCCGCGTCTGCGCGTCGAGCGCGCCGAACGGTTCGTCCATCAAGAGGATGTCGGGATCGAAAGCAAGCGTGCGGGCGATCGCGGTGCGTTGTTTCATGCCACCGGATAGCTGCGAAGGATAGCTGTCTTCGAAACCGCGCAACCCGACGAGATCGATAAAGGCTTGCGCGCGCTTTTCGCGTTCGACCCGCGGCATGCCCTGCCGTTCCAGGCCGTAGAGGATATTGGAGCGCACGGTCTTCCACGGAAACAGCGCGAAATGCTGAAACACGATGCCGCGGTCGGGCCCAGGGGCCGAAACCGACTTGCCTTCCACCAGGATGCGGCCCGCCTCGGTGGGGAGAAATCCGCCGACGAGATAGAGCAGCGTGGACTTGCCGCAACCCGAAGGACCAAGCAGCGCCAGAAATTCGCGCGGGCGCACTTCGAGCGACACGTCGGACAAAGCGAGCACGGGCCGACCCCGCGGCGGGCGATAGGTGTGATTGACCCGCTCGATGATGATTTGTCCTTGGCCGTCCATTCGCGCCCACGCCATTTACGGCAGTTGCCCAGCCCGCCCGGCGGCACCCTAGCCGCAGCCAGCGATTAGACCAAGTGTGACGTCGAACGCGAGATCAAGCGCGTGCAAGAGCGGCACGAATGGTGACGCCAAACGCTAAGAACGCCGGCTTGGTGCGGTTCGGCAAAAGCCGCTATATGTGGCCGAAAGGCAAGCTTCGGAAGCGGGAATGGAACGCTCCTTCAAGAAAGAGGTGGCTGCGCTGCGGCTTGGCGCCGGCGAGACATTCCGCGGCGAAGGAATCCTCGCGGTCACCAAAGCGCTTTTGCAGTCGGGCGTGAGCTATGTCGGCGGCTACCAGGGCGCGCCGGTGTCTCATCTGCTCGACGTCATGGTTGACGCCGAGGATTTGCTCGCCGATCTCGGCGTGCACGTCGAAACCTGCACCAACGAAGCCGCCGCGGCGGCCATGCTGGGGGCCTCGATCAATTATCCGCTGCGCGGCGCGGTGACGTGGAAGTCCATCGTAGGCACCAATGTCGCGGCCGACGCGCTGTCGAACCTCGCTTCGCCCGGCGTCATCGGCGGCGCGTTGATCGTACTCGGCGAGGATTACGGCGAAGGCGCGAGCGTCATTCAAGAGCGCTCCTACGCCTATGCGATGAAATCGTCGATCTGGCTACTCGACCCGCGGCCCGATCTGCCGACCATTGTGCATATGGTGGAGAAAGGATTTGAACTGTCGGAGGCAAGCCACGCGCCGGTGATGCTCGATTTGCGGGTGCGCGCCTGCCACGTCACCGGCGAATTCGCGGCCAAGGATAATAAGCGCGGGGTCTATAGCGGGCAGCGCCGGTTGCAGGGGCCGCCGCGCTTCGACTATGGCCGGCTCGCCCATCCGCCGGTGATTTTCACGCAGGAGCGGCTGAAGATCGAGCAACGTCTGCCAGCGGCGCAGACATTCATCTGCGAGCAAAAACTCAACGAAGTGATTGCAGGCGAAATCGACGAGATCGGCTTCGTCGTTCTTGGCGGTCTGACCAATGGATTGTTGCGCGCCTTGGCGCGGCTCGACCTCGCCGATCTCTATGGCGTCTCGCGCGTCCCGGTCTACGTGCTCAATGTCGCCTATCCACTCGTGCCCGAGGAGGTACGGGAATTTTGCGCGGGCAAGCGCGCCGTGCTCGTGGTGGAGGAGGGCTCGCCGGACTACGTCGAACAACAGATCAACGTGATACTGCGCGGCGCCGGCGGGGATACGAACGTTCTCGGTAAGGGCTGCCTGCCGCGAAATGGCGATTACACGTCGGAAGTTTTGCTGCGCGGGATCGCGGCGTTCCTGTCGCAAACGCGACCGGGCGGCATCGATGCCGATGCGATTTCGCGCCGCACCGAGGAAATTCTGGCGCATAAGGCTGGTGTCGTCGCCGCCGTTGGCGATATCCCGCCGCGGACGCCGAATTTCTGCGCCGGCTGCCCGGAGCGGCCGGTCTTCGCCGCCATCAAGCTTGCGCAGCGCGACATCGGGCCGACCCATATCAGCGCCGATATCGGCTGCCATTCGTTCGCGACTTTCGCGCCGTTCTCGCTCGGCAATTCGATCCTCGGCTACGGCATGTCGCTGGCGAGCGCCGCCGCTGTCGCTCCGAACATGGCCAAGCGCCCGATCGCGGTGATGGGCGACGGCGGCTTCTGGCACAACGGGCTGATCACCGGCGTCGCCTCCAACATGTTCAACAAAGGCGACGGCGTTCTCATCGTCATGCAGAACGGCTACGCATCGGCTACCGGTCAGCAGTATCTGCCTTCGAGCAGCGCCAACCGCACCGGCACGCCGACCGGGATCAGCATCGAGAAAACGCTACGTTCGCTCGGCGTCAAATGGCTGCGCACGGTGCGCACCTATAGCGTCGGCAAGATGGTGACGACGCTGAAAGAAGCGATGCGCAGCGCCGAACGTGGGCTCAAAGTGATCATCGCCGACGGCGAATGCATGCTGGCGCGACAGCGTCGCATCCGTATCGAACAGGCCGAAAAACTCAAGCGCGGCGAGCGCGTGGTGAAAATCCGGTATGGCGTCGATGACGAGATTTGCACCGGCGACCATTCTTGCATCCGGCTGTCGGGCTGCCCCTCGCTCACGGTGAAGCCCAATCCCGATCCGCTGCGGAAAGACCCGGTAGCGACCGTGGTCGAAAGCTGCGTCGGCTGCGGCTTGTGCGGCGAAGTCGCGCACGCCGCCGTGCTCTGTCCGTCGTTCTATCGCGCCGACGTCGTCAGCAATCCGAATTGGTGGGACCGCGTCCTTGCCCAGGTGCGCGGGCGCGTCATCGGCTGGCTTGGTGGGGATCGCGATGTTACGCAGCCCTTCCCTCAAAGCCCAAGTTCGGACGCGCCCAACCCGCGCCGTGCCGCGGGCGCGGAGCGCAAAGAGGCGATGCGTCGAACCAACGAGGCCACTGCGCGGCCGCTCACGATCCTGATCGCGGCGCTCGGCGGCGAAGGCGGCGGCGTGCTGACCGACTGGATCGTCGCCGCGGCGGCGAGCCAAGGTTTTCCCGTGCAATCGACCTCGATCCCGGGCGTCGCCCAGCGCACCGGCGCCACCACCTACCATATCGAGATGGTGCCAGCGGCCAATTCTTCGCCAAGCGGGTCGCCGCCGAGCGCGGCGAAATCGCAACAGCGGCCGCCGGTGCTTTCGCTGGCGCCCGGCGTCGGCGACATCGACCTCGTCGTCGCCAGCGAACTGCTGGAAGCCGGCCGCGCTGTCGCCGGCGGTTATGTGACGCCGGACCGCACCACCACCATCGCCTCGACCAGCCGGTCCTATCTGGTCGTGGAGAAGATGGCGATGAGCGACGGCCGTTACGATCCGCGGCGCCTGATCGAAGCGGTGGAAAAAAATTCGCAAGCCACTCTGCTGCTCGATTTTGAAGCAGTCGCGCGCGAGGCCGGCGCCATGATCAATGCCGTAATGCTCGGGGCCATTGCTGGCGCGCGGGCGCTGCCGATCCCGGCCGAGGCCTTCGAAGCGGCGATCCGCGCCGACGGCAAGGCGGTCGAAGCCAACCTGCGCGGCTTCCGCGCCGGCTACGCGGCCGCCGACGCCGGATCGCGGCTGCCGGGCGAAGCACCTAAGCGCCAGCATGCGCCGTCGCCCGCGCTCACCGGGCTCGAACGCGAGATCGAAAGCATGCCGGCCGCAGCGCAAGCCGTCATGGTCGAAGGCGTGCGCCGTCTCGCCGCTTATCAGGACCTCGCCTATGCGCGGCTCTATCTCGACCGGCTCAAGCCGGTCGCCGATGCCGATGCGAAGGCCGGCGCCGGCGGGCGATTGCTGGCCGCGGCCGCGCGGCAACTCGCGCTGCGCATGTCGTATGAGGACGTGATCCGCGTCGCGCAGGCCAAGATCGATCCGGCGCGGCTTCCTCGCATCGCGCGAGACCTGGGAGTGAACCCGGACCAGGCGTTCACGGTCACGGAATTCCTAAAGCCCGGCATCGAGGAATTGTGCTCGATTCTACCAAGCGTCCTGGCGCGCGGCGTGCTTGCAATCGCCGAGCGGTTTCCCGCACTCGCGCGCGCGCATTGGGGCATGGCGGTCAATACAAGGTCGATTTCCGGGTATCTGCGGTTTGCCGTTCTCGCTAGCCTGCGGCCGCTGCGGCGCGGAACGTTCCGCTTCAAACAGGAGCAAGAAGCGATCGAGGCGTGGCTTAGGCTCGTCGTGCAGGCCGCGCCGCTCTCGCCCGAACTCGCGATCGAAGTGGCGGAATGTGCCGGCCTGATCAAAGGCTATGGCGATACGCACAAGCGCGGCGCCGGCAATTATCGCGCCATCGCCGCGCAAGCGATCACGCCGGCGCTGGCGGGCGATATGCCGGTGCGCCGGGCGATCGACGCCGTTGCCAGCGCGCGCACGGCGGCATTGCTCGATCCGGAAGGCGAAGCCCTGGCGAAATGTCTCGCCGGGCTCTCACAGACGCCGGTTCACGCCATCGCCGCCGAATAGATCGGCGCCGCGCCGGAACAAGGGCGTAACGCGCCGCATTGGTTTTGCGGTTTGATTTCGTGCGAGGTCCCCCGCCGTGGCTCGGGCACGCCAGCGAAAATCCGCGCGGGCTAAAACCGCAAGCCGCAAAACGGCAACGCGTGGTTCGAACCGCTATTGGTCGGCGCGCGTCACCCGCGAAAGCAATGCACTCGATCTCGAACCCGGCGTCTTCACGCTGAGCGATCCAAAAAAGATCGCGGCGTCGCTGAAACGCTCGGCGCAGCAAAGCCACCGGCGCAAGGCCGATCCGTATCGCTCGGCGCTGTCGATGCTCGTCTTCTACATCAATCGCGCCGGCAAGAACCTGCCGGCCGCGCGGCGCAAAATTCTGCAGCGCGCCAAAGGCGAATTACGCAAAGAGTTCGGGCGGGAATAGACCGCCCATCTCAGCTTGCGGCTTGCTGCCGGCCGCCGGCCTTGGTTATGCTGGCAGTGAGCGCGGGCGTAGTTCAGTGGTAGAACGACAGCTTCCCAAGCTGTATGTCGAGGGTTCGATTCCCTTCGCCCGCTCCAATATTCAGAGCATGACCCGGAAAACCGGTTTCCACCCCGGATAACGTCCGGGCAGGTTTCCCGGATCATGCCGTAGCAATTGAAAAGAAGGTCATTGTTGAAGCAGAATAAGTTCTCGCCACGATAAATGACGTCAAAATTCCGTTCAGAGATCACGCTGAGAAAATTCTTCGATGCTGGTGGATTTCACCCGACATTGGGACACTTCCGGCGTGAATTGAAATTCGAAGGAACTGCTTTCCGAGCGGGAATTCGTTTCCCTTGGCCCGCTGCAATACTATAGCTGCCGCGCGCCGGCGGAAGTTTTGCACGCCGAGCGGCCCGTTGAATTATGCCTGTGGCCACATGAGTTCTGATAGGAGATGATGTTTTGCTCCCGCGTCTTGGTCAAAAGGACATGCCCGTTCGCTTTGCCTTGGCGTCCCGTAGGCTATGTTTCGCAACTATTGTATGTCGAGAGGTTAGATTGTCTTCGTCCGCCCTAACGCCACGCTTGTTTCTTTCCGGGATTTCTCCGTAACGGCGCGGGCGGGGAGGTTCTCATGCAAGTTACCGACGTCCGCGCCGTCATCGCCATCGGGCTGCGCGGCCAATTCGGCCTCCGCGGCCGTTTGCCTTGGGAGGGCAATCGCGGCCGCGAATATGTCGCCGATGTCGAGCGTTTCTTCGAGCTGACGCGCGGCCACGTTCTCATCATGGGCCACCGCACCTTCGCCTCGGTGCCGGACTTTGCCTTTAAGGACCGCGACATCGTCGAGATTCATGCCTCCGACAGGCCGGAGGAGGTGCTGGCGCGCTTTCCGGGCCGCGTCGTCTTCATCGGCGGCGGCCCGCCTGTCTATGCTGCCTATGCGCCTTTCATCCGCCATTGGGACATCAACCGGCTGCCGTATGACGGCGAGGCGGACCGCTGGTTCGATCCTGCCTGGCTGGTCGCGGGCGGCCATCGGGTTTAGCGCCACGCTATGTTGATCGAACTGAGAAATATAAATCGAGGAATTCCGGAATGGTCGGTCGGAGATTCGGCATCCCGGACTTTCAGCGTCGCATTGACATGCGGTGGCGCTTGACGCTCCGTGGCGCCGCCGCGATGGCCGCGGCAGCCATGTTCGCCGTCACCATCGGCGATCGCGCCGCTGGGCAGACACTTATCGATCCAAGCTCGCGATCGGTGCCTTCGCGCCCGCCACTCGCGGCCAAGCCGCATACGAGCGCGCACGTGAAGTCGTGCAGCGCGTACGGCGCGGGCTTTGTCAATATTCCCGGCACCGAGGCCTGCATCAAAATCGGCGGTTCGGTAACGGTCGAAAGTACGGTCAGTCGAGGCCGCTGAGCGGCCGCACGGCCACGAGACCGCGCGGCTTCAACTCGGCGAAACCCGAAAGCGCTTCCTCAATCCGCTTTGTTCGCGGCGCGCACGAACGCGGCAAGTTCGCCGTTAAAGCGCGGCGCGTCCTCGTAGAACGGCGAATGACCGATCCCCTGGTAAACGGAAAGTTTGGCGCCCGGAACGGTAGCGGCCGTGTATTGGCCGGCGCCGAGCTTGGCGTTGCGATCCTCCGCCCCGTGGGTCACCAGGACCGGCAATTTCAGCTTCGACATCATCTCGGTGGCGTCGAGCGGCCGGCCGGAAAGACCGGCGCGCACCTTCGGCGGCACCATCATGTTGAAGGCCAGCATGGTCTCGAAATCGTCGGCACTGGGCTGGCGCGAGAAACAGCCGTGCAGAAAGGCGCGCGTCGCCGCGATATTGGTGGCGAGGTCCTCCGATGCCATCAGCGGCAAGTTCTTCAGATTGTCCGCGATGAGAGCCGGATCGACCTTGATCGGCGCATCGACA
The DNA here is from genome assembly GCA_035623195.1 of Xanthobacteraceae bacterium. GTDB lineage: Bacteria > Pseudomonadota > Alphaproteobacteria > Rhizobiales > Xanthobacteraceae > BOG-931. The sequence continues at coordinate 17,621 of DASPTX010000049.1, read as the reverse complement.
AAATCGATGCCGGCGATTTTGCCGGAGCCCTCCGTCACAAGGTAGTCGGAGATCACGCGGCCGGCATAGGACCAGCCGACCAGTACCGGCCGTTCGAGCCCCGCGGCATCCATCACGGCCTGCACTTCGTGTGCCCACGCCGCGGAATTGCGATAGGCCGCCGGGTCGAGCGGCTTGTCGGAATTGCCGTGACCGCGCAGATCGTAAGTGACAAGATGAAATTCCTTGGCGAGATCGCTATCGACCTGACGCATCCACGACAGATAGCTCTGTGAGAAGCCGTGAATGAAGAGAATTCCCGGGCCGGCGGGATTGCCCCAATCCTGGGCCGAAATGGTCAGCCCATCGGGCGTCTTCACCGCGATGGGTTTGTATTTTAGTTCCTGACCGAAACCTGGCACCGCTGCGGCAAGCAATGCAGCAGCGACGGTCGCGCTCAATAGGCCGCAATTTCGCAGCGACATTCTCATCGGAATCCTCCCGTCTGTGGTCGCTTACTGTTGCTGAAACGGCTTTGGCTGTGAAGCCGGATTCGCCGATCAAGCCCGCGCAACCGCCTCAAACAACCCGACATCGAACGCGAGCCGCTTTGCGCGTTGGGAACGCCGCGCCGCGTCGGGGGTCTACGTAATCGCCCTTAAGGACTAAATCCGAATGTTCGGCGTCATATCCCCTCTGCAATCATCTCCCCCGGATGGTTTGGCAAAGGGGGATCTCTCCATGCGCAAATTGTTTGTGGCGACAGGCGCAGCCCTTTCGCTCGGAATTTTAGGAGCCGGTTTCGCCGCCGCCGAAGACCTCGCTCCGGACCAAGCCCGCGCATTCGTGGTGGGCAAGGTGTTCTTTTATACCTGCTTCGAAGGAACATCCGGCGAGGGCCGCATTCTCCCCGACGGTTCCGTCGTGGGGACCATTCGCATACGCGGCGAGGGCGAGGCGCGCTTTGCCACGTTGCCGCCCGGCACGATCCGCGCCGACGGTGCGGCGATGTGCGCGCACCTGTCGGGCCTGCCGATTACGCCGTGCTTCCGGGTGCAAAGAATCGACGACCGCAGCTTCCGCGGCTCGATCGCCGGACTGGATTTTGCGTATTGCGTCTTCAATCAGGGCAATCCGCGATCGCGTTTTGTCAATGGCCCGGCCGCCGACGCCGCGACGCCGGTAGCGAGCGACTAATCAGCCTTAGTGAGCGACAAAGGGAGGCTCCGATGGCAGTCACGTTACGCAGTCGCGAAAACCCGAGAATGCTGGGTCTTGGAGTTTCCGATGCTCCGTGGCGCGCGGGTGCATTCATCGTTATCAGCCTCATGCTCGGCGGTTGCATGCAGGCGACGCTGGCGCCCACGAGCGATGCCGGCTGGAACACGCGCGATAAGGCATTGATGTCCAATCTGCCTTACAAGCAGGCGGCGATTCCGGAGGAGTACCGCCGGCACCTCGTCGACTACACTGGCAAGGAAACCCCAGGCACCATCGTCGTCGATAGCGGTAATAAATTTCTCTATTATGTACTGCCGAAAGGGCAGGCGATCCGCTACGGCGTCACCGTCGGAGAAGAGTCGCAGGCCTGGAGCGGCGTCGCCACGGTCGGCCGCATGGAAGAATGGCCGGCGTGGCGACCGACCGCCGGCGAACAGGCGCGGCTTGGGCCATTGCCGGCCTTCGTCACCGGCGGGCCGCAAAATCCGATGGGCGCGCGCGGGCTCTATCTGTACGCGGGCGGCAAGGACACGCAGTACCGGATCCACGGTACCAACCAGCCCGAATATATCGGCCGCGCCATTTCATCGGGCTGCATCCGCATGACCAACGAGGACGTGATCGACCTCTATAATCGCGTCAAGGTCGGCACGACCGTCATCGTCCTCGGACCGACGAACCGGGACTTGTCATTGGGTAGCCATGGCGCCGGCCCCAACGCTTAGAGCGTATTCGGTTGCGGCTCTAAGTTTTTAAGCGGGCATGATCTCTTCGGAAAACCGTCTTCCGCGTGCCGCGGCGCCTGGCTCTGCAACGCCGCAAGTTTTGCGCGGGATAACGCTGCACTGCGGCATCTAAACCGGTTTGATTAGCCGCGCCCAGCCGCTATTGTGCTCATTGAAGAGCGCTCAACAGCTCGCAGGGACAGACCGTCGAGGTGGCGACATGAGTGGGCAAAATGCCGGCCGGGAAAGCGAGCACGGGGGCTGGAGCTGGTGGTACCTGCTCTTCGTGATCCAATTCGTCGCGGTGCTGTGGCCGCCGTTCTATAATTCGATCGAGCCGACCTGGGCGGGCATTCCGTTCTTTTATTGGTATCAGCTTCTGTGGATCGTCATCGGAGCGATCCTGACCGCGATCGTCTATTTCGCGACGGAAAAGTAGCAAGACGCGTTTGCCGGGCAAACGCCGGCGCCGCCTGCGATTCAAGGCGCGAATAAAAGAAAGACGTACGAAATAAAAACGAAAATAAAAACGAACCAAAAAATATACGACTGGGGAGACGTGCCGTGGCTGAGGTGAACTGGACTGCACTGATCATCTTCGTGCTGCTGTTTGCCTTCATCACCTGGCTGGGCTTCGCCGCCGCGCATTGGCGCAAGGGCGACCTCGATCAGTTGCACGAATGGGGACTGGGCGGCCGCCGTTTCGGCACCGTCATCACCTGGTTCCTGGTCGGCGGCGATCTCTACACGGCCTACACGTTCATCGCGGTTCCCGCGCTCGCTTTCGGCGCCGGCGCGATTGCATTCTTCGCGGTGCCGTACACGATCGTGATCTATCCCATTCTGTTCTTGGCCTTCCCGCGGCTCTGGTACGTCTGCCACAAGCACCATTACATTACCGCGGCCGACTTCGTGCGCGGCCGTTTCGGCAATCGCTGGCTTGCGCTGGCGGTAACGATCACCGGCATCGTCGCGACCATGCCCTATATCGCGCTGCAGCTGGTCGGCTTGCAGGTCGTCATCGGCGCGATGGGCGTTTCCGGCTCGGGCTATTCCGGCGACTTGCCGCTGGTGATCGCGTTTATCATCCTTGCCGCCTTCACCTATTCCAGCGGGCTGCGGGCGCCGGCTTCGATCGCGATCGTCAAGGATATTCTGATCTATCTCACGGCTTTTGCCGCGGTGGTCGTCGTACCGATCCAGCTTGGCGGCTTCGCCAAAATCTTTGCCGCGGTGCCTCCAGCCAAAGTGCTGCTGGCCACGCCCGGCGCCAACACCACCGGCGCGTTCGGCGTCTACGCCACATTGGCGCTCGGATCGGCGCTGGCGCTGTTCCTCTATCCGCACTCGATGACCGGCATTCTCAGCGCTTCGAGCGGACACGCCATCCGGCGCAACGCCGCCATGCTGCCGGGCTACTCGTTCATGCTCGGCCTCTTGGCGCTGGTCGGTTTCTTTGCGATTGCCGCCGGCGTCGCCAACCTTCCGGAATTTGCGCCGGGCTTCAAACAGTTCGGCAACAATTTCGCGGTGCCGGCGCTGCTCCTGCACAGCTTCCCGTCTTGGTTCGTCGGCATCGCCTTCGCCGCCGTGGGCATCGGCGCGCTGGTGCTGGCGGCGATCATGTCGATCGCGGCGGCGAACCTTTACACCCGCAACATCCATCGCGAATTCATCAACAATAACCCGACCGACAAAGAGGAAGCGCAGATGGCGAAGTGGGTGTCGCTGATCGTCAAATTCGGCGCGCTTGTCTTCATCGTTTTCGTGCCCTCGCAATATGCCATCTACATGCAACTGCTCGGCGGCATCCTGATTATCCAGACACTGCCATCGGTGCTGCTCGGCGTTTACACCCGCTGGTTCAACGACTGGGCGTTGCTCGTCGGTTGGGCGGTCGGCACGATCGCCGGCACTTGGATGTTCGTCGCGGCCAATCTCACGCCGAACTTCCCGCTTGCGATCGGCGGCTTCACCTTCCCAGGCTACACGGCGCTTTACACCGTCGTGCTCAATCTGATCGTCGCGGTGGTACTGACGCCGGTGTTCAGCGCAATGGGCGGCAGACAGACCGACGCAACCGTCGCGGCCGATTATCACGCTTAGATCTGAGCGTTGCCGAGGTTCGCTGGGTCGTGGCACAGTGCCGCGGCGCGATCGTTTTGCCGCACCAAGCGCTGCGGGAGGAGAAGAATATGGCCTGGGTCAAGGTGACGGATATTGCTTATGGGCGGCTTAGGGCGCCCGATCTCGACGTCATGGAGGAGTTCCTCACCCGGTTCGGCATGCGTCGCAGCGAGCGGACGGCGAATGCGCTCTATATGCGCGGCACCGATCCCAACCACCACATCCACGTCACCGAAAAGGGCGATCCAAAATTCGTCGGGCTCGCCTATTACGTCGACAGCGAGGACGATCTCAAACGCTTGACCAAAGCGCCGGGCGCCACAGGAATCGAAAATATCGACGAGCCCGGCGGCGGCAAGCGTGTGCGGTTGAAGGAGCCCAACGGCTATCAGATCGAGGTGGTCTGCGGCGTTGCGCGCGTGCCGGAAATCCCGGTCAAGCGGCAGAAGCTCAATTCCGGCGAATCGCCGCTGTCGCGCGCCGGCGAATTGATGCGGCTACCCAAGGGCCCGGCGCACGTCAAGCGTATCGGTCACGGCGTGCTGATGACGCCGCGCTTTCGCGAAACGGTGGATTGGTTTCGCGACACCCTCGGCTTCATTTGTTCCGACGACGTCTATGTCGAGGACAAGAACAACGTCATCGGCTCGTTCAACCGTTGCGACCGCGGCGACCATTACGTCGATCACCACGTGTTTTTCTGCCTGGCGCACGAGAAGACCGGACTCAATCATCTCTCGTTCGAGGTGTCCGATCTCGACGATGTCTGCATGGGCCACGAATACCTCAAGCGCTTCGGCAAATACGAGCATATGTGGGGCATCGGCCGGCATGTGCTCGGCAGCCAGGTCTACGACTACTGGGCCGACCCTTGGGGCCGTGTCCACGAGCACTGGGCCGACAGCGACCGGCTCAATCTCGCCAACGGCTCCAACTTGGTTCCCGCCGAAGAGGCGCTGGTGTCGCAATGGGGCGAGGCGCCGCCGGAAAAATTCATCAATCACGCCAGCCCTTAGAGCGCAATCGTTTCAAACCGAAACCATCGCGGCTCTTGGCATGATCCTTTTCGGAAGACTTTTCCGCCTTGGGTCACGTCCCGGGCAAGCGCTTTTCGGGAAACATGCCCTACAGGCGCGTGATGCGGGCGTGCAGCAGGGCGGCGCGGCCGCCGCGGACTTCCTTGACGCAGCGCGCGAGCGCCGCCGGCACGTCGGCGGGGTCGCTCACCTCTTCGGCATAGGCGCCAAACGCTTCGCCGACCTTGGCGAAGTGAACATCGGGCGCAAGGTTCGCCTCAAACGCGTTGGCGGATTTGGCTTCGCCTTCCGGGAATACGCGTAGCGTCGATTCTTTCACCGCCTTCCAGCCGGTATTGTCCATGACGACCGAGAGAATCGGCAATTTATATTGCTGCGCGACGGCAAAGATGGAACTCGGATTGCCGAAATAGAAGCTGCCGTCGCCGCAGATCTGCACCGCGAGCCGATTGGGCGCGGCGAGTTTGGCGCCAAGCGCGGTGCCGCCCGACCAGCCCAGTCCGCCGCCGCCGGCGCGGACGGTCGTGTTGGGGAGGCGGCGCGGAATCTGCATCAGCACCGCCGGCGCATTGGTCACGCTCTCGTTGAAGATCATGTCTTCGTCGTCAAGGAGCTTGGCGAGCTCCGCCGCGAGGTAATGCGGGTTGATCGCGCCCGGCTTACCTTTGTCCGCGGCGAGCTGTGCGGCGCGCGCGATGCGCTTGTCGCGCGCGGCTTTGATGCGCTTGAGGCGCGCCGCTGCCGCTTCGGCAAAGCGCGGCGTCGCTTTTGCCTTCAGTTCCTCAAGGAGCTGATCGAGAATCCGCCCGCTGTCGCCTTGCATGCGCATATTGCCGGGGAACGTCCACATCGGCGAGCCCGGCTTGAGCGTATCGATGTCGATATGTGCCCAGAATGCATTGTCCTTTGGTTGCACGTCGCTCGGAAACCACGGCACGTCGACGTCGACCAGCAGTCCGACATCCGTCTCCGGCACCGCTTCGTCCGCCGAAAAGCCGACGAAACAGGGACTATCGTGCGAGATATTGTTGGTTACGTTCGCTTCGTACACGGCGATGCCGGCGAATTGCGCCAGCGCGTCGATGGCGCGCGAAGCATGTTCGTTGCGGCCGGCATAGCCGGTAATCAGGATCGGATGCTCGGCCTTGAGCAGCCGTTCGGCAAGCGCGGCGATCAGCTTGGGATCGGCGCCGCCCCCCGACGTGGCGGCGAATCGATCGGCGGAATAGCGCCGGATTTCGTCCGCGGTCCAATGCTGCGTCAGCGTCTCCCGCTGCATCATGAGATAAACCGGCCCGCGCGGCTCGCTTTGCATGATCGAATAGGCGCGCCGCAACGCCTCCTTGACGACGACGCCCGACGGCAATGTCCATTCCCATTTCAAATAGGGCCGCACCAGGCTTGCTTGGTCGAACGGTTCCTGCACGAAATGTACGTAAGTGTCGCGCGAGCCGACCAGTTCGTCGTTGACCGTGAAGGGTGCCTTGCCGGCCATCAGCAGCACGGGCAGGCGGCTGCGGAACAGATTGTGCATGCCGTTCGCGGTATTTGCAGTGCCGACATCGACATGAACCAGCACGCCTTGGCCGCGGCCGGTGACGAGCGCGTAGCCCGCCGCCATATGCGCCGCCGTATTTTCGTGCGGGCAGCGAACGACGCCTGGCATCGGCTCGCCGCGTTTGCGGCGGTGCGCCATCTCGTCGATGATCGGGGCGTGGTCGGTGCCGAAATTACAGAACAGGTAATCGACGCCGATCTCGTTGAGGCCTTCGAGCAGGTAATAGGCCGTTGCGAAATCGGGAACATTCGTCTTGCGTGCAACCGACGTATCCATTTGTGCGACTCACCGACTGGTTTGCTGGAGGGGATGAAACATTAGCGGAAATGGCGTTTTGCGGCCGGTCTTATAGCACCGTTTCGCGCCGAGATGCGCGCGCGGAATGATCATTTAAAGACTGCTTATCCTCGAACTCTTGCCACAATGACGCATGATACCCCATCCGGTCGATTGGGGAGAGGGTGTCCCATGAAATGGCAGGCTAGCTTGGCCGGCGCTTTGGCGTCGGTCCTCATGACGTGCGTCGCTCAGGCTGACATCCGAATCGTCAGCGACCCCGGAGGCGAGGTCGCCGCCTATGTCCAGAAATTTCGTCAAATCCGGGCTTCCGGTCAGCACGTGATCATCGACGGGCCATGCCTCTCGGCCTGTACCTTACTCACCGGGATTATTCCGAAAGATCGCGTCTGCGTCACGCGTCGGGCGGCTTTGGGTTTCCATGCCGCCTCCTACTACGACGACGCCTCGCGCAGGCTGGTGCCAACCCGGCAGGGGAGCGAACTGGTCATGCGGCTTTACCCGCCGGAAATCCGCACTTGGATTAACCAGCACGGCGGGCTGCGACCGCAACTCGTCATGCTGCGCGGGCGCGAACTGAACGAACTCTATCCGACTTGTCAGTAGGCGTTCTGTCGGAGCGCCAATAGCGCGGAGCACCGCCGGCGGGCGGTGCTTTTCGCCGTTGTCGGCAGGCGGATTCCAGCCTATCTACCGAGGGACCGGAAGATTGCCGTGATTGCGATTGCCATGACTGTGCCGCCAAGCCGTCGCCAGCTCGCCGCCGAGCCGCTGCCATGCGTGAAATCGTAGCACGACCGCGTCTGTCCGCGCCGCTATTGGCCGCCGGCGTATTGGTCGCGGCGGCGCTCGCCGGCACGATCATGCTCTGGACGCATTACGGGACCACGGTCTTTTTCGAGACGATACGCGCCGGTTTTTCGGCGTGCTTTGGCTGATGGAAGGTATTCGTGAACGCTAATGCATCTCGTGTGATGCTATTGCTTGCCGCGTTCCTCGGCGGGCTGTTCTTGTTCTTCGGCGCCATCGTTTTCGTGACCAGCCGCGATTCCTCGCCAATCGGCCAGGCGGCCGCCGCGGTCGGGGGCCCGTTCCATCTCGAAGATCAAAACGGAAGGCCGGTCAGCGATGCGGACATGAAGGGGCGTCCGTTCCTGGTCTTCTTCGGGTTCACGCACTGCCCCGATATTTGCCCAACGACCTTGTTCGAAATGTCGCAGATCATGCACGCGCTCGGCCCCGATGCCGATCACACCGGCGCGCTGTTCATCACTGTGGACCCGGAGCGCGACTCGCCGGCCGTGATGAAGGACTACCTGTCGAACTTCGATCCGCATTTGCGCGGTCTTACCGGCGATCAAGCGTCGATCAACGCGGCTATTAAGGCCTATCGGGTCTATGCCAAGAAAGTGCCGCTCGAAAATGGCGACTACACGATGGACCATACCGCCGTTGTATATCTGATGGACAAGGATGGCCACTTCGTCGCACCATTCAACGTCAACCGGACGCCCGAAGCGGAGGCCGCCGATCTACGCCGTTATTTTTGACGGCCTCGATGTCTCCTTGGCCGAATGAGAGCCCTCTCCCGCTGGTCAAAAAAGGATTTTAACGAGGAATGATTATTCGCTGCCGCCTCCCGCAGCTCAGGCCGCAATCGGCGCTGGCGGTCCTGCTCTGCGCCGCGCTCGGCGCGTTCGGTCTCGCACGCCCGGCCTGGCCGCAAGACGGCGTCGCGGTGCCGAAAGGGATCGGCGTTCCGGGCTTCTGGGATCCGCGACGGCGGCCTGAGCGGCCTGATCTTTCGCGCATCCAGTCGATCCGTTTTCTCACCGAGATCGATTATCCGCCGTTCAACTATGCCGGCGCCGACGGCAATCCCATGGGGTTCAATGTCGATCTGGCGCGGCAGCTTTGCGAGGAAATTAAGACCTCCTGCACCATTCAGGCCCGCCGCTTCGACCTATTGCTCGATGCGCTCGCCGACAATCACGGCGATGCCGTGATCGCTTCCATCGCCGCCACCCCGGCCACGCGCGGCCGCGTGGACTTCACCGATCCGTATTGCCGCACGCCGGCCCGCTTCGTCGCCCGGGTCGACAGTCCCATCCGCGACGTGCTGCCGGAGCTCGTCGAAGGTAAGAAGATCGCGGTCGTGGCCGGCACCGCGCACGAAGCGTTTCTGAAGGAAATGTTCACTGGGGCGGACGTGCGCACTTATCCCAGCGCCGAAGCGGCGCGCCAAGCGCTTCGCGACAAGCAGGTCGATCTATTGTTCGGCGACGGCATCGCGCTCGCGTTCTGGCTCAACGGCTCCGATTCGGCCGGTTGTTGCGCCTTCCGCGGCGGCACGTTTCTGGAGGGCCGGTTCTTCGGCGAAGGCGTCGGCATCGCCGTCAAGCGCGGCAACGATCTTTTGCGGCAGGCTTTGAATTGGGCGCTGTTCCGGGAGTGGGAAAGCGGCGCCTTCGCCGACCTGTGGCTGCGCTATTTCCCGATCAGCCCATTTTGAACCTTAACGTTTGACGCTGCGGCGTGGCCCTTAGAGCGCAATCGTTTCAAACCGAATCGATTTGCGACTCTAGGCACTTGATAAGGCATGATCTTTTTCGGAAAACCGGTTTCCACTTTTCCGGATCATGCCATAGTGTCCCCGGCAAAGGCCGACGCAACGTTCACGCCGAAAGTCATTCATGGCGACCCTGCAAACCGCTCCAGCGAGCTTACGCGAATTGGCCGAACTGTCGCACGCTTGGCCGTTCGAGGAAGCGCGCAAGATCGTGGCGCGGCTGAAGAAAAATCCGAAAACCGAGGTCATTTTCGAAACCGGCTACGGCCCCTCGGGCCTACCGCATATCGGCACGTTCGGTGAGGTCGCCCGCACATCGATGGTGCGCCATGCCTTTCGCGTTCTGACCGACGACAAGATCAAGACGAGGCTGATCGCGTTTTCCGACGACATGGATGGGCTGCGCAAGGTGCCCGACAACGTTCCGAACAAAGAGATGGTGGCGCGGCATCTCGGCAAACCGCTCACGCAGGTGCCGGACCCGTTCGGCACGCATAAGAGCTTTGCCGAGCACAATAATGCGCGGCTGCGCGCCTTTCTCGATCAATTCGGCTTTGACTACGAATTCCTGTCCTCGACCGCCTGTTACACGTCGGGGCGGTTCGACGAGGCGCTGCTCAAGGTCCTGCGCCATTTCGAGGAGGTGATGGCGGTGATGCTGCCGTCGCTGCGCGAAGAGCGGGCACAATCCTATTCGCCGTTCCTGCCGATCTCGCCGCCGACGGGCACCGTCCTGCAAGTGCCGGTGGTCGCGCACGACGCCAAGACCGGGACAATCACCTATGAGGATCCCGACAGCGGCAAACAGGTGACGACGCCGGTGACCGGCGGACGTTGCAAGCTGCAATGGAAGCCCGATTGGGCGATGCGCTGGGTTGCGCTCGGCGTGGACTACGAAATGGCGGGCAAGGATTTGATCGATTCAGTCAAGCTGTCGGGCGAGATTTGCCGCACGCTCGGCGGCGCGCCGCCGGAAGGATTCAACTACGAGCTTTTTCTCGACGAGAACGGGCAAAAGATCTCGAAGTCGAAAGGCAATGGCCTGACAATCGAGGAGTGGCTGCGCTACGCGAGCCCGGAAAGCCTGTCGCTGTTCATGTATCGGGAACCGAAGGCCGCCAAGCGGCTTTACTTCGACGTCATCCCGCGGCATGTCGACGAATATCTGCAGTTTCTCGACGCCTATCCGCGGCAGGGGCCGAAGGAAAAGCTAGGCAATCCGGTCTGGCACATTCATAACGGCGCGCCGCCGCAGGCCGACAATCCGGTGCCGTTCGCGATGCTCTTGTCGCTCGTTACCGCCTCGAACGCCGCGAATGCCGAGACGCTCTGGGGCTTCATCTCGCGCTATCGCCCCGGCGTGACGCCACAGTCGCATCCGCGCCTCGCCACTTTGGTCGATTATGCCATCAACTACTATCGCGACTTTGTCGCGCCGGCAAAAAAGTTCCGAACGCCGAGCCCGGCCGAACGCGCGGCGCTGTCGGACTTGCGCGATGCGCTGTCGCAATTGCCGCCGCAAGTTTCGGCGGAAGCGATCCAAGATGTGGTTTACGAGGTCGGCCGGCGCGAGCCATTTCTCGACAAAACCGGCAAGATCAAAACTAAGGACGGCAAACCAGGCGTGTCGCTCGATTGGTTCAACATGCTCTATCAGGTGCTGCTCGGCCAGGAGAAAGGGCCGCGGTTCGGCTCGTTCGTCGCGGCTTACGGAATAGCCGATACGATCGCGATGATCGACGGCGCGCTGGCGCGTTCGGCGTGATGCGCCTGCGCTTTACTGGCTAGCCCACAGGATACGGGCGATCCACAGCACGTCCGAAGCCGGCAGCGTGCGGTCTGCGTGCGCGGCATTGAGCGATTTGAGCTCAATTGATTTCGCCGTCTTGCGTTTGAGCTCCTTGGCCATGACCTCGCCTGACCGGGTCCGCACGACGACCCGGTCGCCGCGGCGGATCGGCGCCGCCGGGGACACGACGATTATATCGCCGTTGCGGTAAGCCGGCTCCATCGACTGGCCGGCAACCTCAAGCGCGTAAGCATGCTCGTCATCGACCGCGGGAAACGCGATTTCGTTTAAGCCTTTGCCGGCGGGAAAACCGCCTTCATCGAAACAGCCGCCTGCGGCGGCCTCGGCGAAGCCCATGAGCGGCATGGGCCGCGCCGCCGCCGCGGCGCTTGGTTCGATCAGGCGGACGAATGCATCAAACGGCGTGGCCGTCGCCGCGAGCGCCTTGGCAATCGACTCCGTCGAAGGCCAGCGCGGCCGGCCCTGCGGCGTGACGCGTTTCGATTTGTTGAACGTCGTTGGATCGAGCCCCGCGCGCCGGGCCAGCCCCGAAGCCGACAATCCGGCGCGCGCGGCGAGGCGATCGATGGCCGACCAGACCTGCGCGTGCGTCAGCATCGGCATCCAACCAACTGCATGAGCCCGGTGTGGCTGCGCGTTTGAACTAAAAACCGGAAGGCGCGATGATAGGAATTATTGCCTGAGCGCTCAAGGGCCGATAGGGTTCGGACATTGCAAGCGCGATCCGAAATAATGCGGCCGTGACGATTATCTATAAAATTTGCCCGCGAATATCGTGGCGCGCGGCCGAGCAAACCGGAACCTATCGCGGGTCCGAAGCCGATACGCGCGACGGTTTCATTCATTTCTCCACGGCCGCGCAGCTCGCTGGGACGGCGGAGAAGCACTTCGCGCGCCAGAGCGATTTGTTGCTGATCGCGGTCGATGCCGGCGCGTTAGGTCCGGCGCTCAAGTGGGAACGCTCGCGCGGCGGCGATTTGTTTCCGCATCTCTACGCGGCGCTGCCGGTTAAAGCGGTGCGCTGGACGCGGCCGCTGCCGGATGAGGTCGATGGCCGGCGGACATTGCCGGAGCTTAAAGCGTGATGGGTCTGCTCGATCGCCTGGCGCTGCCGTTACTGCATGCACTCGACCCGGAAGATGCCCATCGCGTGGCGATCAGGATGCTGCAGTTCGCGCCGCTGCCGCGGACGCCGCCCGACGACAAGCGGCTGGCGATGCGGGTGTTCGGCCTTAATTTCCCGAATCCGGTCGGACTGGCGGCCGGCTTCGACAAAAATGCCGAGGTTCCGGATGCGCTGCTTCGCGCCGGTTTCGGCTTCGTCGAAGTCGGTACCGTCACGCCGCTGCCGCAGCCCGGCAACCCGCGCCCGCGCTTGTTTCGCCTCGATGCCGATCACGCCGTGATTAACCGGCTCGGCTTTAATTCCGACGGGGCGGAAGCCGTGCTGCGCCGTCTTGCGGCGCGGGCAGCGGCCGGCGGCATCGTCGGCATCAATGTCGGCGCCAACAAGGATTCGCCGGATCGCGTCGCCGATTATGTACGGCTGATCGAGCAGTTCGCCGCGGTCGCGAGCTACGTCGCGGTCAATATTTCATCGCCCAACACACCGGGCCTGCGCGACATGCAGCAGGCCGCGGTGTTGGACGATTTGCTAGCCCGGGTTATCGATGCGCGCGAACGCGTGGCGCTGAAAGCCGGCCCGACCCCGATCCTGCTCAAGATCGCGCCCGACCTGTCGCTTGGCGATCTCGACGATGCGGTTGCAATCGCGCGCCGGCGCCGCGTCGATGGCATGATCGTCGGAAACACCACCGTGACCCGGCCGGCCGGTCTGCGCGAGACCGGACGGGCGAAACAAGCCGGCGGCTTGTCGGGGCGACCGCTCTTGCCGCTCGCCAATCGCATGCTGGCGGAGACCTATGTGCGGGCCGAGGGGGTCTTCCCGCTTGTCGGCGCTGGCGGCATCGATTCCGGGTATAGCGCGCTTGCCAAAATTCGCGCCGGCGCGAGCCTCGTCCAGGTTTATTCGGGATTGGTCTTCCGCGGCCTTGCGCTCGTCGCCGAAATCAAGGCCGGCTTGCTCGGCGCGCTCGTGCGCGACGGCCGGTCTAGTCTAGCCGATTTTGTCGGGGCCGATGCCGCCGCCATCACCGCGCGAGTTTGGCCCGGCGAGCGCTAGGGCATGATCCGGAAAAGGCCTGCCTCGGACTCGCGATCGGCAGGTCCGAAAAGATCGTGCCCCGTCAAATCACCAGAGCCGCGATCGATTCATTTTGAAACGATCGCGCTCTCGGGACCCAATTGGCCGCCGTCAGGTCGGCCGCGGCGCCGGCGCCAGCACAGGCTTGAGCACCGGAACGAGCTTGCGTTTTTCGCGCCGCGCTGGAATGGCGCGGTAGACCTGTTTGGTTGCCTCGACGATATGCACGCCGGCGAACGGCGCCGACAAGGTCGAGCCGGTTTGCTCCCAGGCTCCCGCCGCGCGCAGGAACCAGCGCCGGGGAATCGGCGGCACATAAAGCGCCTCGCCCCAGCCGGTCGGCGTGAACCAGGTATCCCGCAACAGATGCATGATCTGGGTGCGCGAATAGGGCCGGCCTTGGCCGAACGGCGTCGTGTCCATGCGAGCCCATAGTCCGCGGCGGTTCGGCACGACCGCCAGAAGCCGGCCGCCGCCGGCGAGGATGCGCCAGGCTTCGCGCAACAAGTCGGCAGGATCGGACGACATTTCCAGCGCATGGACGAGCAGAACGCGGTCGACTGCCGAATCGGTCAGCGGCAATTCATCCTCCTCGACCAACGCCGCCAGCGCCGGCCGCGTCGAGGGCCAGCGCACGACACCTTGCGGCGCCGGCATCAAAGCGAGGCAGCGTTCCGCCTCGCCGCGGAACAGGCCGAGATAAGGCGTCGCATAGCCGATGCCCACGACGCGCAGTCCATGCGCGTCCGGCCAGCGCGCTCGGATACCGCGGCCGACGAAACGCCGGGCGACGACGCCGAGCTGCTGGGCGTAGAAATTACGTAGATCAACGACATCCATGGATATCAAAATAGCATGTCGTCGCCATGGTCGCGCTTGAGCCTTGTCGGGCCACCGCTGGGCTGGCCTTGCGGCCAATGGCGGCGGGTGCCTACTTTAAGCGACCGTACCAGTTTAACCTGCCGCTCTTTTGGCGGTCCAATGAGATGATCATGCCGGCTCAGACCCATTTGTTCGGCTGCTTAACCGATAATTTCGGCGTGCTGCTTCACGATCCGCAAAGTGGCGCCACCGCCTCCATCGACGCGCCGGAGGCCGCGCCGATCGAAGCGGCGCTTAAGAAAACCGGTTGGCGGCTGACTGATATTCTCGTCACCCATCATCATAACGATCACACCGCCGGCATCGGCGCGTTGAAGGCGCGCCACAAATGCCGCGTGATCGCTCCGCGCGCGGAGGCACGCAGCATCGCCCATGTCGACGAGACGGTCGGCGAGGGCGACACGGTGAAGGTCGGAGCGCTCGAGGGCCGCGTGCTCGACACGCCGGGCCACACCGCCGGCCATATCTCGTATTTTTTCCCGGCGGATAAGCTCGCCTTTGTCGGCGATGCGCTTTTCTCGATCGGCTGTGGCCGCGTGATCGAAGGCGATCCACAGATGATGTGGAATTCGCTGCTCAAGCTTCGCGGTCTTGCCGACGACACGCGTTTTTATTGCGGCCACGAATATACCGAGGCCAATATTCGCTTCGCTAAGACGATCGAGCCGAACAACAGGGCGCTCGCTGCGCGCGCGGAAGAAGTCGCCAAGCTCCGTGCGGCTGGCGAGCCGACCATTCCGGCGACCATCGGCGCGGAAAAGGCGGCCAATCCCTTTTTGCGCGCCGACAACGCCGAACTTGCTAAATCGCTCGGTCTTGAAGGCAATCCGGCCTGGAAAGTGTTCGCCGAGATCCGCGAGCGAAAGAACCGCTTCTGATGGCGGCGCTGACCGCGCGGGACATCATCAGGATGCTTGATCTCAAACCGCATCCGGAGGGCGGCCATTTCCGCGAAACGTTCCGTGACGCGCGAACTGTAGGCGACCGCGCCGCTTCCACTGCGGCCTATTTTTTCCTCGCGCGTGGCGAGCGCTCACATTGGCATCGCGTCGATGCCGTGGAGATTTGGCACTGGTACGCCGGTGCGCCATTGCAGCTCGAAATCGCCGCCGCGCCGCGCCGCATCGAGCGCGTGACGCTCGGCGGCGACATTTCAGTCGGCTTGCGCCCGCAGGCGGTGGTGCCGGCTCACATCTGGCAGGCGGCGCAAACGCTGGGCGACTGGACGCTGCTCGGTTGCACCGTGGCGCCCGCTTTCGATTTTGCGGGGTTCGAATTGGCGCCGCAGGGTTGGTCGCCGCAATGATCGGCAAACCGCCGCCGCGCGGGGCGGTCAGGCAAAATATTGCCCGCCATTGGCCGAAATGGTCGAACCGGTGATCAGTCCGGCGTCATCGGAAGCGAGGAAAACCACGCAACGCGCAATTTCCTCCGGTTCGCCGAGCCGGCCGATCGGGATTTGCGGCAGCACGTTCTTCTGCAACACTTCTTGCGACATCGCTTTGACCATATCGGTTGCGATGTAGCCAGGGCATATCGCGTTGACGGTGATGCCGGCGCGCGCGCCTTCCTGCGCCAAGGCTTTGGTGAAGCCGATTTCACCGGCTTTCGCGGCGGAATAGTTAGTCTGCCCGAACTGTCCCTTTTGACCGTTGATCGAGGAAATATTGACGATGCGCCCGAATTTGCGCTCGCGCATGCCCTCGATCACGTTGCGGCACATGTTGAACAGCGATCCGAGATTGGTGTTGATCACCTCGGTCCACTGTTCCGGCTTCATGCGGTGAAGCTGCGCATCGCGCGTGATGCCGGCATTGTTGACCAAGACATCGATCGGTCCAAGCTCGGCTTCGACCTGCTTGACGCCGCCGCCGCAGGCGTCGAATGAAGACACGTCCCACTTGTAGACGCCGATCCCCGTTTCGGCTTTGAACTTCTGTGCCGCCTCGTCGTTGCCGCCGTAATTGGCGGCAACCTTGTAGCCGGCCGCCTTGAGCGCTTTGCTGATGGCGGCGCCAATGCCGCGCGTACCGCCCGTGACAAGTGCAACGCGGGGCATGGTATGCCTCCCTGGTTCAGTAAATTATCTTTGCTTGCGAAACGACGGCCGATGTCAGACGTCGGAGGGTATATTTCCGTCCTCTATCCTGCGTCCTCTACCTTTCCACGCACATCGCGATGCCCATGCCGCCGCCGATGCATAGCGTCGCAAGGCCCTTTTTCGCGTTACGCTTCTGCATTTCGTAAAGCAGCGTCACCAGCACGCGGGTCCCGGACGCGCCGATCGGATGACCGATTGCGATCGCGCCGCCGTTGACGTTGACCTTGTTGGTGTCCCAGCCGAGGTCCTTGTTGACGGCGCAGGCCTGCGCGGCGAAGGCTTCGTTGGCCTCGATGAGATCGAGATCGCCGACGGTCCAGCCTGCTTTCTTGAGCGCCGCGCGTGATGCCGGAATCGGGCCCGTTCCCATGATTTTCGGATCGACGCCAGCCTGAGCCCAAGACACGATGCGCGCCAGCGGGGTCTTGCCGAGCTTTGCGGCTTCGCTGGCCTTCATCAGGACGACGGCGGCGGCGCCGTCGTTGATGCCGGACGCGTTGCCGGCGGTCACCGTGCCGTCCTTGTCGAAAGCGGGACGCAATTTGCCGATCGCTTCGAGTGTCGTGCCGTGCTTGGGGTACTCGTCGCTATCGACCGTGATATCGCCCTTGCGGGTTTTAACGGTCACGGGCGTTATTTCGTCCTTGAACTTGCCGGCCTTCTGCGCCGCCTCGGCCTTGTTCTGCGAAGCGACTGCCAAAGCGTCCTGCTGCTGACGGGTGATTTGCCACTGCCGCGCGACGTTTTCGGCGGTATTGCCCATGTGGTAGCCGTTAAAGGCATCCCACAGCCCATCCTTAATCATCGTATCGATCATTTCGAAATCGCCCATCTTCACGCCGCCGCGCAGATGCGCACAGTGCGGCGCCATACTCATCGATTCCTGGCCGCCGGCGACCACGATTTCGGAATCGCCGTTGACGATCGCCTGGTAGCCGAGCGCGACCGAGCGCAGGCCCGAGCCGCAGAGCTGGTTGACGCCCCAAGCCGGCGTTTCGACCGGAACTCCCGCCGCGATGGAGGCCTGGCGAGCCGGATTCTGGCCTTCGCCAGCAGTCAGAATCTGGCCTACGATGACCTCCGAAACCCGCGCCGGTTCGACGCCGGCGCGG
>DASPTX010000048.1:0-72196 GCA_035623195.1 Xanthobacteraceae bacterium | reverse complement strand
CGGACCAAGTCGCGATCGATGCAGGCCTGCGCGCCTACATGATCCGTGTCTACAATTACATGGCCACGGGCGTGGCCCTGACCGGACTTGTCGCCTGGCTCACCTACTCGGCTGCGGTGACGCAGACCAGCGCCGGCCTCGAACTAACGTCGTTCGGCCATGCCGTGTTTCAGAGCCCGCTCATGTGGGTCCTCGTGCTCGCGCCGCTTGGGCTTGTCTTTGCCATCAGCTTCGGCATCAACCGGCTGCAGCCGGGGACAGCACTGATGCTTTTCTTCGTCTATGCGGGCCTGCTTGGCGTGTCGCTGGCGTCGATTTTCTTGATCTATACGGGAACATCGATTGCTCGGGTGTTCTTCATCTCGGCGGCGACATTCGGGGCGCTGAGTCTCTATGGCTACACCACGCAGCGCGACCTGACCGGCATAGGCTCCTTCATGTTCATGGGCCTGATCGGCATTATCATCGCCAGCCTCGTGAATATCTTCCTGCGCTCGACCGGTCTCGATTGGGCGATTTCAGTGATCGGCGTGCTTGTGTTCGCCGGACTGACCGCCTATGACACGCAGCGGATCAAGGAAATGTTCAATCCGATGGACGATGGCACGATCGGCGGCCGCAAGGCCGTTATGGGAGCGCTGTCGCTTTATCTCGACTTCATTAACCTGTTCCTGATGCTGCTGCGGCTGTTCGGCGACCGCCGCTAAACAAACGCATCGCAGTTGAATGAAACGCCCCGGACGAATCCGGGGCGTTTCATTTTTCTCGTCTATTCATCCACCGCTCGCTATCTGATGATTTCATAGCGGCGGACTTCCCGCGGCCTTCCGTTTTCTCCGTTGCCGTTTTCTGGCAATTTCGCTCTTGTATGCAGAAATCCGTCATCCGCGCCGCCACGCCGCGTGACATCGCCGCGGTTACCCGCATCTACGCCGACGCCGTTCGTCACGGTACCGCAACTTTTGAAATCGAGGCGCCCGACGAGACGGAAATGGTGCGCCGGCATAAAGCGCTGTGCGATGGCGGCTACCCCTATCTCGTGGCCGAAGTCGAAGGCGTCGTCGCCGGCTATGCCTATGCGGGACCCTATCGCGCCCGGCCGGCTTACAAATGGAGCGTGGAGGATTCGATCTATGTCGCGCCCGAAATGCATCGCCAAGGCATTGGCGCGCTCTTGCTGACAAAGCTCATCGCCGAAAGCGCGGATCGCAGCTTCCGGCAGATGATAGCCGTGATCGGCGACTCCGCTCAAACCGGATCAATCGCGGTGCACGCCAAGGCCGGCTTCAGCCATATTGGCACGCTGCGCGCGGTCGGCTTCAAGCATGGCCGATGGCTGGACACCGTGCTAATGCAACGCCCGCTCGGCAGTGGCGACGCTACTCCGCCATAGGACGCATCCCGGCAATATCTAGCGCGCAATCAGTTCAAGTCTAATCGATTTCGGCTCTAGATGTTTGACGGGGCGTGATTTTTTCGGAAAACCGGATTTCACCCCGCATTGGTGTCCGGGGGCAGGCTTTTTCCGGATCATGCCCTAACCCGGCACCACCTGTAGCGAACGGTCCAACACACCGAGCACGCGATCGAGTTCCTGGCCGCGGCGCACGATATGCCCGGTCGCCGAGATGACGCTGTAGGCGCCCTGGCGGCGGCCAAGTTTTGGGTTCTTCTCGATGCGGTAGATCGGAACTTCGCTGGCGCGGCGAAAAACCGAAAACACCGCGCGATCTTTGAGAAAATCGATGGCGTAATCGCGCCACTCGCCGGCGGCAACTTTGCGGCCATAGAGCCGTAGGATCGGCTCGAGCTCGCGCCGGCTGAATCTCACTTCGTTTGCGGGGACGTGCGAACGTTGCTCGTCCCCGCGCCACGCGCTTGGATCGGTTTCGCCGAAATCCATACGGCGCCTCCTGTTTATCGAGCCGGCTGCGGCAGGCTCTACTGTCATCCAAGTTTCATGATCGCGCCGGAACGAAGCGGCGGCAAGCCCCATTTCGCTCTTCCCTCGAGCGGTCACGGCCGGCGAGCGCGCGACGCTGCGGCATTTTGAACAGCGCGGCATCACGCCTTCGTTAGGCGAATCATAATGCGGCCCTATTTCGGCCAACCACGCGCCAACCTACCTTGCGAAGTAGGGTTCGTTGCCTCAAGGCCCGGTTCGGATCGTGTTCCGGATTCCTCAGCCCCCCAGCCCCCCGGGGCGCGAGCGGACCGGGCCAGACTTTCGCAAAATTCGCCGCTCCATTCCCGAAAAGTTCGGGCCCGGCAAGCTTTAACGTCGCGATGCCGCGGCGTCGTGCGCGGCATCTTTTATGCGAAGGGTCGGCGGCCGCGCGTCGCGGCCGACGCGACTGCCTTTAGCTATTGAAGGGGGATATAAGCTGCGCCGAGAATGACGCCCGGCCTATCGCGCGTGCCTTCTTGCACCATGATCGCGGCGGCATCGATCCCCGACGCTTTGATCTGCGACAGCGGCACGTCCCAACTCGACTGCGCGCCGCTCCAATCGCCGAGCTTGACCCAGTTACGCACGACGTTGTGGTAGGTGATCGTGCGTCCGCGATTTTCGCCGCGGCCGATGACAACGGGCACCGACTTGGCGAGCGGACACAGCCAGACTTCGCCGGACTGTTTGCTCGTCGCAAGCGAAGCGATTTTCACGCTCAGCGTGCTTGCGTTAAGCGACAGCATCACCGGAAGCGACATCGCGCCCGATGTCTGTTCGATCTGGGCGATCGCGCGTTCGACGGCCGTTTGATCGCTGCCCAGCACGTCCGTGGCGCCGTCAACCACGATCTGCGGCGTGTAAACCTGTCCGTCGCCGCGCACGCGCGCATAGGCGCGCTGCCGCGCCGAATGCGTCGGACTGGCAAGAGTATCCCGCCAACCGAGATAATCCCAATAATCGATCGGGACGCTCAACGCGACCAGCGAAGGATCCTTCGCCAATTGGCCGACCAGCCGGTCGGCCGGAGGGCAGGACGAGCAGCCCTGACTGGTGAACAATTCGAGGACCGCCCGCGGTTCGCCAGCGCGCGCAACCGCAAATGTCGCAATAAGAAAGCTCGCAATGAGGAGCGCCGGCTCGACGCGGCGAGGCAGCATTCTAAATCTCCACCCCATTACCCTTACGACAGTTGGATGACGGCGCTTGTACCCCGCGTTGCGGTCACCCGCCACTCACTTCGCGGTGAGGCGTATTTCCGAAATTCAGGCGGCCAACCGGCGCAAGACGTACTGCAAGATGCCGCCGTTTCGATAATAGTCGAGCTCGTCAGCGGTATCGATGCGGCAAATCAAGGGTACGCGCTTGAGCCCGCCGTCGGCGGCGACGATTTCGGCTTGCAGGCGCTGGTGCGGCTTGAGGTCGCCGTGCAGACCGCGAATCGTGACCTGTTCGTCGCCTTTCAAGCCGAGCGTCTGCCAAGACGTCCCCTCCTCGAAGACCAGGGGAACCACGCCCATGCCGACCAAATTGGAGCGATGAATGCGTTCGAACGACTGCGCGATGACGGCGCGGATGCCGAGCAGCGTCGCGCCCTTCGCGGCCCAGTCGCGCGAGGAGCCGGTGCCATACTCCTTGCCAGCGAACACGACCAGCGGCACGTTCTCGGATTTATAACGCATCGCCGCGTCGTAGATGGTCATGCGCTGACGCGACGGATAATGGATCGTATAGCCGCCCTCGACGCCGGGCACCATTTGGTTCTTGATGCGGATATTGGCGAACGTGCCGCGCATCATCACCTGGTGATTGCCGCGCCGCGTACCGTATTGATTGAAGTCTTTCGGTCGCACCTGATGGTCGCGCAGATATTCCCCGGCCGGGCTTTCCTCTTTGATCGATCCGGCCGGGGAAATATGGTCGGTCGTGATCGAGTCGAGGAACAGGCCGAGGATGCGGGCATCGACGATGTCGTCGATCGGCTCGCTGCGCTTCTGCATGCCTTCGAAATAGGGCGGGTTCTGCACGTAGGTCGAGCGATCGTCCCACTTGTAGGTGAGGCCGCCTTTGACGGCGATTTTGCGCCAATTCGCGTCGCCTTTGAACACGTCGGCATATTTGCGCACGAACATCTGCTTGTTGATGCTCTTGCTGATGACGTTGGCGATCTCGCGGCTCGATGGCCAGATGTCGCGCAGATAAACTTTGCGGCCGTTCTGGTCGGTGCCGAGCGGCGCCTTGGCGACGTCGACCTGCATCGAGCCGGCGAGCGCATAGGCCACGACCAGCGGCGGCGAGGCGAGATAATTGGCTCTGACATCGGCATTGACGCGGCCCTCGAAATTGCGATTGCCGGAAAGCACCGCCGCCGCCACCAGATCCTGTTTATTGATCGCCTCGGAAATCTCCTCCGGCAGCGGGCCCGAATTGCCGATGCATGTCGTGCAGCCGAAGCCGACCAGATTGAAGCCAAGCGCGTCTAGATATTTTTGCAGGCCCGACTTCTCGTAATATTCCGCGACCACTTGCGAGCCGGGCGCGAGCGACGTCTTGACCCACGGCTTGACGGCGAGCCCCTTCTCCACCGCTTTCTTGGCCAATAGGCCGGCGGCGACCATGACGCTCGGATTGGACGTGTTGGTGCATGATGTGATCGCCGCGATCACGACGTCGCCGTGACCGAGCGTGTGACTGCGTCCCTCGACCGGGACGCGCTTGTCCATTTCGGCGGCCTTGTTGAATTCCCTGTCCATTGCGTGCGCGAAGCCGCTTCTGACCTCCTTGAGCGCGATGCGATCCTGCGGGCGCTTCGGCCCGGCGAGGGAGGATTCGACCGAAGACAGTTCGAGCTTGAGCACTTCGGTGAAGATCGGATCGGGCGTGTTTTTGGTGCGGTACATCCCCTGCGCCTTGGCATAGGCCATCACCAGCGCTATCCGTTCGGCCGAACGCCCCGTATCGCGCAGATAACGGATGGTGTCGTCGTCGATCGGGAAGAATCCGCAAGTCGCGCCGTATTCCGGCGACATATTGCCGAGCGTGGCGCGGTCGGCGATGGTCAGGTTGGCGAGGCCCGGGCCGAAATATTCGACGAATTTGCCGACCACCCCGCGCTTGCGCAGCATCTGCGTCACGGTGAGGACGAGATCGGTGGCGGTGACGCCTTCCTTGAGCTTGCCGTTGAGCCGTACGCCGATCACTTCGGGCAACAGCATCGAATAAGGCTGTCCGAGCATCGCCGCTTCGGCCTCGATGCCGCCGACGCCCCAACCGAGCACCGAGAGGCCGTTGACCATGGTGGTATGCGAATCGGTGCCGACCACCGTATCCGGATAGGCGAGCTCGCTCGCCGCCGATTTGTCGGAGAAGCCGATCTTTTCCTTCGTGCTGCAGACCACGTGCGAGAGATATTCGAGATTGACCTGATGGCAAATGCCGGTGCCGGGAGGCACGACGCGAAAATTCTCGAACGATTGCTGCGCCCATTTCAGGAAGCGGTAGCGCTCCAAATTCTGCTTGTATTCCTCTTCGACGTTGCGCTTGAACGAGTCTTTATGCGCGAAGAAATTCACCGCCACCGAATGATCGATGACGAGATCGACCGGCACCAGCGGGTTGATCTTTTTCGCATCGCCGCCGAGATGGTCCATCGCATCGCGCATGGCGGCGAGATCGACCACCGCGGGCACGCCGGTGAAGTCCTGCATCAAGACGCGCGCCGGCCGAAACGCGATCTCACGGTCCGAGGTCTTGGTCTTGAGCCATTGCGCGACGGCTTGAATGTCCTGCTTGGTCACCGAGCGGCCGTCCTCGTTGCGCAGCAGGTTTTCCAGCAAAACCTTAAGCGAGAACGGCAGCCGCGAAATTCCTTTCAAGCCGTTCCGCTCTGCCGCCGGCAGGCTGAAATAGGCGTAGGTCTTCGATCCGACCTTCAGCGGCCGGAGGCACTTGAAGCTATCCAGCGAATCCATGACTTTTTCCATCCTGTGGCTCCGAGCCAATGCAATGCAGAGGTAATTTGATACCAAGGAATTTGGTACCAAGCCGGCCCGGATTCCCTCCCCTTCACTTCGTCGCGAACGGCGGCGCGAGGGGAAGGAAGCCGGGCGCGGCAGCGTGTCGTCGTCGCGCCGCAACCCGGCTCGGCGGCTTATAGGGGCTTTTGCCGACTTGTGCCAGTTCGGCAAGGAATGGTCCGCTATTATGGGACGCATGACTCAAACACTGCCGAAATGCGGGCGAAAAACGCGCCGATCCCGGCACCCTGGAAGTCGCCTATGCGTCTGACCGCCATCGACCTCGCCTGCCGTCGCGGCGGCCGCGACGTCTTTTCGGGCGTCGGCTTTACGGTTCAGTCGGGGGAGGCTTTGGCCGTCACCGGCCGCAACGGCGCGGGGAAATCTTCGCTGCTGCGCCTCGTCGCCGGCTTCATTCGACCCTGCGGCGGCCGCCTTGGCTTCGAAGGGGGCGATCCGGAACTGAGCCTTGCCGAACAGGCGCACTATCTCGGCCACCAGGATGCGGTGAAACCTTCGCTGTCGGTCGCCGAAAATCTGCAGTTTTGGGCGGCCTTTCTCGGCGCCGGGCCGCACAATGTGGGTGAAGCGCTCGAGACATTCGGGCTTGGCGGGATTTCGGCTTTGCCGGCCGCCTACCTTTCTGCCGGCCAGCGCCGGCGGCTCTCAATCGCCCGGCTCGTCGCTGTCAAGCGGCCGGTTTGGCTCCTCGATGAGCCGACCAGCACGCTTGATGCCGGGGCGCAGGATCGGCTTGCCGATGTCATGCGCTCCCACCTGGCCGAAAGCGGCCTTGTTCTTGCGGCGACCCATGCCTCGCTCGGCCTCGCCGGCGTCAAGGAATTGCGGCTGGGCGAGACCGATCGGGAACCGGCGCCGGCCGCGCTGACAAGGGGAGAAGGACGGCCGTGACGCCACTCACCGCGCTCCTCGTGCGCGACATGCGCGTCGCCATACGCGTCGGCGGCGGCGCGCTGATGGGCGTGCTGTTCTTCCTCGTCGTCGTTACGCTGACGCCATTCGCGGTCGGGCCCGATCTTGTGTTGCTCAAGCGGATCGGCCCCGCGATCCTGTGGCTTGCCGCACTGTTGGCAAGCCTATTCGCCCTCGACCGGTTGTTTGCCAGCGACCATGAGGATGGCTCGCTCGATCTGATCCTCACCGGCCGCGCGCCGTTGGAGCTAGTGGTCGCCGTAAAGGGCGCCGCGCATTGGCTAACGACGGCCCTGCCGCTTGTCCTGGCGGCACCGCTGCTCGGGCTGTTCCTTAATCTCGATGCGGCGGCGCAAGCCGGCTTGATGCTCACGCTCTTGGTCGGCACACCGGCCTTGACCTTCATCGGTCTCATTGGCGCCGCCATCGCGGTGACACTGCGGCGCGGCGGTTTGCTGCTCGCCGTCATCGTGCTGCCGCTGACGGTGCCGGTCCTGATTTTCGGCGTGGCCGCGGCGAATGCCGCCGTTTCCGGTCCGGTGCCGTTCGGAACGCCCTTCATGGCGGAATGCGCGTTGACGCTGGCAAGCCTGGTCGTCGGACCTTTTGCCGCCGCAGCGGCCTTGCGGCTGGAAATGGAATAAGAGATGCCCTGTCGTGTAAAACCGGCGAGCCTGAAACCGGCAAGACGACCGCCGAATCGCCGTGCTACGGCGCGCCGAAATCGAGGAAGGAACCGGCTCGCATGAGAGCGCTCACGACGCTGACCGATCTCGCCAACCCGTCGCATTTCCTACGCGTGGCCGATACCGCCATTCCATGGCTCGCCGGCGCAACCGCGTTGGCCTTCGCCTATGCAATCAATCGGGCGATCCTTGCGCCGGACGATTATCAGCAAGGCGCCACCGTGAAGATCATGTTTCTGCACGTGCCTTCTGCCTGGCTCGGCATGTTGTGCTGGGGGCTGATGACGGTCGCCGCGCTTGGCACGCTGGTATGGCGCCATCCGCTGGCCGACGTCACGGCGAAGGCAGCCGCCCCGATCGGAGCCGCTTTCACGCTGCTCTGTCTCGTCACCGGCGCGCTCTGGGGCCGCCCCGAATGGGGCACCTATTGGGTCTGGGACGCGCGGCTGACTTCGGAACTGGTCCTGCTTCTGCTTTATCTCGGTGTGATCGCGCTGTGGCGAACGGTCGAAGACCCCTCGCGCGCGGCGCGCGCTGTGGCGATTCTCACGCTGGTCGGCGCGATCGATTTGCCGATCATCAAATTCTCCGTCGATTGGTGGAATACACTGCATCAGGGCGCTTCGGTGTTCCGGCTCGGCGGCTCGACGATCGATCCGAGCATCCTCATTCCGCTTTTCGCCATGGCGATAGCCTTTACGCTTTTGTTCGTTACGCTATTGCTTGCGGCAATGCGCAACGAAATTTTGCGGCGGCGGGTGCGCACGCTGCGTTTGATGCAGGCCAGCGCGGCAAGCTGACGATGCCCCAATCGCAGCATATCGACTTCATCGCGGCCGCCTATGCCGCCGGCATTCTCGTGATTGCTGCGCTGATCACCTGGGTGGCGCTCGACTATCGCGCGCAGCGGCGCAAGCTGGCCGAACTGGAAACACAGGGCGTGACCCGGCGCTCCGCCGCCGCGCGCGCCGCAATCGCGAAGGAAGACGCGTGAGCGGCATTTCGAACACCGGCACCGATACGCGCCTGCGGCGGACCATCGTCCTGTTTCCGCTTGCGATCTTTTTCGGGCTCGCCGCCTTGTTTCTGTTCCGGCTCGATGCCGGCGAGCCTTCGCTCATCCCTTCGGCCCTGATCGGCAGGCCGGCGCCGCAAACGGCGCTGCCCGGAGTGGCTGAACTTAAGCGCGACGGCGCGCCCGTGCCCGGCCTCGACCCGGCGACGTTCAAAGACGCCGTCACCGTCGTAAATGTGTGGGCGTCGTGGTGCCTGCCCTGCCACGACGAAGCGCCGCTCTTAATGCAGCTCGCGCAGGATTCGCGCCTGCGGCTCGTCGGCATCAATTACAAGGACGATCCGGCCAATGCGCGGCGCTTTCTCGGCCGCTACGGCAATCCGTTCGTCGCGGCCGGCGCCGACGAGAGCGGCCGCGCCGCGATTGAATGGGGCGTCTATGGCGTGCCGGAAACCTTCATAATCGGCCGCGACGCGCGCATTGCCTTTAAGCTCGTCGGCCCGATCACGCCGGACAATTTCGACTCCGTCCTCAAGCCGCAAATCGAGAAGGCGCTGGCGGCGGGGTCATAGGGCGCAATCGCTTCAAACTAAACCGATTGCCGTTCCAAGTTTCATGACGGGCATGATCTTTTCGGAGAACAGTTTCCACCCCGGATCAAGTCCGGGGCAGGCTTTTTCCGGATCATGCCCTTGTCCCCCGCCGGCGGCCTCTACTCCGCCGGTTCGACGGCGTATTTTCTGAGCAGCGGCACTTGCAGCGCGCCGAAGATAAACGTCAGCGGCACGACGACAAACACCTTGAAGTCGAGCCACAGATCCGTTGAGACGCTGCGCCAAACGATTTCGTTGAGCACGGCCAGCGCGAGGAAAAATATCGCCCAACGCAAGGTCAATTTGCGCCAGCCTTCCTCGGTCAGGTGGAACAGCGAGTCGAACAGGATGCCGAGCAGCGGCTTGTTGAACACAAGGCCGCCGATCAAGATGGCGCCGAACAGCGCATAGATGATCGTCGGCTTGACCTTGATGAAGGTCGCGTCATGCAGGATCAGCGTCAGTCCGCCGAACACGACGACGATGATCGCGGTGACGACCGGCATGATGGGCAATCGCCGCGTCATCGCATAGGAGACGATCAAGGCTGCAAGAACCGCGATCATGAAGCTCGCGGTGGCGGTGAAAATCCCGTAGCGCGCATTGGCGGCGAAGAAGAGCAAAAGCGGCCCGATGTCGAGCGCAAGCTTAAGAATCGGGTTGAGTTGCGGCTTTTCGGTCATAACGGGCGGATGTCTTAACGCGCGCGGCCTGGACTGTCACGCCTCGAAGCGTCAGGACGGAGCGGCAAGCCCGGCGATGGCGCGGGCGAAGTCGCGGGCGGAAAACGGCGCTAAATCCTCGACCCCTTCGCCGACGCCGACATAGTGAACCGGCACGCGAAACTTCGCCGCGATGGCGACGAGAATGCCGCCCCGCGCGGTGCCGTCGAGTTTGGTCATGGCGAGGCCGGTGACCCCGACGGCCTTCTTGAATATTTCCACCTGCGACAACGCGTTCTGGCCGACGGTGGCGTCGAGCACCAGGAGAACGGCATGGGGCGCAGTGTCATCGACCTTCTTGATGACGCGAACGATCTTTTGCAATTCATCCATCAGTTCGCTGCGGTTCTGCAACCGGCCCGCAGTATCGACGAGGAGCACGTCGATGCCGCGCTCTTTGGCCGCCGCGACAGCGTCGAAAGCGAGCCCCGCCGCATCGGCCCCGGCTTCGCGCGCCATGAAGTCGGCGCCGGCGCGATCGGCCCAGATTTTCAGCTGCTCGATCGCCGCGGCGCGGAACGTATCGCCGGCCGCGAGCATCACGGAGCGGCCCTCGGAGCGCAGTTTCGCGGCGAGCTTGCCGATCGTCGTCGTCTTGCCCGAGCCGTTGACGCCGGCGACGAGAACGACGAACGGCTTCTTCGCGGCATCGATAGCAAGCGGCTGCGCGACGCCGGCGAGCGTCTTCTCGACTTCCGCGGCCACCACCGCCTTGATTTCGTCCGCGGTGATGCCGCTTGGGAAGCGGCCGTATCGGAGTTCGGTGGCGATGCGGCCAGCCGTCTCGGCGCCGAGGTCGGCGCGGATCAATTCATCCTCGATCTCGTCGACCGTCGTTTCGTCGAGCTGACGTTTGGCGACGACATGGGCGATGGCGCCGCCGAGCGCCGAGGAACTGCGCTTGAGGCCGGCGGCGAGCCGCCGCCACCACTTTTCCCCGGCTTCGGCCGGTTCCGCCGTTTCGCCAATATCGTCATTCGTTTCGGTCATGCCGCGATCTGTCGCCGTTGCGTAGCCCGTGATAGCGGTTCCGCCATGAACCCGGAAGAGATGGTATCGCGACTCATCTATCGCGACGGCCTGATGCTGGTGATCGACAAACCAGCGGGTTTCGCCGTGCATCGCGGACCCAAGGGCGGCGAAAGCCTCGAAGACCATTTCGGCGCATTGCGGTTTGGATTGCCGCGCGCGCCGACCTTGGCGCACCGCCTCGACCGCGATACGTCCGGATGCCTGGTGCTCGGCCGGCATCGCAAGGCGCTGGCGCAGCTCGGCAAATTGTTCAAGAGCGGCGTAATCGGCAAGACCTATTGGGCGGTGGTGGAGGGCGGGCCCGATGCCGAGCAAGGCGAAATCGCGCTGCCGCTCGGCCGCCTCGATGTCTCGCGCGGCTGGTGGATGAAGCACGATCCCGCCGGCCAGCCTGCGGTGACCCAATGGCGGGTGATGGGGCAATGCGCCTCAAGCGCCCGAGAGAACCAACAAGAGAGCCCACAAGAGAGCGCCCAAGAGAACGTCCAAGAGAATGCCCGACAGAAATTGACCTGGCTCGCGCTTGAGCCTTTGACCGGGCGCACCCATCAGCTTCGCGTCCACTGCGCCGCGATGGGCTGGCCGATCCTGGGCGATGCGATCTACGGCAATGCGCCGCGCCGGGGCGGACCGGTGCTGCACCTGCACGCCCGCGAAGTCGTCGTGCCGCTCTACAAAAATCGTCCACCGATTCGCGCCGTCGCCCCGGTCCCGGACCATATGCGCGCGGCGCTGGCGCGGTGCGGTTGGCGCGGGGAGGACGCCGCGGGCGAGCGAGCGAGCGAGCCAGAAATCAGTACAGCGTCTCCTTGATTCGCTGCGGCTGGCCGCGGTCATGCTCCGGCCCGCCGATCTTGCCGCCGCTGATGCCGGCGAGAATCGTCCCCGCGCTCGGCAGGCTGTCGCGATCGACATGCAGCGCCGGATCCCACAATTTCGAGCGCACGATGGCTTTGCTGCACTGAAAGAAGACCCGCTCGACCGCGACCACGATGACGGTCCGCGGCGCCTTGCCGTTGACGACAAAACTCTCGGTGAGCGACGGATCGGTGGAGATGCCGGCGCGGCCGATCACGCGGATCGTTTCGCCGACGCCGGGAATAAGAAACAACAGCGCCACGCGCGGATCTCCGACGATGTTGCGCAAGGAATCGATGCGATTGTTGCCGCGGCGATCCGGGATCAAGAGCGTCTTTTCGTCCTTGACGCGCACGAAGCCGGCCGCGTCGCCGCGCGGCGAGCAATCGAGGCCCTCAGGCCCAACGGTCGCGAGCGCAAAGAACGGCGCCGCCTCGATGAACGTCCGATAATTCGCGTTGATGTGATCGATCTCTTTGACGAGCGACGGGCCATAGGGCTTGTCGTATAGCGCCTCAAGCGCTTCCAGCGTCGTGATGCGATGATCGCCTGTTTGCTGCATCGTCATGGTTCCCTTTGGCTCCCGCTCGCTCCCCGCTGCCTGCAGTCCGAGAAGGCGGCGCTTCAAGCCGCCAGCAACTGCGCGCCGTCGTGGGCGGCAATCGTCAGTTCCACGATAGTCCCCGGCTCCGCCGGAGCGGCGAGTTTCACGGCGGTGAAATGTTCGGTGCGGCCGATGTGCCGTGATTCCGTGAGCACTCGCCGCCGCGCGCCGACCTCGCCGTCAAGATGCCGCGTCAGCGCCAGCGCACCGCATTCGCGCAAGCGCCGCGCGCGCTCCTTGACGACGCTGCCGTCGATTTGCGGCATCCGCGCCGCCGGGGTTCCCGGCCGCGGCGAGAACGGAAACACGTGCAGATAGGTCAAGCCGCATTGCTCGACGAGTTCGAGCGAGCGGCGGAACATATCGTCGTTTTCAGTCGGGAACCCAGCGATCAGATCGGCGCCGAACACCATATCCGGCCGCGATTGCCGCACCATCCGGCAAAACGCGATCGCCTCGGCACGGCTATGCCGCCGTTTCATGCGCTTGAGGATGAGATCGTCGCCCGATTGCAGCGAGAGATGCAGATGCGGCATCAGCCTAGCTTCGCCGGCGACGGCATCGAGAAGATCGCGGTCCGCTTCAACGGAATCGATCGACGACAAACGCAAGCGCTTTAGTTCCGGCACGTGTTTGAGGATCTGCTTGACCAGCGTACCGAGTTTCGGTGCGCCGGGTAGGTCGGCGCCGTAGCTCGTGATATCGACGCCGGTGAGCACGATCTCGCCATAGCCGTTGGCGACGAGCCGGCGCACGTCTTCGACCACGGCCCCGATCGGCACCGAGCGGGAATTGCCCCTGCCAAAAGGAATGATGCAGAACGTGCAGCGGTGATCGCAGCCGTTTTGCACCTGGACGAACGCGCGTGCGCGGCCGGCAAAGGCGTCGACGAGATGCGAGGCGGTCTCCTTCACCGCCATGATGTCGTTGACGATCGCTTTCGGCGAGCCTTCGGTGTCGAAGGCGGCGCGCGCTTTCGCCCAGGCGGCGGCGGACAGCTTCTCGGCATTGCCGATGACGCGGTCGGCCTCGGCCATGGCAACGAAGGTTTGCGGCTCGGTCTGCGCCGCGCAGCCGGTGACGATGATTCTCGCCTGCGGGCGCCGGCGGCGGAGCGCCCGGATCGCCTGCCGCGCCTGGCGCACGGCCTCCGTCGTCACCGCGCAAGTGTTGACCACGACGGTATCGGCGAAGCCGGCGCGCTCGGCCTCGCGCCTGATGACTTCGGATTCGGCGGCATTAAGACGGCAGCCGAAGGTGACGACGTCGACGCTCATCGGCTCACCGCGCTGTTTGGCTCTGCGAATAAAGCCGGATCGAACCGGCCCTTGTGCTCGTAGGCAACGGGGCCGGTCATCAGCACGTGGCCGTCGCTCTCGCGCCATTCGACGGCGAGATCGCCGCCCGGCAAACTAACCGTCACACGGCGGTTGGCGCGATCAAGCCGCGCTGCCGCGACAGCGGCGGCACAGGCCGCCGATCCGCAAGCTGCGGTCAGCCCGGCGCCGCGTTCCCAGGTCCGGATCACGACGTGCTCGCGGGACGGCGTCGCCGCAAGGGTAATATTGGCGCGCTCCGGAAACAGCGGATCGTGTTCGAGCTTGGGGCCGATCGCGGCGAGGTCGTAAGCCGCCGGATCGTCGACCCAGAAAATGGCATGCGGATTGCCCATGCTCACGGCGGACGGCGATCGCAGGAGCGGCGCGCCGGGCGGCCCGAAAGCGAGTTCGATCGCGCGCGTGTCGGCAAATTCGCGCGCCAGCGGAATCTCATTCCAGCGCAAGCGCGGCGGGCCCATATCGACGGTAAAAAGGCCGCCCTCCGCGCGCCAGCAGGGAATCACGCCGGCGGCGGTTTCGAATCTCAATCGCGGCCGGCCAGTCTGCGCACTGACGAGAGCGGCGACACAGCGCATGCCGTTGCCGCAGGCCGCGGCCTCCGAGCCGTCCCTGTTATAGATGCGGATCGCGGCATCCGCGTCGCCGCGCGCCGGATAGAGCGCCATGAGCTGATCGTACGGCTCCTGCCGCGCGGCCGCGCGCGCTTCGGCGGGCTCGATCGCCTTTGGCGCGCCGCGCAAATCGACCACGACGATCTCGTTGCCGAGGCCGTTCATTTTGTCGAAGTCCCGGTTGGCCAAAGCGCCGATGGAGGGAGCGCCCATGACTATAAGTGGTCCTTGATCATAACGCGTCCGCTGGAAAAGCTCGCAATAACGCCCAAATCTCAGCGTTTATATGCGCAGTCGGTCGGCCGACCGCAAATCTAACTTAAGTCCTAGCAGCGACGGAAATTTGGGCAAGGCGAGTCCGCGCCGACGTGGTAAAGCAAGCGGGGCGACTGCAGAATCACGTCGGCGGTGGCAACCCCGCTCGTTTAAGGAGAACGCGATGCCGTTCGGAGTGCTGCGCACCGTTATAGCGGGCGCAACCCTGGCAATTTTCATTGCTCCCGCAACCCCATCGTTTGCACAAGCGCCGGCTCCGCCGAACACGCCGACGCAAATCGGCCCGTCGACGACCCCGGCGCAACCGGGCGACGTGTTCGGCGAGGATGCGACGCTTGCCGCCAAGACGATCGTCTATGTCAAGGGAACCGGCACCTGGGACAAAGCCTTCGAAATCATCAAAGGCTCGCTCAAGAAGATCAACAGCTATCTCGACAAGGAAGGCATCAAGCCCGACGGCATGCCGATGACGATTTTCACGGCGACCGACGATACCGGGTTCGATTACGAGGCGGCGGTGCCGATCGCGGCGGCTCCCAAAGATCCGCCGCGCGGCGAACTTGCCCTCGGCCGTTCGCCGGAGGGGAAAGCGCTCAAATTCGTTCATCGCGGCTCGTACGACGACCTCGACAACACGTACGAGGCGATCACCAATTATCTCGACGACAAGCGGCTCGAAGCCAAGGACATGTTCATCGAGGAATATGTGACGGATCCGGCCACGACCGATGCGAAGAAGCTCGTCGTCAATGTCTATGTCTTGGTCAAATCGGGTCAGAGCTCGCCGGGATAGCGTCTCGTATTGCGAATCCGCTCGGTTGACAGCGCGGCAAGCCATCACTAGCTTCCGTGCGTTCTCGTTTAAGAGACCTAAATTTAGCCGCCGACCGGCCCCAGAGGCCGGAGGCAAACGCCCGATAGCGCGATGCGCCCTCGGGCGTCATTGTCATTGCCGGACTTGATCCGGCAATCCATGCCGCGGTTCGGCCGCATGGGATGCCCGGGTCGAGCCCGGGCATGACGATGAAAAAGGATGGCGATGTTCGACAGTCTTTCGGAACGCCTTAATGGGATACTAGACCGGCTCACCCGGCGCGGCGCGCTGTCGGAAGCCGACGTCGAGGCCGCGCTGCGCGAAGTGCGGCGCGCGCTCCTTGAGGCCGACGTGGCGCTCGATGTCGCGCGCAGCTTCACCGAACAGGTCAAACAGCGCGCCGTCGGCGTGGAAGTGATTAAATCCGTCACTCCCGGCCAGATGGTCGTGAAGATCGTGCACGACCAATTGATCGAGACCTTGGGCACGAGCGCGCAGCCGATCGACCTCAACGCACCGGCTCCGGTCGTGATCATGATGGTGGGATTGCAGGGTTCGGGCAAAACCACGACCACCGCAAAGATCGCCAAGCGCCTTACGGACATTTCGAAGCGCAAGGTGCTGATGGCATCGCTCGATACGCGCCGTCCCGCCGCCATGGAACAGCTCGCGGTACTCGGCCGTCAGGTCGGCGTCGAGACGCTTCCCGTCGTCGAGGGACAGACGCCGGTGCAGATTGCCGGCCGCGCCATACAAGCGGCGCGGCTCGGCGGATACGACGTCGTGCTGCTCGACACCGCCGGCCGGCTTACGCTCGACGAAGCGCTGATGGCCGAGGCCGCCGAAGTGCGCCGCGCCGCCAATCCGCACGAAGTGCTTCTGATCGCCGACGCGCTGACCGGCCAGGACGCTGTCAATCTTGCGCGCGCCTTCAACGAGCGGCTTAACCTCACCGGCATCGTGCTGACCCGGATCGACGGCGACGGCCGCGGCGGCGCGGCGCTGTCGATGCGCGCGGTCACCGGCAAGCCGATCAAACTCATCGGCACGGGCGAGAAGCTCGATGCGATCGAGGATTTCTATCCAGCGCGGATTGCCGACCGCATTCTCGGCATGGGCGACATCATTTCGCTCGTGGAAAAGGCGGCCGCGACCATCGACGCCGAAAAGGCTGCGCGCGTCGCCGAGAAGATGCGCAAGGGCGCCTTCGATCTCGCCGATCTGCGCGAGCAGCTTGCGCAGATGCAGCACATGGGAGGCATGACCGGGCTGATGGCGATGATGCCCGGCATCGCCAAGATCAAAAATCAGCTCGCCGAGCGCAACTTAGATGAGAAAGTGCTCAAGCGGCAAATGGCGATCATCGATTCGATGACGCCGCAGGAACGCCGCAACCCAGACGTGCTCAAAGCGAGCCGCAAACGCCGCATTGCCGCCGGTTCCGGCACCAAACCGGAAGACATCAACAAGCTTCTCAAAATGCACCGCACCATGGCCGACGTGATGAAGGCGATGGGCGGCGCCAAGCGCGGTCCGATGGCGGGGCTCGCCAACATGCTCGGCTTTGGCGGTGGCATGCCGAGCCCGGAAGAGATGGCCAAGCTCGCGGAGAAAATGCCGGGCGGCTTGCCGCCGAAAATGCCCGGCCTGCCGAACCTGCCGCCGAATTTTCCAGGACTGCCCGGTGGACTTCCCGGTGGACTTCCCGGACTTGGACCGAAGTTCCCCGGCAATCTTCCGGGCTTCGGGAAGAAGAAGTAATCGTTTTGTCCAATGACCGTATCCCGTCATTCCGCACTCCACGCTGCGCTCGGATCCGGAATGACAAAATCGAGAAAGGAAACTGAATGTCTCTCGTTATTCGCATGGCACGCGCCGGCACCAAAAAGCGGCCGGTCTATCACATCGTCGTCGCCGACAGCCGCGCGCCCCGCGATGGCCGCTTCATCGAGCGGCTCGGCTATTTCAATCCGCTTTTGCCGAAGGACAAGACCGAGCGGCTGAAATGGGACATCGAAAAGGCTAAGGCCTGGATGGCCAAGGGCGCGCAGCCGTCCGATCGCGTCATGCGCTTTCTCGACGCGGCCGGCGTCATGAAGCGGCCGAAGCGGAACAATCCGGAAAAGGCCATTCCGCGCAAGGAACGCAAGGCCAAGGAAGAAGCCGCCAAAGCCGCCGCCGGCGGCGCGCCGGCAGCGGCCGGCGGTAATGCCCCGACGGCCACGCCAGCTGCGAGCTAGCGGAAATGCCGGGCGCGCGCATCTGTCTCGGACAAATCGGCGTCGCCCATGGCCTCCGCGGCGAGGTCCGCCTGCGCTCGTTCACCGCCGAGCCCGCGGCAATCGCGACTTACGGTCAACTCGAAACGGAGGACGGCCGCACTTTTACGATCGAGACGCTGCGACCGGGTAAGGACTTTTTCGTCGCAAAATTATCGGGCGTCGCCGACCGCGATGCGGCGGAACGGCTTGCCAATGCGAAACTCTATGTGCCGCGCGAGCGCCTGCCGCAGCCGCAGGCGCCCGACGAATATTACCATGCCGATTTGGTCGGGCTGCGCGCCGTCGACCGCGACGGAAGGCCACGCGGCACGGTGGTCGCGATCCACAATTTCGGCGCCGGCGATATCGTCGAGGTGCGGCCGGAGATCGGCAACAAAACCGAGATGTTGCCGTTCGACGCGGCGACCGTGCCGGAGGTGAATCTTCCGGCAGGAACGATCGTTGTTGATCCATCTCCACTCGCGGGCGCGGACGGCGCGGCGAAACCGAGCCGGGTGAGAAGTCCGACCGGAAAACGCCCGTTCACCCGAACCGCCGCCGGCGCCCGCCGGCGCCACTCCACTCTCCCCCGCAAGGGAAGAGGGTAATGCCGTGGCGGGCGAGTGTTCTGACGATTTTCCCGGAAATGTTCCCGGGTCCGCTCGGCGCGAGTCTCGCCGGCAAGGCGCTCGCGGGCGGCGGATGGTCGCTCGAAGTCGTCGATATTCGCCGGTTTGCGACCGATCGGCACCGCAGCGTCGACGACACGCCGGCCGGCGGCGGCCCGGGTATGGTGATGAAGCCCGACGTGCTTGCGCGCGCGATCGACGCGACCGCGACGGATCGGCGTCCGCGGTTATTGTTATCGGCGCGCGGCACGCCGCTGACCCAGGCCCGGGTCGAGGCGCTCGCCCACGGCGCGGGCGCGATGCTCGTCTGCGGCCGTTTCGAGGGCGTCGATGAGCGCGTCATCGCGGCGCGCGGCCTGGAAGAGGTGTCGATCGGCGATTATGTGCTGTCCGGCGGCGAGATCGCCGCCATGGCGCTGATCGACGCTTGCGTGCGGCTCCTGTCTGGCGTGATGGGCGCGGCCCTTTCGGCGGCCGAAGAAAGCTTCGCCGGCGGCCTTCTGGAATATCCGCACTATACCCGGCCACAGCTGTGGGAAGGGCAGCCGATTCCGGAGGTCCTTCTTTCCGGCGATCATGCCAAGATAGCTGCTTGGCGCCGCGCCGCGGCCGAAAAGCTGACCAGCGAGCGGCGGCCGGACCTCTGGCGGGCCTTCCTGCAGCGATTGCGGGGCGGATCGCGGACCGGGTGACGACGAGGTGACAAAGCCCGCGCGGTAGCGTAGAAGCTGCGCCAACCCGTTTACCCCCGGTCGGAACGGCGCGACGGCGGCGCAGCCGATGGAGAATTCGCCATGAACCTGCTCAAGGAAATCGAAAACGAACAAGTGGCGAAGCTTTCCGCCGGCAAGGAAATCCCCGATTTCCAGCCGGGGGATACGCTGATCGTCAACGTCAAAATCGTCGAAGGCGAGCGCACCCGCGTGCAGGCCTACGAGGGCGTGTGCATCGGCCGCGCCGGTTCGGGGCTGAACGAAAACTTCACGGTGCGCAAGATTTCCTACGGCGAAGGCGTCGAGCGCGTCTTTCCGCTCTACTCGCCGATGATCGACTCGATCGAGGTCGTTCGCCGCGGCAAGGTGCGCCGCGCCAAGCTGTATTATCTGCGCGGCCGCCGCGGCAAGTCGGCGCGCATCTTCGAGCGCCAGGATCACGCCGCCGAAGACTTAGAGGAGAGCGGCGGCGACAAAGCGGCGGAGTAATCCACCCGCCGCATTCTTCTGAAATAGCTTCCACCATGGCCAAGCCCCGCACGCTCTACGATAAGATCTGGGACGACCATCTGATCGAGGAAGCGCCGGACGGCGCCTGCCTGATCTATATCGATCGCCACATCGTCCACGAAGTGACGAGCCCGCAGGCCTTCGAAGGTTTGCGCCTATCGCGGCGAAAAGTGCATGCGCCGGAAAAGACGCTGCTCGTCGTCGATCACAACGTGCCGACGACCGATCGCAATCTGCCCAATCCCGATCCTGAAAGCGCGGCGCAGATCGCCCACCTCGCGGAGAACGCGAAATACTTCGGGCTCGAATATTACAACGAGTTCGACAAGCGCCAGGGCATCGTCCACATCATCGGACCGGAGCAAGGCTTTACGCTTCCGGGCGTAACGCTGGTATGCGGCGACAGCCACACCGCGACCAACGGCGCGTTTGGCGCGCTCGCCTACGGCATCGGCACTTCGGAAGTCGAGCACGTGCTCGCCACGCAGACGCTGGTCCAGACCAAGTCGAAGAACATGCGCGCGGTCGTCGACGGCAAGCTGCCGCCGGGCGTGACCGCCAAAGACATCATCCTCGCCATTATCGGCGAAATCGGCACCGCGGGCGGCACCGGTTATGCGCTGGAATATGCCGGCGAAGCGATCCGCGCATTGTCGATGGAAGGCCGCATGACGGTCTGCAACATGTCGGTCGAGGGTGGCGCCAAAGCCGGCTTCATTGCGCCCGACGAGAAGACCCATGCCTATTTGAAAGGCCGCCCCAAGGCGCCGAAGGGCAAGGATTGGGACGCGGCCATGCGCTATTGGCAGACGCTCGCCTCCGACGACGGCGCGCAATTCGACCGCGAGGTGAAACTCGACGCAGCGAAACTGCCGCCGCTCGTAACCTGGGGCACCAGTCCCGAACAGGTCATCTCGGTGACCGGCCGGGTGCCGCGGCTTGCCGACATCGCCGACGAAAAGAAGCGTGAAGCCGTCGAACGGGCGCTCAACTATATGGGGCTGCAAGGTGGCGAGAAGATCGTCGATATCGCCATCGATCGCGTGTTCATCGGCTCTTGCACCAATGCGCGGATCGAGGATTTGCGCGAAGTCGCCAAGGTGGTGGACGGCAAGACCGTCAACAGCAACGTCAAAGGCATGATCGTGCCCGGCTCGGGATTGGTCAAAGAGCAGGCCGAGACCGAAGGGCTCGACAAAATCTTCGTCAAGGCCGGCTTCGAATGGCGCGAACCGGGCTGCTCGATGTGCCTGGCCATGAATCCCGACAAGCTTGCGCCGGGCGAGCGCTGCGCCTCCACGTCGAACCGCAATTTCGAAGGCCGGCAAGGCTATAAAGGCCGCACGCACCTCGTTTCGCCGGCCATGGCGGCCGCTGCAGCAATCGCCGGACACTTCGTCGACGTGCGCGAGTGGAACTGATCGTCATTCCGGGGCGCCACCAACGGGTCCGGCCCGAAGTGGCCGGCCCGATGACAAGCTCCGCAGCGGGGGCGCCCGCGTCCCCGAATGACGGTCACCCTCGCACCCACCAGCAGCGCATTTGCGGATAAAGAACCGTGCCGCTCGGCCGGTTCTGCAATTCGTACCAGTCGATACAACGCCTATACAGTAAAGGCGGCGGATTGATCACGAGGCGCCGCCGCGAATAGCGCGGGGGCGGCGCGGGCGGCGTCGTCAAGCTTGGCTCCGCGACCGGCGAGGCCTGCTGGGCGCGCGTTGACGGCGCGAGGCCGATACCCAAAGCGGCGAGAATCGCAATCACAAAAAATCGTTTCATTGAAACCGCCCAATCGCGTTGAGCTAAACCCTTCCCTAGAGGGAGAGGGCTGGCCGCGAAAGCAGCCGGGGTGGGTGATACTTCTCGCCGAAGATTAACCCCTCCCGATGCCTTCGGCATCGGCCTCCCCCCTCCAGGGGGAGGTGATAAATTGCAAGGAAGTGTAGAGCAGGATTATGGCCGATCTTATCTCCGATCCGCTCGCCTGGCGGCCGGTCAAGGCGCCCTCGCTGGCCGAACTGGAAGTGCTGGCCAGCGAGATTTTTCGTCACTTGCCGGAGAAGTTTCGCGATCTTGCCGCCGACGTCGTCATCCAGGTGGACGATTTCCCGAGCGAGGAGGTGCTGGACGAGATGCGCGCCGAGAGCGAATTCGACCTGCTCGGCCTATTTCACGGCGTCGGACTGCCCTTCCGCTCGGAGAGCGCGCCCGTTCAGATGCCGAATATGATTTGGCTCTATCGGCGCCCGATCCTCGATTATTGGGCTGAGCACGACGAGACGCTGGGCGCCATCGTCAAGCATGTGCTGGTGCACGAGATCGGCCATCATTTCGGCCTGTCCGACGCCGACATGGCGGCCATCGAACAAGCTGCCGGCTAGCAGAAAAGGAAAATTCGTAAGGAGAAACTCGTAAGGAGAATGTCATGAAAGTGGACGGAGCCTGTTCTTGCGGTGCCATCAGGATCGAGGCTGAGGCCGATCCGGAAAAGGTGCAAATTTGCCATTGCACCGATTGCCAGACCGCGACCGGCACCGCGTTTCGCGTTTCCATCCCGGTGCCAGGCGCAAGCCTTAAAGTGACCGGAGAGCCCGCGATTTACGTCAAGACCACCGCGGAAAGCGGCAAGCCGCGGGCGCAGGCGTTTTGCGGCAAATGCGGATCGCCGATCTATTCGACGACCCTCGGAGGAGGCGTGCAGCCGTCTTATACATTGCGGGTCGGCATTTTGCGCCAGCGCGATCAGCTCGCGCCGCGGCGGCAAATCTGGTGGCGCTCGGCGCGCCCGTGGGTGACGGAACTCGCAGCCATGCCAAAGCATGAGAAACAGGGTTGAAAAAGGAGTAAAGCCATGATCGTCACGGTGTTCCGTTCGCGCTTAAAGCCCGGCCTACGGGAGAAATATGTCGCGCTCGCCAATCGCATGAACGAGCTGGCGCGGATGATGCCGGGCTATGTCTCACATAAGGACTTTTTTGCGAACGACGGCGAACGGGTCGCAATCGTCGAATTCGAACACGAACAAGGCCAGCGCGCCTGGCAGACCAATGCCGAACACCGGGCGGCGCAGAAACTGGCGCGCGAAAAGTACTATACCGAGTATCACATTCAGGTATGCACGCTGGAGCGCGAATCGAAATTTACGGCCGAGGCGCCGGCGGCGGCGCAGACTTGACCCGGGCCGGCGGAGCCCTCATTAAGTCTCCCGCGAAACGGCAATTCCGCTTTCCCAAGATACCGCTTGCCTTAGGACGCGATACGGAAGATGCAACATGGAAAAATTCACGGTGCTCGAAGGCGTCGCCGCCCCGATCAAAATGATCAATGTCGACACCGACATGATCATTCCAAAGCAATATCTGAAGACGATCAAACGAACCGGGCTCGGCAAGGGCTTGTTCGCCGAGAAGCGCTATGGCGACGACGGCAGCGAAAACCCCGATTTCGTGCTCAATAAGCCGGCCTATCGCAAGGCCAAGATTCTGGTCGCCGGCGACAATTTCGGCTGCGGCTCCTCGCGCGAGCACGCGCCATGGGCGCTCAAGGACTTCGGCATCACTTGCGTGATCTCGACGTCGTTCGGCGATATTTTTTACAACAACTGCTTCAAGAACGGCGTGCTGCCCATCAAGGTCTCGCCGGAAGACCTGGAAAAACTGTTCGACGATGCCGACCGCGGCGCCAATGCGACGCTGACCGTCGATCTGGAAAAGCAGGAAATCCGCGGCCCCGACGGCGGCACGGTCAAATTCGACATCGATCCGCATCGCAAGCACGCGCTTCTCAACGGCCTCGACGAAATCGGGCTGACGTTGCGCAAGCACGACAAGATCGACAGCTTCGAGCGGAAAGCGAAGACCGCGCGGCCTTGGCTTTGAAGGGAATGACCCCCGCAATCTCCGTCTCGCATCTCAGCAAGACCTATGCCGGTGGGTTCCAGGCGCTCAAGGACATCAACCTGGAGATACGCCACGGCGAAATCTTCGCGCTGCTCGGCCCCAACGGCGCCGGCAAGACAACGCTGATCAGCATCATCTGCGGCATCGTCAATCCCTCGTCGGGCGCCGTCGAAGTGGACGGGCATGACATTATTGCCGACTATCGCGCCGCGCGGGCGCTGATCGGGCTCGTGCCGCAGGAATTGACGACCGATGCGTTCGAGACGCCGCCGGCGACCATGCGCTTCTCGCGCGGCCTGTTCGGCAAGCCGGCCAATCCCGACGTCATCGCCAAGGTGCTCAAGGAGCTCTCCCTGTGGGACAAGCGCGACGCCATGATCCGGACGCTCTCCGGCGGCATGAAGCGCCGGCTCATGATCGCAAAGGCGTTGGCGCACGAGCCGCAAATCCTGTTCCTCGACGAGCCGACCGCGGGTGTCGATGTCGAGTTGCGAAAGGAGATGTGGCAGCTCGTCCGCTCGCTGCGCGCCTCCGGCGTTACTATCATCCTCACTACCCATTACATCGAGGAAGCCGAAGAGATGGCCGACCGGGTCGGCGTCATCAACAGGGGCGAGATCATCCTGGTGGAACACAAGACCGAACTGATGCGCAAGCTCGGCAAGAAACAATTGACGCTGGAATTGCGTTATCCGCTTTCTGAAATCCCGGCCGCGCTCCAGGGCTATGGGTTGGCTTTAAGCGGCGAAGGCACGGAACTGACCTACACCTATGACACCAAGGGCGAGCATACCCGGATCACGGCGCTGCTCGACGACCTGCAGAGCGCTGGAATCAGATTCAAGGATCTGCGCACGACGCAGAGTTCGCTGGAGGACATTTTCGTCGACCTTGTG
Organism: Xanthobacteraceae bacterium; assembly: GCA_035623195.1. Classification (GTDB taxonomy): domain Bacteria; phylum Pseudomonadota; class Alphaproteobacteria; order Rhizobiales; family Xanthobacteraceae; genus BOG-931. The sequence goes on along the minus strand of DASPTX010000048.1, from coordinate 47,840 downwards.
AGAGAGAGGCGATGAACCTCTACGCCGTGCGGGCAATTTTCAGGTATGAGATGGCGCGGACCGGGAGGACGCTGTTTCAAAGCGTCGTGTCCCCGGTAATCTCGACTTCGCTCTATTTCATCGTGTTCGGCGCGGCGATCGGCTCCCGCATCACCCAGATTGACGGCGTCGGTTACGGCTCATTCATCGTGCCGGGATTGATCATGCTGATGCTGTTAACGCAAAGCGTGACCAATGCGGCGTTCGGCATCTACTTCCCGCGCTTCGTCGGCACGATTTACGAAATCCTTTCCGCTCCGGTGTCCTCGTTCGAAATCGTGCTCGGTTACGTCGGCGCGGCGGCCGCCAAATCGATTATCCTCGGCATTATCATCCTAGCGACCTCGGGGGTGTTCGTGCCGATCCACATCGCACATCCGGTCTGGATGCTCGGCTTTTTGATCCTCACCGCCGTCAGTTTCAGCCTGTTCGGCTTCATTCTCGGGCTATGGGCCGACGGTTTCGAGAAATTACAGGCCGTGCCGCTCTTGATCATCACGCCCTTGACGTTCCTCGGCGGCACTTTCTATCCGACGAGCGTATTGCCGCCGTTCTGGCGCACGGTGACGCTGTTCAATCCGTTGGTCTATTTGATCAGCGGCTTCCGCTGGAGCTTTTTCGACATCGCGGACGTGAATATCGAAGTGAGCCTGGCGATGACGGTGGTTTTTCTCGCCGTCTGCCTCGCCATCGTCTGGTGGTTCTTCAAGACCGGATATCGACTGAAGAATTAGATCGAGCGCAGCCGCGACAAAGCGAGACCCTCGCGTAGCGTCGTCCCGGAAACCTCGTCCCTGGGCGCGATCCGTTTGACCTATGTCAACGACAAAGCGCGCTTATAAGGCGAACGATTCCGTGCTGGAAAATGGGGACGATAATGGCATCCGAGATCTTCACTCCCGAGGAACTGGAACGCCGGTTGCGCAAGATCGGCGACGAACGCTATCACAACCTTCACCCATTTCACAAAATGCTGCACGGCGGAAAGATGAACTTCGGCCAAGTGCAGGCGTGGGCCTTAAACCGCTACGTCTATCAGGCCGCCATTCCCCGAAAAGACGCCGCGCTGATGGCCAAGCTTCAGGATCGCGCGCTACGGCGCGAATGGATACGGCGAATACAGGACCATGACGGATCCGATAGAGATGACGGCGGCATCGAGCGGTGGCTCAAACTCACCGATGGACTGAAGTTGGATCGCTTGTATGTCACGTCGCAGGCGGGAGCTCTGCCGGCGACTAAGTTCGCCGTTGAGGCCTATGTCCACTTTGTTTATGAGCATCCCACGCTGGAAGCTATTGCCTCATCGCTCACCGAACTGTTCGCGCCAGGCATTCATGCTGAACGCATCGCCGGAATGTTAGAGCACTACGATTTCATTTCGGAGGAGTTGGTAGCCTATTTTCGTAGACGGCTGAACCAGGCGCCGCGCGATTCCGAGTTCGCTTTGAAATTTGTTCTGGAGAATGCGCGCAACTCCGAGCAGCAGCAAGCGGTTTTGAATGCGCTAAAGTTCAAGACAGACGTCCTGTGGGCGCAGCTGGATGCATTGTATTTCGCTTATGTCGAACCAGGCTTCATCCCGCCGGGCGCTTTCCGCCCAGCCTAAACAGCGACACGGTTCGTAAGGCTCGGTCAACAGATCGAAAAATTTAACGTTTCACGCAATACGATTATTGTCTTCACATTCGGGAATGTATGCAATGCCGCGTGTTTCGTTGAGCGGTCAGCCCTGGAGCACCGTCGTTCGATGGGTTGGCGCAAGTTCAAGCTGAACAGCTATGTTACATGCCCGTCTGCAATTGCACCGCTTGCGGGATTGGCAGGGGTTTGTTTGCGCTGTCGAGAAACTCAACTGTCACAAAGGTGAGCTCAGTATCGCCAATGTTTTGTAAATCATGGACCTTATATTCGCCCGGACCATACGTCTCATGGCGGGTTTCGCCGGCCCTATAAGTATATTCCCTCATCACACCATCATTGAAGTATTGCCGGCCACGGCCTGGAGTGGCCGCTGACCAAAAATAATCGAGTACATGCCGGTGGAAGCCAACGCGCTCGCCTGGCTTGAGATGAATGCGCCAGACGCGAACTTTATCCGTCTCTGAGATTAATTGCTGTCCGACGCAGCCGTTCGGATTCTGAGCCTCGTGTTCAAATTCAGCGCGGATCGAGGCTGGCCACTGATCCTCGTTTCGCCGGTTGGTCGGTTTCTCCGCCATGCTCAGCGCCATGATCTACTCTCCCATGCCATTCGGCGGCCTCATGCCGCTTTGCGCTCGGCTGCGCCATTGTTCTCAAAGACCATCGTTGCGGCCGCCGTGTTGGAGATGGGGATGTGATAGTTGCGGTGCACTTCAGTGACGTGTCCAGTCATCGCGCCGCGCATGGCCATCCAATTGAGAAATTCAACGCCTTGGGCGCCGGCCTGTTCGACCCAATCATGAATCGAATAACCGATAAGCGATTCGGGATCGCCGGCGATCTTATCCATGCAGAGCTGGTCGAAGTGCTTATTGATGAAGCCTGCCCGCTTACCGTCCAGCTGATGCGATAAACCCCCGGTACCCACGATCAATACACGCAACTCCTTGCCGTAACGCTCGATCGCACGGCCGACCGATCGACCGAGATTGAGGCAACGCTTCAGTGACGGCAACGGATGCTGCACGGTGTTGATTGATACCGGTACGATCTTGATCGGCTTGGACTTCTCTCCAGGCCACATCAGGGCTATCGGTATCGTGACCGCATGATCCACCAGCATTTCCTGGCACATGGTGACATCGAATTCGTCGGCGACAAGAGAGTTGATCAGGTGCCACGACAAATCCGGGTCGCCGGCAAGGGCGTGCGCGACTGGAATGCCCCAGCCCTCGTCCTCGTTGCGATATTCTTTGGCTGCGCCAACGGCAAATGTCGGCAGCTTGTCGAGAAAAAAGTTGAGTCCGTGATCGTTGTAGAATACTACGACAATGTCGGGTTTCTGAACCGCCAGCCAGTGGTGGACGTAATCGAAGCCCTTGAAGAACGGCCGCCAATAAGGATCATTCTGTTTATTCTCTGCGATCGCCTTTCCGATCGATGGCACGTGCGTAGTTCCGACGGCGCCGATGATCGTAGACATGTTTATCTCCCTGCCGCGGCGAGCTTGGCCTTGAACTCATCCACGCTGGTGCCAGTTTGTTGAGCGCCAATGTCTTGCACGTTGAGACCGAAAATCCCGGCGAATTTGGCGAGGTAATAAACGTTCCCCCCGTTCTCGAGGAGACGTAATACGTCTCGCTTTTTGATCGCTTGCCGCTGCTGTTCGGTGAGGCCATATTTCTTACAGTATGCGTCTTCGTCCCTAAGAAACGCGGCGCGATTTTCGGCGCTGTTAAATGAGAAGCACATTCGGTTGAGCGCATAGCCTTTCTGTGCCTGGATGGCGTCAAAGACGATAGTGCCCGGAATGTCTTGAGTGCCCGGAATGTCTTGCCTCATCACAACTCCTGTCGTTTCAGGCTTCACGGTATCTTCGGCCAGCGATCGTCCGCATAGATACACGCCACTCATGATCATCGGACGCTTGCGCTGGATATGATCAGCGCAAAGGAACAGCGGTTACCATGACGGCGACCCATCGATGGGTCTTGACTTAGGTCAAAACAGCCAGCTTTGCATGGCAGCCCGGCAATTGGCGCAGCTCGCCGCCCTTGCGGCATTCAATTGACATCCGCCATCGAGCTGCTTTGAGGCCCAAGAGTAAGCATCCGGCGGCGGCTAATCTAATCGGCAAAGCCCAAACCCAGCGTGTGATGTTGACGTAGGTCAATTGAGGGCCCACGAGCCATGATATTTTTAATTGAGAAAAGGACATCCGCTGGAAGGAAAGCTCCGATGTCGATCGATCAAATCGCCGTGTTGAGCATCATCACCGGCTCCTTTCTGGTTTTCGCAGCAGTTTTAGCGTGGGGCGATCGCCAGACACGATCGCTCACTCCTCGCATTCAACCAAAACAATCGCAGCAGCCGACCCCAACTGTGAATGCGACGCCGGCAGCGCGCGAGCAGGAGCGCTCGAACGCCTTGGGCGTCGCTGATTGAGATTTTCGTAAAGCCGATATACTGGACATCGTCCTAACCGGGGACGTGCGAACGAAATCCCGATCAGTCTCCCTGCGTTAATTTAAATTACCGGCTCCTCGGGACAGTTCCACTTCTCGCGTTTGCGGAAATGTCAGGTGAACCATGCGCACTCAAGTCGCGATCGTCGGCGCCGGACCGGCCGGCCTGCTGCTCGGTCAGCTCTTGTACAAGAACGGCATCGACAACATTATCCTCGAACGCCACACCGGAGAGCACGTACTCAGCCGCATCCGCGCCGGCGTCATCGAGCAGGTCGCGGTTGATCTTCTCGATGAGGCCGGCGTCGGCGGGCGCATGCACGCGGAAGGCCTGGTGCATGACGGCACCCAGATTTGCATCGAGGGCGTGCGCCACCGCGTCGACTTTAAAGCGCTCACCGGCAAGACCGTGATGGTCTATGGGCAGACCGAAATCACCAAGGATCTGATGGACGGCCGCGCTGCCCTCGGGGCCAGGACGACCTACGCCGCCTACGATGTCGCGCTGCACGACATCTACGGGCCGAAACCGCGTGTTACCTGGCGCGCTGATGGCAAGTCGCAGGAGCTCGAATGCGATTTCATTGCCGGCTGCGACGGCTTTCATGGCATCTGCCGCAAGAGCGTGCCGCCGAGCGCGATCAACAACTACGAGCGCGTTTATCCGTTCGGCTGGCTTGGGCTGCTGTCCGATACGCCGCCGGTCTCGTCAGAGCTTATCTATGTGCGACATTCACTCGGCTTCGCATTGTGCTCGATGCGCTCGGCGACACGCAGCCGCTACTACTTGCAATGCAGCCTCGCCGAGGACATCGAATCATGGCCGGACGAGCGGTTTTGGGAGGAGCTCAAGCCGCGGCTCGATGACGAGGCGCGCGAGCGGCTTGTCACCGGTCCTTCGATTGAAAAGAGCATCGCCCCGCTGCGCAGCTTCATCGCCGAACCGATGCACTTCGGCCGGCTATTCCTCGCCGGCGATGCGGCCCATATCGTGCCGCCGACCGGCGCTAAAGGCCTCAATCTTGCGGCGAGCGATGTGCAATATCTTTCACGGGCGCTGGTCGAGCACTACCGGGACAAGTCGGATGCCGGACTTCAACATTATTCGGAGAAAGCGCTGGCGCGGGTGTGGAAGGCGGAACGCTTTTCTTGGTGGATGACGATGCTGTTGCACCGTTTCCCGGACTCCGGATTCGAGCAGAAGATGCAGCTCGCCGAGCTCGATTATATTTTCCGCTCGAAAGCCGCGGCGACCGCATTTGCCGAAAACTATGTCGGACTGCCCTATTGGTAAGAGCGATGCTGAACGCGCCGCCGGTGGCTAAATGGTTTTCCTCAAGCCTCAATGCAAGGGAGAGATTCATGTCCCACCATCTGGACTCGCCAATCGCCAGGCAAGATGTCCGTCTCGACATCACCGATCTCTACGTTTTCCGTGGTCAGGCCGGCACCGTCTTTCTGATAAGTGTCTGCCACTCGATCGCCGGAAAAATACCAGTGCCCGGTTATCACCCCGAGGGAATGTACGAATTCAAAATCGACTTCAACGGCGATGCCATCGAAGATCTGACCTATCGAATTACCTTCGATGAAAGAGATTCGGCGGGTAAACAGCGTTTCGTGCTGAGGTCCATTGAGGGTGCGCGTGCGGTCGATCCGTATGCGCCAGGGGAGATTGTCGCAAGGGGAACCACCGGAGAAACCGTAAGCAGTCCAACCGGCCTGCGCATTTGGACCGGCAAGGCAGGCGATCCGTTTTGGATCGAGCCCGACGTTCTCCACGCCGTCGGCCATGCCTTTCAGGACGGCACAATTGTTAACCTGTCGGGATGGAATCCCGCCAAAGCGAAAAATCTGTTTGCCGGTCACACGGTGTACTCCATCGTGCTGGAAGTGCCGGACAAGGATCTGCTGCCCAAGGCCCGCGGCGGTAAAATTGGTGTGTGGGCTGTGGCGGCGTTGGCAACGGACGCAGGACAGTGGCGTCCGATCAACCGCGTCGGCCTACCTATGATCCATCCGTTGTTTACCCAGTACAACGAAGATCTCGGCAACCGTCTTAACGCGGGCCGTCCTACCGATGACTTCGTGACTTATGGCCCAACCGTCACCAAGGCAGTCGCAGCCGTCGTTGCCGCTAGCGGCACTGCGGAAGACCCACAGGCTTACGCGGAAAAGATAGCGCATCGATTCTTTCCTAATATTCTGCCGTACACGGTTGGCACTCCAGCCTCGTTTGGTTTTGCCGAGTGGAATGGCCGCTCACTGACGGACAACGCGCCGGACGTCATGTTCACGATTGCATCCAACTCTCCAGTCCATCTCGGAATTGGCAAAGAGTCAGTTACGGCGAAGCCGTCGAAGACATTTCCGTACATCGCTCCCGCCTCCTAGAGCGCGATCGTTTCAAGTTGAATCGATTTCGGCTCTAGAATTCGATGAGGCATGATCTTTTTGGAAAGTCGGCTTCCGCCCCGGATCGGTGTCCGGGGCAGGCTTTTTCCGGATCATGCCCTGGAAAGGAGGGTGCGACCTCTGTTCATGGAGGACATCGAATGGCTGATGGAGGTGAGGCCCTCATGCCTGGTCGGTCGGTTACCGGCTCTCCGGTTCACCATCCTTCAGGATCGAGCGTAAACAGCTCCTGAGGGTGCGATACGCCACGCAGGGCGTATCGCCCCACCGAAACGAGCCGGCGTCTGATGTCTCCGACATCGGCAAATGCCGACGACATCAGGACCGGCTGATCGACCGAACGGCACATCGCCGCAATGCGGCTCGCCTCGTTAACGGCCGGTCCAAGGACGGTGAAGTCCAACCGTTCCCGGCTTCCGACATTGCCATAGAAGACTTCGCCGACATGCAGGCCGAGATACATGTCGGTTACCGGCTTGCCGTCCGCGGCGCGGCGCTTTTTCAATTCGGCGACGCCCCGGCGCGCGGCGATCACCGCGGACAATGCCGAGTTGCACGCATGAATGCGATCTTCGGCGGTGAAAATCGCGAGCGTGCCGTCGCCGATCAGCTTGAGCACATCGCCGGCATGCTCGTGGATCGCCGAGACGATGGCGTCGGAGTAATCGTTCAGCAATGGAATGACCTGTTCCGGTGTGGAGTCGGTGATGCGCGTGAACCCCCTCAGGTCGCTGAACCACACGACGGCGTCGATTCGCTCGGCAATGCCGCGCACAATCCGTCCGCTGAGCACGCGCTGGCCAGCGTCGCGGCCAAGATAGGTTTCCATCAGCGTTCGGGTCATGCGCGCGAGCGACACCGATTTGATGGCAAGAGCAAGGTACGGCACGATGTGTTTAAGGGCAGCGATTTGGCCGTCGTTGAATCCATCGGGCGCCCTTGTTCCCCATGATGAGTATACGGCATCCATCTCACCGATGACGCCGTCAGCGGCAAAGCGGTTGATGATCGCGACATAGTCGGTCATCCCCGCTGCGAGCCATTCCGGCAACAACGAGAACTCGTCCTTAGTGTCGGCATTTAATCGGCGGCGCAGCAGCGACGCGCCGGTTTGCAGCATGGAGTTGAATGCGCTGCGCCGCCAGATGTTGGTTGCCTGTGTATCCAACGATACGGAACCGGGCGCGCCGAAACCTTCCAGGCTGGTGCGGCCGTATTCGTGCATAGGGGATTCGTCAGGACTATAGCCCCAGCGGAACAGGCGTCCTTCGTGGATCGGATGTAACGTGTCGATAAATACATGGGCGCGCCCAAGCGGAAGTCCAGCCGCGACGCAACGGTCGCAGAATATAGAAACAATGTCGGTTTCAGGGGTGCCGGCCAGGCCGGCTTGGGCTAGCCAGGCCGACAATTCGGCGAAATGGCTTTCATTCATACGGTGATTATATAAACCGCCGGCGTCCTAACGTCAGAGGCGATTTCGCCTTTTTGCATAAAGCATCCCGATGCGCTCATCGATGGCTGCTTTGAAGAGTAAAGCGGACATTACGCTGAAATGCCTCCCTGTCCGTTCATGACCCTAAGGTGACATCGGCAGTTCAAAATTGCTGCTTCGCCGCTAGACCGCTACCCCCCATTCCGTTGGCGACAAATCCCTGGTGTAATCACCACATTGTAAGCCGTTGCAGGCAGGGTCCTTGCTTGGCGGCGCTGCAAAAAAATCCGATTTCACCTTGGATATGGCCAATATAGGAGAAGAGTCATGCATGCAGTCGTTAGAAATTATTCAGGTAAAGGCTAATTACAGGCGTCAAAACATTGGCGGCCGCGGCCGCAGAGTAGGCCCCGCGACCTGCACGCTGAAGACCGTTGGTGGAGCATAGCCCGGTGGGGAACACCAGCTAGTTTTACGCGGTCGAGTGGGTTCATCTGATGGAGGATGCTAATGACGCGCGAGGTAACTGCTCAATATCGTGACGCTCCTATCGCCAATCTCTTGGCGTTCGCCTTAGGGGTGGCAGCGATTGGCGCCGTCGCAATCGGCGCGCTCGCGGTCGGCCGCCTTGCTATCGATCGTGTCGCGATCAAGCGGGCGCGGTTTGGCAAACTGGAGGTTGATGAATTGACGGTTCGGAAACTGCACGTCGTCGAGAAATCGGAATCGTCGCGGGACGGTTTAGAGCCCGGACGTGGGTGACTTTTGGCGTCAAGAGCATCTTTATTCCCAGGGGTTGTGCTTGTCTCTGGTCAGCGGACGATACGCCCGTCACACCTATCCATAGCCATCTTTGGTCGAAACTAGTCCACTTGCCGTTTCGAGCGGACATTAAGACAACTTTTAGCAGCATGGACGGTGCGCTAGATACGACGCCTAGTCGCAGCCCGTGAAAATTCGCAAAACTTGCTTCTGATTTTGCACTTTGATATCTCGACCTAATCCGCGTCAGAAGACCGTCGCAATTAAAGCTTTCAGGCGTAAGATGAGTATTGAAATCGAGCGCAAATTCCTGGTGCGCAACGACGCTTGGCATAATTCGGTCGTCCGCCAGATAAAAATAAAGCAAGCCTATCTAGATTCGAACGCAAAAGTGTCAATGCGTGTCCGCATCAAGGATAACGTCGGTGCGACCTTAACTCTCAAAACGCGCGCATCAAAGCTTTGTCGACGAGAGTTTGAGTACGCGATACCGATATTGGATGCCGAGGAGCTAATATCGCTCAGGCGGGGCCACCTCATCGAGAAAGTTCGTTATATCGTTCCGTGCGGCAATCTGACTTGGGAAATCGACGTGTTTTCGGGCGAAAATTTCGGTTTGGTTATAGCTGAAATCGAACTTCCTAGTGAGAATCACCAAATTGAATCGCCGCCTTGGATCGGTTCGGAAGTTACTGGAGAGGCGCGGTACTATAACGGCACATTAGCGCAACATCCGTACCGTTCGTGGCGGCACCCCGACGTTGCTGAAGCCGCTGAATAAACCGCCCGAAGGCACTGCTAAAAATGTCCGCAATTGATGCTATGGACGGCTCCTCCGCGGGCGCGTGAGTGTCATAGAGGTGGGTGCTGTTGAAGCTGCCACGATTCGGAGAAGCTAAGCTCGCCTGCGACCGCGACAATCGGTCTCGATATCGCCAAGTCGGCGTTGCAGGTCCACGACGTTGATGCCGACAGCGAGGTGGCTATCCGTCGGCAGTTGAAGCGTCGCTGTGTCCGCCAATGACCCAAGTCCGACAAAGAGAACGGCCAACAGTCGGTCCGTGGTCGTAACTGCTAATCTTCGTCAGCTTCAAATTGATCGGCATAGCCCCACATCGGGGCAGACTCCCCTTGTTCCGAGACCAATTGAATTTTCCAGGGGCCCGTATTTGGTTCCAGGCATGGCAACTATGCGCACTCTCTTTCCGGCTCCCGGTCGGCTACACGCGAGACTGCGAATGCGGCCTCCGTCATCCTGAGCCATTGCGACGATTGCCTTTCGGATTTGAAATGGCGTTTCGCAGACAACAGTGTCGGCCTTCGTCCGATAAAACGACATCTTGAAGTCCATCGATTGAAACGACTCCCACTGGAGCCATAAAGCCCCAGTCACCGCAAGGGCAATGCAAATGCCGAGGTGGCGCATGGAACCTCCGCATCCGGCCCGGCGGTTCCGGCCGGTCAATCCGGCCCAGAGATTTACATTACACCAATTCAAGGTTCGTAGAAAAACTACGGAGCGGTTCCCGCGTTATTTACGGGACGAGAGTCGCGGTTGTAGACTCGCCGTCACGCCACGTGAACGTCTGTAAGAGGCACAATGCAATACGAAGACAAGGTCAGCAAAGTCCCTGAAGTGACGCTCGGTTTCTGGGTGATCAAGATCCTTGCTACGACGCTCGGCGAAACCGGCGGCGATTCAGTGACGATGACCTGGCTGCACGCAGACGGCGTATCTGAACAAGATTGCCTTACGGCTCAATCAACGCCCTCGGAAGACCTTGGGATTCGAAACCCCGGCCGATAGACTACGAGCGGTGTTGCAGTGACCGGTTGAACTCACCAGGTAAAGCGGACATAGGCCGCACATAGGCCTGACTTCCAACCGCGCCGCCCTTTCCCTTCCGGAAGGACTCTTCACGCCACGGACGCGGCCGGCTGCTGCTTTCTTCGCGCAATCGCGTCCGCAATCGTCACCGTGCGCCTCGCCATTTCGGCATGCAGGCGCTCGACCATGCGGCCGTCGATCTGAATGACGCCCTTGTTCTCGTTCTCCGGCAGATCGAAGGCGGAGATGATTTTGCGTGCTGCCGCGACTTCGTCCGGCGTCGGCGAGAACGCCTGATTGCACGGCTCGATTTGGTGCGGATGGATGAGCGTCTTGCCGTCGAAGCCAAAATCGCGCGCCTGCCGGCATTCCTCGGCGAACCCCTCGGCATTGCCGAGATCGTTGTAGACGCCGTCGAGGATGTCGAGGCCGTAGGCCCGCGCCGCGGCGAGACAATTCATCAGCCACGGCAGCATCGGCGCTCGGCCGGGTACGAGCCGCGCGCGCGTGTCCTTGGCGAGATCGTTGGTGCCCATGACGAAGCCGGCAAGTCGCGTCTCCGAATCGAGCGCCGCGGAGGCGATGTCGCGGACATTGAGCATAGCGAGCGGCGTTTCCATCATGGCCCAGACGCGCACATGCGGATCGGTTCCCATGTCGACGAGCCGCGCCGCCAGGTCCTGCAATTGGCGCGGCGAGGACACTTTCGGCACTAGCACCGCATCGGGCCGCGCCGACGCCGCGGCGTCGATGTCGTCGACCCACCAGCGGGTATCCAGCCCGTTGATCCGAACCAGCACTTCGCGGTCGCCGAAGCCTTGCTTGAGCGCCTTGACGACGGCGTCTCGCGCTTGCGGCTTGGCCTCGGGCGCAACCGCGTCTTCAAGATCGAGAATGAGGCCGTCGGCCGGCAGTTCGCGCGCCTTTTCCAGCGCGCGCGCATTCGATCCGGGCATGTAAAGAACGCTGCGGCGCGGCCGGACGGTCATCGGCGAAGTCCAAATCTCATACAGGTTGCAGGCTGGCCGATTCGGGCCGAACCCGCCGGCGCACGATCGCGAGCCGGGCTATGCCGCCTTCCGCTTCGCCGTGATGAGCTTGCGGTTGACCAGGCATTCGGCGATCTGGACGGCGTTGAGCGCCGCGCCCTTGCGCAAATTGTCGGACACGATCCACATCGACAACGCATTGTCGACGGTCGCGTCCTCGCGAATGCGGCTGATATAGGTCGCGTCCTCGCCGGTCGCTTCGTAGGGAGTGACATAACCGCCGGGCTCGCGCGAATCGACCACGAGGCAGCCGGGCGCGCTGCGCAGGATTTCCCGCCCTTCGTCGGCCGTGATCGACTCCTCGAATTCGACATTGACCGCTTCGGAATGGCTGATGAAGACCGGCACGCGAACACAGGTCGCGGTCAGCTTGATCTTGGGATCGAGAATCTTCTTGGTCTCGACCACCATCTTCCATTCCTCGCGCGTATAGCCGTCCTCCATGAACACGTCGATCTGCGGAATGAGATTGAACGCGATCCGCTTGGGAAACTTCTTCGCCTCGATCTCGTCGAGCTGAAAGACCGCCTTAGTCTGCGCGAACAATTCGTCCATCGCTTCCTTGCCGGCGCCCGAGACCGATTGATAGGTGGCGACAACGACGCGCTTGATCTTGGCCCGGTCGTGCAGCGGCTTGAGCGCGACGACGAGCTGCGCGGTCGAGCAATTCGGATTAGCGATGATGCCGCGCTTGCGAAAGCCGGCGATCGCGTCGGCGTTCACTTCCGGCACGATCAAAGGCACGTCGGCGTCGTAGCGCCAGGCCGAGGAATTATCGATGACGACCGCGCCGGCGGCGGCGATTTTGGGCGAGTACTCCTTGGATACCGCACCGCCCGCCGACATCAGGCAGATGTCGATGCCGGAAAAATCGTAATGTTCGAGCGCTTTGACCTTCAGCGTCCGCTCGCCATAGGACACGTCCACGCCCTGACTGCGGCGCGAGGCAAGCGCAACGACCTCGTCGGCCGGGAACGAGCGCTCGGCCAGGATGCCGAGCATTTCGCGGCCCACATTGCCGGTCGCGCCAACAACGGCGACGCTAAATCCCATCGTAAAATCTCCATCGAGGACAGGCCTCGCTGCTCGAGCCCGGCGGGAACCGGAACGCAAGCGCTTCTAAGCGAGAACACCCGCAAACACAATCGTGTGCAAGCAGAGAGCCCCGCAGCAGCGACAGTCATTGGCTCCCGGAGCCAAGCCACCGGGCTTTGCCGCCGGCCGGCTGTGATATAAATCATTATGAGTTAAGCCTTAATTCTCAGCGGGATGGTCCGCGGCGGGGAGACAATTGTGGCAATCCGTAGAACAGCCGGCCGGACAAAGAATTACCGCAGCGCTGTTGTCGTCTGCCAAATCGGGTTAGATTGACGGCGCCGCCAGAGCGAGGAACCGATGCTTTCAGTCATGCGTTCGTCCACTGCCATTATCGGGTTGATTGCCGCGCTTGGGGCGGGGACCGTCGTCGCCGACGCGGCCCAAAAGCGCCAACCGGCGCAACAGCAGCCGGTGGTGGAGCGCTCCGCCAGCGGCACTATCATCCAGCCGACCACCACGATCATCCCGGACGGCAATGGCCATACCAGGGTGATCGTCATTCCGCGCCAGCGGTCCTATCTGGACACCGGGACCGAAGTTTCGGTCGGCGATCGCTCGTACCGGGACTATGTGCTGCCGCCTGGCGGCGATCCTGGCCGGCCCTATTGGTTCTTCGGCCCCGATCGCCAGGGGACCGGAAGGTATCCTTTGCCGAGCGCCTTCGACGGCACCGGGCTCGGCTCGCAAAGCCCGTTTTAAGTTCGGCTCCCGCAGCGGCGCCGCGGCGTCACGCGGTGAGCCGCTCCAGTTCGCCGACGATGGCTTCGCCCATTTCGGCGGTGCTGACGATTTTGGCGCCGTCAGATTTGATATCGGCGGTGCGCAAGCCCTTGGCGAGCGCGGCCGCGATGGCGGCATCGAGCCGATCGGCTGCCTCGGCCATGTTGAACGAGTAGCGTAACGCCATGCCAAACGACGCCAGCATGGCGATCGGATTGGCCATGCCTTTGCCGGCAATGTCTGGCGCCGAACCGTGCACCGGCTCATACATCGCTTTACGCCGCTTGGTCTTGGGATCGGCCTCGCCGAGCGAAGCCGACGGCAGCATGCCGAGCGAGCCGGTCAGCATCGCCGCGACGTCGGAGAGCATGTCGCCGAACAAATTGTCGGTCACGATGACGTCGAACTGCTTCGGCCAGCGCACGAGCTGCATGCCGCCGGCGTCCGCCAGCATGTGTTCAAGCTGAACGTCCTTATATTCGCGCGCGTGCAGATCTTCGACCACCTCGTGCCAGAGCACGCCGGTCTTCATGACGTTGCGTTTCTCCATCGAGGTGAGCTTATTGCGCCGCTTGCGCGCCAGCTCGAAACCGACGCGGGCGATGCGCTCGATCTCGTAGGTGTCGTAGACCTGGGTGTCGACGGCCCGCTTCTGACCGTTGCCGAGATCGATGATGGTCTTGGGCTCGCCGAAATAAACGCCGCCGGTGAGTTCGCGCAGGATGATGATGTCGAGCCCTTCGACCGCCTCGCGCTTCAGACTCGAGGAATCGGCCAGCGCCGGATAGACGATCGCCGGGCGGATATTGGCGAACAGGCCGAGTTCCTTGCGCAGCCGCAGCAGACCTGCTTCCGGGCGCGCCTCGTAGGGTACCTTGTCCCATTTCGGTCCGCCTACGGCGCCGAAGATGATCGCATCCGCCGCGTGCGCCGCGGCCATGGTGGCCTCGGTAATGGCCACTTTGTCCGCGTCGTAACTGGCGCCGCCGACCAGACCTTCCTCGATGCGGAAATCGGCGATGCCCCGCTTGGCGTAAAAGCTCAGAAGCCGTTTCACTTCGGCCATGACTTCCGGGCCGATGCCGTCGCCGGCAAGAAGAAGAAGCTTATAGCTCGACATGAAGAGCACACCCCGTACTCACGTCATTCCGGGGCGCGCTCCGCGCGAACCCGGAATCCATAATCTCGGCCTTCGTTGTCACGTGGTTCGCCGCGGTTATGGATTCCGGATATCCTCGCTTTGCTCGGCGTCCGGAATGACCCGATTGGCAGGATTGCTAATAGGCGCGACGCGGCTTGGCAAGCGGCCGCCTTCGCAGCGGGTGAATGTCAGGGGCATGTTGCGCTGGAAATGTGCCGCGCACACTCGCGCCCCATTGCGCTGGCAAAAACCACATTGACTTTGATCAAACTGAACGGGCGACGAGCGCGGTAAAGATAACGCATTGTGGGAGGAAGCATTGCTTGCGGAAATATTCGCTGAGGGTGCTGCAAAAGTGCTCGGCTCGGAAAGCGGGAACTGCCCATTCACTCGCGGAATAATTTTCAATGTTTGGCATTGGCATCTCAAGCGAAAGGCTGTTTCGCCGGGCACTGATCGCCTCCGCGATGACCGGACTCATCCTCGGTATCGCAGCCTGGGGCGCGGGGCGTCACGACTTGGCGCGCTGGTGCTGGGCGGGAGGAACGATCCCCGTCCTTACCGGCTTGCTCATCTCCATGGTCCGCGACTTATTGTCAGGCCGCTTGGGCGTGGACGCGGTAGCCTTCGTTTCTATGTTGGGCGCGCTGGCGCTTGGCCAAGAGCTGGCGGGCATCGTAATCGCAATCATGTACGCTGGTGGAAACGTACTTGAAGATTTTGCCGTCGCACGCGCGGAGCGCGATTTAAGGTCACTCATTGATAGGGCACCGCGAGTTGCCCATCGCCGGTCTGATTCGATTGTCGCGGATGTGCCTGTCGAACAGGTCTCGGTCGGCGATTTAATCCTAGTGCAAGCCGGCGAAGTCGTTCCCGTCGATGGTTTCGTCACGAGCCAAACGGCGGTGATTGATGAAGCGGCGCTGACAGGAGAGCCCATTCCGGCCTCGAAGCAGGCTGGCGAACTCGCTCGAAGCGGAACACTTAACGCGGGTGATGCATTCGAAATACGCGCTTCTGCCAGTGCAAGCGAAAGCACCTATGCGGGCATCGTTCGCTTGGTCAATGCGGCACAAATGGCAAAGTCGCCATTCATAAGAATGGCCGACCGTTACGCCCTGCTGCTGCTGCCGACGACCTTGGTAATTGCCGGCGGCGCGTGGCTCGCATCCGGCGATCCCGTGCGCGGACTCGCTGTGCTGGTCGCTGCGACGCCTTGCCCGCTTATTCTCGCAGCGCCCGTCGCTTTCATTGCCGGTGTCGCGCGCGCCGCCAAGCAGGGAATTCTCGTCAAAGGAAGCGGCCCACTCGAAGCACTGGCGCGGGCCCATACCGTAATGTTCGATAAGACCGGCACGTTGACCGTGGGCGGCGCCCGCCTGGTCGCAATTGAAGTTGCTCCGGGCCAAAACGCCGACGAAGTCCTGCGGATCGCCGGTTCTCTGGAGCAAGCCTCGCACCACATCGTTGCTACAGCCATCGTCGAAGCCGCTAGGGCAAAAGGGCTTAAACTTAATATTCCGTCTCAGGTGCGCGAGACCATGGGCTCGGGCCTCGAAGGCGTTGTCAATGGCCGGGGGGCAAAAGTTGGGTCGCATCAGATGGTCCATGGCGGTCGTACACCAGAGCCATGGGCGGTGCGGGCGCTACGACGGGCGGCGTGGCGTTCGGCCCTTAGCGTGTTTGTCGCCGTCGAGGGACGCACACTCGGCGCCGTATTGCTCGCTGACGAAATTCGGCGCGAAACGCCACGCACAGTGCAGGCGCTTCGATCGGTCGGCGTATCACGAATTGTCATGGTTACGGGCGACCGGGCGGACGCCGCCGAGACCATTGGCTCGGCCCTCGATCTTGACGCGGTTCTCGCGGACCGCGAGCCGGCCGACAAGGTGGATGCCGTGGCGACCGAGCGCCGCCTAAACGCTACCGTCATGGTCGGGGATGGCATCAATGATGCGCCCGCGCTGGCGGCAGCGAATGTCGGCATTGCGATGGGAGCGCGAGGAGCCAGCGCATCGTCCGAAGCTGCGGATGTCGTCATCCTGACGGACCGGCTCGACCGAGTCTCCGATGCAGTTGCAATCGCAAGGCGCACGCGCCGGATCGCCCTGCAAAGCATCCTTGCCGGGCTGGCAATGTCCGGTGCAGCCATGGGCTTTGCCGCCATTGGTTTCCTACCGCCCATTGCAGGCGCCCTGACGCAGGAGGCAATCGACATTGCGGTCATCCTCAACGCGCTGCGCGCCTTGAGTTCTGGCCGAGCAATCGGTCACCGCAAAATGCCCGCGGATGCGGCCACGATCCTGCGCGCTGACCACGAGCGCATGGAAGCCACTCTCAACCGATTAAGAGAGATTGCTGATAGTCTCGATCAGGCAGCGGAAGCCGATGCGGTCGCGCTGATCGCCGAGGCGGATCGTATTGTTTCCGACCAGGTCATTGTGCACGAGCGCGAGGATGAAAGCGCGATTTACCCCCGCATAGCTAAGTATTTGGCTGATCGCCACGGACTAGGGGCCGGGCTTGGGGCCATGAGCCGAGCGCACCGCGAGATCATCCATCTCGCGCGGCTTCTAAGGCGGATTACCGATGGCCTCACGCCACAGGACATCGATCGTTACCTGATCAGGGACGCCCAACGTGTCATTGAATCTATTGAGGCCCTTGTACGTCTTCACAATGCGCAGGAGGAAGACATCTACCAATATGCGATCGGAGAATAAGTCTCAGCGTCGTGACAGGTCAACGCAATGATCCTCTAATACTGGCGGCGTGGACGCGATCGGGGTTCGCGACGAAGGAACCAAACAATTCCGAATAGGTCACTTCTCAAACAGCCAACGCGCAACCGCGACGGCGGCGAGCGCGCCGAAAAGCTGCGCGATGATGAATGCCGGCACGCCCGCCGGGGCAATGCCCGCATAGGTATCCGAAAGTGCGCGAGCGATGGTCACGGCCGGATTGGCGAACGAGGTTGACGCGGTAAACCAATAAGCCGCCGTAATATAGAGGCCTACAGCGTAGGCAATGGCCCCAGGCGTCCGCGCCGAACAGCCGAAGATCGTCAATAACAGCCCGAATGTGGCGATAGATTCCGCGAGCCATTGGCCGGGTCCTGTTCGCACAGTCATCGAAACTTGCCACAACGGAAGCTCAAACATGGCGTGCGCGGCCAGCGCACCGACGATGCCGCCGACGATCTGCGCGGCGATATACATGGCGGCAACTCTTGCCGGAATGTCGCGGCGCAATGCCACTGCGAGGCTGACGGCGGGATTGAAGTGCGCACCCGACACCGGGCCGAACGTCAAAATCAAGACGGCGAGAATTGCGCCGGTCGGGAGCGTGTTGCAGAGAAGCGCGAGCGCGCCGTTACCGCCCGCGAGCTTCGCGGCCATGATGCCGCTGCCGACGACACCCGCGAGCAAGAACGCCGATCCCAAAAACTCGGCAACGAGGCGCTTCACGTTGGCTCGACCGCTTTGCCGACGTTGCCGATTTCACGGAGCTTGTTTTGCAGCGTCAGTCGATCGAGCGAGCGCAGCGGCAATGACGCGAAAATACCGATGCGTCGATTGAGCATACGATACGCATTTTTGAAGGCGAGCGCGATTTCAGCATCGTTGCCCATGGCCTCAGCGGGATCGGGAACCCCCCAATGCGCGGTCATGGGCTGACCGGGCCAGACCGGACACGTCTCGCCTGCCGCGTTGTCACAAACTGTGAACACGAAATCGAGCGGCGGCGCGCCGGGCTTGGCAAACTCGTGCCACGACTTCGACCGAAAGCCCGACGCGTCATAGCCGAGACTTTGCAACAGCCGGACAGTTTCGGGATTTACGCAGCCCTTGGGTTGACTTCCGGCGCTATAGGCGCGGAATTTCCCCGCGCCGACCTTGTTCAAGATCGCTTCCGCCATGATGGAGCGCGCCGAGTTGCCCGTGCAGAGAAAAAGCACATTGTAGGGTTCGGTCATGGCACGCTCAGGAGCAACCACACGCGGCGGCAGGCTCCGCGATCTTTGGCGCTGGCGCGCAACACGACTTCTCATGAGCGACGCGGGCTATGCGCTCGCCTGATCCATCGCCATAGTCTGTGCTTTCGCCCGTCGTGTGGAACGTCTCCCATGAGATGCCGGCGGGGTCGTCAATCCAGGACTTTTCCGACTGGGCGTAGCAGCAATTCGTTTGGCCCTGTTCAATGACGGTCCCGCCTGCCTTGTGCAGCCGGGCGTAAATCTCTTTCAGTTCTTCGCTGCTTTCGGCCTGAATGCCGAGATGGTCGAGGCCCGATTGTCGGCCGCGCGTCGAGATGGCGAAATTGACGCGCGGATCGTCAAGCATCCACTTGGCGTAATCGGCCTTGATGACGGAAGGCTCCGCAGCAAACAACGCCGAATAGAAACGGATGGACTGCTCTAGATCATCAACGGCGACGTGCACGTGAAACCGCTTCATGGGAGACTCCCTTGGGTTTGCACACTGCTCCCGGCGCGCACTCCCGCGCGCCTTGGCAACAGTTTTCAGTGAGGAAGGCGACAAGATCGTTCATCGCCTCGAATCGCGCCGCATAGATCATGGAGCGCCCATCACGGCGAACCGTGACCAGTCCAGCAAAGCGGAGGCGGTCGAAATGAAAGGTGAGGGTGTTGGGGGCGAGACCGAGCTTTTCGGCCACTTGCCCGGCCGCCATGCCTTGCGGGCCGGCCTGGACCAGTAGCCGAAAGATTTCCAACCGGTTCTCTTGGGCGAGCGCAGCCAAAGCCGCGACGGCAATTGTTAATTCCATATTTCAACGAATATAGAACTATTGTGCAATTGTCAAGCCGCTGCCGCGACGGAAGCGGGTGATGAAATCGAGCCTTAAAGCGCAATCGTTTCAAATCGAATTGACTGCGGCCCTACGCATTTGATGGGTATGATCTTTTTCGGAAAACCGGCTTCTACTTTTCCAGATCACGCTCTAGAGGCCAGAGAACCAATTATAGCCTTGGTTCTCCCAATAACCGCCGGCATCGTTGTTCTGCACCCACATCGCGGTGACATATTTCGGATTCTTGAATCCGAGCTTCGTCGGAATGCGGATCTTGATCGGGAACCCGTAGGCGGTCGGCAAGGTCTTGTGGTCGAATTTGAGCGTCAATTGGGTCTGCGGATGTAACGCCGTAGGCATGTCGACGGTGTTGGAATAGCCCTCCGCGCACTGGAACCACACATATTTGGCCGTCGTATCGGCGCCGATCAGTTTGAGAAAATCGGACAGTCTTACGCCCTGCCACGAACCGATGGCGCTCCAGCCTTCGACGCAGACATGGCGCGTGATTTGCGACACTTCCGGCAGCTTGTTCAGTTCGGGAAGTGTCCACGGCTTTTTGTTGTCGACGAGGCCGCCGATCTCGAGTTGATAATCGTCGCCGTCGATATCCGGCGCTTCATCCTCGGAATAATAGGCGTTGAACGGGAAGGGCCGGGTGATCGCGCTCTCCGGATATTCCGGCGCGAGCGTCGTCTCGCTGAACAAAAGGGCCTGAACGCTGTCGTTGAAACGTGAAATGACCCGCAACGCATTCTCGGCGGTTGGGCCGTCGATGAGGTCGCATCCGGTCAGCATCGCCAGCGCGCCGAGGCTGCCAGCGCCGCGCAGAAACATGCGGCGCGAGGCCTGCGGCAATAATTTTGCGGCGTCCGTGATGACGAGTTTCGTATCGACGCCAGGCACCGGTTTTCGCAGACGGCGCATCGCATCGCCTCCTTCAGCGCCCGAAAATCATCGCGCGCAGGCTTTTCGGCACGATTAGCGCAAGCGTCACGTGAATCGTCAAGAACGCAACGATCGACGCCATCGCGAAGAAATGCACGTAGCGAGCCGTATCGTAGCCGCCGAACAGCGCGGTGAGATATTTGAACTGCACCGGCTTCCAGATCGAAAGTCCGGACAGCACGATCACCGCTCCAGCCAAGAGCACGCCGGCATAAAGGAGCCGCTGCACCGCATTATAGACCGTCAGGTCGTCGTGCGAGAGCCGCCCGCGCAAAGCGGCGAGAAAATCGTCGGCCACAGCGCGCGGCCGGATCGGCAACAGCTTGCGCCGGAAGCGGCCGGTCGCGAGGCCAAGGATCACGTAGACGACGCCGTTAATAACCAGAAGCCACATCGCGGCGAAGTGCCACAGCAGCGCTCCGGCGAGCCACTCGCCGAGCGCTAATTGGCGCGGAAAGTAGAGAAATCCGAACAGGGGCGATGCGTCATAGATTTGCCAACCCGAGCCGATCATCATGAACATCGCAAGCGCGTTGATCCAATGCGTGATGCGCACCCAAAGCGGATGGATCAGCGGCAAGTCGGCGGAAGGTGCCGCCGTATCCGGCAAAACCGGGGAACGGCGTGCGGCTTCGATCGTCATGTTAAACACCCGGCAGCCATCCGGCCGCGCGGACCCTTAGCAAAGATGTGGGACAAGTGCCCCTCACATTCGTGTCAATCGATCGCGGGGGCTCATCCCGCGCATGTATAACACCGATTGGCCGCAAGACATCCCCTTGCGGCCGTCACGCACCCCTTTCCGCGCGCCCTCACGCTCGCCTTTTCCGAAAGCCTTTGCCGGGCTATGAAGCGCCAAGCGCGACGCCGGGACGGTAAGGATATTTGGCTATGTCAAAAAACAGCCCCGGCAATTTCTTTGAAGATTTTCGCGTCGGTCAAGTGATCCGGCACGCGACGCCGCGAACGGTCACATGCGGCGATGTCGCGCTCTATACCGGGCTGTTCGGGGCGCGTTTCGCCGTTCAATCCTCGGACGCTTTTGCCGGCGCGATCGGCTACCCGCGTTCGCCGATCGACGATCTGTTGGTCTTCCACATCGTCTTCGGCAAGAGCGTTCCCGACGTTTCACTCAACGCCGTTGCCAATCTCGGTTACGCCAATTGTTGCTTTCGCAAGCCGGTTTATCCCGGCGATACGCTTTACGCGCAATCCGAGGTCATCGGATTGAAGGAAAATTCGAGCCGCAAGACCGGCATCGTTTATGTGCGGACCACGGGCTACAACGCGGAAGGCACGCCGGTTCTCGAATACGTGCGCTGGGTCATGGTGCGCAAGCGCGACGAAGCGGCGCCGGCGTCGGGCGATCACGTGCCGCGCCTGCCGACCGCGCTCGAACCGAATGTTCTGGGCGAAGCCTGTCCCGCAATCGACATTGCCGCATACGATTTCGCGCTTGCCGGAAGCGCGCAGCGGTTCGGCGACTACACGGTCGGCGAGAAGATCGATCACGTCGACGGCGCAACGGTCGAGGAAGCCGAGCACCAGATCGCGACGCGGCTCTATCAGAACACCGCGCGCGTTCACTTCAATCAATTCGTCGAGGGTCAGGGCCGCTTGGGGAGACGGCTGATCTATGGCGGCCATGTCATTTCGCTGGCGCGCGCCTTGTCGTTCAACGGCCTCGCCAATGCCTTTCATATCGCCGCGATCAACGGCGGCCGGCACGTCGCGCCGCTCTTTGCCGGCGGCACGGTCTTCGCCTGGTCGGAAGTGTTGGCCAAGGCGGAATTGCCGGACCGTCCCGACGTCGGCGCGCTGCGGCTGCGCACCGTCGCGACACGCGATCGCCCCTGCGCCGATTTCCCGCTCAAGACTGGCGACGACTACGATGCTGCGGTCCTGCTCGATCTGGATTATTGGGTGTTGATGCCGAGGTGACGGGAAGACAGGGATCAGGGATCAAGGATCAGGAAGCAGAAATAAAACGCAGAAATCAGAGTTCTTATGCCTGACTACTGATTCCCGATTCCTGCCTCCCGCAAATGCTCGACCAGCCGGCGCGCATAGGCAGGCAATTCATCGCGGCGTTTCACGCAGATCGTCAGGTCGCGCACCGCCCAAGAATCGGACAGCATGACCGGCTTGATCGCCATGGTCTTGGCAACGCGGCGCGCGGTGGTCTCGGGCACGACGCCGATGCCGACCTTGCATTCGACCAGCCGGCACACCGCATCGAAGCTGCGCAGTTGCACCCGCAGGCGTAACGGCCTGCCGACGCGGGCCGCCTTGCTGGCCAGGAATCGCTGCAAGGCGCTGGCGCGGTCCAGCCCGACGAAATCGTGTTCGAGAACCTCCTCGAAACCGATCTTGGCGCGTTTGGCGAGCGGATGATCGCGCGCCACCACGAGCACGAACCGATCCCGCCGGAACGGATAGGTCTCGAGCGCGCCGGCATCCACCGTGCCGGCGACGATTCCGATATCGGCCACGCCTTCGGCGATCAGGCCGACGATCTCGTCGCTTAAGCGCTCCTCCAGATCGACGCTGACGTTCGGGTGCGCGGCAAGAAACGAACTCAGCGCCTCCGGCAGGAATTCCGTCAGCGCATTGGTGTTCGACAGAACTCTGATTTGTCCGGCCAATCCGTGGCCATAGGCGCCGAGATCTTCGTGCAGGCGCTCCGATTGCCGCAAGATGGCACGGGCATGTTGCAGCAGCGTGCGGCCCGCCTGCGTCGGCGCGACGCCTTGGCGGCCGCGCGTCAGCAATGGCACGCCGAGTACGTCTTCCATATTGCGGATGCGGGTCGAGGCGGCCGCCAGCGCAAGGTGCGCGCGCTCGGCGCCGCGGGTAATGCTGCCGGCTTCGACGACATGCCGAAACAGACTGAGATCGGCGATATCGAAACGCATAGGCCTCATCCTTCGTATTTCGCGAAGCAAGCTTTCACATATTCGCCATTGTATGAGGAAAATCCAGCCCTATTCTTTCGTCAAGCGCGAAGCTAGCGGTGGCGTGCCTGAAATCAAAGGCGGAACGCATCTGCGTTGCGGCGGGCGTGCGAATTGGATAGGAACTGCCGCCAAGCGCGGCGCCGCTGCGCGAAGGAATGACCGTGATGGCCGAAACACGTTCGCTCGAACGCCGAGCACCTGCCGAACGGCCGCTGTCGCCGCATCTGCAAATCTACCGGCCGATGCTGTCGATGATGATGTCGATTGCGCACCGCATCACCGGCTTCGCCAATTATTTCGGCACGCTGCTCGTGGCATGGTGGCTGACGGCCGCGGCTAGTCCCAGCGCTTATGCCAGGTTCCAATGGTTCGCCGGTTCCTTGATCGGGCGGCTGATCTTGTTCGGCTATACCTGGAGCGTGATCCACCACATGCTCGGCGGCGTCCGCCACCTGATCTGGGACGCCGGGCGCGGCTTCGGACCGAAGGAACGCGAATGGCTCGTCGCCGCCAATCTGATCGGTTCGATCGCGATCACGCTGCTGCTTTGGATTTTCATCATGCTCACGATGGGAAGTACGCCATGAGCGAGCCGCTGCATATCCGCACACCGCTCGCGCGGGTGCTCGGCCGCGGCGCCGCGAGGTCGGGCACCGAGCATTTTTGGCGTCAACGCCTCACCGCGGTCGCCAATATTCCGCTAACGATCGCGGCGCTCGCCATTCTCATCGCGCTCCTTGGCCGCAACCAGGCGGCCGTGGCGCAAATCCTCGGTTCCCGCGCGGTCAGTATCATCATGCTTTTGTTCGTCGCCTCGATCACGATCCACATGCGGCTCGGAATGGCGGTGATCATCGAGGACTATGTGCACGACGACTCGGCGAAGCTCACGCTGCTGATGGCCAATACATTCTTCGCCATCGCGGTGGGGCTCACTTCGGTTTACGGCATCATCAAGCTCGCATTCGGACTATAAGGCATGGCAGAGAGTGGAAAAGACGGCAGCGCCGCGCCGGCCATCGACGGCCGCGCCTACCCGATCGAAGATCATGTCTACGACGTGGTGGTGATTGGCGCGGGCGGCGCGGGATTGCGCGCCGTGGTCGGCTGCAGCGAAGCCGGCCTGCGCACCGCCTGCATCACCAAGGTGTTCCCGACGCGCTCGCATACGGTGGCGGCGCAAGGCGGCATCGCCGCCGCGCTCGGCAATATGGGCGAGGACGACTGGCGCTGGCACATGTACGACACCGTCAAGGGTTCGGACTGGCTCGGCGACCAGGACGCCATCGAGTATATGTGCCGCAGCGCGCCGGAAGCCGTCTACGAACTCGAACATTGGGGCCTGCCGTTCTCCCGCCGCGAAGAAGACGGCAAAATCTACCAGCGCCCGTTCGGCGGCATGACGACGCACTACGGCAAAGGCACGGCGCAGCGTACTTGCGCCGCGGCGGACCGCACCGGCCACGCCATGCTGCACACCATGTACGGTCAGGCGCTGCGGCATTCGACCGAGTTCTTCATCGAATATTTCGCTATCGACCTCATCATGGACGACGAAGGTCGCTGCCGCGGCGTCGTTGCGCTCAATCTGGACGACGGAACGATCCATCGCTTCGCCGCGCAGATGACCATCCTCGCCACCGGCGGTTACGGCCGCGCCTATGCGTCGTGCACCGGCGCGCATACGCAGACCGGCGACGGCAATGCCATGGTGTTGCGCGCGGGCTTGCCCTTGCAAGATATGGAATTCGTCCAGTTTCATCCCACCGGCATTTACGGCGCCGGCGTTCTCATCACCGAAGGGGCGCGCGGCGAAGGCGCTTATCTGGTCAATTCATCCGGCGAGCGGTTCATGGAGCGCTACGCGCCGTCGGCGAAGGACCTCGCCTCGCGCGACGTGGTGTCGCGCGCGATGACCATCGAGATCCGCGAGGGCCGCGGCGTCGGACCGAAGAAAGATCACATCTTTCTTCATCTCGACCATCTCGATCCCGAGATTCTCGCCGAGCGGCTGCCGGGCATCACCGAATCGGCGCGTATTTTCGCCGGCGTCGATCTGACGCGCGATCCGGTGCCGATCGTGCCGACGGTGCATTACAATATGGGCGGGATCGCCACCAATTATCACGGCGAAGCGCTGACCAAGAAGACCGGCAATCCCGACACCGTCATACCCGGCCTGATGGCGCTCGGCGAAGCGGCTTGCGTCTCGGTGCACGGCGCCAACCGCCTCGGCTCGAATTCGCTGATCGATCTCGTCGTGTTCGGCCGCGCCGCGGCGCAGCGTTGCGCCGAAATCCTCACGCCGAGCGACAAGCAACCGGACCTGCCGAAGGATTCGGCGGAGCGGCCGCTGTCGCGGCTCGACAAGTTCCGCAACGCCTCGGGCGGCACGCCGACCGCGAGACTGCGCGATAAAATGCAGCACGTGATGCAGAACAATTGCGCGGTGTTCCGCACCGGCGAGGTGCTCGAGGAAGGCTCCAAGCTCATCCATCAAGTCTATGATGGGGTAGCGGACCTGCGCGTGTCCGACCGGTCGCTGATCTGGAATTCCGATCTCGTCGAGACGATGGAATTCGCCAATCTGATCGAACAGGCCGTCGTCACCATGGATTCCGCGGTAAACCGCACCGAGAGCCGCGGCGCGCATGCGCGCGAGGATTTTCCCGATCGCGACGACCAGAATTGGATGAAGCACACGTTGTCCTGGCTCGATCACGCGACCGGCAGAGTCTCAATCGATTATCGTCCGGTGCATACCTATACGCTCACCAACGACGTGTCCTATATCGAGCCGAAAAAGCGCGTGTACTGAGCGGAAAGCAAAGCGCATCG
The DNA here is from genome assembly GCA_035623195.1 of Xanthobacteraceae bacterium. Classification (GTDB taxonomy): domain Bacteria; phylum Pseudomonadota; class Alphaproteobacteria; order Rhizobiales; family Xanthobacteraceae; genus BOG-931. The sequence continues at coordinate 21,689 of DASPTX010000048.1, read as the reverse complement.
CACGGACTTATCGAGGAAATTATGGTTCAGTTCACGCTGCCGAAAAACTCCAAGGTCGCCGAAGGCAAGACCTGGCCGCATCCGGCCAAGGCCAAATCGGAGCGCGAATTCCGCATCTACCGCTGGAATCCCGATGACGGGCGCAACCCGCGCGTCGACACCTATTACGTCGATACCGGCGATTGCGGTCCGATGGTTCTCGACGCGCTGATCTGGATCAAAAACAACGTCGATACGACGCTGACTTTCCGCCGCTCCTGCCGCGAAGGCATTTGTGGCTCGTGTTCGATGAACATCGACGGCACCAATACGCTCGCCTGCACCAAAGCGATGAGCGAGATCAGCGGCGCGGTGCGCATCTATCCGTTGCCGCATATGGCGGTCGTCAAAGACCTGGTGCCGGACCTGACCAATTTCTACGCGCAGCACGCCTCGATCCAGCCCTGGCTGCAGACCGTGTCGCCGACGCCGCGCAAGGAATGGCGGCAGAGCCACGAGGACCGGCAAAAGCTCGATGGGCTCTATGAATGCATCTTATGCGCGTGCTGCTCGACGTCCTGCCCGAGCTATTGGTGGAACTCCGAGCGTTATCTCGGGCCGGCGGCCCTGTTGCAGGCGCTTCGCTTCATAGCGGATTCGCGCGACGAGGCGACCGGACAGCGGCTCGACAATCTGGAAGACCCGTTCCGTCTCTACCGCTGCCACACGATCATGAATTGCGCGAAGGCTTGCCCCAAGCACCTCAACCCGGCGAAAGCCATCGCCGAGATCAAACGCATGCTGGTCGAGCGGCGGGTGTAGCTCGCCTTCATTAGCCGCAATCGAGTCCATTTGAGACGATTGTGCTCTGAGGATTCGTCACAACTTTAATTTGCGCCGCCGCTGGGCCAGTGTGCGCAGCCGCAGCGCATTGAGGCGGATGAAGCCTTCCGCGTCGCGCTGGTCGTAGGCGACCTTGCCGTCCTCGAACGTGACCAAGTCCTGATCGTAGAGCGAATATTTGCTTTCGCGCCCGACCACGCCGACATTGCCCTTATAGAGCTTCAAGCGCACGCGCCCGGTGACGAATTCCTGGCTCGTGTCGATCGCTGCCTGCAGCATTTCCCGTTCCGGCGAGAACCAGAAGCCGTAATAGATCAGCTCGGCATATTTCGGCATCAGCTCGTCCTTGAGATGCGCCGCACCGCGATCCAGCGTGATCGATTCGATGCCGCGATGCGCCGCAAGCAGGATCGCGCCGCCCGGCGTCTCGTACATGCCGCGCGATTTCATGCCGACGAACCGATTTTCGACCAGATCGAGCCGGCCGATGCCGTGCTTGCGGCCATGCTCGTTGAGCTGCGCCAGCAATTCGGCCGGCTTGAGCTTGTCGCCGTCGACGGCGACGGGATCGCCGCGCTCGAAATCGATCGTGACATAGGCTGGCCGGTCCGGCGCCCGTTCGGGATCGTCGGTGCGGGAATAGACGTAGCCGGGAACTTCGCCCGCGGGATTTTCCAGCACTTTGCCCTCGGACGAGGTGTGCAGCAGATTGGCGTCGGTCGAAAACGGCGCCTCGCCCTGGTTGTCCTTGGCGATCGGAATTTGATTCTTTTCGGCAAAGGCGATGAGCGCCTCGCGCGATTTGAAATCCCACTCGCGCCAAGGCGCGATGACCGTCACGTCCGGCTTGAGCGCATAATAGGAAAGCTCGAACCGCACCTGATCGTTGCCCTTGCCGGTCGCGCCGTGGGCGACCGCATCGGCGCCGACCTTCTCGGCGATCTCGATCTGCTTTTTGGCGATGAGCGGACGCGCGATCGAGGTGCCCAGCAGATATTGCCCCTCGTAGACCGAGTTGGCGCGGAACATCGGAAACACATAGTCGCGCACGAATTGTTCGCGCAAGTCCTCGATGAAAATGTTCTGCGGCTTGATGCCGAGCATCAGCGCCTTCTGCCGCGCCGGCTCGAGCTCTTCGCCTTGGCCGAGATCGGCTGTGAAGGTGACGACCTCGCAGCCATAGGTCGTCTGCAGCCATTTTAGAATGATCGACGTGTCCAAGCCGCCGGAATAGGCCAGCACGACTTTCTTGACGCCTTTTTTGCTCACGCCGTTTGCGGACATTGGAAACCTGCGGAAGTTTGAAACCCGATGTTGAGACTGTTTGGCCACCCTAACGCGCGCGGGACTATAGGCAGGTGCCGTGTCGAAGCAAGCACCGCCGCGTCAGGAGCCATTCTTGGTTCGGTCCGCGGGCCGCCGGGTCATGACGCTACGCAGCGTGCCGAACCGCGCGCCAAGCCGTTCGCCGATCTGCGCGAGCAGGTCCTCCAGCGCTTTTTCGTCGATTCTGGTTGCCGGCCAGCGATAGATCAGGCGGTGGATCGTCCAGATCAGCAGATAAGTCAGCACGCCGGCAAAGACGACATCGGACAAGAAATGCGCCCCTGCCCCCATCCGCAGCGCGCCAAGGCCGATGCCGAATGCGAGCGCCGCGCCATAGGCCAGCGGGCGCAGGGGCGGCGGCGTCAGGGCAGCGGGCGCCAGCGTCCAGAACGCGCCCGACGGCTCGCCGGCGATAAACGAGCAATTGTTCGGACAATCGCCGCGCGGATCCCACCACGGCTTGAAACGGTAGTCGCCGCCGAACTGCCGAACATCGATCGGACGAGGCCGGCCCCAATGATCCTTGAGCAGCACATTGGTCAGTAGCCCCGGGCCGAGCGCCAAGGTCGCGATCAGGAACACCGCCGCTCGGCCCTCGATGAGCATGCGCCGCTGCGGCAAGATCAATTTCAAGATGATGGCGAGGAACGCCGGCGCCGCCAAAAGCGTGATCGCGATACGCGCCGCGTCCCGGGTGTGTTGCACCCACGGCTGGGCATTGACGCCGAACAATTGCCGCGCGGAGTCGAAACCCATTCCGGCGAGGTCGAGATCGAGTTGGGGATCGACCGCGCAGAGAAGGCCCAGCGCAAAGCCGACGAGGAGCGCCACCGTGAGCGCGGTGCGGCTCATCTGGTCACTTCCATGCGGTCACTTCCACGCGGTCACTTCCATGGCGTTAATTCCATCTGCCGGCATTGCGGCCGGCGAATAGCCAATAGACGAGCCCGCCGGCAATGCCGGAGGCGGCGAACACTTCGGTATTATGGCCGAGATCGCCGCCCGGTCCGGTGATGTAGCCGGCGAAATCGAGGCCGTAGGCCATCGCCAGCGCCAGCGCGGCGCCGATCACCCCGTAAATGACGGCGGACCGCAAGGCCAGACCTTCCACGAGCGCGATGACAAGAAGCACCGGCAAAAAGCCGACGACGAAGATGACCATCGCAGCGATTGCCGTGGCCGACCACAAAGCCGCCGATTCCACGCCCGGTGGTTGCGGCCCGAACTGGGCGGTGACGTCATTCCAATCCGGCCCGAGGCTGCCGAGCGTGAGCACAAGCGAGGCGGCGATGCAGGCCATGACGTAGCCGAAAAATATCGCCATGATTCGGCCGAGCGCGATCATCCCTACCGGTCCGCCTTGGGGTTCAGTCCGTCATCGCCATGGCGCGGAGCGCCAGGCGCTCGCGCGCGAACAGCTTTTCCGTCGCGCTTTTGAGTTGTCCGCATGCGGCAAGGATATCGCGCCCGCGCGGCGTGCGCACCGGCGAAGCATAGCCGGCGGCGAATACGACCTCCGAGAACTTTTCGATTTGCTCCCAATCGGAGCATTCGTATTGCGTGCCCGGCCACGGATTGAACGGGATCAGATTGATCTTGGCCGGGATGCCCTTAAGGAGCCGGACCAGCGCCTTGGCGTCGGCGAGCGAGTCGTTGATGCCTTTGAGCATCACATATTCGAAGGTGATGCGTCGCGCGTTGGACAGGCCGGGATAGTGGCGACACGCGTCCAGCAATTCGCGCAGCGGATATTTGCGATTGAGCGGCACTAATCGATCGCGCAGCTCGTCGGTGACCGCGTGCAGCGAGACCGCCAGCATGGCGCCGATCTCGGCGCCGGCGCGCGCGATATTCGGCACCACGCCGGAGGTCGACAGCGTGATGCGCCGCTTGGAAATGCTCAATCCGTCGCCGTCGGCAACGACATCGAGCCCGTCGCGCACCGCCTCGAAATTATAGAGCGGCTCGCCCATGCCCATCATAACGATGTTGGAGATGAAGCGCTTTTCCGGATCGCGCCTACCGCGTTTAACCTCTTCGCCACTTGCTTCCCCACTTGGCACCACCGGCTGGGCTGCGAGCCAATCGCCGAGCCGGTCGCGCGCAACGACGACTTGAGCGGCGATCTCGGCCGCAGCGAGGTTGCGCACGAGGCGCTGCGTGCCGGTATGGCAGAACGTGCAATTAAGCGTGCAGCCGACCTGGCTCGAAATGCACAACGTGCCGCGATCGGTTTCCGGGATATAGACGCATTCGATTTCATGCGGCGCATTGTTCAGTTCACCCGGCAAGCGAAGAAGCCACTTGCGCGTCCCGTCGACGGAAATTTGCTCCGCGGCGATCTCGGGCCGCGTCAATGTGAAGCGCCGCGAGAGCGCGCCGCGCAGGTCCTTCGACAGGGTCGTCATCGCGTCGAAGTCGTTGACGCCGCGCACGTACAGCCAGTGCCAGATCTGCTGGACGCGCATGCGGCGTTGCCGCTCCGGAACGCCGACCTCGCCCAGCGCTTCGGCGAGCGCGGCGCGCGACATGCCGACCAGCGAAGGTTGCGCCGGCGCCGCATAGCGTTCGAGCGGCCGCTTTTCGACAAAAGCCGGCGCCGTGGATGTTTCACTTACGGCATAGGAAGTCGTCATCGTCTCTTCGGCATCGGCGATAAATCTGATTGGCTAGGTATCCCATAAATAGGTCCTCCCCCAAAAAGTAGGAGGGCACAAACGATTGCGAAACTGGCGCGGTCGCTGTTTCGGGTTTGTGCAACGCGGCGGCACCACACCTCAAAGTCCTCCCGAACGGCGGGCTCGGCGGGGCCTATGAGCGCCCCTGGTTTATTTGCATTCTTATTTACATTCTTGGGCTGTTCGGTCGAGTGCCTGAGCGACGCCTTTGAGCGTGTAAGTATCGGTCGATTGCGTTCCTTTGGCAGAAACGCCTCTGACCACGACCGTATCGCCGCCGCGCATGGCGTCGACCATGTGGGCTTCTTCCGCCGCATTCTTGATCCAGGCGCCGTCCTGTTGGGTATAGAGCGCGAACGAGGTCGAGCCGATCTGCGCGGCGGCGTCGGAGCCGGCCTTGAACGGATAGCCGATGACGACGGAAACCTCGTCGCTCACCTTGTCCGCCGGCCGGTTTGAAATGAACATGTAGATGGGATTGCGCGGCCGGTTCGGCGGATTGGTTTCCGACGATGCCGGCTTGGCGATCGCAAAGCAAATCTTCTTGCCGCCCGGAGCGGCGGTATAGGCGCCCCACGTGCCGTATTGACCCAGCAATTTAGCCTGGGCGCCACCGGCGACCGCGGCGGCGGCGGCAGCGGCGGGCTTGGAGGCTGCGGGCTTCGGCGCCGGCTTAGGCGCAGGCTTCGGCTTCGCCGACGCGCCGGGCGCCGGCGGGGACGGTTGCTGGGCGAGGGCCGGGCAAGCGCATGCCGCCGCACCCAACAGCAAAAGGACAAGCCGCCATTGTCGCTGCATCCGCATCGGGCCTCGCGCGGGAATATCCCCTTTGGTACTGATAGCAAATCTTTCAATTTGAATCCAATTCAACGAAACGAATCCACGACAGTCCGAGCGGCCATCCAGCTGATTTGGCGAATCGGCGCGCTTCCCAAATCCGCGTATTTCGTGGTTAGGAAGCTTTGCGCCCCGATCAGGGCAGGCCCGCCAAGCGATTACCAGCATGAAAGCGATCCTGTGCACTCATTTCGGCACGCCCGACGAACTGCGACTTGAGGAAGTCGAGGCGCCGCGAGCCGAACCCGGCGAGGCCGTGGTGCGCGTCAAGGCGACGGCGCTTAATTTCTTCGACACGCTTATTATTGCGGGCAAATACCAGCACAAGCCGCCATTTCCGTTTTCACCCGGTGCCGAGTTTGCCGGTATCGTCGAGAGCGTGGGCTCTGGCGTCGCCGAAGTCGCGCCGGGCGACCGTGTTATGGGATATTGCGGATGGGGCGCGGCGCGCGAAATCGTCGCAGTTGCAGCGGAGCGGCTGGTCAAGATTCCCGACCGGCTCGAATTCGAACGCGCCGCTGGCCTCACCGTGACCTACGGCACCACGCTTTATGCGCTGCGCGAACGCGCCGCGCTCAAGCGCGGCGAATCGCTCGTCGTCCTCGGCGCGTCGGGCGGCACCGGGCTCGCGACCATCGAACTCGGCAAGATCATGGGCGCCCGCGTCATTGCCTGCGCCTCGTCCGACGAAAAGCTCTCGTTTGCCCGCGATCACGGCGCCGACGAGACGGTAAACTATGACCGCGAGGATCTTCGCAACGCGCTCAGAAAGCTGGGCGGGGAAAGCGGCATCGACGTGGTCTACGATCCGGTCGGCGGCCCCTATGCGGAGCCCGCTCTGCGTTCACTCGGCTGGCTCGGCCGGTATCTCGTGGTCGGCTTCGCCGCCGGCGAGATTCCGAAAATTCCGCTCAACCTCGCACTGCTCAAGAGCTGCGACATCCGCGGCGTTTCCTGGGGCGCCTGGACCAAGCGCGAGCCAAAGGCCCAGCGCCAATTGATGACCGACATCGTGCACTGGTGCGCCGAGGACAAGCTCAGCGCGCATGTACATGCGGTCTATCCTTTGGCCGAAATCGCCGAGGCGCTGAAGGTCATCGCCGAGCGCAAGGTCATGGGAAAGATCGTGCTGCGCCCCTGAACCGGCGAAAGGGCACGCCGACGCCCCTCTAGAGCGCAATCGTTTCAAACTGAACCGATTGCGGCCCCAATTGTTTGATGAGGTTTTCCGAAGACCGGCTTGCACCGCGGGTCAAGTCCGGGGCCAGGCTTTTTCCGGATCATGCCTAGTCTTCGCGCAGCCGCGACATCGTGCGCCGCGCCGCCTCTCGGTGCTCAGGCTTGATATGGGAAGACATGAGCTTAATTGCGGCTCCCAGCACCGCGGCGTCGTCGGCATAACCGATCAGGGGTAGAAAATCGGGAATCAAATCGTCCGGCGCGACGAAATAGACGACCGCGCCGACGAGCACGGCCTTGACGTGGATCGGCGTTTGGCGATCGAAGGCGCAGTAATGCGCGGTCAGCACGTCCTCCAGGAACGGGATGCTGGCGGCCTCGCGCTTGAGCTTGCGCCAAAATTTGCGGCGCAAGCCGTCCTCGTCGGCGGTCATCCGGCGCGTCAATTGGGCAAAATCCTGCCAAGACGCGGCTTGCTGCCAAAACCTCATTGGCCCCTCCTGCGGACCGCAAATCGCCTTTGGCGTAGCCGTCACACAGCGGTCTAGATGGCGGTGAAACGCGGCAGCCGCAAGGCGGCCGTCCACTCGCAAATGGACGATCAATCTCTTACCTAGAGGGGCGAGGCCGCAATACGCCCGCGTCCGCGCGCCGCTGCCGGGAGGTTATTATGGGCTGGTCTTTGAACATCGGCTCCGTTGCGGGGACCGCAATTCGCATCCATGTGACGTTTCTCTTGTTTCTCGCCTGGATTTTCGGCGTCAGCTATTTGTCGGGCGGCCCGCAAGCGGCGTGGAGCGGTCTTCTGTTCATGGTGCTGTTGTTTTTATGCGTGCTGCTTCACGAATTCGGCCACATCTTTACCGCGCGTCTATTCGGTGTTTCGACGCCCGACGTTATCCTGCTGCCGATCGGCGGGGTGGCGCGCCTCGAACGCGTTCCGGAAAAGCCCAGCGAGGAATTTCTCATTGCCATCGCCGGACCGGCCGTCAACTTCGCCATAGCCGCAGTGCTGGTTTTGGCGGCTGGCGCCAGTCTCGATCGCGGCCAGATCGCTGCGATCGAGAGTACCAATGTGAGTCTCGTCGAACGCCTAGCCGTCGTGAACGTCTTTTTGGCGGTTTTCAATTTGATTCCGGCTTTCCCGATGGACGGCGGCCGCGTGTTGCGCGCCCTGCTGGCGACGCGTTTCGGCTATGTCCGCGCCACTGAAATCGCGGCCTCGGTCGGTCAGGCCGTCGCGTTTTTGCTCGGGTTCCTCGGCCTGTTCGGAAACCCGATCCTGATTTTCATCGCCGTGTTCGTCTATCTCGCCGCCGCCGCCGAATCGCATCTGGTGGCGATCCGCGCCATATCGCAGGGCGTGCCGGTGACCAGCGCGATGATGACGGAATTCGCGACGCTTACCCCCGACGAACATATCGATGCCGCCGTGGAAACGCTGTTGCGCACGAGTCAGACCGAGTTCCCGGTGGTCGACGCGGTGGGCCGCCCGGTTGGCTTGCTCGCGCGCAACGATCTCATTCGCGCCCTGAAGCAACGCGGCCCGGACGCCAAAGTGGCCGATACCATGACGGCGCAGATGCCGACGCTCGGTCATCGTCATTGCCTCGACGAGGCGTTTCGCCTGTTGCAGGAAAAATCAGCGCCGGCTGTCGGAGTTATCGACGCATCGCAACGGCTGATCGGCCTCGTGACGTCCGCAACGATCGGCGAAATGCTGATGGTGCACCGGGCGATGCCGGCCGGGTTCCAATTCGGGCCATGGAGCCGCCCGGCCGGGGCGCAACCTCGTTAACTAAGGCTTCGGCTTGCGCAAACGCGCATTTGGGCCATCGCCTCAAAACGGCCAAGGCGTGATAGGATTAATTATGCTGCCCGGATCGCCGCACCGCCCTCCCCTCGCCATGAGATTTTGGCTGTTCCGTCGGGTATCGGGTTTCGCGTCGACCGGCGCCGGCCCCGCATCGGGTAGGAGCATGAATCTCGAATCGCTCGAACATGTCGTGCGCAACCGCGTTCGATTATTTATGCGCCGCACCTGGCTCATCGCCATCCTCGGCACGCTGCTCCTGGTCGGGATGGTCTGGGCCGGTTTCTATTTCAGCACCGAGGCAAATCATATGCGGATCGCGGCCGCCCCGATCGACCGCAAATTCGTCGATGCGCTGTCCGAGCAGATCGCGCGCAACCACAGCGATTTCACTTTGAAGCTCGTCCCAACGGCGGACACGCAAGCCACCGCCGAAGCGATCGGCAGCGGCCAAGCGGATCTCGCCATTTTGCCAGGCCCTGCCGATAGCGCGATGAATTGGCCGGTGGTGACGATTTTACGCCAAAACGTGCTGACGCTGATCGTTCCCGCGGCGAAGAAGGCAAAGAAATCCGCCAAGATCGAAAAGATCGAGCAGCTTGCCGGCCGACGCGTCGGCATCGTGACCGGCAACGAGGCGACTGCCGATCTGCTCAACATGGTGCTCGACCATTACAGCGTTCCGCGCGCCAAGGTGACCGTGTCGGAAATCGATCCGAAGGACATCGCCGGCGCGATCAAGAACAATAAGGTCGATGTGCTTTTTGTCGCCGGCGCAGCGACCGGGGCGGCAATTTCCCAGGCGGTGAAAGCGGCCACCCAAAACGGCGAGGCTCCGACTTTCCTCGACATCGATCAAGCCGACGGCATCGCCAAGCGCAATCCGGTGTTTGACTCCGTCGACGTGGACGCCGGCACCTTTGGCGGCGATCCGCCGACCCCGGACGATAGTCTCAAGAGCCTCACCTTCGGCGAATATCTGGTGGCGCGGAAATCCTTCAGCGAAAACGTCATCGGCGGCTTGGCGAAGGTCGTCTATTCGTCGCGGAAGGCGCTCGCTGCGGCGATGCCGGGCGAGATCAAAATCGAAGCGCCATCGACGGATAAGGATGCCGACGTCGTCGTGCATCCGGGCGCACTGGCCTACCTGTCCGACAGTCAGCAGTCGTTCTTCGATAAATACGGCGACGATATTTTCTACGGCTTGTTGATCTTTCCCGTATTCGGTTCGGCCATTGCCGGCGTGGCGAGTTATCTGCGCCGCGACAGCCGCACGCGGCGGCTGCGGCTATTGCAGCGCGTGCTCGATCTCGTTCGCAAGGCGCACGCAGCGCAGACCTTGGCGGCGATCGAGCAGCTGCAGGTGGAGGCGGACAATCTCGTGATCGCGATCATCCATCAGAGCGAGCACGAGGAATTCGACGAGTCCGTGCGTATGTCCTTTGCCTTCGCGCTCGACCAGCTTCGTTTCGCCATTGCCGCGCGCCGCACCGCCATTCTCGACCACGCCGCCGGCGGGGGCGCCGCCGGGGGTGCGACCGCGGCCGCCGCTGCGTAACGCTATCGGCTGGGCCGGCCGCGATTGCTTCCGGCGCGTTCCTGCCTATATATCGCTTGCGAATCGCGGGCCCCTCGGGGCCCGTAACGGTTTCACGATTGGCCAATGAAGCTTCGCAACATCGCCATCATTGCGCATGTCGACCACGGCAAAACCACCCTGGTCGACCGGCTTTTGCAGCAATCAGGCTCGTTCCGCGAGAACCAGCGCATGATCGAGCGCGCGCTCGATTCCAACGATCTGGAACGCGAGCGCGGCATCACCATTCTTGCCAAGGTGACTTCGCTGGTTTGGCAGAACACCCGCATCAATATCGTCGATACTCCCGGCCATGCCGATTTCGGCGGCGAGGTCGAACGCATCCTCAACATGGTGGATGGCGCGCTCGTTTTGGCCGACGCCGCCGAGGGACCGCTGCCGCAGACCAAATTCGTCGTCTCCAAGGCGCTCAAGATGGGGCTCAAGCCCATCGTCGTCATCAATAAAGTCGATCGCTCCGACGCGCGGCCGACCGAAGTGGCCAATGCCGTGTTCGACCTGTTCGCCGCGCTCGATGCGAGCGAGGAACAGCTCGATTTCCCGATTCTCTACGGCTCGGCCAAGCAGGGCTGGATGGCGCCGGACGCCGCGGGCCCGAAGGATCAGGGCATGGCGCCGCTGTTCGATCTCGTCATCCGGCATGTGCCGCCGCCGCAGATCGAGGACGGTCCGTTCCGCATGCTGGGCACCATTCTCGAAGCCAACCCGTATCTCGGCCGCGTCGTTACCGGCCGCATCACGTCCGGTTCGGTGAAGGCCAATCAGCCGGTCAAGGTGCTGGATCGCAACGGCGGACTAATCGGGGAAGGCCGGGTCACCAAGGTGCTCGCCTTCCGCGGCCTCGAACGGGCGCCGATCGACGAGGGCTTTGCCGGCGACATCGTCGCCATTGCCGGACTGCCGGAGGCCTCCGTCTCGCATACGCTCTGCGCGCCCGAGGTGACCGCGCCGCTGCCGGCGCAGCCGATCGATCCGCCGACGCTGACCATGACGTTCCGCATCAACGATTCGCCGCTTGCCGGCACCGAGGGCGACAAAGTGCAAAGCCGGGTGATCCGCGATCGCCTATTGCGCGAGGCGGAAGGCAATGTTGCGTTGCGGATCTCCGAATCGCTGGAGAAAGATTCCATGGAAGTCGCCGGGCGCGGCGAATTGCAGCTCGGCATCCTGATCGAGACCATGCGCCGCGAAGGTTTCGAACTTTCGGTCTCGCGGCCGAAGGTGCTGTTCCGGCATGCGCCCTCGGGCGAACTGTTCGAACCGATCGAGGAAGTCGTCATCGACGTCGACGAGGAACATGCCGGCGTGATCGTGCAAAAACTCGCCGAACGCAAGGGCGAGATGGTCGAGATGCGCCCGTCCGGCGGTGGGCGCGTGCGATTGATCTTCTATGCACCGACGCGGGGGCTGATCGGCTATCACGGCGAGCTCCTCACAGATACGCGCGGCACCGCGGTGATGAACCGCCTTTTCCATGCGTATGGGCCGCATCGCGGCGAGATCGCGGGACGGCGCAACGGCGTCTTAATCTCGACCGACCGGGGCGACGCCGTAGCCTATGCCATGTGGAACCTCGAAGATCGCGGACCGATGATGATCGAACCGGGCTGCAAGGTCTATCGCGGCATGATCGTGGGCGAGCATACGCGCGGCAACGATCTTGAGGTGAACGTGCTCAAGGGCAAGAAGCTCACCAATATTCGCACGCATGCCAAGGACGAAGCGATCCGGCTAACACCGCCGATTCGCATGACGCTGGAAAAGGCGCTGGCCTATATCGATGACGACGAACTGGTCGAGGTGACCCCAAAATCGATTCGGCTGCGCAAAAAGCTGCTCGATCCGGTGGAGCGCAAACGCGACGAGCGACGCAAAGAAGCCGAGCGCGTTTAAGCGCTCCCGCGTTCCCCATGCCTCGTCCGCAACGCCGCTTCCGAGCGGTGTGATTTGCGGCTCATCTTGTCACAAATCTCGGCGCGCGGCGCACAAACGGCGCAAAAATCCGCGACCGTGACGCTATTGCAACAGCTCTCGCCGAATACGCTTCAGACCAGCATTTTCCTGTTCGCAATTCTGGCACCGCCTGGGTGTTTTCGGTAATAATCCCTATCGTGAAGTGAAGAGACGAGTCAGGGAAAGTCCCGTTAGGCAACTTGCGTCAACGAAACTTGCGTCAAGGAAACTTCCGGTCACGAGCTTCGCATCATGAGCACCGTCCTTATCGAAATCCGTCGCGCCCGGGCTAGTGACGCCGGTGCAGTCGCGGACGTTCACGATGAGGCATGGCGAACGGCGTATCAGGGAATCATTCCGGGCGCCGAGCTTGAACGGCTGATCAATCGCCGCGGTCCAGCCTGGTGGGAGGGCGCAATTCGCAAGGGCAGCCGCATCGCGCTCCTGCAATTCGGCGATAAGGTCGCCGGCTACGCCAATTATGGCCGCAATCGCGCGCGCAGCCTCTATTATGACGGCGAGATCTATGAGCTTTATCTGCGGCCGGAATTCCAGGGCCTCGGTTTCGGCCGCCGGCTGTTCACCGCAGCGCGGCGGGATCTGGCACAAAGCGCGCTGAAATCGCTGGTCGTCTGGGCACTGTCCGAAAACGAGAATGCGGTCGATTTTTACCGCGCGCTCGGCGGCAAGGCGGTGGCGCGTTCTTCCGAGAAATTCGGCGCGCGGGTGCTCGACAAGATCGCGTTCGGCTGGAGCAGCTGAACTGTTTCTCCCCAGAGCATGATCTGGAAAAGCCTGCCCCGGACTTGATCCGGGGTAGAAGCCGGCTTTCCGAAAAGATCATGCCTTATCAAATAACTAGAGCCGCAATCGATTCGACGTGAAACGATGGCGATCTAGATCGCCGGTACCGGTAATCCGGCCTGCATGCAAGCCGCGCGGAGCGTATTAACGAGCAGGCACGCGATCGTCATCGGTCCGACCCCGCCGGGCACCGGCGTTATGGCCCCGGCGACGGCGAGCGCTTCGGCGAAATTGACGTCCCCCACGATTCGCGGCTTGCCGTCCTCGGTCACGCGGTTGATGCCGACATCGATCACGGTCGCTCCCGGCTTGATCCAGTCGCCGCGGATGAATTCGGGGCGACCCATGGCGACGCAAAGAACTTCGGCGCGGCGGCAAAATGCCGGCAGATCGCGGGTGTGCGTGTGCGCGATCGTGACGGTTGCATTCTCGCGCAGAAGAAGCTGCGCCAGCGGATTGCCGACGATCTGCGAGCGGCCGACCATTAGCGCATCCCGGCCGGCGATCGTTGCCTGGACAGTCTTGATCAACTTGATGCAGGCCATGGGCGTACACGGCACGAGCCCAGGCCGGCCGGTCATCAAGCGCCCGGCATTGAGCGGATGAAAGCCGTCGACATCCTTCGCCGGATCGACGCTCGCGATCACCCCTGCCGCGTCGATCTGTGGCGGCAGCGGCATCTGCACCAGAATGCCATGCACCGCCGGGTCGGCATTGAGCATCCGCACGAGGCTTAGCAGCTCCGCTTCGTCCGCGCCGGCCGGCAAATGATGATCGAACGGCCGCATGCCCGCTTCGGCCACGGCGCGGGATTTGCTGCCGACATAGGATTTGCTGGCCGCATCGTCGCCAAGCAGGACCACCGCAAGGCCGGGCACGATCCTGTGCGCCGCAGCCAAGCGTTGCGCCTCGCTTTTGACGGCGGCACGTAAATCGGCCGCGATGGCTTTGCCGTCTATAATGCGTGCGGTCATCGGATCTTGCCGCGTCGCCGGCGCGTTAGATAAAGAGCTTGGCGATGTTGGGCAAGATTACGGATTGAATGAAAAGGATAATGAGAAACAGGATGATCGGCGAAATGTCGATGCCGCCCATATTGGGCAGCACATTGCGGATCGGACGCAGCGCCGGATCGGTGAGGCGATAGAGCAGCTCGGCGATCATGTGCACGATCTGATTTCGCGTATTCACGACGTTGAACGCGATCAGCCAGCTCAGGATCGCCATTGCGATGACGATATAGACGTACAGCGTGAGCAGATAAGAGATGAATTGTAGAAGCTCTATCATTTCATGCCCCAGCTCAAGGGTTGTGGCGCACGGTTTACCGGTGTTGCCGCCCGGGGACAAGCCGATGCGGAAAAGTCGATCGCATGCGCAAAAAGGCGAAAAACTGGTGGAGCCGAGGGGAGTTGAACCCCTGACCTCCTCATTGCGAACGAGGCGCTCTCCCAACTGAGCTACGGCCCCGCCATGCGCTTGATCCGGCCGAACGGACCCGATTTTGGCGAGTGGGCGCCATTTAGGGCCGCCGTCCCGGGGTGTCAAGGATGACGGAGTACGGTGTTTTCCCCTTGACCGGCGGCCGTGCCCCGTTGCACGGCTTGTCTCGCACAGGCGACCTTCGATGTATCGCGAGCGTCCCGATTTCGACCAAAATTTCCATGATTTGTTCAAATTCGCCGCTGCGCAGCCGCGCGAAGTAACGCGAGGCGCGGCCGATTACGAGCTCTCGCTCAAAGGATTTTCGCATGCGCGCGTTTAGCTTCGGATCGATAGGCCTGATGCTCGCGCTTGCAGCATTTGCCGCGCCGGCGAGCGCGGCGCCGTGTGGCGGCGATTTCGCCACCTGGCTGCAGGGAGTCAAGCAGGAGGCGACGGCAAAAGGCATCTCACAGCGCACGATCCAATCCGCGCTCGGCGCGGTGACCTACGATCCGGGCATCATCGCGCGCGATCACGCCCAGGGCGTCTTCCGGCAAAGCTTCGATCAATTCGCCGGCCGCATGGTGCCGCCGCGGCTGGCGCGGGCGCGGCGGCTCATGCAGCAATATGGCGCCATGCTCGATCGCATCGAGCAACAATACGGAGTGCCCGGGTCGATCATCGTCGCGATCTGGGGACTGGAAACCGATTTCGGCGCCGACAATGGGCATTTCCCGACGATACGATCGCTGGCGACGCTGGCTTACGATTGTAGGAGGCCCGACAAGTTTCGCGGCGAACTGATTGCGGCGCTGCAGATCGTCGATCGCGGCGACATGTCGCCTTCCGACATGCGCGGCGCTTGGGCGGGCGAGATCGGCCAGACGCAATTCCTGCCGTCCTCCTATCTCAAATTCGCGGTGGACTATACCGGCGACGGCCGCCGCGATCTCATTCACGAAGTGCCCGACGTGCTCGCCTCGACCGCCAATTATCTGAAAGGCTATGGCTGGCAGCGCGGACAGCCGTGGGGCGAAGGCACCGCCAACTTCCAGGTCTTGCTGCAATGGAATGCATCGCAGGTCTACACCAAGACGGTCGCTTATTTTGCGCAGCAGCTTGCGGCGGGACGCTGATATCTCATCCGCTTTCTCATCCGCTTTCTCACCCGCCGATCCATCGCTCCAGAAAAACGCTCAACCACGCGCGCGCCGAATAGTCGTAAACCGCGCGGTCGGCGAAATGAGTGTGGCGCGGCCGCGCGCCAGGCAACTCCATGCGATCATGACCATGCGTGGTCCATTTGTGCATCGTCGCGTAGGTGACGTCGGGATGAAATTGCAATGCGAAGGCGCGCCCCAGGCGGATCGCTTGCACTTCGAATATGTCGCCCTCGGCGAGGAGCTCCGCGCCGGCCGGCAGATCGAAGCCCTCGCGGTGCCACTGATAGACGCATTCCGGCCACACCTCGACGACGGCAAGCCCGGCGGTGGTCGGCCGAATCGGGTAGTAGCCGACCTCGGCGCGGCCATCCGGATGGCGAAAGACTTTGCCGCCGAGTTGCTTGGCGCACATTTGCGCGCCGAGGCAAATGCCGAGAAACGGCTTATTTTCCCGAAGCGGCACGCCGATCCAATCGATCTCGCGGCGGATGAAATCGTCCTCGTCATTGGCGCTCATCGGTCCGCCAAAGATGATGGCGCCCGCGTGCTCGGCCATGCTCGGCGGCAGCGCATCGCCGAAGCGCGGGCGGCGGACGTCGAGCTTGTAGCCTAAATCCTGCAGGGCATTGCCGACGCGGCCGGCCGTCGAATGCTCCTGATGCAATACGATCAGAATCGGATGTGGCATGAACGCCTACGGCTCGCGGTTTTTGAAATTCCTAACGGCTACGCCGCGGGAAGCAAAGCGCGACGGCAAGATGGCGATCAATCGTCGCGTGCAAGGCTCGTGCGTGCAAGGCTCGTGCGCTGATCGACCAGCCGTAACAACAGCGTGTTCGGCACAAAGCGCAGAAAAGAGACCGCTATTTTATTGCCTAGTCCGGCGATTACGATGCGCTTGCCTCGCATCAAGCCGTCATAGCCGATCTGGGCCACACGCTCCGGCGGCAACTCCAGGCTGCGCGCCGAGGCGGGAAGTTGCAGGCGCGAACGCGCCTGGAATTCGGTCGGGACCGGTCCCGGGCACAGCGCGGTGACGCGCACGCCGCTGCTTGACAGTTCGCGATGCAAAGCCTCGGTGAACGACAAGACATAGGCCTTGGTGGCGTAGTAGACGGCCATGCCGGGTCCGGGCATGAAGGCGGCGATCGAGGCAACATTGAGAATGCCGCCGCGACGGCGTGCCAGGCTGTCGACGAACATCAGCGACAGTTCGGTAAGCGCGCGCACGTTCAGATCGATCATGCCGAGCTGTTCGTCGCGGCTGAGCGCGGCAGCCGCGCCGCTAAGGCCGAATCCGGCATTGTTGACGATGAAGGCCGGCTCAAGGCCGCGAGTGGAAAGTTCGGCCGCGATTGCGGCGGCGCCATCGCGCCGTTCGAGATCGGCCGTCAGTACCGTCGGCCGCGGACGGCCGGTTGCGGCGATTTCGGCCGCCAGCGCATCGAGACGATCCTGGCGTCGCGCCACCAAGACGAGCTCGTGGCCGCGAGCGGCGAAAACGCGCGCCAGTTCCAGTCCGATGCCGGACGAAGCCCCGGTAATCAGCGCGATGGGCCTCATCAATCCTCTCCACCGATCCGCCGGCGCAGCTCGATTCGCTCGCGCGGCGACACGCCAAGGAGATCGGCTGCGCGCCACAGCAAATTATCCTCAAGCTCGTCGCGCTGTCCGTCGGCAAACACGATTTCCCACATCATTTCGATAATACGGGCGCGGCCGGGCTCGTTCAGCGTGCGGTTGAGCAAATGCGTGAAGTGGTAGAGGTCGACCGATTCCTGTTCGGCCGCGGTCGCCTTCTCGATCAATTCATCGGTCGCCTTGTCGTCCAGCTCGAAGCGCTGCTTGATGACCGCGTGAAGCTTGTCGCGCTCGCTCGGCAACATTTCACCGTCGATGGCCGCGGCGTGCACCAGGAGCGCGGCGGCGGCGAGCCGATAGTCATCATCGCCGAATTGACTCGGATGTTTACCGCCTTCGACAAAATCCGAAATGAAGCCTTTGAGCGATTCGAACATGCAACCTTCGCGCTTTGCCGGCCCCGACACGAAGCCGCTCCCACATTCATATCGCGGCACAGCGCGTCCGATGCAAGCCTTCCCGATGCAAGCCTTCCCGATGCAGGCTTGCGGAAGGCCCGCGACAACGCCGCCTTGCCAATGCGCCCGATTGAGTTTTTGCTTGGGGCGTGACATCGGCTGAGCGCACACAGGTCGCGATTATCGGCGGCGGCCCCGCCGGCTTGCTATTGTCCCATATTCTGCATCGCAACGGCATCGACAGCATCGTGCTGGAGCGCCAGAGCCGCACTTACGTGCTCGAGCGGATTCGCGCCGGCGTACTGGAAGCCGGCACCGTCGCGCTGTTGCGCGATGTCGGGCTCGGCGCGCGCATGGATCGCCAAGGTCACCCGCATGACGGTTCGGCGATCGCCTGGGAAGGCCGGCCCCGTTTTTTCATCGACACCAAGAAATTCACCGGCAAGCGGATGATGGCCTATGGCCAGACCGCGATCACCGAGGACCTTTATGCGGCGCGCGACGCGGACGGCGGAAAGGTCATTGACGAAGCCGGCAACGTCCGGCTGCACGAGCTCGCCACGAACCGGCCGTTCGTGACCTATGAAAAAGACGGCCGGCCGCGGCGGATCGATTGCGACTACATTGCCGGTTGCGACGGCTATCACGGCGTGAGCCGTTCATCGATACCGGGCTCGGTCCTCAAGACTTACGAAAAAAGCTACCCGTTCGGCTGGCTCGGCATCATGTCGCAGACCCCGCCCTATCCGGACTTGTGCTATTGCTACCATCACCGCGGTTTCGCGCTCGCTTCGATGCGCAATCCGATGCTGAGCCGCTACTACATTCAGTGCGAACTCGATGCGAAGATCGAGGACTGGCCGGACGATCGCTTTTGGCAGGAGTTCAAGGCGCGCTGCCCGGCCGACATGGCGGAAAAGATCGTCACCGGACCTTCGATCGAAAAGTCCATCGCGCCGCTGCGCAGCTTCGTAGCCGAGCCGATGCGTTACGGCCGGCTGCTTTTGGCCGGCGATGCCGCCCATATCGTTCCGCCGACCGGCGCGAAGGGACTCAATCTCGCGGTCTCCGACGTTTTTTATCTGTCGCGCGCGCTCACCGAGGCGTACCGCACCGGCAGCACGCATTATCTCGATTGCTATTCCGACATGGCGCTTCGGCGGGTATGGAGCTCGGCGCGCGTGTCGTGGTGGCTGACGATGCTGCTGCATCGCTTTCCCGACGAGACGCCGTTCGAGGAACAGATGCGGCTCAACCAGTTCGATTACCTGCACGCCTCCGAGCATGCCCAGGCATCGCTTGCTGAGCAGTATGTCGGCTTGCCGTTCGAGGATTGACTGCGGCGCATTCCGCGGGATTACACCGCGGTTTTACCCGGCTTGGGTTGGAGCTTGGGTTGGAGTTTGAGCTAGGCCTTGGGATCGAGCACCTCCAAGGAACGCCGCGCCGGCTCCACGCCCCAGAAATACACGGCAACGATTTGCACGACTAGAAGTCCGATCATCAGCCAGATCACGCCCGGCAGACCGTAATCCACCATCAGGGATCCGACCACGAAGGGCGAAATGACCGTGGCGGCGCGGCCGAGCGTGTTGCAGATGCCGTTGGCCCGTAACCTGATCTCGGTCGGGAACAGTTCCGGCGTATAGACGCCGAACAGGATCGCGGTTTGGATATAGATCGCGATCAAAAGTACCGCTCCGATGCTCAAAACCATGACCGGATCGGACGCCGCATTCGAATGCGCGTAAAGCCAGCCGGCGACGATCGTGAGAAGCGAGGCGCCGATGATGCTCGGGCGGCGTCCGATCGAATCGGAAAGCACCGCACCGATGGCGCAGCCGACCAGCGAAGCGGCGGCGAGCACGACGGTATAGCCGAGCGAGTTGGTGATCGTGAGGCCCTGCCGCAGGAAGAATTGCGGCAGGAAGATCACGAAGCCGAAAATCAGCGTATTGATCGTGATGAGAACCCAGCTGCCGACAAGAAGACGCTGCAGGATCGGCGGGCGAAACATATCGGCCGCGTCGAGCTGCGGCGTCGGCCGGGCGGGCGTCGGCAGCGGCGCGGTTTTCCCGACTTCGCGCTCGATGCTCTGCATCAGCGCTTCGGCCTCCGCGGCGCGGCCCTGAGCTTCCAGCCAGCGCGGCGATTCGGGAAGGCTCTTGCGCAAATACCAGACGATCAGGGAACCGATGCCGGCGATGACGAACATCGGCCGCCAACCCCAAGTCGGGATGATCAGATAACCGAGGATCGCGGTCGCGGGGAAACCGCAGACGGTGAGAAACGCCATGAAGGACAGCCACCGGCCGCGCGTCGCCGGCGGGACGAATTCCGTCAGCGTCGAATAGCCGACGACGATCTCCGCGCCCAAGCCGAGACCCTGAATAAGCCGGCAGACGATGAGCTGCGACATATCCTGCGCAAACGCGGCGGCAAGCGAGGCAAGGCCGAAAATCAGCAAGTTAATTTGATAGGTAAAGCGCCGCCCCATGCGGTCGCCGACGAAGCCGGTGATTAGCGAGCCCACCGTCATCCCGACGAACGTCAACGATAGAAACTGCAGATTTTGCGGCAGTGTCGAAAACTTGGTCTGCAGCGTCGATGCCAGCACGCCGCCGGCGACGTAGAGATCATAGCCGTCGAAAAACATGCCTGCGCCGACCAACCAAAAAATACGGTAGTGAAATGACGAGATTGGCAGCCGATCAAGACGCGCACCGGCATTAACGGCGACGGCAGGAGCGGACGTGGAAGCGACGGCAGCGGTGGCCATGAGACAATACCCCCCAGTTATTTTTCGATCCGGCAATTTTGCGCCGGACTTGCGCGGCACACTAATCGAGCCGCGGTGCAAGCGCTATGCCTTACTGAGCTATGCCTTACTGAGCTATGCCTTACCGAGCAATGTCTTACTGGGCGACTCCTGCGCGGTTCTTCGCCGCGCATGGCGTTTTTTTCACTGCACCGCCTTGCCCTGATGGTAACTGTCTTCGAGTAATTGGATATTGGCCTGGACATAAGGATTGGCGGGATCTTGCGCTCGCGCCCGTTCGAGCAGCCTGTGCGCGCGCTCATAGTCGCCGCGCAGCATGTACGAAAAGCCCTCGTCGTTGAGGATTTCCACGGTCGGACCGACGATTCGGACGGCCTGGCCGTAAGCCTTGTCGGCGAGGTCGAAGCGTCGCAACCGGTCATAGCAGGCCGCCAGGCCTAGCCACGCCTCGGCATCACGCGGATGCTTCTCGGCGGCGCTACGAAAGCTCTTTTCGGCAAGGCCGAAATTATTACTGCGAAAATACTTTTTGCCGAGTTGAATATCGTCATTGGGATCGTCGCCGGCGAGGCCCGGCGTCGACAGCGGCGCAACTGGCTCGCCGCTCGGGCCGGGTTCAGCCGGCTGGGTGACGATGGTGCCCGTTGAATCGGCGCTGGCGCTGGCCGCACCGCCCGCAGGCGCGGCCGCATCGCTTACTTTGGAGGAGGTCGAGCAGCCCACAAGGCAAGTCAGGACCGCCGTCGCAACGATCAGGACCCGCACCGCTCGGCTAATCATCCCCCGCTCCGGACCGCGCCGCGCCCTGCCCGCTTCACGCCAGAGCTGATTGGACAGTCCCGCCAAACGGGGCGAACAGCACCGGACACGGCAAAAGTTAACCGAAGATGGTTAAGGAATCACTTGTAAGTGAAAAACATTCACCAGTTGTTGGTGGCGACCCTAACAATGACCGGGCAAAGGATCGCGATGAACAGCACGGGGAAGATGAAGACCATCATGGGCACGGCAAGCTTGGCCGGAAGGGCATAGGCTTTCTCTTCGGCGCGCGACATCCGCTTATGGCGCATTTCGTCGCTATAGACGCGAAGCGCGTCGCCGATGCTCGAACCAAGTTCGTCGGATTGCTGGACGAGGGTGGCAAAGGATCGTGCTTCCTCAAGACCGAGGCGCTCGGCCAGATGTTCGAGAGCCTCGATCATCGTGCGGCCGGCGCGAATTTCGAGATTGGCCACGTGAATGTTGGCGCAGAGCGACGGATAGGAGACGCCAAG
>DASPTX010000047.1:0-24621 GCA_035623195.1 Xanthobacteraceae bacterium | reverse complement strand
AGTTCATCGCCGCCGGTGGCTTGATGAGCTATGGGGGCAACCTCACCGACGCTTACCACTTGGCTGGTGTCTACACGGGCCGCATCCTAAAGGGCGAAAAGCCCAGCGAACTACCGGTACAGCAGGCCACCAAAGTGGAGCTTTATATCAATCTCAAAACCGCTAAAGCGCTCGGCATCACCGTCCCAATTCCGATACTTGGCCGCGCCGACGAGGTGATCGAATAGCGCCAGTTCTGCCGCAGCGCAGAATGTCTGCTTTTGGCACTTCTCGGAAGTCGCGCTATGTCGGGGTTAAGTCCGAAATGCTCCACATTGCAGACATTCGCGCGTCCCTAATTCCAAATCCTAATCGGCGTGCGGTTCAAACGTGCGACCAAAGAATTTTTGCACTCTGGCTAGCCCGTCAATCCGTTCCAGAGTTAGCTACCGATTGACTCGTGTTCTGTTTCGGCGACGATCCCGCCATGGGTTTCAATCGCCGGAAGATAGAAGCTGAGCGGAAGGCGAAGGCCGATGCTGAGGCCGCCGCCAAGCGGGCGACGGACGCTTACGTGCTCGCGGACGCGGAAGCTTTAATCGCGGCCTGGAACGAGCGGCAGGCCAAGGGCATGCCTCTCTTGTTCGCGCCAACGATCGGTGCCGCGATTGCCGCGCGCTATTGGTTTCTTTGGGTGCGCTGCCCCGCATGCCGTACGATCAACGCGATTGACCTACGCACGATCGATCGCCACCGCGACGCTGCGGTGACAAGCCTCATTCCGTGGCTCTCTTGTCGCTCATGCCGGCCGAACGCGCCGTTTGCTGAATTGGTGCGGCTTTCGCGTACTAGCATCGCGGACGAAATGCGCGAGGACTACAGGCACCGGATACTTGGCAACTAAAATATGCGTCTCCGCTGGCCTAACGTCGCTCAATTGCGCATGGACTTGCCGGATTCGTTGCTCGCACTAATGGCCTTCGAAACCCGGCGCGGCTGGTAGCTATGTGGTTGCTAAGCCCTTCCCGCCAATTAGCAGCCTTGAGCTAACCTATTGAAATCATTGGCGCGCCCGAAGGGATTCGAACCCCTGACCTCTGCCTTCGGAGGGCAGCGCTCTATCCAGCTGAGCTACGGGCGCGTGACCTTTTCAATATAGAAACCGGCGCAAACCGGCAACGCCTGCAGCCTTGCCGCAGGCGTAACCGCCTCCTAAGCTCTTGTCTCGATATCCGTCACCCTGAGGTGCGAGCGAAGCGAGCCTCGAAGAGCGACGGCCCGGAATTCCCCGGCGCATCCTTCGAGGCCAGCACTTCACGCGGGCACCTCAGGATGACGGAGGGGGCGCGCCCAAGGAGCCAGCCGATGTCGCAAGTTGCGGAAAAAATCGAACAGCGCGAGCCCAAAGGCGCGCAAATCAAGGATGCCGCGTTCAAATGGGACGATCCGCTCGACCTTGAGGGCGAGTTGACCGAGGAAGAGCGCATGGTGCGCGACACCGCGCGCGGCTATGCCCAGGACAAGCTGTTTCCGCGCGTGCTTGCCGCCAATCGCGACGGCACTTTCAACCCGGATATCGTGCGCGAAATGGGCGCGCTCGGGCTCCTCGGCGCAACGATCCCGCAGGAATACGGCGGCGCCGGGCTGAGCTATGTCTGCTACGGGCTGATCGCGCGCGAGATCGAGCGCGTCGATTCCGGCTTCCGCTCCTCGATGTCGGTGCAATCCTCGCTCGTGATGTATCCGATCTATGCCTATGGCAGCGAAGCGCAGCGCCGCAAATATCTGCCGAAGCTCGCCACCGGCGAGATGGTCGGCTGCTTCGGGCTGACCGAACCCGATCACGGCTCCGATCCGGGCTCGATGGTCACGCGCGCCGAGAAGGCGCCCGGCGGCTACAAGCTCACCGGCGCCAAGACCTGGATCACCAACGCGCCGGTCGCCGATATCGCCGTTGTTTGGGCCAAGCTCGACGGCCGCATTCGCGGCTTCATCGTCGAGCGCGGCACCAAAGGGCTGGCGACGCCGAAGATCGAAGGCAAGTTGAGCCTGCGCGCTTCGATCACTGGCGAGCTCGTGCTCGATGGGGCGTTCGTGCCGGAAGAGAATTTATTGCCGAACGTCTCCGGGCTCGCCGGGCCATTCGGCTGCCTCAATGTCGCGCGCACCGGCATCGCCTGGGGCGCGATGGGCGCCGCCGAGTTCTGCTGGCACCGCGCCCGCGACTACGTGCTCACGCGCAAGCAGTTCGGCCGGCCGCTCGCCGCCAATCAGCTCGTTCAGAAGAAGCTCGCCGACATGCAGACCGAAATCGCGCTCGGCCTGCATGCGGCGCTGCGGCTGTCGCGCCTGATCGACGCGGGCAAGGCTTCGCCGCCGGCGATTTCGCTCCTTAAGCGCAACAATTGCGGCAAGGCGCTGGACATCGCCCGGCTCGCCCGCGACATGCACGGCGGCAACGGCATTGCCGAGGAATTCCACGTTATGCGCGTTCTCTGCAATCTCGAAACCGTCAACACCTACGAAGGCACGCACGACATCCACGCGCTGGTGCTCGGCCGCGCGCAGACCGGCATCCAGGCGTTCATATGATCGAACTAGACAAGACACGAGACAGGACAGACTCCATGTGCCGCAATATCCGGACCCTGTTCAATTTCGAGCCGCCGGCGACGGAGGAAGAAATCCGAGCTTCGGCGCTGCAATTCGTCCGCAAGCTCTCCGGCTTCGCCCATCCCTCGCGGGTCAACGAAGCTGCGTTCGACCGCGCCGTCGATGAGGTGACCGGCGTCGCGCGCCGGCTCCTCGGCGCGCTCGCAACGTCAAGCTCGGCGAAAAACCGCGAGACCGAAGCGATGAAGGCGCGCGAGCGGGCGAAGGCGCGGTTTGCCTAAGCGGCGCAAACCCGCTCCACTCGATTGAAGGCCGTCATTTCCGGGGCGCGGCTGATGAAGGCTACGCCTTACAAAAAACTCTGCGGATCGACGTCGATTTCGAGTTTGATGGCACCGTGCTTTTTCGGCGGCTTGGCGAGCCAGGCGCGCAAATAGGCCGACAGATCGAAATTGCGCGGCGCCTTGATCAGAAGGCGCAGGCGATGGCGGCCGCGCACTAAAGCGAGCGGCGCTTCGGCGGGTCCAAGCACGCGCACGGCGTCGTCGGCCGGCGCCGCGCGGGCGAAGCGCCGCGCATAGTCGGCCGCTTCGTGCTTGTCGGGGCCGGAGACCACGATCGAGGCGAGCCGGCCGAACGGCGGATAGGCGGCGCGCTCGCGCGATTCGATCTCGGCGGCATAGAAGGCCTCGCGGTCCTGCGCGATCAGAGCGCGCATCACCGGATGCTCCGGCTGGTGGGTCTGCAACAAGCCCAGCCCGACGCCGGCATCGCGCCCGGCGCGCCCGACCACCTGGTGCAGAAGCTGAAAGGTGCGCTCCGCCGCGCGCGGATCGCCGTTGCTCAAGCCCAGATCGGCATCGACCACGCCGACCAGGTTGAGCATCGGAAAATGATGGCCCTTGGCCACGAGCTGGGTGCCGATGACGATGTCGAAACGCCCGGCGGCGACATCGGCCAATTCCTCGCGCATGCGTTCGACACTGGCGACGAGATCGCTGGACAGCACCAAGATACGCGCCTGCGGAAAAAGCTCCCTCACCTCCTCCGCAAGCCGTTCAACGCCCGGCCCGACGGCGACGAAGGAATTCGCCGCCTGGCATTTCGGACAGGCCGCGGGATGCGGCATGCCGAAGCCGCAATGGTGGCAAACGAGCTGGCGGCGGAAGCGGTGGTCGACCAGCCACGCGTCGCAATTCGGGCAGGCGAAGCGGAAGCCGCAGGCGCGGCACAAGGTCAGCGGCGCATAGCCGCGGCGATTGAGAAAGAGCAGTGCCTGTTCGCGGCGCTCCAGCGCCGTTTTCACCGCGCCGGCGAGCACCGGCGAGATGAAGCGGCCCGGCGGCGGACGCTCGCGCCGCAGATCGATCGCCTCGACCGCGGGCAACCGCTGGCCGCCGAAACGTTCCGGCAGCGAAATGCGCGCGTAACGCCCGCGCCGCGCATTGACTTCGCTCTCGATCGACGGCGTGGCGGACGACAGCACCACGGGGATGCGCGCAATATGGCCGCGCACCACGGCCATGTCGCGCGCGTGGTAGTGCACGCCGTCTTCCTGCTTGTAGG
This sequence comes from Xanthobacteraceae bacterium, assembly GCA_035623195.1. Classification (GTDB taxonomy): domain Bacteria; phylum Pseudomonadota; class Alphaproteobacteria; order Rhizobiales; family Xanthobacteraceae; genus BOG-931. The sequence continues at coordinate 20,463 of DASPTX010000047.1, read as the reverse complement.
CCGGATCGTGCTCCTCATCGACCACGATCAGCCCGAGATCCGCATAAGGCAGGAACAAGGCCGACCGCGCGCCGACGACGACGGAGACCTCGCCATTGGCGACAGCCCGCCAGGTGCGCGCGCGTTTGCGCGGCGACAGTTCGGAATGCCATTCGGCCGGCCGTGTGCCGAAACGCGCGGCGAAACGGTCGAGGAATTGGGTGGTGAGCGCGATTTCAGGCATCAGGATCAGGCTCTGGCGGCCGCTTCGAATCGCGTCCGCCACCGCTTCGAAATAAACTTCGGTCTTGCCTGAGCCGGTGACGCCGTCGAGCAGCGTGACGGAATAACCGCCCTTCGCGACAGTTGCCTTCAACGCCGCCGCCGCCGCGCTTTGGCCGGGCGTAAATTCGCTCAGAGTGAAATCGGGGTCGGGCCGTTCGGCGACCGGTTCGGGCGGCAGCACCAAGGTTGCAAGCGTGCCTTCGTCGATCAAGCCGTCGATCACGCCGGCGCTCACCCCCGCTTCGCGCGCGGCTTCGGCTTTGCCGCGGACGATGCCGTCGGCGAGAAGATCGACCACGCGCCGGCGCGCCGTGGTCATTCGCTCGGGCGCGGCGCCCGCAAGCCGCACGCCGACGCGCTCGCGCTCGGGGCCGAGATGCTCGCCCATGCGCAGGCACATGCGCAGCACCATGCCGCGCGAACTAACGGTGTAACTGGCGACCCACTCGACGAAGCCGCGCAATTCGCCGCGCAGCGGCGGCAGATCGAGCTTCTCGGCGACGTCTTTGAGCCGGTTGTCGAGCCGCGGATTGGGCTTGGGATTGTCGGCCCATACTACCGCCGTCGTCTCGCGCGGGCCGAGCGGCACCGTGACGATATCGCCCGCGGCGAGCGCAAGCTCCCCCGGCACCCGATAGGAATAGGCCCGATCCAACGCGACCGGGACCAGCACGTCGACGACCCGTTTGGCCATTGCCGGATTTTCCGCCGATTCCGGGCGGTTAAGAAAGGGTAAAGGCGGGTATTGCTATTATTTCCGCTCATTCCCGTGAAGGCGGGAATCCAGTATCAACTCTAGCACAGGCTGGGTCTCCGCCTTCGCGGGGACGAGGGGAATATGGCGCAAAAAGCGGATAGTGACTTCATCGCGCCAAAGGTGTCGGCCGAAATCGACGCTTGGCTGAGCCACCTTGGCGCCGAGCGGTGCCTGTCAAGAAAGACGCTCGAAGCCTATCGGCGCGACGTGCTGCAGTTCCTGCGATTCCTGGCCGAGCACCTCGGCGGCGCGCCTTCGCTCAAAGAGCTCGCGGCGCTCGAGCCGGCCGATGTGCGCGCCTTCCTCGCGGCGCGCCGCGCGCGCAATATCGGTAGCCGCTCGCTGATGCGCGCGCTCGCAGGGATGCGCGCCTTCGGCCGTTTCCTCGAACGCAACGGCAAGGGCCGGCTCGGCGCGCTCGCCGCCGTGCGCGCGCCGAAAATCGGCAAGACCTTGCCGCGACCGCTTGCGGTCGATGCGGCCAAAAGCGTCGCCGATCCCGCCTTCGCCGCCGGCGACGACCGCGAGCCGTGGATTCATGCGCGCGATGCGGCGGTGCTGGCGCTCCTCTACGGCTGCGGCTTGCGCATTTCCGAAGCGCTCGGCCTCAAGCGCGGCGAGCTCAATGGCCGCGACGTGTTGACGGTGACCGGCAAAGGCCGCAAGCAGCGCATGGTGCCCTTGATCGCGCCGGTGCAAAAGCTCGTCGCCGATTACATCGCGGTCTGCCCCTACGATTTACCGGGCGAGGGGCCGCTCTTCGTCGGCGCCAAGGGCGGGCCACTCTCGCCCCGCATCGTGCAATTCGCGATGGCGCGCTTGCGCGGGGCGCTCGGCCTGCCCGAAACCGCGACGCCGCACGCGCTGCGCCACTCCTTCGCGACGCATCTATTGGCGCGCGGCGGCGATTTGCGCTCGATCCAGGAATTGCTCGGCCACGCCTCGCTGTCGACCACGCAGATCTATACCGCCGTGGATGCCGAGCGCCTTATCGAGGCCTACCGCAGCGCACATCCGCGCGCTTGACAAAAAGTCACCGTATCCGTCATTCCGGATTGCCGCCAACGGGCCTGGCCCGAAGTGGCCGGGCCGTCGGTTCGGCCCGGGAATGACGAGGGAAGCCATGTCGGAAATCCATGAAGCGATCGAGAAGGCGCACGAAGGCGAGCATGCCGAATTCTTCAACAAACGAATCGCGTTGTTGATCGCAGTGCTTGCGCTGTTTCTGTCGTTCTCCGAAACGCTCGGCAAAAGCGCGCAGACCGAGGCGATCGGCGCCAATGTCGAATCCTCGGACCTGTGGGCGTTCTTTCAGGCCAAAAGCGTCCGCAAGACGCAAGTCGACACCGCCGCCGAGGAAATGACGATTGCGGCCGATGCCGCCGCCGATCCGGCGGCAAAAGCGGCGATGCAAAAACAGATCGCCTCGTGGAAACAAACCGCCGCCCGCTACGATTCCGAGCCGTCGACGGGCGAGGGCCGCAAGGAACTCGGCGAGCGCGCCAAGGAGGCGGAAGACAAGCGCGATCTGGCGCTGGCGAAATACCATCACTACGAGCTTGCTTCGGCAGCCCTTCAGGTCGGCATCGTGCTCGCCTCGGCGGCGGTGATTACCGGCATGGTTGGACTTGCCTGGTTTGGCGGCGCGCTCGGCGTCGTCGGGCTTGCGCTCGCCCTGCTTGGATTGTTCGCGCCGCATGCCGTGCCGCTTTTGGCGGTGCTTTAGCGTCAGTCGTTCCGGAGCGCCTTGCTCGGGCTCGGAATGACCCTCAGATATTGATCGCGCGCTTATCGACGGCGAGCGCCGCTTCCTTGATCGCTTCAGTCAAGGTCGGATGGGCGTGGCAGGCGCGCGCGATGTCCTCCGCGGAAGCGCCGAACTCCATGGCGACGGCGGCCTCGCCGATCATGTTGCCGGCGTCGGGGCCGAGAATGTGCACGCCCAGAACGCGATCGGTCTTGGCGTCGGCGAGAATCTTGACGAAGCCCTCGGGCGTAAGATTGATCCGCGCGCGCGCGTTGGCGGTGAAGGGAAATTTTCCGACCTTGTAAGCGATGCCGGCGGCTTTCAGCTCTTCCTCGGTTTTTCCCACCGAGGCGATTTCCGGATAGGTGTAGACGACATTCGGAATGACGTCGTAGTTCACGTGGCCGGCTTGGCCGGCCAGGATTTCAGCAACCGCGACGCCTTCGTCTTCGGCCTTGTGCGCCAGCATCGGGCCCGCGATCACGTCGCCGATAGCATAGATGCCTTCGACATTGGTGCGGAAATGCGGATCGACGATGACGCGGCCGCGATTGTCCTTCTTCACGCCGACCGTTTCGAGCCCGAGCCCCTCGGTGTAGGGCACGCGGCCGATCGCGACCAGCACGATATCGGCCTCCACGATCTCCGCCGCGCCGCCGCCCGCGGCGGGCTCGACCTTGACCTTGAGCGTCTTGCCGGAGCCGTCGATCGCAGCGGCTTTGGACGAAAGTTTGAACGTTAAGCCCTGCTTCTGCAGCATGCGCTGGAATTGCTTGCCGACCTCGCCGTCGATGCCGGGCAGGATGTCGTCGAGAAATTCCACGATCGTCACTTCGGCGCCGAGCCGCCGCCACACCGAACCGAGTTCGAGCCCGATAATGCCCGCGCCGACGATCAGGAGCTTTTGCGGAACCTTGGCGAGATCGAGCGCGCCCGTCGATGACACGATGCGCTTTTCGTCGATATCGATGCCGTTCAAGCGCGCCATGTCGGAGCCGGTGGCAATGACGATATTCCTGGCCGCCAACACTTGCGTCCCGCCGTCGGCGCCTTTCACTTCGATTTTGCCGGGAGCAAGGATGCGGCCGGCGCCGTGGAACGTTTCGATCTTGTTTTTCTTGAACAGATAATCGACGCCCTTGACGTTGCTGTCGACGCCTTGCTGCTTGTATTGGAGCATGGCGGCAAGATCGACCGTCGGCTTGCCGACTTTGATGCCCATCGCGCCGAATTTATGCGCTGCTTCCTCGTAAAGCTCGGACGCATTGAGCATCGCCTTGGATGGAATGCAGCCGATATTGAGACAGGTGCCGCCGAAGGTCGCGCGCTTCTCGATCACGGCGGTCTTCAGGCCGAGTTGCGCCGCGCGGATGGCGCAGACATAGCCGCCGGGACCACTGCCGATGACGATGAGATCGTAGGACATGATGGGAGTTCGCTACTCTTTACAAATCCAAGACGAGCCGTGCCGGCTCCTCCAGGCACTCCTTCACGCGCACCAGGAAAGTGACCGCCTCGCGGCCATCGACGAGACGATGGTCGTAGGACAAAGCGAGATACATCATCGGCCGGATTTCGATCTTGCCGCTCACCGCCACTAGCCGCTCCTGGATCTTGTGCATGCCGAGAATGCCGGACTGCGGCGCATTGAGGATCGGCGTCGACATCAACGAGCCATAGATCCCGCCATTGGTGATGGAGAAGGTGCCACCCTGCATTTCCTCGATCTTGAGCACGCCGTCGCGCGCGCGGCGGCCGAAATCGGCGATCGCCTTCTCGATCTCGGCGAGCGATTTCATGTCGCAATCGCGCACCACCGGCACGACTAGGCCGCGTTCGGTGCCGACCGCGATGCCGATGTGATAGTAATTTTTGTAGACGATATCGGCGCCGTCGATCTCGGCATTCACGGCGGGGATTTCCTTGAGCGCCTGCACGCAGGCACGCACGAAGAAACCCATGAAGCCGAGCTTCACGCCGTGCTTTTTCTCGAACAAGTCGCGGTACTGCGTGCGCAGCGCCATGACGTGACTCATGTCGACCTCGTTGAAGGTCGTGAGCATGGCGGCGGTGTTCTGTGCGTCTTTCAGCCGCCGCGCGATGGTCTGGCGCAGCCGCGTCATCCGCACCCGCTCCTCGCGCGCGGCGTCGTCGGGCGGGGTCGGCGCACGGAGTTGGACCGCCGCGGCCGTCGCGGCGACCGGAGTCGGTTGCGCCGCGGCGCGCTCGATCGCCACGAGCATGTCGCCTTTGGTGACGCGGCCGTCCTTGCCGGTCCCCGCGAGCGATGCGGCATCGATGCCGGATTCGGCGGAGAGCTTGCGCACCGACGGCGCGAGCGGCGCCTCGGCAGAGGGCCGTACCGCCGCGGGCGCCGAAACGGTCGCCTGCGGCGGCGGAACTGGCGGCGTGGGCTGCGCGCTCGCCGCGGCTGCCGGTTTGGCGGACGCCGCGCCCGCGCCCTCCTCGATCCGGCCGAGCACCGCGCCGACGGCGACCGTATCGCCGTCGTTGGCGGCGATCGCGCCGAGCACGCCGGCGGCCGGCGCTGGCACCTCGATCGTTACTTTGTCGGTTTCGAGTTCGACCAGCGGCTCGTCGACCGCAACCGCATCGCCCGGCTTCTTGAACCATTTGCCGATGGTCGCCTCGGTCACCGATTCCCCGAGCGTCGGTACGCGAATCTCAACCATGAAATCCCCTTGCTCATTCGCGCCGGCGCAGCCAGACGGCGGTCGAATTACCTCAGCGCGTCATCCAAAAACTGCTTGAGCTGATTAAGATGCAACGACATTTGTCCGACCGCCGTCGAGGCCGAAGCCGGCCGCCCCGCGTAGCGGGCGCGCCGATGCTTGGCGCCGATCTGATTGAGCACCCATTCCAGGAAAATATCGACGAAGACCCAGCCGCCCATATTGCGCGGCTCTTCCTGGCACCAAACGATCTCGGCCTGCTTGAACCGCGAAAGCTCCGCCATCAGCGCCTTGGTCGGGAAGGGATAGAGCTGCTCGATCCGCAAAAGATAAATGTCGTCGACGCCGCGCCGCTCGCGCTCGTCGTAAAGATCGTAATAGACCTTGCCCGAGCAGATGACGACGCGGCGAATCTTCTCGTCGGCGACAAGTTTGGTCTTCTCGTTCGCCGGCGTCTGTGCGTCGTCCCACAACAGCCGATGGAACGACGTGCCTGGACCCATCTCGTCGAGCCGCGACACCGCCCGCTTGTGGCGCAGCAGCGACTTCGGCGTCATCAGGACCAACGGCTTGCGGAATTCGCGTTTGAGCTGACGGCGCAGAATATGGAAATAGTTCGCCGGCGTCGTGCAGTTCGCCACCTGCATATTGTCCTCGGCGCACATCGAAAGAAAACGCTCCAGCCGCGCCGACGAGTGCTCCGGCCCCTGGCCTTCGTAACCGTGCGGCAGCAGGCAGACGAGGCCCGACATGCGCAGCCATTTGCGTTCGCCGGACGAGATGAACTGGTCGAACACGACCTGTGCGCCGTTGGCGAAATCGCCGAATTGCGCTTCCCACATTGTCAGCGCATTGGGCTCGGCCAGCGAGTAACCGTACTCGAAGCCGAGCACCGCTTCTTCGGACAGCATCGAATTGATGACTTCGAAACGCGCCTGCGGCTCGCCGAGATTGTTGAACGGCGTATAGCGCCGCTCGGTCTCCTGATCGATCAGGACGGAGTGGCGCTGCGAAAATGTGCCGCGCTCGGAATCCTGCCCGGAGAGGCGCACGCGGTGGCCTTCGAGCAGCAGCGAACAGAACGCGAGCGCCTCAGCGGTCGCCCAGTCGATACCGGCGCCGGTTTCGATCGATTTGCGGCGATTGTCGAGGAAGCGGTTGAGCGTCTTGTGCAGGTGAAAATTCGCCGGGACGGCCGTGATCTTCTGACCGATCTGTTTGAGCGCGGCGATCTCGACGCCGGTTTTGCCGCGGCGCGGATCGTCGGCATCGCCGGCAGTTTTGAAGCCGGACCAGCGGCCGTCGAGCCAATCCGCCTTGTTGGCGCGATAGCCGAGCGCGGCGTCGAGCTCTGCGTCGAGCCGGCTGCGCCAGTCCGCCTTCATCTTCTCGACCTCGCCCGCGCTGACGACGCCCTCGCCGATGAGTTTTTTGCTGTAGATTTCGAGCGTGGTCGGGTGATTGGCGATGGCCTTGTACATCAAGGGCTGCGTGAACGACGGCTCGTCACCTTCATTGTGCCCGTGACGCCGATAGCAGAACATATCGATGACCACCGGCTTCTGGAATTTCTGCCGGAATTCGGTCGCTATCTTGGCCGCGAAGACGACGGCTTCGGGATCGTCGCCGTTGACGTGAAAAATGGGCGCCTCGATCATCTTGGCGACGTCGGACGGATAGGGCGACGAGCGGGAGTAGCGCGGATTGGTGGTAAAGCCGATCTGATTGTTGACGATGAAATGCACCGAGCCGCCGGTGCGGTGGCCGCGCAACCCGGAAAGCCCGAAGCTTTCCGCGACCACGCCTTGTCCGGCGAAAGAAGCGTCGCCGTGGATGAGCAGCGGCATCACCATGGTGCGGTCTTCCGGCGTGGCGCCGTGAAGATCCTGCTTGGCGCGCACCTTGCCGAGCACCACCGGGTCGACGATCTCGAGATGCGAGGGATTGGCGGTCAGCGACAGGTGGACCTTGTTCTGATCGAATTCGCGATCCGACGACGCGCCGAGATGATATTTGACGTCGCCCGAGCCTTCGACCGCGTCGGGAGTGGAAGAGCCGCCCTTGAATTCATGAAAGATGGCGCGATGCGGCTTGCCCATGACTTGGGCCAGGACATTGAGCCGGCCGCGATGCGGCATGCCGATCACGATCTCACGCACGCCGAGCGCGCCGCCGCGCTTGATGATCTGCTCGAGCGCCGGGATCATCGATTCGGCGCCGTCGAGGCCGAACCGCTTGGTGCCGGTGAATTTCAAATCGGAGAATTTCTCGAAACCTTCGGCTTCGACCAGCTTGTTGAGGATAGCGCGCTTGCCTTCGCGCGTGAACGTGATTTCCTTATCTGGCCCCTCGATGCGTTCCTGGATCCAGCTCTTCTGCGCGGCGCTTGAGATGTGCAGGAATTCGACGCCAAGCGTCTGACAATAAGTGCGGCGCAAGATGCCGACGATTTCGCGCACCGTGCCGAATTCGAGCCCGAGCACGTGGTCGAGGAAAATCGGGCGATCGAGATCGGCGGGGCCGAAGCCGTAGGAGCGGGGATCGAGTTCTTCTTCGTCCTTCGGCGGTTCGAGACCGAGCGGATCGAGATTGGCGTGGAAATGGCCGCGCGCTCGATAGGCGCGAATGAGCATCAGGGCCCGGACGGAATCGCGGGTCGCGCGTTCGACTTCGGGCGACGTGATGTCGACGCCGCGCGCTTGCGCTTGCGCCTTCACTTTGCCCGCGATTGCCGCGCCCGCCTCGTCCCAGGCGCCGTCAAGAGCGGAAACAAGGTCGCTTCGCTCCGGCACCGGCCAGTCCGGCCGGCTCCACGACGGACCGTGTGCGTTCTTTTCGACGTCGCGGCGATCGTCCTTCAGGCTTTGGAAGAACGACTGCCACTCGGCATCGACCGCCTTCGGGTCGGCCTCGTAGCGGGCGTAGAGGTCGTCGATATAGGCGGCATTGCCGCCATAGAGAAAGGAGGTGCGGGCGAAAGCGGCGTTCGCGTCCTGTCGAGACATAGATGCGACCTTTGAACAACGATCCCGGCAGATGGGACATGCAAGGCGGACGGCAGGAAACCGCTAGGCGCGCGAAAAGAGCGTGAACGGTCCGGCGCTGGGATTTCCCTTCTACCTATTTAATCGTTCGATGCGGCGGGCAAAAGACAAAACAATGAATCGTCATTTCCATGTTTCCGCCAGTGTCTTGCCAAGCCGCGCTGGCGACGGCGAGACCTTGATGCCTGCCGCTTCCATGGCTGCGATTTTGGATTCAGCGCCACCCTTGCCGCCGGCGATGATCGCGCCCGCATGGCCCATGCGCCGGCCGGGCGGCGCGGTTCGCCCCGCGATGAAGCCGACCATCGGCTTTTTTCGGCCGCGCTTGGCTTCGTCCTTGAGAAACTGCGCAGCATCCTCCTCAGATGCGCCGCCGATCTCGCCGATCATGACGATCGCCTCGGTTTTCGGGTCGGCGAGAAACATTTCCAGCATTTCGATGAAATCGGTTCCTTTCACCGGATCGCCGCCGATGCCCACCGCCGTCGTCTGTCCGAAGCCCTCACGGGTGGTTTGAAAGACCGCTTCATAAGTGAGCGTGCCGGAGCGCGAAACGATGCCGACCTTGCCCGGCTTGAAAATGTTGCCGGGCATGATGCCGATTTTGCATTCGCCCGCCGTCATGACGCCGGGGCAGTTCGGCCCGATCAGCCGCGACTTCGATCCGCACAGCGCCCGTTTGATCTTGACCATGTCGGCGACGGGAATGCCTTCGGTGATGCAGATGATCAGCGGGATTTCCGCGGCAATCGCCTCGCCGATCGCGTCGGCCGCGCCCGGCGGCGGCACATAGATGACGCTGGCATCGCAGCCGGTTTTATCGCGCGCCTCGGCCACCGTGTCGAAGACCGGCAGCCCGATATGGGTCGAACCGCCTTTGCCGGGCGAAGTGCCGCCGACCATCTTGGTGCCGTAGGCGATCGCCTGCTCGGAGTGAAACGTGCCGTTCTTGCCGGTCAGGCCCTGGCAGATCACCTTGGTATTTTTGTCGATGAGGATGGACATTATGCCACCGCTTCTCTCACCGCTTTGACGATTTTCTGCGCGGCGTCGTCGAGATCGTCGGCCGAGGTCACGTTGAGATTAGACTTGGCGATGATTTCCTTGCCGAGCCCGACATTGGTGCCTTCAAGCCGGACCACGAGCGGCACGCGCAAGCCCACTTCTTTCACCGCCGCGACGACGCCTTCGGCGATGATGTCGCAGCGCATGATGCCGCCGAAAATATTGACCAGGATCCCCTTCACATTGTGATCGGAGGTGATGATCTTAAACGCGGCCGCGACTTTTTCTTTGGTGGCGCCGCCTCCGACGTCGAGAAAATTCGCCGGCATTTCGCCATAGAGCTTGATGATATCCATCGTCGCCATGGCGAGGCCGGCGCCGTTGACCATGCAACCGATCGTGCCGTCGAGCGCGACGTAATTGAGATCGTAGCGCGACGCTTCGATCTCCTTTTCATCTTCCTCGGCGATATCGCGCAGAGCAGCGATGTCGGGATGGCGATAGAGCGCGTTGTCGTCAAACCCGATTTTGGCGTCGAGGCAAATCAGCTGTCCCGCTTTGGTGACCACGAGCGGATTGATTTCGAGAAGGCTCATGTCCTTGGCCAGAAACGCCTGGTAAAGCCTCGGCAGCAGGCTTTCGGCTTGCTTGGCTATGTCCCGCGACAATCCGAGCGCGTTTGCAATATGGCGGGCGTGGTGCGGCATGAAGCCGGTCGCCGGATCGACGGAGAAGCTCACGATCTTCTGCGGACTTGTCTTGGCGACTTCCTCGATATCCATGCCGCCTTCGGTCGAGGCGACGAAAGCGACCCGGGAGGTGGCGCGGTCGACCAGCGCGGATAGATAATATTCGCGATCGATGTTGGAGCCTTCCTCGATATAGAGCCGGCGCACTTCCTTGCCGTGAGGCCCGGTCTGGTGCGTGACCAGGACGGAGCCGAGCAGCCGTTCGGCCTCGCGTTTGACCTCGGCGATGGATTTGACGACTTTGACGCCGCCTGCCTTGCCCCGGCCTCCGGCGTGGATTTGCGCCTTGACCACCCAAACCGGTCCGCCGAGTTCGCTCGCCGCTTTTTCGGCTTCTGCGACGCTAAAGGCAGCGACGCCACGCGGCACGGGCACGCCGAATTCGCGCAAGACGGCCTTGGCCTGATATTCGTGGATGTTCATTCAACTCTCACGCGTCCGGCGGCGATGCAGCGTGAACCTGATGGACTCCCGATCCGGGGGTTAGCATCCGATGGTCCCCGAAATTCACTTCCCCAGATCGGGCGCGATCTTCTTGCAAGCATCGATGAGAGTTTGCACCGCCTGCGCCGATTTCTCAAACATGGCGCGCTCGGCGCCATTGAGCTCGATTTCGACGACCCGCTCGACGCCTTTGCCGCCGATCACGACCGGTACGCCGACGTAAAGGTCTTTGAGGCTATATTCGCCGTTGAGCCAGGCGGCGGCGGGCAGCACGCGCTTCTTGTCGCGTAGATAGCTTTCCGCCATGGCGATCGCGGAAGCCGCCGGCGCGTAATAGGCCGAGCCGGTGCGCAACAGGCTGACGATCTCGCCGCCGCCGTTGCGCGTGCGCTCCACGATTTCATCGATGCGCGCCTGCGTGGTCCAGCCCATCTTCACCAGATCGGGCAGCGGTATGCCGGCGACCGCTGAATAGCGCACCAGCGGCACCATGCTGTCGCCATGGCCGCCGAGCACGAAAGCGGTGACTTCTTCCACCGAGACATTGAACTCATCGGCCAGAAAATAACGAAAGCGCGCCGAATCGAGCACACCGGCCATGCCGACCACCATCGTCTTGGGCAGACCGCAGCACTTCTGCAGCGCCCAGACCATCGCATCCAGCGGATTGGTGATGCAGATGACGAACGCGTTGGGCGCGTATTTCTTGATGCCGGCGCCGACCTGCTCCATCACCTTCAGATTGATGCCGAGCAGATCGTCGCGGCTCATGCCAGGCTTGCGCGGCACGCCGGCGGTGACGATGCAAACGTCCGCGCCCTCGATCGCTTCGTAGGAATTGGCGCCGAGAAAGCGGGCGTCGAAGCCTTCGACCGGCGACGACTGGACGAGATCGAGCGCCTTGCCCTGAGGCACACCTTCGGCCACGTCGAACAAGACGACGTCGCCGAGCTCTTTAAGTCCGATGAGGTGGGCGAGCGTACCCCCGATTTGGCCCGAGCCAATGAGTGCGATCTTGCTTCGCGGCATCGGATGATGTTGTCCCTGATCGGTGAGATGGCCCCGGTTGCCGCGCTCATTACCCGTTTCGGCTGACCCGTTCAAGTCGGGTGGAAATGCCGCGCGCAGGCGGGAGCGAAAGCGGCATTCCGTATTATCGATCCGAGTTATCGATCGGCGGCGAACCCGCCGCGCCCCGGCTAGAGCGCAATCGTTTCAAGTTGAATTGATTGCGGCTCTAGATGTTCGATGGAGCGTGATCTTTCGGAAAAACGGTTTCCACTTTTCCGGATCACGCCCTAGGTTTCCACGATACCGCTCGAAGAACCGGATATGCGCTCGTGCGCGGCGCCATGCGGGCGCGCCAGATAGGCTTGCGAACCCATTTCGATAAGCCGCGAGGCCGTGCGCTTGAATTCCCGCGCCTCGAATCCTTCGTCGGCGCGGTAAAGCGCGTCGGGCGCCGCCGCGGCCGAGGCGATCAGCTTCACGTTCATGTCGTAGAGCGTATCGATCAAGATAATGAAGCGCTTCGCGGCGTTGCGATTGTCGTAGGTCATCGCCGGAATGCGATCGAGAATGACGGTGTGAAACTCGCGCGCGATACGCAGATAATCGGCGGATGCAAGCGGCTGTTCGCAGAGATCGTGGAACGAAAACCGCGCCACGCCCATAAAAGCGCGCGGTACATGGATCGAGCGCCCTTTAAGCGGCAATTCCAGCGCGGCGCCGCGCTCTCCTCCGGTGAGCCGCCGCCAGGCGTCGTCGAGACGCGCATCGGCCACCGCATCTGCCGGCACGTACCAGACGGGCTGACCGCCGAGCTTCTCCAAACGGAAATCCGTCCGCGCATCGAGCCGCACGACATCCATGCGCATCTGCAAGAGATCGATGAACGGCACGAACAAAGCGCGGTTGAGCCCCTCCTTGTAAAGCTCGTCCGGCGGCACGTTGGAAGTCGCCACCATGACGACGCCGCGCTCGAACAGTTGCGTGAAAAGCCGTCCGAGAATCATGGCGTCGGCAATGTCGGTGACGTGAAATTCGTCGAAGCAGAGCAACCAGGCTTCCTCCGCCAATTCTTCGGCGATAAGCTTGATCGGATCCTCGCCGGCGTAAGCTCCGACCTTCATTTTTTGCCGGACCGCGTAGATGCGCTCGTGCACGTCGAGCATGAATTCGTGAAAATGCGCGCGGCGCTTTCGCATCACCGGGTTATTTTTGAAGAAGAAGTCCATCAGCATCGTCTTGCCGCGCCCGACATCGCCGTAGAGGTAAAGCCCCTTGATCGGCGGCAGCGCGCGCTCGCGGCTTGCGAACAGCCAGCCCAAAGCAGAGGATTTCCGCGCCAAGCGATGTTCGGCGATCCGCGCTTCGAGCCGCGTTAGCCTTCCGACGACGGCAAGCTGTTCATTGTCGCGTTCGAGGCGGCCGGCGGCAGCGTTGGCGGCGTAAAAAGCTGCGACGGAACTCGCCATCAGTGCTGGGCCATCAGTGTTGAGCCATGAGAATTGCGGCCCTGGATGAACGGATGCGGATGAAACGTGGCGAGGTGACCTGCGGCAATTCCCGAATCAATCGGCATCAGCGTCGCTGCAAACGCAATGTCCAGTCTCGGATTTGTTCAAGGAGCTCGCTCCGGATCTTCGCGTTCGTCAACAAACCGTCGTAAATGCGGCAGCCATGCATATACGGAATGTAGCCATGTTGCTCAATCCTTCGCCTTGCCTCATTCCAATGCCACACAACATGATGGTTCGATTCGCCGCGCGTTGATAATTCGTCACGCACGCGCGCTATCTGGGAGGAAGCGGTCAGGGGGTCTTGTCGACACAACGTCAGGAGACCCTATGAAAGAAGTCCTTCCCGAAGGCGGCGTGATCCGCAAATTGTGGATCGGAGAGACGGCCAAATACCGCGAACACGTCTTGCGCCTCGATCCGGAAAGCCGTCGCAATCGTTTCGCCGGCGGCGTATCCGACGATTTCATTCGCAACTACGTCGATCTTACGATCGGTCTCGATACCGTCGTGCACGGTTTCTTCATCGGCGGCACGATACGCGGCGGCGCCGAATTGCGCGCGCTCGGTCAGCGCTTTCCGCATGAGGCCGAAGCAGCAATCAGCGTCGAGAGGCCGTGGCAGAGCCACGGCGTCGGCTCGGCGCTGCTGCGGCGAACCTTGCTCGCGGCCCGCAACCGCGGCTTCCAGCATTTGCATATGGCGTGTCTCGCCGAGAACCAGCGGATGCAGCAGCTCGCCCGCAAATTCGACGCCGAGCTTTCGTTCGATTTCGAAAGCGTCGTCGGCGAGGTCGAATCGTCGCGGCCTACGCCGCTGTCGCTGATGCGCGAATTGGTGTCGGACGGCCACGCCTTCGCCACGGCCATGCTCGACCTGCAATCGCGCATACTGCGCGCCTAGTGGTGGCGCGCCTGGCTACAAACGTCCGCGAATAGGGCGGCAAGGTTACCAGGAAGCGTGTTGAACGCGCCTCATCTCATGAGCGGTCAATGGATAGACCTCCTCAACGACATAAGGCCCACCGCCGACCGAGGCGCGCGACGAGAACAACACGAAGCGTTCGACTTCGAACGATAGCGAGCGATAGTGGCTGCGTGCCGCCAGATATTCGGCGACCTGGTGGCTCGACGAATCGCGCAGGCGCGCGAGCGTCACATGCGGCGTATATTTACGCCCCTCCGGCTCGAGCCCGAGCCGCTGCAGCAACCGGTCGTGTTCGGCCTGTAGTTCCATCAATGGCGTAATCGGCGCGGCAGCGGCGACCACGGCCCGCGGCTTGCGGCCGCCGAACGACGTCAGACCGTCCAAGCGAAGCTCGAAAGCCTGGCGATGGACCCGACCGAGCATGCCGGCGATCTCGTGGGCCAGCGCGTCGTCGATGTCGCCTATAAACCTCAGCGTGAGATGATAATTGTCCGGGTCGATCCAGCGCGCTCCCGGCAGGCCGCCGCGCATCATGGCGAGCGATTGGCCCACCGAGCGCGGAACTTCGATTCCGGTGAATAAGCGGGGCATGACAACCTCCGCAACAAGCGGGCACGAGGGTCCATGTGCCCGCCGAATCTGTTGGCCGCTTTAACCGAGTTTTTGCCCGGCGATTCGCGATAGACCCAGAATGGGGTGATCGCAGCCTGGGCGCAACCCTCACGATTGTTTTTGTGCGCGGACCCTTTCGACCAGTTCCTCGACTTTCGGCAAAATCCGCCCGACGATCACGCCGACCCCTGCGGCATTCGGATGCAGGCCGTCCGGCTGCGTCAGCGCCGCATCGGCGGCAACGCCGTCGAGAAAGAACGGATAAAGCAAGGCGCCGTATTTGGCCGCGAGCTCCCGATAGATGCCGTCGAAAGCGCGGCCGTATTGCGCACCCAAATTCGGCGCGGCCTTCATGCCGCAGAACATAACCGCGATGTGACGCTGCGCGAGACGAGCGAGGATGGCGTCGAGCGCATTGCGCGTCACTTGCGGGTCGATGCCACGCAACATGTCGTTAGCGCCGAGTTCGACAATGACGGCGTCGGTACCCTGCGGCACCGACCAGTCGAGCCGCTCAAGCCCGTCCGAAGCGGTGTCGCCGGAAACGCCGGCATCGGCGATGTCGGCGACAACGCCTTTGGCTGTGAGCGCCGCCCGCAAGCGGGGCACGAAGCCGTCTTGGTCGGCAAGCCCGTATCCCGCGGTCAATGAATCGCCGAGCGCAACGATACGGATAGGCGCTTGCGCGTGCGCGAAATGCGCCATTGTTTCGACCGCGAAGATCGCGATACAAACCGCCGCGATTTGGCAAAAAGCGCGCCGCCACCCATATGAGCGCACGCAAGCGGGACGCGGAAACCGACGCCACGCCGAACCAAGCGAGCCGGTTGGAAGCATGAACGACGTTTCGGGGCATCTCTCCGCCGGCGACGCCACAGGCCGCGAAGGTGCGGCGCTCGAAGCGGTGGCGCTTGCCGGCGTCAACCTCTCGCTCGGCCGTGGCGCGGCGCGCGTCCATATCCTCAAAGACATCGACCTTCATATACGCCGCGGCGAAGCGGTTGCGCTACTCGGTCCTTCGGGGTCGGGCAAGTCCACGCTGCTCATGGTCATGACCGGGCTGGAGCGGCCCGATTCCGGCTCGGTCAGGGTCGCGGGGCAAACGTTGCTCGGACTTGACGAAGACCGGCTCGCGCGCTTTCGCGGCAAGAATGTCGGCATCGTCTTTCAGGCCTTTCACCTCATTCCGACCATGACGGCGCTCGAAAATGTCGCAGTACCGCTCGAACTCGCCGGCATTGGCGACGCGCAATCCATTGCCGAACGCGAACTCGCCGCGGTGGGACTGGCGCAGCGCGTCTCGCATTATCCGGCCGAGCTTTCCGGCGGCGAACAACAGCGCGTCGCGCTCGCCCGCGCGCTTGCGCCCAATCCGGCCATCATCGTCGCCGACGAGCCGACCGGCAATCTCGACGAGGCGACCGGGCGCGAGATCATCGAGCTTTTGTTTCGCGGCCATGCCGAGCGCGGCACCACGCTCGTATTGGTCACGCACGACACTGCGCTTGCCGCGCGCTGCGACCGCGTGCTGCACATGCGCTCAGGCCACATCGAGGGGCCGGCGGCCGCGGCGGTTGAGATCGTATGACGATCGCTGCAAACGATTTTCCCGCCATGCGCGGCGTTCGTCACGTCGGCGGACTGGCGGTGCGCTTCGCCTGGCGCGATTTGCGCGGCGGCCTGCGCGGCTTTGGCGTTTTCATCGCCTGCATAGCGCTCGGTGTCATGACGATCGCCGGCGTCGGCTCGGTGGCCGCGAGCCTCAAAGACGGTATCGGCAAAGCGGGCCGCGCGATCCTTGGCGGCGACATCGCCTTCTCGCTCATTCAGCGTCAAGCAAGCGATAGCGAGCACACCTTCCTCAATGCGCATGGCGAGCTGTCCGTCGCCGCGACGATGCGGGCGATGGCGCGCCCATTGGCAAATCCAGAGGCACCGGATTCGCCCGGCACGCTGGTTGAGGTCAAGGCAGTCGACGCCGACTATCCGTTGTTCGGCGAACTGAATACCGATCCCGCGCTGCCGCCTTCCGCATTATTCGCGCAGCATGGCGCCGTTTTCGGCGCCGCCGCGGATCCGGTGCTGCTGAGCCGGCTCGGCCTGAAGATCGGAGACCATATCGCGCTCGGCCAAGCCGAGGTAGAACTGCGCGCGGCGCTGGTGAACGAACCGGATAAGTTGACTGGCGGAATCGGCCTCGGCCCGCGCGTGCTCATGAGCGAGGCAGCGCTGCGGGCAACCGGGCTTGTTCAGCCCGGCAGCCTCGTGCGCTGGCAATATCGTTTGCGGCTGCCGGACTCCGATTCGAGCGACCGCGCTGTCGCGACGCTTGAGCGGCAGGCGCAAGCCGATTTTCCGCAAGCCGGTTGGGAGATCCGTACCCGTAATAAAGCTTCGCCCCAGCTCGAGCGCAGCGTCGAGCGTTTTTCGCAATTTCTCACGCTGGTCGGTCTCGCGACGCTTTTGGTCGGCGGTGTCGGCGTGGCCAATGCGGTCGCAAGCCATCTAGCCCGCAAGCGCGACACGATCGCAACCTTGAAGGCGCTCGGCGCCGCCGGCGGCCACATTTTCGCGATCTATTGCACCGAAATCGTTGCGGTCGCGGTCTTCGCGGCGCTTGCCGGCGCGGCGCTAGGCGCGGCGCTCCCCTTCGTGATCGCGGACACATTCGGCGCGATCGTTCCGTTGCCAGTTGCGCCGGCGCTTTATCCGCATGTGCTGGCGTTGGCGGTTGTTTACGGGCTACTCACCGCGCTTGCATTCGCGCTTTGGCCGCTCGGCCGCGCCCACGACATCTCGGTATCGATGCTGTTTCGCGACCGGATTGCGGCCGAGCGACGCCGGCCCCGCGCGCGTTACATATTCGCCGCCGGCGCGATCGTCGCGAGTCTTGCGGCGCTCGCGCTTTTCACCACCGATGACCGCCGCATCGCGGCCTTTTTCATTGCCGCGGCCGCCGCCGCCTTCATCTTGCTGCGGCTTATCGCGGCGCTGACGATGTGGATCGCGCGGCAGGCGCCGCGTCAGCGATCGACGATCTTGCGGCTTGCGGTCGCCAATATTCATCGCGCCGGCGCTCTAACGCCGAGCGTGATGCTGTCGCTCGGGCTTGGCCTAGCGCTGCTCGTCACCCTGGTCGAGATCGACGGCAACCTACATCGCGAATTCGCGGCAGCTCTGCCGGAACGTGCGCCATCGTTTTTCTTTGTCGACATTCCGGCCGCGCAGACCGCTCGTTTCGATGCATTCGTGCGCGAACAAGCGCCCGGCGCGACGCTCGAACGCGTGCCAATGCTGCGCGGGCGCATCGTCGCGGCAAACGGAGTCAAGGCGGAGGAGCTCAAGCCCGCCGCCGGCTCGGCCTGGGTGCTGCGGGGCGACCGCGGCATCACTTATGCGACCGCGGTGCCGGCCGGCTCGCGGATCGTCGCCGGCCAATGGTGGGACGCGGCCTATTCGGGCGAGCCGCTGGTTTCGCTTGAAAGCAGGACCGCGCACGATCTCGAGCTGAAAATCGGCGACACGATCACCGTCAACGTGCTTGGCCGCGACGTGACGGCGCGGATCGCCAATCTCCGCGCCGTGGATTGGGAAAGTCTTGGCATCAACTTCGTTTTGGTATTCTCGCCCGGCATTTTCGATGCCGCGCCGCATAGCGACATCGCCGCGTTGACCTTTGCCGACGCTGGCACGCCGGGCGAAGAGACGGCGCTCGTCAAAGCGCTCGCCGTCGCCTTCCCGGCCGTAACGGTCGTGCGCGTGAAAGAGGCGCTCGACGCCATCGATGCGCTCGTGAGCAAGCTCGCGCTGGCGTTACGTGGCGCAAGCTCCGTGACACTGATCACCGCGGCGCTCGTGCTCGGCGGCGCGCTCGCCGCGAGTCAGCGCTTCCGCGTCTACGACGCGGTGGTGCTGAGAACCTTCGGCGCGACGCGGGCGCGGCTTACGGCCGCCTACGCGCTCGAATATCTGCTGATCGGACTGGCCACCGCGATTTTCGGCGTAGCAGCAGGCACGCTTGCCGCGCGTTTCGTTGTCACCAAACTTATGGAATTTCCGTTCGTCTGGGTGGCCGGCGCGGCGATCGAGGCGGCTGCGGCGGCGCTCGTGGCGACGGTCGCGATCGGCCTTGTCGGCACGTTCAGTGCGCTCGGCCGCAAGCCCGCGGCAGTTCTGAGAAACCTTTGACTTTTCCCGGGCAGCCCGTTCGGAAAATGCCAAATTCTCCCGGGCAGCCCGTTCGGAAAATGCCAAATTCGGCCCCAAGCGGCATGAACGATTTGTAACGCTCGGAAAATATGCCGCGCCACCCATCTGGCGCGCGGTCGCCTTTCGCACTAGATTCCTGAGCGGATGTGTTCGGCTTTCGTCGAACGCCAGACCCGGCCTGGGACCGGGAAAAACAGGGGTTACTTCCATGTCCGACTTCGATCGGAACTACGCGGCGGCGCGGACCGGTTATCGCGCGGACCAAGTCGCGATCGACGCAGGCCTGCGCGCCTACATGATCCGCGTCTACAATTACATGGCCACGGGCGTGGGCCTGACCGGGCTGGTCGCCTGGCTCACCTTCTCAGCCGCGGTAACGCAGACCGCCGGTGGCCTCGAACTGACGCCCTTCGGACATGCCGTGTTTCAGAGCCCGCTGATGTGGGTTCTGGTGCTGGCGCCGCTCGGGCTCGTCTTCGCCATTAGCTTCGGCATCAATCGGCTGCAGCCGGGAACCGCACTGATGCTGTTCTTTGTCTATGCGGGCCTGCTCGGCGTGTCGCTGGCGTCGATCTTCCTGATCTATACGGGGACATCGATCACACGGGTGTTCTTCATCTCGGCGGCGACGTTTGGGGCACTGAGCTTGTGGGGCTACACCACCCAGCGGGACCTGAGCGGCGTAGGGTCCTTCATGTTCATGGGCCTGATCGGCATCATCATCGCCAGCCTGGTGAATATTTTCCTGCGCTCGACCGGCCTCGATTGGGCGATCTCGGTCATCGGCGTGCTCGTGTTCGCCGGACTGACCGGTTGGGACACCCAGCGCATCAAGGAAATGTATGACCCGATGGACGACGGCACGATCGGCGGCCGCAAGGCGGTCATGGGAGCGCTGTCGCTCTATCTCGACTTCATCAACCTGTTCCTGATGCTGCTGCGGCTGTTCGGCGACCGCCGCTGAACGAACGCATCGACACGAGTCAAACGCCCCGGCCAAAATCCGGGGCGTTTTGTTTTCGAGCCGGTTTTTTCTGGCAATTTCGCCGCTCACAATGCAGACGCTCACCATCCGGCCGGCCACGCTCGCGGACATTGCCGCCATCACGCGCATCTATGCCGACGCCGTTCGCAACGGCACCGCGTCGTTCGAGATCGAGCCGCCCGACGAGACCGAAATGGCGCGCCGGCAGAAGGCGCTACTCGATGGCGGCTATCCCTATCTCGTGGTGACAATCGCCGGCAAGTGTTGCGGGCTATGCCTATGCCGGACCCTATCGCGCCCGGCCGGCCTACAAATGGAGCGTGGAGGATTCGATCTACGCGGCGCCCGAGATGCAGCGCAGAGGCATTGGCCGGCTCTTGTTGACGAAGCTGATCGCCGAAAGCGAAGCCCGCGGTTTCCGGCAGATGATCGCGGTGATCGGCGATTCAACTCAAATCGGCTCGATCGCGGTCCACGCCAAGGCGGGATTCAGCCATGTCGGCACGCT
>DASPTX010000046.1:0-14720 GCA_035623195.1 Xanthobacteraceae bacterium | reverse complement strand
GGCCCAACGGGATCACGTTGCAGGGCGTGACCGGCAATCCTGGCTTGGCCGAACAAGGGTGAGACTTTACCTCCCGGCGATCCTGCTCCTTCCGGCGACAAAGGCTGCGCCGCTTTTGCTTAGGTGATATGATCAACTCTCATTTTCGGGAATGCTCCTCCATGATCTTTCGTCAGCTCTTTGACAGCGTCTCCGGCACCTACTCCTATCTGCTGGCCAGCCGCCTTGGCGGCGAGGCGCTGATCCTCGACCCCGTGCTTGAGAAGGCCGATCGCTATTGTACATTGCTGCGCGAGCTTGACCTGAAGCTGGTGAAGGCGGTCGACACGCATCTGCATGCCGACCACATCACCGGGCTCGGCGCGCTGCGCGACCGCACTCACTGCATCACCGTCATGGGCGAGCAGACGCATGCCGACGTCGTATCGATGCGCGTGGTAGAAGGCGATCGTATCGAGATCGAAGGCATGCGCCTCAACGTGCTTTACACGCCCGGCCACACCGACGATTCGTATTCGTTCCTGCTTCCCGACCGTGTCTTCACAGGCGATACGCTGTTGATCCGCGGCACCGGCCGCACCGACTTTCAGAACGGCGATCCGCGCGCCCAATATGACTCGATCTTCAATAAGCTATTGAAGCTTCCCGAAAACACGTTCGTATTTCCCGCGCATGACTATAAAGGCGACACGGTCTCCACCATCGGCGAGGAAAAATTGTTCAATCCGCGGCTTAAGGTGAAGTCGATAGATGAATATGTCGAGCTGATGAACAATTTGAAATTACCAAACCCGAAGATGATGGACGTGGCTGTGCCGGCGAACATGCGCGTCGGACTGCATCAAGAGGAAGTAGCGCGCAAAGGCTGGGCTTTGTCCGCCGCCGAGGCAGTCGCGCTGGGCGAACAATCCGACATCGCTCTCATCGATCTGCGCGAAAAAAGCGAGCGCGAAAAACACGGCGTCATCCCCGGCTCCCTGCATATGCCCTATCCCAGTCTGCCCGAGGAAATTGGCGCCGGCGGCATTCTTCACGAATTGGCGGTGGCATCCAGGAAACGCATCGTGTTCTATTGCGCCTTCGGCGAGCGTTCGGCTATGGCGGTGCAGGCGGCACAGGACGCCGGGATCAAAAGCGCCTGCCACATCGCAGGCGGTATCGATGCCTGGAAGAAGGCAAACGGACCGCTCATGCGGTGAGTGGCCCTTCCCTCGCCTTTGAGAATTTCAGCATCAGCCAAAAAACGGGAAAGCCGCAGGGGGAGGTCCTGCGGCTTCCCTTCGCGCCCGCCGCTGGGTGGGGAGGGATGAGCGAGCGCACAAAAATTCCAGGATGACGTCAACGCCGTCGCACGATTTTACAGCTGCGAGCGGCCCTCGCTGTTGTCCTGCATGCGGCTGCGCTGGCGCCAACCCTCAAAGCCTCGGCCATAGCCCTGGCCGAACCTTTGCATGTGATGGTGGGGGCGCAGCATGCGGGCGAGCATCACGAAACGGTTTTTCTGCTCGTCGTTTAGGCTCTGGTAGAGCGGCGCGCCGGCTTCGGCGATCTTCTTAAGCGCAGCGCTCGTCTTGGCCATGTTATCGGCCCGCCGCGATAATCGATCGAAGGGTGACATCTGCTCTCTTTGATCGTCGTTCTGCCACGCCTTAATGCGGTCGATGCGCAACTGGACGAGATCGCGAACGCTTTGCTCGAACGGCGGCCAGTTTTTCGCCTGATCCGCGTTCAATTCGAGGCCTGCTTTGAGTGCGGCAATACGCGCATCGGCAAAAGCGGAAACATCGGCCGGGCTCAAGCGATGCCGCTGTTCGATGCGCTGTCCGCCCTCGCCAAAGGCCCGATCCCCGCCACCGCCAAATTGCGCGTAGGCAAACGACGAGCCGGCGAGCGCAGCAAGCGCTGTCACGGCGATCACTGGCTTAATCATGGATTGCTCCTTGGATTCCGTTTTGGTTTTGACCCTGACGGAAATAAATGGCGGAGCGCGCGAGCGCGCAAGTTAAAGTTTCGAAATGTAAATTAAAAGATTACAGAGACGTAATCCTTGCAACGGCCTCATTCAGACGCAGCACGCTTTCCCGCGTTCCTGGCTCATTCAATGCAAGACTTGTTGCAAAAAGAGCCGCGTGCGTTCGTGCAGCGGATGCTCGAAAAAGGCCTTCGGTTCGTTAATTTCGACGATCTGCCCGTCCGCCATGAAGATCATCCGGTCCGCGACCTGCCGTGCGAATCCCATTTCGTGAGTGACAACGAGCATCGTGATGCCGTCGCCCGCAAGTTCTACCATAGTGTCGAGCACCTCTTTCACCATTTCGGGATCGAGCGCCGAGGTCGGTTCATCGAACAGCATGATATTCGGGTTCATGCAAAGCGCGCGCGCGATGGCGACGCGTTGCTGCTGCCCACCGGAAAGCCGCGCCGGATATTTCATGGCCTGATCCGGAATCTTGACGCGCATGAGGTAACGCATCGCTAGCTCCTCGGCCTCTTTCTTGGGCATGTGGCGTACCCAGATCGGCGCCAAGGTGCAGTTCTCAAGAACCGTCAGATGCGGAAATAGGTTGAATTGCTGAAAGACCATCCCAACGTTGCGGCGCACGGCGACGATTTGTCGGGGATCGTCGGTCAACTCCTTGCCGTCGACGATGACGCGCCCGCGCTGCCAATCTTCCAGCCGATTGATGCAGCGAAGCATGGTGGATTTGCCCCCACCCGACGGGCCGCAAATGACGATGCGCTCGCCGCGGGCCACGGTGAGGTTGATGTCGCGCAGCACGTGAAATTCGCCGTACCATTTGTTTAGAGCGATGATTTCGACCGCCCACTTGCCCGGCTCAACATCCGCGTTTTTCGTTGGAAGCGTCATGGCCGCGTCTTTTACCGTCGGTGGGCGCGCGCAAGCCGCGCTTCGACGTTGCGGGCGTAGCGCGACATGCCGTAGCAGCAGACAAAATAAAACAGAGCGGCGAAAGCATAGCCGGTGACGCTGGTCACCGGCGTGATCCAATGGGGATCGCCCCGAGCGGCCTCGATGGTTCGCAAAAAATCGAAAATGCCGACGATGAACACAAGCGTCGTATCCTTGAACAGCCCAATAAAGGTATTCACGATATTCGGCAGCGTCACTTGCAGCGCCTGCGGCAGAATGACGAGACCCATCGCGCGCCAATACGGCAAGCCCAACGCCGCTGCAGCTTCATATTGCCCCCGCGGAATTGACAGAAGTCCGCCCCGCACGACTTCCGCCATATAAGCGGACGCGAACAGCGCCACGCCGATGAGCGCGCGCACAAGCTTGTCCGGCGCGAAGCGGTCCGGGACAAATAATGGCAACATAACGCTTGCCATGAACAGAACGGTGATCAAGGGCACGCCGCGGACAAATTCGATGAAGATAACCGATAAAACTCTCACCGCCGGCATTGCGGACCGCCGCCCGAGCGCCAGCAAAATGCCGAGGGGCAATGAAGCGGCAATGCCCACCGTAGCGACCACGATCGTAACGAGAATGCCGCCCCATTGCGTCGTCGGAACGGACACGAGACCCACAAGCGGCGCGCCGCTGAGCAGAAAATAAGAAAGGATCGGTAGGACGATGAACAAGTAGGCCGCGCCAAGGTCGCGGCGCGGCGCCCCGAGCCAGGCCACCCAGCCGATGCCGAATGCGAGCGCAAAAAAGAACAAGTCCACGCGCCAGCGCTGGCCCGCAGGGTAAAAGCCGTAGACGAAATAGGACGACCACACCCGAATGAAGGCCCAGCAGGCGCCCACTTCCGGATGTTGCGGAGACGCCAGGCAGGCTTGACGATCGACGCCCGACCAAACGGCGTCGAAGAAGAAAAAGCGCAGTAACGGCGGCACGACCCACACGATGGCGGCGACACTGATCACCGTCAGCGCAACGTTGAGCGGCGAAGAAAACAAATTGGTCCGCAGCCACCCGAAAACGCCGGCGCGCATGGTCGGCGCCGGCAATAGCTCGGCCGGCGCCTCCCGCAGATAAATTCTATTCGCCGCTGCCATTCCTTTTCAGCGCTCCACGATGCTCACGGTACGCCCGTAAAGATTCATAAGGAGCGACGTGACAAGACTGATGCAAAGATAGACCGCCATCGTGATGCCGATCACCTCGACGGCCTGCCCGGTAATATTGAGAACGCTGCCAGCAAAAACTTGCACAAGATCGGGATAGCCGATCGCGACGGCGAGTGAGGAGTTTTTGATCAGATTCAGGTACTGGCTTGTGAGCGGCGGCACGATCACGCGCATTGCCTGCGGAACCACGACCAGCCGAAGCGTGCTGCCAGACCGCAATCCGAGCGCCTGCGCGGCTTCGGTTTGGCCATTCGGCACGGCAAGCAGGCCGGCGCGCACAACCTCGGCGATGAAAGCTGCCGTGTAGATGGTAAGAGCAAGCAAAAGCGCAGCAAATTCCGGCAGGATTTCGGTTCCGCCTAAAATATTGAAGCGGCCCATTTCCGGAAAACTGAATGTCAGCGGTTTGCCGGCAAGAAAAAACACCAACAGCGGCGAAGCGACCATCAGGGCGAGCGCATAAGGCAATGTGTGAGGCGGTGCGCCCGTCAAATCCTGGCGGCGGCGAGCAAAGGCGCGCAATGCGGCCGTTGCAGCCGCCCCAACGAGAAACGCAACAAGCACATCGCCGAACCCATCGCCGAACTGAGGCCGCGGCAGGAACAATCCGCGATTGTTAAGGAACGCTCCACCTGGGAGCGAAATACTGCTGCGCAGTTCGGGCAGTGCCTTCAAGACGGCGTTGTACCAGAACAGAATTTGTAGCAAGAGCGGAATATTGCGGATCAATTCGACATAGCCGCCGGCAAGCCTCGCCACCAGCCAATTGCGCGACAATCGCGCAATGCCGATGGTAAAACCGAGCACGGTCGCCAGCACAATGCCGAGCGAGGCGACGAGCAGCGTGTTGAGAAGGCCGACCCAGAACGCCTGGCCGAAAGTCGACGTGCTCGGCGAATAGGCGATCAGCGTCTGGCTGATGTCGAAACCGGCCGTGTTGTTCCAGAAGCGGAAGCCGGATGCGATATTCGCTTTTTGGAGATTGTAAGCGGCGTTGACAAAGGCGCCATAGGCAAGACCGCCGACAACGATGAGGAGCGCCGCCTGAAGCGCAAAATTTCCCCACTGCCGCCTGCCGGGAGGTGCGGGTTGCGCTATTTCGACCATCGCGACCGCGAACCGCCGATTGCGAGCGCGGCTTAGCGAATCGGCAGCCCGTATTGCAGGCCGCCCTTGGTCCACAGTGCGTTGAGGCCACGCGCGATCTTCAGCGGCGAGCCTTGACCCACATTACGCTCAAAGCTTTCGCCATAGTTCCCAACCGCCTTGACGATACGATAGGCCCAATCGTTGGTCAGCCCGAGCGATTGACCGAATTGGTCTTCGACGCCAAGCAGGCGCCGGATGTCGGGAGCGCTGGATTTCAGCATATCGTCGACATTACGCTGATTGACGCCGAGCTCTTCGGCATCGACCATCGCTTCATGGGTCCAGCGCACGAGATCTTCCCAACTGTCATCGCCTTGGCGAACCGCCGGCGAAAGCGGCTCCTTGGAAATGATTTCCGGCAAAACGATATTGGCGTCCGGGTCGCTCAGCCGCAACCGTTCGCCGTAGAGGCCGGATGAATCCGTGGTGTAAGAGTCGCAGCGACCGCTGTCATAGGCCTTCACCGCCTCATCCGCCGTCGCGAAGGTTACCGTCTTCAGCGACATGTTATTGGAGCGGAAATAGTCAGCAAGGTTGAGTTCGGTCGTGGTTCCCTGCTGCACGCAGACCGAAGCATCGTTGAGCTCGAGCGCGGAATTCACTTTCAACGACTTGTGCACCATGAAACCCTGCCCGTCGTAAAAAGTGACTGCGGCAAAATCGATGCCCAGCGTTGTGTCGCGCGACATCGTCCAGGTCGTGTTGCGTGACAATACGTCGATTTCGCCCGACTGCAGGGCGGTAAACCGGTTACCGGGAGTAAGCGGTACGAACTTTACCTTGGTCGGGTCGTTGAAAATTGCGGCGGCGATCGCGCGGCAAAAATCGACATCGAATCCAACCCAGTTGCCGTTTGGATCGGGCATGCCGAAGCCGGCAAGCGTGCCGTTCGCCCCGCAAACGAGTTCGCCGCGATCTTGAACCGTCTTCAGCGTCTGCGAAAATGCCGCCTGCGAGCCGAGCGTAAGCAAGGTTGCGATGGCGAATGCCGTAGCCAAACGTTTCATGATCAGCCCCTTTCAAGAGAGGAAGGCGCGCCAAGCGGGTGAAAGGTTGCGCGCGGCTCGTTTCCCAAACCGCAAGCATCTGAGAACGATCGCACTTTGAGGTCAAGGGGTTGACTGGAGTTGATATTGCCCTGGAAATAGGCCAGGCAAGCCGACTATGGCGATGAGCGGACCCGCAAAGCGCACTAGCGCGTCCAACCACGCGAGAGATCGGAATGAACGATAAAGGCAAAGGCGAGAGTTCTCGGAGCCGGCGAGCGGACACGAAAGTCGTGACCGCCGGCCGGGATCCAAAATCCAATCATGGCTTCGTCAATCCTCCCGTCTACCATGCTTCGACTGTCCTTTACCCAAGCGCCGAGGATTTTCTCGCCCATCGTTCACGCTACCAGTACGGGCGGCGCGGCACGCCGACGACGGAAGCCCTTGAGCTTGCCTTGCAGGAACTCGAAGGACCGCAATGCGCCGGAGTGGCGCTCTTGCCTTCGGGCCTGGCGGCGATCTCGTCGGCCTTCCTGGCCGTCGTGCATGCCGGCGACCATGTTCTTGTGACGGACAGCGCTTACGGACCGACCCGCATTTTTTGCGATCAAATTCTGAACCGGCTTGGCGTCACCGTCACCTATTACGACCCTCTTCTCGGCGCGTCGATTGGCGAACTGATCCGTCCCAAGACGCGTCTCGTCTATTTGGAGTCGCCGGGATCGCTCAGTTTCGAAATGCAGGACACAGCCGCCATCGCCAAGGCAGCGCGCGACAAAGGCGCAATGGTGCTGATGGACAACACTTGGGCGACGCCGCTTTATTTTCGACCGCTCGAACACGGGGTCGATTTGGCGATCCAAGCCGGCACCAAATATATCGGCGGACATTCCGACGTCATGCTCGGCGCCATATCGGCGAACGCGGCAAGTATCGCAAGCCTCAGAAACACCGTCCGGTATACCGGCCAATGCGAAGGGCCCGATGACACCTACCTGGGATTGCGCGGGTTACGCACATTGGCGGTGCGGCTGGAACGCCATTACCAATCAGCGCTTACAATCGCGCGCTGGCTCGAAGCGCGGCCGGAAGTGCTACGCCTGTTGCATCCGGCCCTGCCAAGTCATCCCGGCCACGCCATCTGGAAGCGCGATTTCACGGGCGCCTCGGGCCTGTTCAGCATGGTGCTGAGGCCGGTGCCGCAAAAGGCCTATTTCGCCTTTCTGGACACGCTCGAATTGTTCGGCATCGGCGCATCGTGGGGCGGCTATGAGAGCCTCGCGATTCCATTCGATTGCGCACCGCTGCGCACCGCGACGCGCTGGCAGCCTGGCGGGCCGACGGTGCGCTTCCATATCGGTCTCGAGGCGGTCGAGGATTTAATCGCGGATCTCGAACGCGGCTTCGCGGCGCTTGCCGCGGCGGCGCGAGCATAGGGCGTGATCCGGAGAAAGCCCGTCCCGGACGTGATCCGGGATGGAAACGGTTTTCCCAAAAATGCTCCATCAAACATCTAGAATCGCAATCGATTCAACTTGAAACGATTGCGCCCCAGACCCCGCACTTTTCGTTGTCCGGCGTTGTGTCGGGTCACGCCGGCGAAGTTCTGGCTTTGCGATCGCGCAGGACGAAATAAAGATTCCGCAAATAGACAAACACGCCGAATGCCTGGCCGGCGATGAAGACCGCATCCTTGCGGTACAGAGCGTAGACCAAGAGTAAAATTCCGCCGCCGATCGAGAAGATCCAGAACGCCAGCGGAATCACGCTGTGGCCGGCGCGTTCGGATGCAATCCATTGCACCAGGAATCGCATGGTGAAGAGGCCCTGGGCGATCAGGCCGAGCACCACCCACCCGTCGATCCTCGTGATGAAGACGTCGGTCAAATAGGCGCCTATCGCGTGAGACATCTCAATGAGCAAGCGTGACCTCCACGGATTGGGGAACACGTTTCTTCCGGCGGATAAGCCACCACACGCCGAACAGATCGACCATCCCGATCCATAGCCGATCCCAAAAGCCGTAGTTCGAGGTGCCGTGCCGGCGCGGCCGATCGAAGACCTCGATATAGCCCACGTCGAAGCCTTCGCGGCGGACCAGCGCCGGCAGAAACCGGTGCAGCCCGTCGAAATACGGCAACGATAGAAATAAGTCGCGGCGAAAGGCCTTCAGCCCGCAGCCGGTGTCGCGGGTGCCGTCCTTAAGCACTGCGCTGCGTATGCCATTGGCGACGCGCGATTGCAGTTTCTTAAATCCGGTCGCCTTGCGGCCGGCCCGCTGGCCGGCAATTAGTCCGATGCGCGGCGCGCCGGCGTTGAACGCCGCAATCAAGGCCGGGATAAAGGCTGGATCATTCTGACCGTCACCATCGATCGTCACCACCAAGCCGGCCCGCGCCACGGCGACCCCGGTTCTTATGGCGGCCGACTGACCGCACGATTGCGCATGACGGATTTGCCGTAGCCAAGGGCGTTCAGCCATAAGCCCCCGCAGTTCCTGCTCGGTCGCATCGCCCGAGCCGTCGTTGACGTAGACGACCTCGAACGCGCGGTCCTGCAAGGCGGTGGCGATTTCCGCGACCAACGGCGCGATATTGCCGGCTTCATTTTTCACCGGCACGACGACGGAGACTGCGGGAGCTTCGCGCCCATTCTCGTGCGACATGCCGCAAGCTTCTAAAGCCCATCTGCGCCGGGTTCAATCGGCCGGAAAAACAATTGGATTCAATCTTTTAGGCTAGCCGCAGCAATCGCCTCGCGCAGCGCCGACCTGATCCTTGGCAACGAGGGCCCGGCAGACGCGCGCAAATCCCCTGGGTGAAACACTAAATGTCGCGCGGCAAACCACCGCCGGATCAAGTAAGCGCCCACCGCCGCGACCAGCGCTCCTGCGATGACGTCACTGACGTGATGCGCCAGCACCGCCACGCGGCTGATCATGATCGCTGCCGCATAGAGCCACATGGCAATGCGCGTGCGCGGCCAGATCGCGCCGATCGCAATAGCGGCGGCGACCGACGTTGTCGCATGACCGGACGGCATGCTGGCATATTCGGGCCGCCAGATGAACGGGACATAGGCGAACGGATCGTCGTGGCCGCCGACATAGGGACGCGCGCGGCCGATCAAGCGCTTGACGATGGTAACGAATAGTCCGGGAACCCCGATCGCCAGGAACACAAAGCCGAAGCGCGCGGCGAGCGCGGCAAGCACTCCTTGCGTTAGTCGTGTCGACTGGGACGAAATCAGCACCGCCAGAACCAGTAAAACAAATCCAAGTGGAAACAGAAACCACCCGGACAAACCGAAATCGGTAATGCGCTCGAACAGGTCACGAAACCAATTCGGCTCATGACGCGCCCACGCGCTCGCAGTCGCGTCGAAGAGAACCATCGAAGCCACAATGACAACGAGCGTGCCGATGACCGCGGCGATGGCGGATGGCGGCAGCGGCGCGTAACTTGCCCGCGGCGGCCGCGCCAGAGCGCGGAGTGCTTGTTCGAAATTCCGTGCTGCATTTCGCGTAAGCCGCCCCGCCAATGAGGCGGATCGCGCGGCTTTCGCGGCCGGCGTCGAATTTATCTTTCCTGAATGTGCATTCGGTGCGTTCACGGCGCGCCCGCCGATTCGAATACCGCCATGGCGATCGGCTTGCCGATACTGATATCGTAGCCCTCGACGACCGGGCCGCGGCCGTATCGCAATCCGATCGACTCGGCACGCAGCGCGAAGGCGCGCTGTTGTCGCGCTTCGACGAAAGCAAAGCGGCAGGAGCCTTTGAGCAGAAAATCAGCGGCGCCGGCGGCGTCGGTGAAATGCGTGTTGGTGCCAGCGAGAAACACGAGGCTCGGCGCCTCATAGCCCACGCTGGCGGCGACCGGATTTTGACAGTTGGCGTGGCGCAGTACTTCGGCAAGCGCGACGCTGGGAAAGACCGGCTCGAGCGAAGGCACGACCACTGCATAAATAGCGATTGCCATCAGCACGGCGCCTTCGGCCGCTCGCATGAAAGCGCGTTCGGCGCCTTCGGCGTCGTACAACTGCCAGGCAAACAAGCCGCAAACCACGGCGCCGGCGAAAAACGGCCACGCCAACAGCACGAGATCGCGTTCAATAACGATCGCCGCGCCCACCACAATGATGCTGACGATGATTGGGACCAAAAACCACCACATCGCGCCGCGAATGAGCCACGGTCGATGCGACAAGACTCGCGTCTCCACGGCGCCGGCGATGAGAATGGCGATGGCCGGGTAAAGCGGCAACACGTAGTGCGGAAGCTTGGTGACGACTGCTTCGAAGACGAGCCAGGACGGCACCAGCCAGGCTAGGAGGAAACGCGCGGCCGCTTCGCGCCGGACCGCCCAGACGGCCGGCGCCG
The DNA here is from genome assembly GCA_035623195.1 of Xanthobacteraceae bacterium. GTDB lineage: Bacteria > Pseudomonadota > Alphaproteobacteria > Rhizobiales > Xanthobacteraceae > BOG-931. The sequence continues at coordinate 4,103 of DASPTX010000046.1, read as the reverse complement.
CCAGCCCCGCCAAGATCGAGGCGGGAAAGAACGTCGCGAAGAACAAAAGCACGTAAGTGCCGGGCGGCGCGCCATGCGCTTCCCGCGAATTTGCGACTTTGGCGAACATGTCCTCGCCGACCGAGGCGACCAGGAATTGGCTGCCGACGCGCGCGTAAATGGCGATGAACCACGGCAACACGAGCAAGCAAAGCCAGGCAATGCCCGGTAGCGGCCGTAACGCCAAGAGCCAGCGCGCCGACCGGTCAAGGATGGACAGCGCCGCCGCGGCCAGTCCGACTACCATCACGATGAGCGGTCCTTTGATGAGAATGCCGAAGGCGATCGCCGTCCAGAACATCGCAAGCTGGCCCAGTCCGGGCTCCGGATCGCCGCGGCGCGGTCCGAGATAGGCGCGCGCCAAGACCGCCATAGCGACGACAGTCGTGAAAAGCAGAACCGCATCGGTCTTGGCCAACCGAGCTTCTACGCCGAGTATCGACGACGACATCATCATGAGCGCGGCAAGCACCGCGCCGCGCCGGCTGACAAAGGCGAGCGCGCACCAATAGGTCGCCAGCACCGCGCCGACCGCTCCGATCAAGGACGGCACGCGATAGAGCCAGATGGTCGTGAGCGCGTCGGGCATCCCGAGCGCAGTTGCGGCATTCACCACGGTCGCCTGCAGCCAATAGATCCCGACCGGTTTGCGGTAACGCACGTCGTTCTGATAGCGGATATCGACATAGTCGCCGGTTTCGATCATCTGCTTGGTCGCTTGCGCGAAATAGGCCTCGTCGCGATCGACCGGTGGGATTTGGAAAAACCCCGGCAGAAAGGCGATCAGCGACACGAGCACGAGCACAGCTGCCGCGCGTCGGTTCGATCCAGCGGCGTAGTCGAACAGGGCCGCAAAGCCCTTTGCGGGCCAGTAGGACCGCGATGTCCAGCCGCTCGTCGTGCTCATGCCGCTCGCACTTGTAACGATGATCGGGGCGGACCCCTACCCATTTCGCCGCCGTCGCCACGACCGCCCCTAAACCACGCGGACAATAGTGAAATCCGGAATGTGGGGAAAGCACCGATGCCGCGCGACGATACGGTCGCCCCGGCGCCCATTGGGCCGTCCGCGGCGGGGAGCCGGCACATTTACCGCGCGTTTCGCAGTCGCATTCTATATAAAGTCGGCACCGCCAACGGCCCCGTAGCTCAGGGGATAGAGCAACAGCCTTCTAAGCTGAAGGTCGCAGGTTCGAATCCTGCCGGGGTCACCAACACTTTCAAACACTTATGTCACGTCCGCCGATCGGCCAACAATTCCGAAAGGCAACAGGGTACACAGCGGGGCACGCAGCCGCGGCTGGTGCGTTTTTCGGGGCTGGCCGGCACTAACGCGAGCAGAAAAGAACGCGCCGGCGAGCCCTTATCAACGCCGGCGGCAAGTTTTCTTGACAGCTCGCGCCCGCCGGGTGCCTGCTCCAGTTCCAAACCTCGTGATTCGCGAATTCTCTCGACAGCTTCGCCAATGGGGCACACGGCCGACGCCACCCATGCGGTTTACCTCAAGGAATTGACGGACGACATGCGAGCCGGCGATCTGATCGAGGCTTTGGCGGCTCTACGCTTTCACGGCAAGGAGCCTTGCGTCGTGTCGCTCGATCGCGGCGTGCGTGATTTCCTCGTTGACGCCCCGGCCGCCCGGCGCGGAAAGGCTTGATCCATGAGCGCCTGGTTCGGCTTGTCCGACGACCAGCTTGCCACTGTCGTGACCGCCGCCGGCAAGTTGTCGATCGAGAAACGCGAGACGTTTCTTCAGCGCCTCGCTGCCCGCCTGCAGCAGCGCGGCCGCTTCGGTGACGCCGACGTTGATGACGCGATCCGCGGCGCGCTCGTCGGGCTCGTGCACAGCTCGGCGGCTTGATGCAGGGTCGCCGCTTCCCGCCGCCGTGGTCCGTCGAAGAGCAGTCCAGCCCGTCGTTGGCATCCGATCTAAAAAGTTGCGCGCGGTTACCAGTAAGTTTCGACCGACGTGTGATGACGGTCACAGATCGCCGCTAACGAGAAAAATTCTACAAAAGACATGGACTGAAGTGATTTCAACAGAAGCGCGCCGCCGCCGCTCGTCCGCCAAGCCGCTCAGCAAGGACGAGGCGCGGCGGATCCCGGCCAACTTCGCCAAGTTGCCGGAGCTGCTACTCAAAAATTGAGCGGGGGGCCGTAATGAGCGGCCAGACGGTCGCCGCTATCAGGTTATGAGATTGATTACGTTGGCGCTCGCTGCTTCTGCGCTTTCGAAACTCGATGTAAGAAATGATATCGGGTGCAGAACGATCGAGCACGAGCTTCTGGAATTCGACGATTTCTGTCCGGATGCCGTCGCGAGTTTCCCACCATCGGTCCGGGTCAAAACTTGAGTACCGCTCGAGTTGAACGGTGACACGCTCGTCGCGAGTGCCCGCTAATAGCTCATTTAGATACTTCCACGTGCAGGGGCTCGTGAACATAGGTTACAATCGAGCCGGTCACCTCGGTCGGAATTCCATTATCCATCCATGCGAACCACACCACCGCCCTGGGGCTTGCCTTCCAAAACAAGCCATAGATCACCAGAAGAAATGTGAGGGCGATCATGGTGCTAACCGCAAACGCAATATGCTGAGCGGGCAATGATCGCTCCTTACGCTTATCCCACCACAGCATAATTGCGCGTCCGAACCCCGGCCCTAGCACGAAGAGGGATATGAAAGTCGCCAGGGATGAAATGTGTTCAAAGAGGCTCATGGAGGTTTACCCTAGGTTTTTACGACCGCGTGCAGCGCACGATCTTGCGCGCGCACGGCTTCCGTGTCCATCACACCCGCCGCTTCCCGGTGCCCATCATCCCCAAACGCGCTTACGTATTGAGCCATCGCCAGTAGCGGCGAACGATCGCCGGGACTTCGCGCTCAACTCGCTTACGACCTTGAAATCACGCATGGAATCATCCGATGACCTCTCGTTCGATGGGTCCGGTGACTGGTGGCATCATGATACGCTCCTACCGTCGAAACCGCATGATTTTAACTAGATCGTAGTCGCGCGGCGTCACAGGCAGTAGCTCGTCACAGGCGGCGCTGGGAGCAGGCAGCCCGCCCTGGCGGCGGCTTTCTAGCGCCTCTAGGTTCGCCCCGAGCCCAGAGGAAAATGAGAACGACGGAAATCTGGGTCTTGTTGGCAATCCTGTTTGGAGCAGTTGTTGGAAGTTTATGGATCCCTTTCGACTTTTATAGATTGTCTGAGGTGCGGGCGTGGCCGGCTTGCATTAAAGAGAACGATCCAGCAAGTGCGCAGAAACTTGATTTGCCGCTCTCAATATCCGCGTCCTTTCAAACAATGGGGCTCGAATACCAAGGAAAAACGGATGCAACCAAAGGAGGCTGATGTCTGCCGCGACAAAGCAGACCGTCATCCTCAATCAACCTGCGGACGAGCTTCCCGATGTCTTTTGTAGAATTTTTCTCGCTCGGCAGCGCGGCGTCGGCGCGACATCCAATCGCGAATAGCGTACCCACAAGCGAAGCCAATAACGATGGCGCTCAGGATGGGAAGAAATTCTCGTATGAAGTGAAGCATTTTGAATCGGGCGTCACCGATGCGCCGCGCTGTTCGGAGCGCGCAATATCGGCGCTTTAGGGGCTGAAGTGCATGTAAATTTGCGACAGCAAAGTGGAAATGTGGCTGGCGTACCAGCCATCGTAATAACAAGCATCGCCTGCGTAGAGCGCGATTGCGCATCCCAGCGCAGCACCTAGTTGATCCATCAAGTTTTCTCCCTCATTTGCGCAAACGCATTTTGAGCCTGCGAGCGGGAGGAGCAATTCCTTCGTTCTTAAAATTACGCCTAACTTTGTCGACAACCCTGCCTGTTAAGATTACGAAGGTGCACAACAGCGATCCGCCGCGCCTCGTCCGTGCTTAAGGGCTTGGCCGCCGAACGGCAGCCGGGTTCCTCCTCGAAATTAGAGGTAGGCGAGTTGCTGCCCGTTATGGTTCCGCACGACGAAGTAGGTCCTTCTGCTCCTCAACCGACCAAGGCGGCCGGAAGCTGCAGAAGAACAGCGCGCCGTTTTGCCGTCGGACCGCCG
>DASPTX010000045.1:0-4312 GCA_035623195.1 Xanthobacteraceae bacterium | reverse complement strand
CGTGGCGAACAGCGGAATGCCGAACGTGTTGGCCCACATGTCAAGGCCGCCGGCGGCGATGCCGAGCACGGTCCCGAGTTTCGACCACAGAGGCTTGGCGTTCCGCACCCGCCACAGATCGCGGCCGATATCGGAGGAGCGCCAGACGGTGTCGTAATCGGCAAGCTCATCGCGGGCACGGCCCGCTTTCAGCGCGACCGCGATGCGCTCGGCCGCGAGCATGCCGGACAGCATCGCGTTGTGGCTGCCCTTGATGCGCGGCACGTTCATGAAGCCGGCCGCGCAGCCGATCAAGGCGCCGCCGGGAAAGGCGAGCTTCGGGACGGACTGGTAGCCGCCTTCGGTGAGCGCGCGGGCGCCATAGGCGATGCGCTTGCCGCCCTCGAAGGTCGCGCGCACCAGCGGATGGGTCTTGAAGCGCTGGAACTCCTCGAACGGCGACAGATACGGATTCTTGTAATTGAGATGAACGACAAAGCCTACCGACACCAGGTTTTCGTCGAGGTGATAGAGGAACGATCCGCCGCCGGTGGAATTGTCGAGCGGCCAGCCGAAGCTGTGCTGCACGAGCCCGCGCCGGTGCTTTTCCGGCGCGACCTGCCAAAGCTCTTTCAGGCCGATGCCGAATTTCTGCGGCTCGCATGTCGCGTCGAGAGCGAAACGCGCGAGCAAGGTCTTCGACAGGCTGCCGCGCGCGCCTTCGGCGAACAGCGTGTATTTCGCGCGCAGCTCCATGCCGCAGGTGAAGCTGTCCTTGTGCTTGCCATCCCTGGCGATGCCCATGTCGCCGGTGGCGATTCCGGCGACCGCATCGCCGGCGTAGAGAACTTCCGTGGCGGCAAAGCCGGGATAGATTTCGACGCCGAGCGCTTCGGCTTTGTGCGCGAGCCAGCGGCAGACGTTGCCGAGCGAGACGACGAAATTGCCGTGGTTGCTCATGAGCGGCGGCAGCAAGATGTTCGGCAGCCGCAGCGCGCCGGATTCGCCGAGCCAGTAGAAGCGGTCGCTGGTGACCGCGGTCTTGACCGGCGTATCCTCGTTGCGCCACTCGGGCAACAGGCGGTCGAGCGCGATCGGATCGATCACCGCGCCGGACAGAATGTGCGCGCCGACTTCCGAGCCCTTCTCGACCACGACCACGCTGATATCGGTGGACATCTGCTTGAGCCGGATGGCGGCCGCGAGGCCGGCAGGTCCCGCGCCGACAATGACGACATCGAATTCCATTGCCTCGCGGGCGGGCTGCTCGGGCGTGCTCATGCCTCGCATACCAGTGGAAAAGGCGGCGGATGTCTATCGCGCGGGCGCAAAAACCGCACGTTTCAACAGGATGCAGGACTCGGGTGAGCTGCTCGGCGATCGCGGCCCGGTCGGCGTCGGTCATGTCGGTATGCCGCGCCGTTTCACACGATGCCGGCATCGTCGTATAAAGCAGCATGATGCCGGATCACGCCAAGGCCGCCCGCGAATTGCTCGTCTTCTATGGAGAGGCGGGCGTGGATATGGCGCTGGATGAAGCGGCACATGATTATCTGACGCCGGTCGAGCCGGAGGCAAAGACATTGCCGCCCTCCCCGGCCTTCCCCGACAAGGGCGGGAGCAGGTCGGAAACCGCGGCAGGGAGCTCTCGCAATGCGGCCGCGCCGCTTGCACCCGACGCCGCGGTGATGGCGGCGCGCGAGGCCGCGCGCAATGCCGCTACGCTCGCCGAGCTGCGCGCGATTCTCGACCGATTCGAAGGCTGCGCGCTGAAGGCAACCGCTACGCAACTGGTATTCGCCGACGGCAATCCGAAAGCGCGCATCATGTTCGTGGGCGAAGCGCCGGGCTACGAAGAGGACAAGCAGGGGCTGCCGTTCGTCGGCCGCTCGGGCCAGCTGCTCGACCGCATGCTGGCGGCGATCGGGCTCGACCGCAGCAAGGTCTACATCGCCAACATCGTGCCTTGGCGGCCGCCGGGAAACCGCACGCCGACGCCGCAAGAGGCGGCGATCTGCCTGCCGTTCCTGCTGCGGCAGATCGCATTGTGCGATCCGGACGTGCTGGTGTGCCTGGGCGGTCCGTCGGCGCAGACGTTGCTCAACCTCAAGGAGGGAATTTTGAAGCTGCGCGGGCGCTGGTTCACGTTCAACACCGGCACGCGCGATATTCGCGCCATGCCGACGCTGCATCCGGCCTATCTGTTGCGCTCTCCGCTTGCGAAACGGCACGCGTGGCGCGATTTTCTCGCGATCAAAAAGGCGCTCGCCGATTCGCCGCGTGCATGATGGCGATTATTCCGGACTTGCCTATAAAGGCCTTGATCGCACTTATCCGCGTGGTGTTGTCGATCACAGCACAGGACAGCACGTCGTCGGTCTACACCAACACAATCGAGGGCTTCTGGAGTATCTTCAATCGCGGTATCGTTGGCAGTTTCCATAAGGTCAGCCGCAAATACATGCCGCTGTACGTCGCGGAATTTTCAATTCAGATATAATAACCGCATGAATGCAGACATTTTCGGAACGGCGATCAAGGGATGTTAAATGTCGTTGGGAAAAGACACACAAAATGAAAAAAACGCCAATGAATCCATAAATATTTCCTTGATAGGGAGCGAAGATAAAAGTCAAGGAAATACCGAAGATTCCAAAACAACAACCAACAACAAACCACACGATTTCTTTGATTGGTGTAATTTCATCGTTCTTCTGTTGGCTTTTCTCGCCGCAGCTTTTGCTGCGATAGAAGCTCATCGTCTTGCTGATTTGACGGAATCCTTGGCGAGCGATAGCACTGCCAGTCTGGCAATTAGCACTCGCGCATGGATCGTGACCTGCCACTGAGTTTTTCCTCCACGCGGAGGTAGAGTCCGGCCTTAAAAAGGGGACGGACGATGAAGCGGATCAGGTTCACCGAAGAACAGATCATTGCGGTTCTGCGCGAGCACGAGGCCGGAGCGAAGACGGCCGATCTGGCGCGCAAGCACGGCATCTCTGAAGCCACGCTGTACAACTGGAAGGCAAAGTATGGCGGCATGGATGTGTCGGACGCCAAGCGATTGCGTGCGCTGGAAGACGAGAACCGCAAGCTGAAGAAGCTGTTGGCGGAATCGATGCTGGACCAGGCGGCACTGAAGGAGCTCCTGTCAAAAAAATGGTAGGGCCCGCCGCCAAGCGCGAGGCTGTCGCTCACCTGCGCAACGTGCTGAGGATGAGCGAGCGCCGGGCCTGCACCCTTGTAGCTGCCGACCGCAAGATGATCCGCTATCGGTCATGCCGACCGCCCGACATCGAGCTGCGCGCCCGTCTGCGGGATCTCGCCAACCAGCGCCGCCGGTTCGGCTATCGGCGGCTGTTCATCCTGCTGCGGGAACAGGGCGAGCCATCAGGCGTCAACCGCATCTATCGGCTCTACCGCGAGGAAGGGCTGACAGTCCGCAAGCGCAAGGCCCGGCGCAGAGCGATCGGAACACGCACGCCGATCCTGGTCGAGGCCAAGGTCAATGCGCGCTGGTCGCTCGATTTCGTCCATGACCAACTCGCCCAGGGCCGCCGCTTCCGCATCCTCAATATCGTGGATGACGTCACGCGCGAATGCCTGGCGGCAATCCCCGACACCTCAATCTCGGGCAAGCGAGTTGCTCGCGAGCTGACAACGCTCATCAATGTGCGTGGCAAACCTGGAATGATCGTGTCCGACAACGGCACCGAGTTCACCTCGAATGCCATCTTGGGCTGGGCAAAGGATCACGCTATCGATTGGCACTACATCGCACCGGGCAGACCAATGCAGAACGGATTCATCGAATCCTTCAATGGGCGGATGCGCGACGAGCTTCTCAACGAAAGCCTGTTCCTCGATCTCGATCAGGCCCGCCAGTTGGTCGGAGCCTGGGTCATCGATTACAACACCGCGAGGCCACACTCCTCGCTCGGATACAAAACACCGGCGGCATATGCCGGTACACTCACCGCGCCGAAGGGCGTAACATCGGTCGAGGCTCTAACCGCCACCGGATGAAAGTTCAGTGGCAGGTCAAGCGTAATTGCCAGTGGGGCCATCGATAGCGCGAAGGCGGATCCTTATCGCTGGTGCGCGCAATACAGCGGGCGTGGCGGCGGCATCAACTGTGGTTTCGTAACGTGGGAACAGTGCCGCGCGACAGTTTCTGGAGCGGGCGGATTCTGTTCGTTAAATCCGTGGGTGATGGCCGTCCCATCGGTAGCCCGCCTGTTATCGTGCGCAAAAAGAAACCAACTTGAACTGATTTTTCGAGTTATGGACGATTCGCCGCTGGGAACAATAACAAGCGAACGATAACACAGGC
>DASPTX010000044.1:0-4214 GCA_035623195.1 Xanthobacteraceae bacterium | reverse complement strand
CGGAGCCGCAGCCGCACGATGGCGCGCTCGTTTTTACAGAACAGGCGCTCGATCCGCTGAAGTGCGATCGGGTTGACGTTCCAGGTATCGCCGGAAATGTACGTCACCCGCTCGATGCGCCCGTCATGCGGGGCGTGGAAGCGATGATACATGCTCGATTTGAGCCGCAGCGTCACATAGCGTCCGTCCCGGTATTCGTCGGCAAGCTTTGGGTCGCAGAACAGATCCTGCAATGTGTAAGGGAATCCCTTGGCTTGAAACAGTTCGGCCCCGGCAATGCTGCCGCAGGCGCCGACAACCGCGTCGCAGGGGCTGACCAGAATGCCGGGGTAGGCGTCGATCGGGCGTGCGCCGTGCTTCAATTCGCGGATGAAGCAGTCGTGCAGGCTCGCAAAGCGGCTTTTTTTTGCTTCGCTGAGATCGAGGTCGGAGAACAGCCGCCATGTCGCGATGGACAAATCGCGTATGATTGGTTGTTCGATTCGGCTGAACCAGCCGATGAATTGCGTCGCGAGCCGGCGCGGAATGCGGTTGGTGAGCAGGAAGTTGATGTCTTCCTGCCCGAAAAGCTTGAGGATTTGAGTCCTAACCGTCATGCGTTTGTAAAAACTTGGGGCTAAACCGCGATTCGATGAATTGGGGTTCTGCGACTCTCGGCTTCTACGGAGCCGGCGCCGCGGCGGTTGCGACTTCGGTCGCCACGTTGCGAAAGCGGCTCGAACTGTCGCGGGCAAAGCACCGGTCGCTCGCCGGCCATGCCCGGATCGCGCGGCGCCTGGCGCGCTTGCTGCCGTTCTACGAATATGGCGAGGAACGCTTTTTCTGCTCTGACGGGGCGCCCGCGGAAATAGCGGCGCGCCGGCGCACCGGCTTCGAGCGCCTTTCGCAACTTTACCGGACCCGCTTTGCCGAAACGATCAAGTGCACCGCCGAGGCGGCCGAGACCCTGTCCGACCTTCGGTTCATCGCCGCCTATCGCGTGCCGTTCCAATTCAGCCGCTTCGTGCGTGCGCATCTGCCGTCGGCCAATTTCGTGCAATCCTCCAACGGGGTGATGCTGACCGATCTCGACGGCAATCGCGGCTATGACTTGACCGGCTCCTACGGCGTCAATCTCTTTGGCTACGACTTCTACAAGGAAACCATCGAACGCGGCGCGGCGCGGGTGCACGCGCTTGGCCCGGTGCTCGGCTCGTACCACCCGGTGATCGTCGAGAACGCCAAAGCGCTCAAGGAAATCTCCGGTCTCGACGAAGTTTCGTTTCATATGTCCGGAACGGAAGCCGTGATGCAGGCGGTTCGGCTCGCGCGCTACCACACCGGGCGCTCGCATATCGTGTGTTTTTGCGGCGCCTATCACGGCTGGTGGGGCGACGTGCAGCCGGGCGTCGGCAATCCGGTTCCGGCGCGCGAAACTTACACGCTCACCGACATGTCCGAGAGCGCGCTGCGCGTGCTGCGCAAGCGGCGCAACATCGCCTGCGTCCTTGTCAATCCGCTGCAAGCGCTTCATCCTAATAGAAGCGCGCCAAGCGATTCCGCCTTGATCGACAGCGGGCGCAGCGCGCATTTCGACAAAGCGCGCTACACCGAGTGGCTCAAGAAGCTGCGCGCTGTTTGCACCGAGCGCGGGATTGTCCTGATCTTCGACGAGGTCTTCGTCGGCTTCCGGCTCGCCAAGGGCGGGGCGCAGGAATATTTCGGCGTCAAAGCGGATCTCGTTACCTACGGCAAGACGCTCGGCGGCGGCTTGCCGATCGGCGTCGTTTGCGGTTGCGGCGATTTGATGAAGCGCTATCGCGACGATCGCCCAGCGGATATTTGTTTCGCCCGCGGCACGTTCAATTCGCACCCCTATGTCATGGCGGCGATGAACGAATTCCTGCATCGCCTGAATGGCCCCGAGATCGACGCGCTCTATCGCGACCTCGACCGGATCTGGGACGAACGGGCGCGCACGCTCAATGCGCGCCTTGCCGCCGAGAACTTGCCGGTCCGGCTGGCCAATCTCTCCTCGATATGGACGGTCTGTTACACGCAGCCGTCCCGATACAATTGGATGCTGCAATATTATCTGCGCGCCGAGGGACTGACACTGAGCTGGATCGGCACTGGCCGGCTGATTTTCAGCCTCAATTATACCGAGACCGATTTCGCGGCTGTCGCCGATCGCTTCGTCGCCGCGGTAAAAACCATGCAGCAGGACGGCTGGTGGTGGTGCGATGGTGCCGCGACCAACAAGTCCATCAAACGGGCGGTGCTCAAGGAGATCATCGCCCATCGGTTGGCCCATCGTTTGTTCCTGCGCCGCCAATCAACGAAAGAGTGACGCCGCAAGGGGCGGCGGCGCAAGGCGGCGGTTCATCCGGCGCGGCACGCGGCGCCCACTGCCTGACGCCTCCGCTCGGGACGCGCTCATCCCCCTCGTTTAAGTGAGCCGAGGCGCCTCTTTGATGTCTTCCGCATCTTCATCGTCCCAACGATGCAAACCGATGCCGGGATCGATCAACTCGCCCCGCAGCAAGGCCAGCGGCGCCTTGTGGTAGAGCTTAACGTCATGAAACGGATCGGTCAGGATTTTGGTAGCCCAGACCAGACCGGTTTGAACGTCCTTGATCAAGAACAATTGGACGGTGCGGAAGATCACGCCGCCGATGCCGAGCACGAGCCATATCATCGCGACGTGGCGCACAAATTCGGTCTTGTCGGCGGCCGGCGCGAACAGGCCGAAATAGGTCGGATCGAAATAAAGCGGTAGCGGCGAGAGCGCCCAGATCGTCAGCAGCACCACCTTGCGGCGCAGATTATAGCCGACCTTGATCTCTTCCTTGTACTCATGCGTGGCCCGGTTGACCACATCGTAGTCCTTCGGCTCAAAAAAGAAATGTCCGGCCTGGCGTGTCGTCATCGCGATCAGCCAACCGGCCAGCGCCGAGATCGCCGGATTCTTGAAAATCATGGCGTAGCAAAACAAGAAGCTTATCGCGCTGACGAGATGGAGCGATTGGTTGATCCGGCTGTGATGATAATAGCGGTGATCGTCCCAGCGTTGAGTCCGCAAGGCATCCAAAAAGCTTTCCATTCGTCTTGTCCTCTCTGTCACGCGGCCGTTCGGTCTGGGTATGGCGATTCGGTGAACGCCTTGTGACAGTAACGGTGCCGGCGCGGCTTTTTGGCCGCGTGACAAAAACATGACGATCGATAGGGAAAAGGCCAGTCGGGGCGCTGTCGAGACGCGGATCAGCCCGCGGCGCGCACCGCCCGAGACTGAGGCGTCCGGGCTGCCTCGCCTTCCTTGCCGAAGCGGATCAGATTGAAATGCCCGAACGGCGGCATGGCGCGGCGTTCGATGAGACGCATGCCGGCCGTCTGCGACGCCCATTGAGCGTAACGTTCGAAGGAAAACTCGGTGCGCCAGCCGAGTTTACGCGCCGCTGGCTGAAACCAATGTTCCAGCGAGCGTCGCAGCCCCGCTTCCGCGCCGATCCGGCTGACCAGGACAATTTCACCACCGGGCTTGAGCACCCGCGCGAATTCGTCGAGCGTGGCCTCGGGATTGGGCACCGTCGTAATGACATATTGCGCCACCACCACATCGAATGAATTGTCGTCGAAAGACAAATGCTCGGCGTCCATCACCCAAAGGCCTTCAACATTGGTGAGAGCCAGTTCGGCGACACGCTCCTCCGCTTTGCGCAGCATCGGCGCGGAAATGTCGATGCCGCACAGCCGGCAATTCTTCGAATAGTGCGGCAGGGAAATTCCGGTGCCGACACCGACCTCCAAAACACGCCCGCCGATGCGTTCCGCGGCCGCGATGGCGGCATGGCGGCCGCGTTCGAATACCGCGCCGAAGACCAGATCATAAACTGGTGCCCACCGGGCATAGGCTTTGGTGACGGTTTGTTTGTCGAGATCGGCGTCAGAGAGAGTGTTCATGCGATATCCTTGCCTTGTCGGGCACCAGTGATTGCGCGCCGGAGTCCGGCGCGGCTTCGGGGACGTAGGGCGGCATTTCGGATTCATCGACTGCGCCCACTGCGACCTTGCGCGCATGAGCGATGAATTGGCGCGCGCTATTTTCCCAGGAGTACCGCAACGCGAATTCGCGACAGGATTCCCGTGAAATCCAGAGCGCCTGCATGCAGGCGGCGCGAAGATCTTCGTTCAAAACCCCGATCGGATTATTGCCGATGACGTCGCGCGGGCCGGTA
>DASPTX010000043.1:0-31440 GCA_035623195.1 Xanthobacteraceae bacterium | reverse complement strand
AATTCAGCAAGGCCCTTACGTGGAGAGAAAAGGCCCGACTTTTGTCGGTGTGATGGATGACTAGTGACAGGGCCGTCGAGAGCTTTAGCTTTGAGGCTTACGAACGGCGCAATAATGGCCCCTGGGCCGTATCCTGAGGCGCGGCGGATCGCGGCCAACATGATCTGCCGGAGCGAATCGTTAGGCGCGTCCGAAACTTACATAGCGCCTACTTTGAAATTTGTCGGTTCGACTTCGCCTGTGCCGCCACAAACATCGCAGCGGCGTCGGCCACTTCCGTCGCATTCTTTACAGTTTCCAGTCTTAAAATCGGCGACGGATTCTTTGCCAGTGCCAGAACATGCAGGGCAGGAAGTCGCTCTTTGCCCGTGGCATTTGGGACATAATAATTTTTGAGGCATGGTTCGGTTGACGCCGTGGCTACCAGATATGCTTCGCCGCGAGTTCAATTACGACAGCCAGCACGATGATCAACGCCGCCAGTTGCACCCAATGGTTATTCGCAAGCCTACCTTTGGTTTGAGCGTTCATTGTAAGATTACCTCCCTTAAGGCCGGTCCTTGCTCCCCAGCGACATTTCCGGTTTTCGGATTGACCAAGTGAACTCGCGCACAGATTGTGCAGGTTATGGCCTCAAAAGACTCGTCATCGTCGCCGGTAAGATCGTCGGCGATAAAACCCTGCACGTTGTATCCGGCCACCGGACATCGGTAGATGAAGGCAGCCATTACGTTTCATTTATCGATGTTCGTGCGTAGCGGATAAATACGGATGTTTGCGTAATGTATAAAACATCATCCGCCCGGCCTGCCTGTTGCGCAGGAGGCGCGGGTGCTGCGTGATATCGTATTGCCACCGCCGCCACTCTCGTTCGTCGGTATTATTTTGCGTTGCTGGCTGGGTTCAAAACAGTAAGTGTTATAAGCGCCGCAGTCTATCTCCGAAGAAACAACCTCCGAGGATGGTTCGGATTGAAATCTGGCGATCCGAGATACGGCGAACCGTCTGGATCGATCTCCTCGTGTTGGACAACGACTGTCGGCGGCGGATCAGGATCGAGCAAGTTTTTCAAGTCGCGAACGATCTCGTCGTGCCGTGCCAACAGATTGTTCCGGCGCACGTCGTTCAGAACCGCATGACGGAACGCAGTTTGCTCGCGGGCGTGCTGTTCGATGGCGGCGAGTCGCTCAAACGGCGTAGCAGAATTAGCGTGCTTGCGTGTGCGCTCATGGAGTTCTCGTTGACGTTCAGCGCGCGCTGCCTCTTGTTGTTGTCGTTCTAATTCGGCCCTGTCAGCAGCCTCCGCCGCACGTCGTCGTGCAGTTTCACGTTCCCTAAATGCCGCCTGTTCAGCCTCCGCAGCCGCAATCCGTTCTAGTCGCTTTACATCCGCATCTGGATCGAGAGGCAAAGGTTTGCCACGCATTTCAGCCGCTATGCTGGCGACTATTGCCGGATCGGGCGGCGTTACGTCGTCATTTGTCTCGGTCATCACACACTAGACCTCAGTCCGACTGACTTTCGGTATGCACCAAGTTCCTCCCGGGACATGGCCCCCAAGTTTGGCGGTGGCGAAGGCGGCGGAGTTCCTAGATTGCCACCACGAACCGCTTGCGCAATCATCGCCCTGTCCTCGCTGGCTTGTTCATCAATTATGCCTTTTGCGAACTTGCGCGCATCATCGATGATTTCGTTTTGCAATCTAGCGAGCATGTGCTTTGCGTTGGCGGCGATGTTTGCAACGTCGTAGCGCTGTTGCAATGCGCCGAGTATTCGCGCTTTGTTTGGATCGTTACTAGCTTGCGCTAGCCGATAGGCAATTTCGATTTTGGACATGAGCGCGCGCGCCTCTGCCGGATCGGAATCGCGCAGTTGCCACGCTCTCTGCAACACCGGATCGTGAGCGCGGGCCATTAGCTCACGCTCGACAAACTTTTCCGGCTCGCTCAACGTCGCAGGCATTCGGCCAACGATCTCACGACCAAAGCCAATGAACGATTCGAGTTCCTGTCGTTGATGTTCAGCCGCGCGCATGGCGTTAAGTTCAACATCGCGAGGATCAACGAAATTCGCGGGAAGATCGTTTTTGTTTGCTTCCGCGAGAAGTTTTTCTAGCTCGTCGTCAGTCACCGCGTTAGCATCGGCTTCCGACTCGGCTACGTCATCGCCATTCCCGCTCGTCTCTCTTTCAAACTGGGCGAGAAGCTCATCAAGCCCGTCACTCTCGCTAGCCAACGGCGAAGCCGACGTTTGATCGGGCGTTGCATCCGGTGTGGGCGATGGCGTTTCGGTTTGCGTATCGACATCGCTCATTGGGCAGCCTTTTGTTTGGCGGCCTTAGCGGCCTCGGCAGCCTCCGTCTCCTTAAATAGTTTCCGCTTGAGCCTATCAAATTCGACAGGACTCGCCCGGTCCATGTTGGTTATCTCCGCCGCACGCGTGTCTTGCGCCTTGCGGTCAGCTTCAAGGTCAACCCAGATTTGGGCCTTGCGCCGCTCCTCCGCGAGTTGTTGTTTCTCGTAGTCCGATAGCTCGTTCGTCTTGTCGTTCGTCGTCATAGTCCTGCTCCCCTTGTTGAAAGTGTCAATTACATTGATTGGTCAGATTCGCCGGTTATCTGTGCCCGAAATTCTTTGTTCTTTCCGGCACCTTTGGTCCGCGCAACGCCAGCAGACTTATCTCCGCTCGTCGAAAACTCCTGTCGGCGTACCTCGCGCGACCTCTCTGTAGTCGGTCCGGGTGCCCTTTCAGGTTTCCCGGCATCCTCAAGCTTGTCCATTTTCACTTTCCCTTCGTCGGCTTTGGGGCATAAGGACTTTTCGGTGTTGCCGCCGCAATGTTTGGCGTTGCGCCAGCTTGATAGACGTGCTTCGCTGGTGCCGGTGTTGCGTATTTGCCGGACTTGTTAGTGGTGACTTTCTTAGACATTTGACTTCTCCTTAGTTTGGACATTCAAGTTGAGAACCGGGATTCCATGCCGCCAACCATCCGACTAATCGCCGATCCAGATCGTTGACGATTTCGCCAGAGGAGCGAGGAACCAATCCGCTAGGCTTATAATCAGGTACTTCATCAAAGAACTTTCTGAGTTCTACCGTGCGCAGCATCAAATCATGTGCAAACATCCGCTCGCAATCCGTCTCGGTCCGTTCGAGCAGCTTTGCCTTTTCGCGGGTCTGGAAAGATTCTTCGTCGGTCATGCGCTGGCCTTTTGTTTCTTGAGCCAGCGCGAATAGGCGAGCAATAGCGCTTGTCTGCCGGTGTTCGGGCCTATGCCCTCAATCTCAAGTTCAAGGAGAGCCTTCCACAAGTCATCCTGCCGGAGCATGTGAGCCATATCGCCATTCGGTAATTTGAGCGCGTCTAAGTCATGCCTGACGACATGACCAGAACCGTCATACGTAACGAGCTCGAACATTTTCAATCTCCCAATAAAAGTTCATCGCGGATCAGTCCGCGAATCCAATCTTCGATTTTCGCAAGATCGTTTCGCGCAACACCGCGAGCATCGGCAATGGTGCGGGCAAGTGCAGCCGCTACCGCTGCGTCTCCTAATTGCTCCCGGTAGGAATATCGAAAGTCCTTCGCGGCTCGCCGGTCATGCGTGTTTGCGCCGGGGTCATGTATGCGCATGAGCGTGACCGTTACCGGATGACTGCCCTAGATCAATGCCGAGTGTCGCTGCGAGCCGTGCCGCGCATTCCTTGCAATTGTGGTTCTGTAGGACTTGCTTCGCGTCGTCCCATGAGTGTGCCTAGCTCTAGTGCCCGGAACGGAGCGTTAAGCTTAAGTTCGGCAATGATAGCGGCTGGCGAGCGCGTACCCTCTTCGCGCTCGGCGGCGGCCTTGACGGCATCCATTTTCGCCAAAGATTCAAGCGCCTTGATTTTGACTTGCGGATCGCTGCCGCGCGCTAGCTTGGCAAGTATCTGCCTCGCCTCAGCGTCGGTTATGTCGCCGCCATAGCCGCCGCCAGCCTCAGCAACAGCCAAGGATAAGAGTTGTTGGACGGTGTTCGATCTAAACACCCGATAGCCCTCAGCCCGTACAGCCGCCTCAGAACCACTGCCATAACCCGACTGTCTTGCCGCCTCGGTGTTCGACGCACCCCTATGCTTGGCGCAAGCGAACATCGCCTGTTTGGTGTTCGCGCCGATTTCCCGGCTTGTGGTCAGCCACCAATCAGAACCGAGTTCACCCCAATCAAAATCCTCGCTCATATTCCCTCCGTCAGATAACAATTTGCGATGGCCGCGCGTGCATTACGCAAGGCCGGTGTGAGTAGTGTTTTCTTGAGAACGTCAGGTAACGGCTGGCATGTGGCCGGACCTGTATCGGGTTAAGGAAGGCTAGTGTCAGGCGTAACGAATTTTCTAGACTAGACAACGATTTGAGGACCGCGAGGGGTTCCCCCCCGGCCCTGTGGCCCCGCTTACACGAAATAATCTAACCCGCTCGACACAAACTCGACTGAATGGCCCGCCGCCAGCTACCGATATGAGACTGAGTATTGGACTCAGGCGAAATTCCCCAATGAATACGGGGGATAAATCGCATTGATAGCGCGACTTCATCAGGCGCGTCGTAAAGGCGGACGGTTTGTCGAACCTCGACGTCGTCACGGCGGACATGAACGTATTTACGCCGGATCGCCGGTTCGACCGGGTGGTCTCCGTTGAAATGTTCGAACACATGTCCAACTGGCGGCCGGCTGCTCGAACGAATGCGCGATTGTCTCGAACGCGACGGGCGCATGTTCATTCACATTTTCACCAATGCGCGCGCACCCTATCGGTTTTCCATCGACGATAAGTCGGATTGGATCGCGCAACACTACTTTACCGGCGGCATCATGCCGAGCCAGACGCTGATCCGCCAGTTTGCCGATTGTTTCGCCGTCGATGCCGAGTGGCGGTGGAGCGGCGAGCATTACCGTCGGACGGCCGCGGACTGGCTAAAAAATTTTGACGAAAACAGCGACGCGATTTCCGTCGTCTTGCGACGAATCTACGGCCGCGATGCGCCATTATGGCGGCGGGGCTGGCGCTTATTTTTCCTGGCCACAATGGGCCTGTTCGGCCACGCCGGCGGCGAGGAGTGGACCGTCAATCATTATCGCCTCGCCCCAGCGCGATCACGCCGCTGAGATTCTCTTGCGCGGCCCGACGGCTTCCAGCGCAGCGCGCCAACTGCTATCGTCGGCGCCAATAAAACGCGTAAGGGAGGATGTTGGTGATACCTGGAGCGTTCAATTACCACCGCCCCGCATCCGTTCAGGAAGCAGTGGGGCTGCTCGCCGAATTGGGCGATGATGGCCGCGCGCTCGCCGGCGGACATAGCATCATTCCGATGATGAAACTGCGCCTGGCAACGCCGGGCAACCTGGTCGATCTCGCCGGAATTGCCGATCTCAAGGGCATCCGCAGCGATGGCAACGATATCGTCATCGGCGCCATGACGACGCAACACGATCTCATCGGCTCCGATCTGCTCGCCGCAAAAGTCCCGATTCTCCGCGAAACTTCGCTTCTGATCGCCGACCCCCAGGTGCGCTATGTCGGCACGCTCGGCGGCAATGTCGCCAATGGCGATCCCGGCAATGACATGCCGGCCGTCATGATGTGCCTCGGCGCGACCTATCACGTTACCGGCAAAGGCGGCGAGCGCCGCATCGCCGCCCGTCAATTCTATCGGGGCGCTTATGTCACCGCGTTGCAGGCGGGCGACGTGCTCACTGCGGTGCGTATTCCAGTCCCCGCTACGGGTCACGGCTATGCCTACGAGAAGCTCAAGCGCAAGGTCGGCGATTACGCGACCGCCGCCGCTGCCGTGGTCCTGACGGTGAAGGGCGGCAAAGTCGAAAATTGCTCGATCGGCTTGACCAATGTCGCCGACACCCCGCTCTGGGCCGAGGCAGCCGCGAAAATCCTCGTCGGCTTGTCGCTCGACGCACCGACCGTCAAACGCGCGGTCGCCGCGGCCGAGGCCATTACTTCGCCTGCCTCCGACGCGCGCGGACCGGCGCTCTATCGCACCAAAATGGCGGGCGTGATGCTCGCGCGAGCGCTCGGTCGCGCGAAATCGCGCGTCGGCGCATGAGGAAGCAGGGACCATGGCCAAACTTCAAATCGCGTTGAAAGTAAACGGCAAGAGGGTCGAAGCCTTGGTTGAGCCGCGGACGCTACTCATTCATTTCCTGCGCGATCAGCTCAATATCACCGGGCCGCATATCGGTTGTGAAACCAGCCATTGCGGCGCCTGCACGGTCGATCTCGACGGCAAGTCGGTGAAGTCCTGCACGATGTTCGCGGTCCAAGCCAATGGCGCCGATGTCCGCACCATCGAGGGGATGGCGAATGCCGACGGCACGCTGCACGCGCTGCAAGAAGGCTTTCGCGAAATGCACGGCTTGCAGTGCGGCTTTTGCACGCCGGGCATGATCATGCGCGCCTACCGGCTTCTGCAAGAAAACAAGAACCCGACCGAAGAGGAAATCCGCTACGGCATTTCAGGCAATCTCTGCCGCTGCACCGGTTATCAGAATATCGTCAGGGCTATTCAATTTGCCGCCGCCAAGCTCAACGGCGTGCCTTTCCAAGAGGCCGCAGAATGAACGACATGACCCCCACCTCCGCCGAACGCGCCGCCAAACTCGAAGGCATGGGCTGCAAGCGAAAGCGCGTCGAGGACATCCGGTTCGTTCAAGGCAAGGGCAATTACGTCGATGATCTCAAGCTGCCCGGCATGCTTTACGGCGACTTCACGCGCTCGCCGCACGGCCATGCCCGCGTCAAGAAGATCGACACGACCAAGGCGGCGGCGGTGCCCGGCGTCGTTGCGGTGATCACCGCCGAGACGCTCAAGACCGTGAACCTCGCCTGGATGCCGACCTTGGCCGGCGACACGCAGATGGTGCTCGCCGACGGCAAGGTATTGTTCCAGAATCAAGAGGTCGCCTTCGTCATCGCCGAAGACCGTTACATCGCGGCCGACGCCGCCGATCTCGTCGAGGTTGAATACGAGCCGCTTCCGGTCAACGTCGATCCGCTCAAAGCGATGACCGACGGCGCGCCCATGATCCGCGAGGATCTCAAGGACAAGACCGACGGCGCACACGGCAAACGCAAGCACTACAATCACATCTTCTCCTGGCAGTCGGGCGACAAGGCAGCGGCCGATGCCGCTTTTGCCAAAGCCGACGTAACGATCAAGGAAATGATCGTCTATCCGCGCGTGCACCCCTGCCCGCTGGAGACATGCCAATGCGTCGCATCCTTCGACAAGGTCAAGGGCGAGCTGACGCTGTGGGGCACATTCCAGGCGCCGCACGTTATCCGTACCGTCGGCTCCCTGATCTCGAAGATTCCCGAACACAAAATTCATGTCATCGCACCCGATATCGGCGGCGGTTTCGGCAACAAAGTCGGCGCCTATCCGGGATATATTTGCTCAATCGTCGCCTCGATCGTCACCGGACGCCCGGTCAAATGGGTCGAGGATCGGATCGAAAATCTTTCGACCACCGCTTTTGCGCGCGACTTCTACATGGACGTGGAGATCGCCGCGACGAAGGACGGCCAAGTCACGGGCCTGCGCTGCTACACCATAGCCGATCACGGCGCGTTCGACGCCTGCGCCAATGCCACCAAATGGCCGGCCGGGCTCTTCAGCATCATCAGCGGCTCGTATGATTTTCCAGCCGCGCATGTGCTGGTCGACGGCGTCTATACCAACAAGGCGCCCGGCGGCGTCGCTTACCGCTGCTCGTTCCGCGTTACCGAGGCCGCCTACTGCATCGAGCGCGCCATGGACATCATGGCGCAAAAGCTCGGCATGGACCCGGCGGAATTCCGCATGAAGAATCTGATCCGCCGCGAGCAGTTCCCCTACACGTCGGCCTTCGGCTGGCAATACGATTCCGGCGATTATCAAACCGCGCTCAAGAAGGCGATGGAGACGGTCAACTACAAGAAGCTCCGCGAAGAACAAAAAGCCAAGCGCGAAGCCTTCAAGCGCGGCGAGACGCGGGAACTCATGGGTATCGGCGTCGCCTTCTTCACCGAGATCGTCGGCGCTGGCCCGTCCCGCGCCTGCGATATCCTCGGCATCGCGATGTTCGATTCGGCCGAAATCCGCATCCATCCGACCGGTAGCGGCATTTGCCGGCTCGGCACCAAATCGCAGGGCCAAGGTCACGAGACGACCTATGCGCAGATCATCGCGACAGAACTCGGCATTCCCGCCGACAACATCATCGTCGAGGAAGGCAATACCGACACGGCCCCCTACGGTTTGGGTACCTATGGCTCCCGCTCAACGCCGGTTTCTGGCGCCGCGACCGCGATGGCCTGCCGCAAGATCAAGGCCAAGGCGCAGATGATCGCCGCCTATATGCTCGAAGTGCACGATGACGATCTCGAGTGGGACGTCGACCGGTTCCGCGTGAAGGGCAATCCCGAGCGCTTTAAGACCATGACCGAGCTTGCCTGGGCCGCCTATCACCAGGTGCCGCCCGGCATGGAGCCTGGTCTAGAAGCGATCAACTACTACGATCCGCCGAATTTCACGTATCCGTTCGGCGCCTATATTTGCGTCGTCGACATCGACGTCGACACCGGAATGACCAAGGTGCGTCGCTTTTACGCGCTCGACGATTGTGGCACCCGCATCAATCCGATGATCATCGAAGGACAGATCCACGGCGGCCTCACTGAGGCCTTCGGCATCGCCATGGGCCAGGAAATCCATTACGACGATGAGGGCAATGTGACCACGGCGTCGTTCATGGATTACTTCCTGCCCACCGCGGTCGAGACACCGCATTGGGAAACCGATTGGACCACGACCCCCTCACCGCACCATCCGATCGGCGCGAAGGGCGTGGGCGAGAGTCCCAATGTCGGCGGCGTGCCGTGCTTCTCGAACGCGATCAACGACGCGTTCGCGTTCCTCGGCTCAACCCATATCCAGATGCCGCACGATCATTGGCGCACCTGGATGGCCGCCGAAAAGCTCGGGCTACATGCGTAAGTATGGCGCTTAACCGCGACGAAATTTCGGATCGACTTGCGGCGGTCGGCTATGTCGCCGACCGCGACATCGCCACCGCCTTGTGGCTGATGGATTTTCTCAAGCGGCCTCTGCTTCTTGAAGGCGAAGCCGGGGTCGGCAAGACCGAAGTCGGCAAAACGCTTGCCGTCGTTCATGACGCCGAGTTGATCAGGCTGCAATGCTACGAAGGCCTCGACCAGAACGCCGCGCTTTACGAGTGGAATTATCAGCGCCAGCTCCTCGCCATCAAGACCCGTGAAGGCATCGGCGAAGACGCCGACGCGATCGAAGAGCACATTTTCTCCGAAAAATACCTGCTGGAACGGCCGCTTCTCGCGGCCATCCGCCGCGCCTCGCCGCCGGTGCTGCTAATCGATGAAGTGGACCGCGCCGACGAGGAGTTCGAGGCGTTTCTGCTGGAGCTGCTCTCCGACTTCCAGGTCAGCATCCCGGAACTTGGAACCGTCAAGGCGATTGCGATTCCGCGGGTCGTGCTCACCTCGAACGGCACCCGTGAGCTCTCCGACGCGCTGCGCCGGCGTTGCCTTTATCATTACATCGATTTTCCCGACATCGACCGCGAGGCAAAAATCATTCTTGCCCGAACCCCCGGCATCGACGCCACGCTCGCCGTCCAAATAGCGCGCATGGTTGCCGCGGTCCGCAAGGAAGATTTGCGCAAAGTACCGGGCGTCGCGGAGACGCTCGACTGGGCGGCGACGCTGGCCGGACTCGAAGTGCACGACCTGCGGCAGGAGCCGGAGGTTGTCTATGAGACGATGATGTGTGTGCTTAAGACGCACGAGGATCGCGCCCGCATGACCCGCGAAGTGAGCGAGCGGCTCCTCGGCAAGGTCGCCTGATGAACGCCACCGGCCGTCACTCGGATGTGCGAGCGCATCGCGCTCCGAAAAACGGCGACCAAACGCTCGGCACCCACCGCCGGCTGGCGGGCTTTGCCCGCTCCCTGCGCGACAACGGATTTCACGTCGGTCTCACCGAGACGCGCGATGCCTTGCAGGTACTCGCCTCACCTGCCGCAGCTCGACCTTCGACGCTCAAGCCGGCCTTGCGCGCGCTGTTTTGCGCAACGCATTCCGATTGGGAGCGCTTTGACGAAATTTTCGAAGCTTTTTGGCGTGGCCACGGAATGCGGACACGGCAGGTCCTTTCGGGGGTGCCAGGCACGAGCCGCGCTTCGGACCGCCTTCTCGTCGAAGCGAAGATTCCGGCGGAGGCTCTTAAGCTTCCCGATCGTGCCGAACGGCGCAGCGCCGACGGCGATTATGCCGCGGACGGACGCGCCCGCCGCGAAGGCGCCTCACGCGGTGAAAATCTGATGGCTGTCGACCTGCGCTACGTCGTCGACCCCGACGACGTAGCCGCAACTCACAAGCTTGCCGCGCGGCTCGCCCGCACCATGCGCGCACGCCTGGTGCGTCGCGAGCAAATCCGGCAGCGCGGGTCTCGCCTCGATCTCCGCCGCACCATTCATCGCAACATTTCGCATGGCGGAACGCCGATCGATCTGGCTTGGCGGCGGCGAAAGATGAAGCCCTTGCGGCTCGTCGTGCTGCTTGACGCCTCGGGCTCGATGAACCTCTACACGGCATTCTTCGTGCGTTTCCTGCACGGCGTGGTCGACGCCTTCCGCGAAGCCGAAGCCTTCGTCTTTCATACGCGGCTTGCTCACGTTTCGCCCTCGTTGCGCGACCGCGACGTGACGCGAGCGGTCGAGCGGCTGTCGCTGATGGCGCAAGGCATCGGTGGCGGCACGCGCATCGGCGAGAGCCTTGCCGCCTTCAATCGCTGGCATGCCCGGCGCGTCATCAATTCGCGCACCGCGGTGATGATCGTGTCGGACGGTTACGACACCGGCGCGCCGGAAGAGCTTGGCCGGGAGATGCGCCGGCTACGTCGCCGTTGCCGCCGAATCATTTGGCTTAATCCGTTGATCGGATGGCGCGACTATTCCCCGCAAGCCCGCGGCATGGAGGCGGCCATGCCCTATATCGATCTGTTCGCGCCCGCGCATAACCTCGAAAGCCTGGCGGCGCTCGAGCCCTATCTCGCCAGGATATGACAGGCGAGGCGCGAGAGCCGCTTGTTACCGCGGTCCGGCGCGCCGTCGATGACGGCTCACTCCGGTACACTGCCCAAGGTTGCATCCGCAAAGCCGCACACTTATGGGCCTCGTCGCCCGGTCTATTAACCATTGGTTAACCAAATCTGCGCAGATTTTTAACCAATCAGAATCCCGAGAATCAGGAGAGGCCGCAGGTGTTAAGCGCTCTCGATCAACGCAAATTGCTCACGTTTCGGGCGCGTACCTATATGGCGTTCGTCATTACCCCGCGCGCGCCGATCGCGGATTGGCTGGCCGACCTTGACGCCAGCCTCGAACGTTCCAAGGGTTTCTTCGCCGGCCATCCGGTCGCGCTCGACCTGTCGGCGGTTCGGCTGAGCGCGAACGCGATTGCGTACCTCGTCGCCGGTCTCGCGGAGCGCAACATCCGCGTACTCGGGATCGAGGGCGCCGAATTTACCGATGAGACGGCCAAGCTTCCACCGAAACTTCGCAGCGGACAATACGCGAACACTCCGGAGCTATCCGAGCCGCAGCCTAAGCCTGCCGTCGTTCCGGTTCCCGCTCCACCGCAAAAACCGGCATCCCTCCTGATCGAAAATCCCGTGCGTTCCGGCCAATCGATTGTCTTCACCGAAGGCGACGTCACCGTGCTTGGTTCGGTCGCGTCCGGCGCGGAGATCATCGCAGGCGGATCGATCCACGTGTATGGCGCTCTGCGCGGTCAAGCCATGGCGGGGGCCGCGGACAATCCCCGCGCCCGCATCTTTTGCCACAAGTTTGAGGCCGAGCTCTTGGCCATCGGCGGCTACTACAAGACCGCAGATGAAATCGAGGCTAGCCTGCGCAACGGTCCCATCCAAGCTTGGCTTGAGGGCAGTACGTTGAAGATTTCGGCGATGAACTAGCAGCGAAAGGTCACCGAAGATGAGCGACAAGAGATCGGCCCGCGTCGTGGTTGTGACATCGGGCAAAGGTGGAGTGGGCAAGACCACTTCAACGGCCGCGTTTGGCGCCGCTCTTGCCCAGCGCGGCGAAAAAGTCGTGGTCGTCGACTTCGACGTAGGGCTTCGAAACCTGGACCTCGTTCTGGGGGCAGAACGGCGCGTGGTCTTCGACCTCATCAATGTGATCCATGGCGTAGCGAAGCTGCCTCAAGCGCTCATTCGCGATAAACGCCTCGAAAACCTGTACCTGCTGCCGGCGTCGCAAACCCGCGACAAGGACGCGCTTACCGAGGACGGCGTCGCCAAGGTGATCGCCGAACTCCGCACGAAATTCGACTGGATCGTTTGCGACAGCCCCGCCGGGATTGAACGCGGCGCGACCTTGGCGATGCGACACGCCGATGCCGCCATCGTCGTCACGAATCCCGAAGTGTCGTCGGTTCGCGATTCCGACCGCATTATCGGGTTGCTCGACTCGAAGACGGAGAAGGCGGAGCGCGGCGAATGCGTCGACAAGCACCTGCTTATCACGCGCTATCAGCCTTGGCGCGCGGCGCGCGGCGAAATGCTGTCGATCGACGACGTGCTTGAAATCCTTTCGATACCGCTGCTTGGCATCATCCCAGAAAGTGAGGAAGTGCTGCGTGCTTCCAATGTCGGGACGCCGGTGACGGTGAATAACGCATCGAGCGCACCGGCCCGGGCTTACTTCGACGCGACGCGGCGACTTAAGGGCGAGGTCGTTCCAATGCATATTCCCACCAATAGCCGCGGTATTCTCGATAAGCTGTTCGGACGGAAAGCAGCATGAACCCGTTCAATTTGTTTCGCCGCGGCACCGCCCCCATTGCGCGCGAACGCCTGCAAATCCTGCTCGCGCACGAACGCAACGCACGCAGCCAGCCCGATCTGCTCGGCGTTTTGCGCGAGGAAATTCTCACACTGATCAGCCGCCATGTCTGCTTCAACCCCGACAAGGTGCAAATCAAGATGGATCGCGGCAAGACCGTTTCCACGCTTGCCGTCGACATAGAGATACCGAACACCATGCCTGTGGTGCAGCAAGGGGCAATTTGATGCGCAGCATCGCATTCGTCACGCAAAAGGGCGGGACGGGAAAAACCACGCTTGCGGCATCGCTCGCCGAGGCGGCAGCGAGCGCGGGCGAGAGCGTGATCGCGCTCGACCTTGATCCGCAGGGATCGCTCTGCCGCTGGGGCAAACGCCGCGAAGCGGCAAAGGCCAGAAACAGAGTCATTGTCGAACCGCTGGAACCGGAACGGCTCCCGCGCCTCGAATCCATTCTCGAAGGCCTGGCCGGAGCCGGCTTTACGCTGGCGATTTTCGACACCGCTTGCGCCGATAACGCGCCCATTCGGCGCGTCACCGAAGTCGTGGATCTTTGTCTTCTGCCGGCGCGCCCGGCGCGCTTGGATATCGAGGCGACCGCGGCCACTTTCCGCGCGGTCTTCTTGGCGAAGCGCAAGGCCGCATTCGTTCTCAACCAGTGCCCTTCGACCTACCGCAGCACGCGCGCCAGCGAAGCGGCAAAAAACTTGAACCGCCTCGGTATCCTTGCCGAGCCGATGCTCTCGGCGCGCATGGATTTTCAGGATGCGCTCGCGGCCGGCCTCGGGGTCACCGAATATGCGCACGGTGGCAGGGCGGCACAGGAAATCGCGACGCTCTGGAGTTGGAGCCGGGCGCAAATGGCTGGATACAAGATTAGAACCCCGGCGGACAGGCAAACGAGCGAGCAAGCCGCCGCTTAGTTACTGCGGCGCGGCCCGCGGGGCATTTCGTGCTGCCGGATGGATTGGATCGGGCGCAGGCAGAGAAGCCGGCTTAGGCGCAGGCGGAGAAAAAGTTTTCTGCCTGACGTCCCGCTCGATCTCCTGCAGGGAAACAAGGTTCTGGGTCATCTGATCCTGCTTGGCGGCGAGCTGATCTTGATTGGCAGCGAGTTGCCCGACATTGCGCCGCACGATGGCGACATCGAGCGCAATCAACTTTAGCTGCTGCGCCAATTCCGGCAAAATGTCGGCGTCGGCGGGCGGCGACTTCGCGACCGACTGAGGCAACGCCCAGGCGAGCGACGGAACCCAGAATCTGGCCATCGCCTTTGCTTGTTCGCCGTAAAACTGCCAGGCGAGCGTCAGGCCGACGCCGATCAGAACCGCCGCGACAAAGCGCGCGAGCGTCCGCAATATGCGTTTGCCGATCGACGGCCTTACGGACGCGACCGGCGGCCTGTTCCTCTCGAGCCGATCACCGGCCCGTTGGAAACGCTGATGGTGCAAACTGCGTTCATCATCTAAATCGCGAACGACAAAATCGTGATCGTGGGCCTGGTCACCCGGAGCCAAAGGCGACGAGGACAGCGACATCTCAATCTCTCCAATCCGAGGCACGGCCGGGTTACACCGCAGCGTAGTTGCGACTTGACGCATTCGACGCGGAATGCGTTCGGCGGCCGAGATACTTTCTCCTTAAGATTCGTCGAACGGCCGGAATTTTGGTCACCTGATAGCTGAGCGGCGCGAACGATCGCGGCGAATAGGGTGCCGCGTCCGCCCGCTGCAAGACGCGCCTGAGCTCGCTCAGGCTTGCTTCGCCGGCACTGTCCGAACTGGCCCGCCGCAGCGTCCGCCAAACGGCATTGCCGCGCCACCCGCCGGCAACGGAACCGGAATCGTCCGGTACGGCAAAAGCAGCATGCGCACGCCGGCGCTTGATCTCCAGGTGCAGCATGCCCGCGAGCCTGAAGGCCTCGCGGCAGAGCAAAAGCAGCACCATCCCCAATGCACAAGCGAAAAGGATCGATCCGAAGCCCGGTTCGGCCGCGGAGCGGCGCCGCGATTCAGCACCCTGGTCGCGAACCATGAACGACGGCGACGGCATTTGCGCTTCGGCAACCGTCGTCTGGCTCCCGCCGGTATCGCTCTCGCCGGCGTAGTCGTTGCTCGGCGGCGGCGCGCGCGTTCCGAGATCAAGAGATTTCGGAAGCTCAAGCCAGCGCGCCGTGAAATTTATCGCGGCATGCTCGCGGGTCGCCGGTTCCAGCAATGAGGCTTGGGCGCCGGATGTTTGTGCCGTTGTCGGTTGCTCAGGTTTTGTTTGTACGGCGTCGCTTGGCGTTGTCCCGGCTTGTTCGCCGGTATTTTCATGCTGAGCCGGCGCAGGTGATGCCACATTCCCGAATGAATGAACATGCAGCCCCTCCGAATTCAAATACCAGCAGTGTTGTTTGGTCACTCGATCGACATGGTAGTACCAATGCTGGCCCTGTGGCGCGGACGCGCCGGGATTGGTCCTACATACTGCCGACTCGCCGAAACTCGGTTGAGCCGCCAACCATATGGTCGCGGGCACTGCGACAAGGATGACCGGCAGGATCTTTGTCCCCAACATTGATCCCTCCATCGATGCTCATGCACGTACTCACGTCGAATGACGCCCCGCTTTGAATCGTCAAGTTCTATAAGCAACAACAATCCTCCCGCGCATTTGGGCGTTAGTGCGTTGCTATTATGACAATTCGCGCGACGAAGGACACGTATGTGGCCATGAACTCAACCTTCCTAAAAGTGGAAGATCGACGCCGTAAGGTATGCGGTTTTTGGTCACTTTGATTTAGGCGGAATGCGGCGGCGCGTTTGAATGTCCCTCCAGATTTCTACAATTTCCAGCAACGCGTCGTCGAGACCGCAATGTTCCGGCGGTCGTAATTTCGCCTTCGGCAATTTGGACGCACGCAAAGGCTTCCGACGCCCGATCGGTGCGTACTCAGAGGATCTTCCCACCGCTGGGCGAGACTTTCTTGCTGAGCGTTTGTGACGGCTGTAATCGGAAATTCGCTCAAAGCTAGCCATGACTCTGCCGAGAGCGTCGGCCGACGACCCAAACAGCAGCCAAGGTCAACGACTGAAGCCCGTCCCTCTTGCTCCCACGGCTATCATCTAAACCTAGGGTCAGGGCCGAATTACGTAGAACAGATGATTATTTGATGGTCAGGCGCGGTAGTCGCGGAAAGGAAGGCCGCACGCGGCTCACGGCTATGAGGTCAACTTCGCGCAGCGATTGCCTCAATTGAAATAACCACGCCATTCCGCAGATACACGTATTTATTTTTGTTCGCATATACGTATTGGTCGAAAGTCGCCCCCTCCTTTTCGCTCCGGTTTACGCGGTCGGGCTTACCCCAACACGTTGTCTCAACCTGTTTGGCCGACATGCCAACGCGCGGATCGCCGCGACGTTTGCAGTCTGCCTTGATTGGGTCGATATCCGTGCCGTGGGCGATGAGCTCGGAGGTCTGGATATAGCCAACGCGGCCGTCGTTGAACGTGACACGGTAATAGGATTCCGACGACGGCAAATTTCCAACGGGCGTCTCCGTAGTGCCTTTTTCGACGCTGTCGGTTTTAAGGTGTCCGTCGGACAAGCTCTGACATTTCGTGCTGACGTTAGGCGCCGAACAAAAATGCACGGCGCCGGTTAGCCAATAATCTTTGCCAACATTGACTTGGTCGGCCGCGCCAGGCGGATCGGTTTTAACAGACGGAGCACAGCCGATAAGAGCGGCCAGGGCAAAAATGCAACCGAATCCCTTCCTTGATCCTTTGTTTGGCACGGGTATCCACCCCTCCCGTCGCTCCGCCGGAAAGTTACAGAAAGTTCCGTCCGCCGGCGAACCGGTCATTGATATAAAATGCTTCGAGGTACCGGCCCAATCCAAGCGGCACGCAAGCCCGAATATCGTCCGCCCAATACCCGAACGCCGTCAACCAATCCTGCCGGGAAATACTAAAATCTCCGGAAAGCGTTGCCCCTGGGCCACACATACGCTTGGCTGCGGCGTCAAACCGGCGACAAAATTGGCCGACCATCATGCGGGGCCGTGCACTCAACTTAGAATGGGAGACCGGAGACGGGCCACGGAGCATCGAACATGGTCGGCAAGATCAGGGTCAGGTTCAAGGCCAGCGTCATTGAAGACGCGTGTGTGGTCGCTCGCGCCATACATTTGATGACCAACAACCGATTTGCCGACGGCTACGGTCTGATAAAAGATATGCAGGGCGGCGAATTTCTAACGGCCTTG
Source organism: Xanthobacteraceae bacterium (assembly GCA_035623195.1). Taxonomy (GTDB): domain Bacteria; phylum Pseudomonadota; class Alphaproteobacteria; order Rhizobiales; family Xanthobacteraceae; genus BOG-931. The sequence continues at coordinate 14,252 of DASPTX010000043.1, read as the reverse complement.
CGTATGCTGGCGGAACAAGAAGTCTTGATAAAAAGACTATCCGATTTCAGAGAAAGGCATAAAACGAAAGACCCTGAGTCGATTACGGCATTGCTCACGCGGGCAGCACGCGAGGGTGACGAGGAAGCGATATCTTTACTTGCCGCCGGCGCCTTGGAAAGGCAGATTTAGAATCATCGGCTTCCGATGAGTGGCGGCATGCACGCTCATGGGAATATCGCGGGTCGCATTTTCCTTGTAGCGCTCTCGTTCTGGGCGCTGGCGATGGTTGTGCCCGATCTCTATCGGCTTTACCGGCCACTGGGATCGTTCGGCTTCTACTCCAACAATGACGGCCTTATTACGGATGTCCAGGGACCGTTCCCGGAACAGACGGACTCGCCCGCTTTTCAAGCCGGTCTGCGCGTCGGCGATAGGCTCGATCTCGAGCGGATGCGCTGCATTCCCATCAACACGCTCAAATGTGCGAGTGCGATGGCGGCCCTGGGCGGCTTCCGACTTGTCGCCGCTCAACGGCGCGCCGAGCTTGCGATCGCCGCCACGGCTAGCCAACCGATGCGCGAAGTCGACATCGTCGCGAAACAACGGCCATATAATGGGTGGGTGCTGGCCGTTCTGTTGCTCGATCAGCTCGCGGCGACGCTCGTTATCGTGGCGGCGGCTTGGCTGGTCTGGACAAGACCGGGACTCATGACCTGGGGCTTTTTCCTTTATGTTATTTGGTTCAATCCGGGCCAGTCCGCGGAATTTTATGCGCTGTTGCAGCGATTCTCGCCGGTCGGCCTGCTGACGCAGAATATAGCCGGCGCCATCGCACAAGGGGTTGGCTCTGCCGGCTTCATCTGGTTCGCGTTAGGAGCGCCAACGGGTGAAACGACGCCGCGCTGGCATCCGATCGAACGCAGCCTGTCTTTTGTCGCCGTCGTGCTGGCATCGTTGTTGGCGCTCAGTTACCTCAATCTCCTCGGCTATCCTACCGAGATCGTGACGAGGGTCGGCGTGTTGAGCGGCCTCCTCGTCGCCGCATGTGGGTTTGCGATCCTGCTGGCACGGCAAAGCGAGCTACCGCCACAGGACTATCAGCGGCTTCGCTGGGTCATCTGGGGCTGTCTGATCGGGCTGCCTGCGCTTGTTTTCGCGGACGCGGGCACGACAACGACACTTCTCAACGTTTTCTGGCCCGATTATTCGCCGCCTGAGCAGCTATGGGGGCTGCTTTATCTCGTCAACGGCGTGCTTTGTTTGCTCGTCAGCGAGGCCATACGCAAGCCGTACGTCGTGAAAGTAAGCTTTCCTCTTCGTCGCGTAACCGTTTTGGGCATCCTTCTCAGTCTGCCAGCGCTCTTCTTGCATCAGGCCGTCGATTACGTTCGCGAAGGAGTCAGGGAAAACGTCGCATTGCCCGCCTGGGCCTGGATCGCGATTGCCGCCCTTCTTCTTTTCCTGATCTCGCGGATTCACGACACTGCCGTCCACTACGTGGACTGGCTTTTCAACCGCTCCGTCACAAAAGCGGGAGAACGGCTCGGCAATGCCGTCTTGCGGGCGAAGAATTATGGCGAGGTCGAAACGCAGCTCGTCCAAGGAGTGCACAACGCCCTCGGGCTTGCTTCCGCCAGCATTTTTCGCGAGCACGATAATATCTTCCAGCGCACTGCCGCGGACCGGGCATGGGACGACGCAGCACAAACGCTCGATCCGAGCGATCCCGTACTTGAACCTGCGCGCGCTCATCGGCCATACGACATTGACGCCAAAGCAGTCTCACGCGATCGCTTTCCAAGCGGGCTGATGCAGCCGATCCTGGCCGTTCCGGTGGGCGATCGGCTGCGGTGCTTAGGGGTAGCGCTCTACGGACCCCATGCGACGGGCAATGCGCTCAGTCGCGAGGAACGATCGATGCTGGCCGAACTTGCCGACAAGGCGGCAAGCGCATTCATGAAGTTTGACGACGACGAGCTTCGTCGTCGCATTGCGAGCCTGGAAAGCGAACTTGCGGCTGTCGGCATCGGGCATGCCGATACCGGGCGGGGCCCCCCAATTCCCATTCGCACCGCTACCAAGACGGAACGACGATGAAGGTCGGCCACCCTTCTCGTTCGTCCGACCAAAGGAAGGCGCATGCCGGCGCTGCGGCAAGCAATCTCAGCGTTGCGGCCCGCACAGATTGAGGTCGCGCTCGGCGCGGAAGATATTGCTGTAGAGGCTTGAGATCCACTGCCGTCCGCTTGAAGTGACGTTCAGGTATTGGATGGCGCTTTGAATATGCGGCGAAACGCTATTCCAATAAAACTGCGGGTATAAATCCGTGAGATCGGCAGGCGAAGTGTAGCCAAGCTGCCTGTTCATGCCCACTTCTTCGAACTCACAGTAAAGCGCGTTGGCCTTGCGCAGATAATGCGGATCCCCGAGTTGTCCGATCAGGTCGGCTGCCCGCACCAGCAAACCCTCCTCGTTGTCGTTATCATCCGCTCCTTGTGGCGGAAAACGCGTAAATTCGATCGCTCGGGCAACCCTACCGGCGTCGACGAGCTTGCTCTTCGCCAGCCGGTCCATCACGAATATTTTCGAGCGATCGACGTGATACGGCATCAGCGCAGCATCGGACGCGCCGCGCGGAAGCTTGATTTTGCCGCCGCCGGCGTCAATCACATAACCGTCCGGACCGTCGCCTTTGAGAATTCCGCGCACGTAGCCGATGTCGTGAAACAGACAGGCAATGATCAGATGCGCGAAGTCCCCGGCATCCGTCGGTATTAACAGCGCCCGTCCGCGCACGATGTCGAAGCCGGCGAACGTCACCAGCATCGTGTGCTCGACATTGTGGTAAAGCGCATCGCTGTTGCCGATGCAGTCAAGCGCGAGCCTGGCGGCCGAGGGAATAGCTTCCGTCAAAGCTGCGTCCGTCGATCCAAACCGGCGGCTGATGTGCTCGGCGAGAAAGGACCCCAAAGCCTCCGCCGCAAGTTCCGGAACGGTAATCACGGCCTCTCCTCCCCTCAGGACGGAGCATCGTACCGAGCGAGATTAGCACATTGGAAGGGACGCGTAATGCTACAGGGCCGGGCGAGCTCCGCCACGCCAAACCTTTCTTTGGGAGCGGCTGAAGCTCTTTTTTCAGGAAGCGGTACCCGACATTGCGGTCACGCGCTCAATCGTTTTGACGAAGTCGGAGTTGCTCAGTCTTAGCGCTCCTTCGAACGGATAGTCGAGCATTCTGACGAGGATGAGAACCAAGACGACAGAGGCCGTAAAAACTGCGGTGAAAATCAGATGCCCAATACGTGTCTCCACTCCCGCGAACAGCACGAACACCACGAGGATGAGGGCGTAGAATGAAAGAACCAGCCAAATGATTACGGGTAAGCCCTGGTTCGCCTGAAAGATACGGGATTCCCTATAGGCATGCGCTTGGGCCAGTAACGCCAGAATCTGACCTTGAATGGTCGCATCGGTCGGCTGCGTTATCTGCAAATGGCCGGTTGCCTCGACAATTGCCTCAAAGGCACTGACTGCTTCCGGGCTCTCCTGTCGGCGTTCAAGGGTCGCCCACTCGACGTTTATCACCACGTTCGAATAGTTCAGGATAGCTTGCTCGACGCTCCGTCCGTTTCCGTCGGGCAGATCGTGCGCGAGGATGGCGGCGCCATGCAGCGCGCCGCATTCACCGTTGATCGCCTGGGCCGCCGTGTTGTATTCGCTCCAAACTTGATTGAAAACAAACGCAAGAAATACCGCAAAGACGACTCCGATTTGCAGGTAAACGGAATTGCCCACTTCGTGATGTTGCTTGCGGATGTCGAGCCCTAAAACGTGCCGGGCAAGGTTGGCCGCCACCATCGAAGCGATCGCGGTGAGTATGATTACAAAAAAGGCCGTGGCGTAGCTCATAGCCGTTCGTTTTTATCCTAGCTCGAACGCACTGGACTTCCTCTGGCGTCGGACCGTGCGTCTTGTGTCAGGCAAAGACCGTCCGAGCGGCCGGTAAGAATATCGAATCGGCGCAGATCAGTCAGCGGATGTGATAGGATTTTAGCATCACCCGGCATCACGCGGGATGCCGCGCTATCCCTTGCGGATATTTTTCGTCGCGGAGGCGGCAGTGAAGGACCCATATGAAACGCTAGGCGTCGAACGCAGCGCCTCCGCTGAGGCCATCCAGAAGGCGTATCGCCGGTTGGCCAAGAAACTTCATCCCGACCTCAATCCTGGCAACAAGGAGTCGGAGGAACGCTTCAAGGAGGTTTCGGCTGCCTACGATCTGCTCTCCGACGCCGAAAAACGCGCGCGGTATGACCGGGGGGAGATTGACGCTAGCGGCGCCGAAACCCCCCGGCAGCGCTTTTACAAGGACTTCGCCTCCGAGGCCCCGGAGGGTAGTAGCCCTTATGAAAACTATTCGGGCTTCGCTGATTTTGCGGATTCGGACGACATCCTGTCTGAACTGCTGAGGCGGCGCGCAAACGTCCATATGCGCGCCCGCGGGGCGGACGTGCGCTACCATCTTCCGATCGAATTCCTCGAGGCGGTCACCGGCGCGGTCAAGCGGTTGACGTTACCCGACGGGGGAACGCTTGACGTGACGATACCGGCTGGGATGCACGACGGCCAAGTGCTGCGGCTACGCGGCAAGGGCCGTGCCGGTATCGGTGAAGGCGAACCAGGCGACGCGCTGGTCGAGGTTGCAATCAAACCGCACCCTTTGTTCACCCGCGAGGGCAACGACGTCCACCTCGATTTGCCGGTGACGCTGTCCGAGGCTGTCCTCGGCGCCCGCGTCAACGTGCCGACGCCGACCGGCACTGTGACGATGACGGTGCCGAAAGGGTCCAACACCGGCACCGTCTTGCGACTGCGCGGCAAGGGCGTTTTGCGCCGCGACGGCGGTCACGGCGACGAACTGGTGACGCTGAAGGTCATGTTGCCGGAAAAGCCGAACCCCGAACTCGAGACTTTCGCCGCTGGCTGGCAAGGCGGAAAGGCCTATGATCCTCGCCGGGATATGTAACCATGATGATCAGTAAGCGGGAATTCTTGCTCCAAGCCCAACTCGAGGATGAGACTCTTGAGGCGTGGATCCAGGAGGAGTGGCTCATTCCAGGCGAGTCGGCCGGCGAAATGACTTTTTCGGACGCCGACATCGCGCGCGCCCAACTGATTACGGATCTGAAAAACGACCTGGGCGTCAATAACGAAGGCGTTGGCGTTATTCTCAATCTTGTCGATCAAATACATGGGCTGCGAAAGGTGCTGACCGAACTGCTCCGGTCTACGCGCAATCGGGCCTAGCACTACGAGCCGAAGAAATTAGTTAGCATCGACTATCGGCACCCCGCTCCGCAAAAGGAAAGCGAATATAACATGCCTCACCTGACAACCGACGACGGGATCAAGCTCTACTACGAAGAGGTGGGTCGCGGGATTCCAATCGTCTTTGTCCATGAATTCGCCGGCGACTATCGTTCCTACGAACTGCAGATGCGCCATTTCGGACAACGCTACCGCTGCGTCGCTTATAATGCGCGCGGCTACCCGCCGTCGGACGTACCCAAGGACGGTGAACGTTATTCGCAGGAACGCGCGCGCGATGACATTCGCGCTGTGCTCGACGCACTCAAGATCGACAAAGCGCATATCGTCGGCCTGTCGATGGGCGGCTTTGCTGCCCTGCATTTCGGTTTTGCCTATCCCGACCGCGCCCGCTCGCTAGTGGTTGCGGGTTGCGGCTACGGCGCGGCTCCCGACAAGCGCGCGCAATTTGCCGAAGAGGCCGAGGCTTCGGCCAGGCAGTTCGAGAAGCAGGGCATGGCTGAAGCGGCGTTAGGCTACGCACTCGGTCCCTCGCGCGTACAGTTCCAAAATAAGGACCCCCGTGGCTGGCAGGAATTCGTCGACCAGCTCAAAGAACATTCCGCCGAGGGTTCGGTTGCGACGTTGCGCGGCGTGCAGAAGCGGCGGCCTTCGCTGTTCGACTTGGTCGACAAAATGAAGTCGCTCACGGTGCCGGCGCTGGTGATGACGGGCGATGAGGATTGGCCCTGTCTCGAACCAAGCCTGCTGATCAAGCGCACCGTTGCGAGCGCCGCGCTGGTCGTCATGCCGAATGCCGGCCATGCCATCAACATCGAGGAGCCGGCTGCCTTCAACCAGCATCTTGCCGATTTCTTCCACGCCGTCGATGTCGGCTCCTGGCGCAAGCGCGACCCGCGCGCAATGGCATCGACGATACTCGGCAGGTGATTACAGACAAACCCATGCGGCCGCCTTTCGGGGTTACCAGCGCACCGCTACTCCACGCGCTTTCACTGTAACCCCAGTCACAGCGCCGAAATCTCCTGCGATTATCTTTACAGGAAAGTTCCCTGGGAAAGGGAGATTTCCAATGTCCAGTTTGCGTGAATTACGTCCTAAAAAGGCGACGACCGCCTGGTCTTGGTTCGTTGCAGCGAACAGAGACCCTAGTCTTATCGCGGTCGTGCTCTTCTGCCTGATCGGCCTATTGGCTACAGTCAATCTGATCCTTCGTTTTCCGGATCTCGGCACGCTCATCGCGCAATATAATCAATTCTGATCCGAAGCTTCGGCGTGGCTCAGGCGTCCGAGCTCTACGATTTGCGACTAATACGTCGCAAGGCGGTCGTAAGCGAAATTTTCGCGCCGTTCGCCATAGCCCATGACGAGGCAGCGATGAGCCATGACGAGACCATGACGAGCGCGTGACGGTCGAGGGCCAAGCACCGATGGTGACACGGCATGGCTCACGGCAATAGCAAAACGGACCGGCGATCCGTTCCCACGTTCTTGATTTTCCGCGGTATCGTCATTTTTTCGAACTGAATCCGCCCGATATTGCCCGTTTGACTTAAATCCCTCCATGACAGGGTTTGCTGCATGTTCGTCCCGGACGGTGGTTCCTACTTCTCGCGTTTCGCGGTCAAGTTCCTTGAGATCTTCGCCGCCGGACTCGCTACTGCGGTCAGCGGCTACCTGATCGCCCATCTAAGCGGGGCTTATTCTTCTTCTGCGCCAGTTTCTGCGCCGCAGCCCGTGGGAACCATCATTCAGGCCGCCCCCGCCGCTACGGTGTCTGGCGGTCCGCCGGCCCAGCCGACGCCCGTTGCGGCCGATGCCAATGAACAGCGCACCGCGCCTCAGCCTCAGCAGGAGGCCGATCCTCCCGTTGTTGCGCAACCGCAGCATGAAACCGCGGCCGCCACGAAAGCCGATGCCAACGAACCGCGCCCCGCGCCACAGCAGGAGACCGGCGCTTCCGCGGTCGCGCAACCGCAGCATGAAACCGCGGCCGCCACGAAAGCCGCATCCTCGCGTAAGCACGTTGAGACGGACACAAGCGCTACCGACAACAAGCGCGATCAAGAATCAGCCTTAGCTCGGGCTCGCGCCGCTCTCGCCAATAGCGAGACCAAGCGGACCCGGCCGCCCGATCCGCCGCCGCGTCAAGCCAACGCACCGCGGGCGCCTGCCGCCATTGGGCCGCAGTCACGGCAGGCGGATGATCGGCTCGGCGCTGCCTCCGTCGCGGCAGCGCCCGCCAATTCTGCCAGCTCTCCCCCATCGCCGATGACGCAGCCTCCGGCGGAGCTCACTCCCCTCGCTCCCGTCGAGATAGAATCACGGCCGGTTGCCCCTCTTGAAACGGAGCCCGCGCCCGCGGCCCAGGAGGACACCGGCGTGCTCTCCACCCTCGAGCGGTTCCGCCATGACCCGCTCGCAGCCACCGACGATGCGCCGCGTCCACCGATGCCGGTCGGTCAGTAATAATTATTGCCGCAAAATGGCGGCCGGACGCTGACCCGGCCATATGAAAGCCTCAGAACGTACAAAAAATACATAGACGACTGCTGCACTTCTGTGACCGCAGCGGTCATGGCAAGGGGACGCCGTTCATGATTTCCTGGCCGGGTCGCAGTCGCAATGTCCGCGACGAAGCCGATATCCTTTTCGCCTTCAGAGAATGGCTCAAAGCTCACGAAGGCCGGGTCGGCAAATTATCGCTTCGTTCGGACGCAGACGGCCCTTCGGATGAAAATGCGGCCGGAAAGGCCTTTCATGTGTCGCCCGGCATTGCGGCGGCAGCGCCCTCCATAGATCTGAAACGCCTCCAGGCCAGAGACAGGCGATCTGTCGCAAAGCGGGTGTCGCGCGTCGTTGTTCGCAGCCTCGTCATTTTCGCGCTGGTCGGCGGTGCGATTGCCTGGCAGCGTTACGTGGACGAAGAGACCAAAACCATGGCGCGAGCCGACATCGTCAAAGCCTGGGATCTCGCCTCGCGCTGGCTGCCATCGACATTCCAGACCGAAACGAGGCCGAGCTCCGACGTTGCAGCCGCGCCGGAACCGGGAAACACCCCGCAAGCGGCTCTTGCTACGTCTCAGCCCGCGTCAGAGCCCGCGCAAGCAACTCCTCCGGTTCAACCCGTACCGGCACCGGTCGCGTCCCTAACAGCGCCCGAGCTGCAACAGAAGCTAGAGGCTTTGCAGACCGGCCTCGCCGATGTGCGACGCATTGTCGAGCAGATCGCGACACGACAAGACGAAATAGCTCAGGACATGGTAACCCTACAGGTGGCGCAACAAGCTCTAACGCAAAAGCTATCGGCGCCGCCCCAAACCGCGGCCGCCCCTACCGCAGCACCTGCGAGAAAGATCTTCCCTCCGCAGACCGCGACATCGCCACGTTCGGTCCCCGGCCCCGCTCCTCGTCTCGAAACGCCGCCATCGCTGCGATAGGCACAGCGTTTCTCCGAGCATGATCCGGGAAAGCGGAAACCGGTTTTCCGAAAAGCGCTCCCAAGGCAGCAACAGGCGTTACTGATAATAGGCCCGACGTTGCGTCACGGGCCGCGGCGGGACCGGCGCCGTCTGAGCAGGCACGCCGAACAACCGCGAGAAGAAGTTCAGCCCGTTCGCGTATCCGCGTCCGACCGAGTTGCCCCAAGGGTTGGCAGCTATTGCTGCGGGCTGACGAGGCGTTGTGCCTTCTTTGCGCTGTAAGGGAATATCGGCAATTTTGGCTTCGGGTCCCTTCAATATAGCGAGCAACGCCCGATCGCGGCCGTAAATATCGTCCCGGAATTCTAGCTTGCCGCGATCATCGACGAAGGCGGTCTGATAAGTCAGGTGGACCGGGATTGAGGTCGGAAACGGGATGTCGATTTCGTAGTTGCCGAACATCCTGTGAATTCGGTCTTCGGTGTAACCTTCTCCCGGGCGCACAATTGACAACAGCACTTCCGCATATTTGAGGGGATCCTCTACCCGCATACAGCCGTGACTATCGTCCCGCTCATTCTTGGCGAACAGGTATTTTTGGTTCGAGTCATGCTGGTAGACCAGAAATTTGTTAGGAAAATTAAAGCGAATCTGGCCGAGTGCATTTTGTTCGCCAGGCGGCTGCGAAAGGTGAATTGTGCCGTCCGCATTGTAGCTCACCTGCAATCCCATCCGCTGTAATATCGTCGGGTCTTGCTGCAACAACGGCAGATATTCGGCGGCGGCGATCGATTGCGGTATGTTCCAGGTCGGATTGACGGTGATGGATTTCATCTGTGCGCTCATGATCGGCGTTGGCGTAGACACCTTGCCGACCACGATTTTCGTCATCCAAACCAGTGTGCCCTGGCGGATCACGCGCAGCGTGTAATCGGGAATATTGACAATGACATAGGTCTTGCCGAGGTCGTGCGGCATCCACCGCCAGCGTTCCATATTGGCGATGATAATGTCGGTCTGTCGATCGGATTGGCGGCCGTTAAGCGCCTCGACAGTCGCCGCATCGAGCGTGCCGGTCGATTTCAGTTTATGCGATGCCTGGAATTTTCTCACTGCATCGGCAAGCGTCTTGTCGTAGGTCGTATCGCCCTCCTCCGCAACGTCGAGGCGCGAGCGCAGGAGCGGTACGCGTTCGTCGTTCGTGCCAATCTTGAGCGGTGGCCCGTTTGGAATCCGCGCCTTGTCGGGATTGCGCCGGCCGGCGCCAATTTCCGCAAGCTTTGCCTTGAGCGCGAGGTAGCCCGCGGCGTGCGGTTCGTAGCCGTCAAGCGCTTCGCTCACGTCCTTGGCTTCCGCGATACTGGCGAGAACTTCGGACGGATCCGGCGCGCTCCGGTCATAGGAAATATCGCCGCTCACGCGCGACCAATGTACCCGCCCTATCTGCGCATGGTGCGCGTAAGCGATGACCGATGTCGTCAAACCGATCTCGGCTTCGGCGAGCGCGGCAGGATCGGTGAGCGAATCGAAATTTGTAACAGGATAATCGGCTGGATCGAGACCATCGGCGCCGACTTGGCCGAGATAGGCGATCGCGCCCTTGGCACGCGCATTGGCCTTGCCGTCGGTGATCCACAGCGGCGCATAATTACGCTTGGAATAAAATGCGTCGATGGCCGTCCTTTCCTGCGCGCTAACGACGATGTGGTCGAATTTTCCGTTGGCAAGATCGTGCAATTGTTCAGCGATCGCAACATCGGGATCAACAGCAGGCGCTGCGGCCGGCTGGTCTGAATGAGGCGTCGGCGTTGGCGCTGGCGTCGCAATCGCCGCCGGAACCTCGGGCGCCGCAAGCGGCTGGTCCGGCGCCGGCACCGTTGCGGCTGGCGCCATCGTAGCGCTCGGCCCACCTTGCGATTCGTTCGGCTTGTCGTTCGCGGCCGGAGGCGGTGTCGTCAGCTCCGAATTGGCGTTCGCCAGCGGGGCCGCGGTTCCGGCGCTCGGCATGATCTGATCCGCGTCGACCGTTGGGCCGGTCGAGTGCGCAAGTACGGCGCCTGAAGTCAATAACAAGACAAGCGGCGTCAAAACGAGAATTCGATCGAAACGCAGGCGCGGTGTCGCGAATTCTCCATCGGCGCGCGCGGCGATGCGAGAACGCGTTTTTGTGCCGCAAAAGATTTCGCCGACCGGTTGGATCGAAATCTGGCAACGGGGCTGCGCTGGACCGACGATGCGGGGGCGCGATTGGGGCTTCATGATCGTAACAAGGCGGATAATCGTGTCCGAATGCCCGACGATGTGTGCCGGAAGCAAAAATAATTTCGATTGTTGTAAAAAGGTAACGGATGAAAGCTCCCATTCGGTCGCGACGGTCGGTTGGGCGCCATTGTCCTCGGTGAGGCGCATCTCAGGTCCCCTTTTGGGGCCGGGTTTTTGTGCAAGCACGCCATGCCCCCGCCGCGACATCGCCACAAAAAGGAACCCCGAGCAGGATGTGGTTGCGGCTTCTCGAGTCGTTGCCTCAACTTAGGCTCTTAAGCCGAGCGGCAGGGTGTGTCGGGGGATGGGGGTGCCGCTCGGCCTCCAGTCTAACGTTCTAGAACTGCCACTACGCATGACGGTTTGAGCATTCGACTGCGCTAATTGGCGCGGCGCGTCGTTGCACGTCGAGGAACATCGACGAATTGATTGAATGTCGGCATTATTTGCATGGTCACCGCCGCTCAGACGGCAAAGTGCGCGTTACGATTGATAGAAAGAGAAATCGATCGTTCATTTTATATGCGAAAGGGCATCGGTCGCGCCGATGATGCCGGACAAAGACGACCTTAGCTCGAGTGAGGCGCATGAAACCCTTCCGGGCGGCGAGCGCGTGCTGATCCGCCGGGTGCGGCCCGAAGATATGGCGCTATACCCGGAGTTTTTAGCCGATGTCCGCGCTGATGATCTGCGACTGCGGTTTTTTGGGCGTATTGCCGAGCTCAGCGCCGCCGAGATCGATAAGCTCAGTCACCTGGACTACAGGCACGAAATGGCTTTCATCGCGCTCAACGAAGAAACGGATCAAATGCTTGGGCTCGTGCGCTTGATCGACGAACTTGACGAAAAGACCGCGCAATTCGCGATCTTGGTGAGCTCGCGGCTCAAGGGTCACGGGCTCGGCTGGCTGCTTATGCAGCGCGTCATTGATTACGCCAAAGAAAAACGCTTGCGGCGGGTGTATGGCGACGTGCTGGCCGAAAACGCGGCCATGCTGCAAATGTGCGCCGAACTTGGTTTTCACGCGGAGGATATAGGATCGGGCATTAAGCGCGTTGTACTCGAACTCAGGAATAATGGCGGGTCACTCAATATGGCCTAGATGCAGCCTATTGGTGGTTTCGATCCGCTTTACGAAGCTGAGATACGACGCCAGTGCCTCAATTTGATCGCGGGAAAGTTTAGTTGCGAATCTTTGCCCTGAAAAGGGATTGTCTTGCGTGCGGGCGTGAAAGTTGGCGCGATGCAGCAACGCTCGCTGTTCCAGGCACCTAGCGGAGTCGCCGCAAGCGCGTGTCCGCTTTAGGAGAGCGGACATTATCAAATGGAATGCGACAGCCGACTCGCGTCGCTCGCATTAAGTCAATGCAAAATCGTTCCCTGCACTACTTCTTCAGCCGGGTTTTTCACGCACACTTTGATGTCGTCGTGCGGAAACTGATATTTGAGTTGCAAGCCCGCTATCAGCGCATCCTGGTAGCGCCGATGCGTCGAGTTAACTTGCCCATTGATTTGGAGAACATAATACTCATGAAGCGAACTATAGGTCGCGATCCCATTTTTCATGAGACACCCCATCAATGACCCCGAGACAACCGTATGCTCGGCGGGCATTTCCGACATTCAACAGCTTAAGTTAAGATTCGGTCTTGAATAGGTTTATTTAGGTCAATCGCAAAAATCACAGTTCTTTGTTGTACAACTGCCACAAAAAGTTCCCTCGGAGTTTATCATGGCGCTGGTGATCCGGCGGTTGGTTCAGCCATGTGACCCCGGCCGGACCGCAGCCGCAGGGGGGTCAGAAGTGCAAACGCCTCATATCCGGTAAGCCCGCGACTCGGTGCGTCCATGCCGGAGAAGACCTCGAAACGCGAAGGGTTTCAATCAGGTATGTGAGAACCGCAGCAATTCCAATTCGTACAAAGTGCAACTAAAGGATGTGTACCACAAATATACACGCTCGTCGTCTCGGCGGCCAAAAAAGACGCCGCACCGCCTGGTGGGAAATCCAGGTCAGCGCGGCGCTCCTTGTTCGGACCTAAACGAACCGATTGGTGTTCGCGACCTTAATTGCGCTGCAATAATTATGCGCGGCCTTCCAACAGCGGCGGAGCCGTCGGCGGCGGCAGGCTCGGCGGCAGCATCGATTTGATCGCCCGCACATACGCCAATTTCTTGTAAAGCCGAGTGAGCATGACCTCCAATTTTTCCCGAATCGCGAGCTCTTTCTCCAAGTGGTCGTACGTTACGACATCACGGATCTGCAGAAGCGCGATTGCGGGGCCGAGCTTTGTGCGGATCTCTCGCTGCGCGCGCTTGCGCAAGGCTGCAAGCTCTTCCAAACTGTGTATTTCTTGCCCAGGCAGAAGAAGCGGCGGCTGATCCCACTGCGACGGTACAAGGCCTTCGAAACAGCCGTGGCATCCGATTTTGATGTGCAAACTGCCGTCGAACGCGAACTTGTGCTGCGATTGGCTAGCCTGCTATGGCGCTTGCGACACGCCACGACCATTGACACCGGGCTGCTTCAAACCCCCAATTATAGGAACGAAATCTCGGAGCCGGAGAATGTTAAGTGCCCGAATGAAACGAGCGGTACTCACGTCGTTCAGTTTGGTAATTTCGCCAACGAGCTGCGTGACCAGGAAGAAGAAGAAAGCGCAAGCCAGCCTGAACTCGCTGCCAGTTCAGTTATCTCAAAGCGTTTTATGCGGCTTGATCCTGGGGCTCTCGAGCGGCTTAGACGCTACGAAACGGCACTTTGGCGCCAAGTCTACCAAGTCATCTTTGTCTTGGATTATTTACGACAGCAAAATCTCGACCTGAAATGGCTTCCCCGACCATCATCCTCGGCTGGAAGACTTCGTCCATTACGGCCGCTGTTCCCGAAAGGTTCGGGGGCGACTTAAACTGATGCGTTTAAGCGCAACTGCGCTTAGTTTTTTGCAGCGGCCGTGCCATCTGTTTGTTTGATTTAGATCGACGCGGGAACACGTCTACCCTTGTGAGCGCAGAAGCCACGGCCCAGTGCGTAGATATTTTTGGCAGTTGAGAGCAGTATTCTGTTGAATGCACCACCTCATTCACGAGTACGGTTTAATTGCGGTCGCCGTGATTGTCGCGCTGGAATGCCTGGGCCTTCCGGTGCCCGGCGAGACCGCACTTCTAGGCGCAGCGATTTATGCGGCGACCAAGCATGATCTTAACATTAATGCCGTAATCCTCACGGCAGCAGGCGCTGCGACGGTAGGCCGGATG
>DASPTX010000042.1:0-19994 GCA_035623195.1 Xanthobacteraceae bacterium | reverse complement strand
CGACCGTATAACTGCCGTGCCCGAGCGCGAAGCCGGCAAAACCATAGGGTAGAAAGTCTCCGAGGATCCAACCGGCGCGCGCCCGAAGCGAGCCATAGTCGGTCATGCTCAGCGTGGCGTTGGCGGTGATATTGACACTATCGGTATTCGTGCCGGCCGGAACAACGAGGCTTATCGGTGTCGAATTGGCAATGATGGTGAACGGTGAATGCGTGTAGTTGGCCTCGACACCGAGGACCAAGTCTTGCCATTGGGAATTGTAGCCGACGAAACCGCCGAAGCCCGTGACATTGGCCCCGGCGTTGCGCAGGACTTGAAACGTCGTGGGCATGCTCTGAGACTCGAGCTGGAGATCCCGCAGGCTGAAGCCCACGAGCGGCTCGCTGGCCTTGGAAAAATCGGCGAGCGCGTCGCTGTAGCCGACCTGTCCGCCGGCATAGAAACCGGCCCAGCGCGTGAAGGTCGCGGGACCGACAGTCATCGGAGCGGGCGGGATATATGGGTTATAGTCCGCCGCGAACGCGCCTGGCGCGCATGCAAGCAACGCCATGGCGCAAAGAAGCCGACGCATCGCAGAGGCTCGGAGAAGGATGCTGGCGCTGGCCATGCTTTCACCTTTGTCTCGACGCGCTCGCGTTCGGCGCATGTCGGCGATCAGGTGAAAGTTAGTCACCAATACTTAAGCAGTTCTTAACCTTAACTTTTAACCATTGGGGGCAAGGCGGCCCCGCGCTCCGAGGCATTTCGCGTCGGCGCACTCGGATTCATCGATCGAAAATCACCCAAGCGACTTCGGTAACCTTTCGTTAATTTTTACGTTCAAGGCGGCGACGCGGCTGAAAGCCGGTCAGTCTTCGTCCTCGTGAAGTTCGCCGATATGGTGCTGCGCATAGAGTTCGAGGCCGAGCTTGGCCACGAGATCGAGTTGAGTTTCGAGGAAGTCGATGTGCTCTTCCTCGTCATGCATCAGTTTTTCGAACAGATCCCGCGATACGTAATCGCGAACCGAATGGCAATGGGTGGCGGCCTCCTCGTAGAGCGCGCGGGCCGACATTTCGGCCGCGAGATCGCAATCGAGCACCTCCTTGACGTTCTGGCCGATACGCAGGGGATCGAGCACCTGCATGTTGGGAAAGCCGTCAAGGAAGATGATGCGTTCGACCAGTTTGTCGGCGTGCTCCATCTCCTCGATCGACTCTTTCCGCCACTGCTTGGCGAGCGACTTATAGCCCCAATTGTCGAGCAAGCGGTAATGCAGCCAATATTGATTGATTGCGGTCAGTTCATGCCGCAGTGCCTTGTTGAGGTAGTCGACGACACCGGGCTCGCCTCTCATGCCTTGCTCCTGCGATTCACAGCGGGTCTGCGCCCGGCGCGGCGGGCGCGACGATTATAGCTACTGCGTCGCCCGCTGGAAGCCGCCGGCGCGCCCGGTGCTTGAGATATCGGCGGCTTGAATATCCGGTTTTACGACACGGATCAGGAGCGGTTGGAAGCGTTCCGGCAACATATCGGTTCGGCCGCAGCCAGGGCTTCGTCCATGATGCGGCGGATCGTGCGCGCGCAACGTCCGCATTGGGCGCTGCAGCCCAGGCAATGGTAGACCTGCCCCGTGGTGCGCGGCACGTCCTCGCGCGCCGAAAGCGTCGCGCGCACGTCGTGGTCGGTGAGCACGTTGCAGGAGCAGACAATCATTGCGGGGAAAGCATCGCGTCGAAGGACATTGCGCTAAAGCTCATTGCGTTTGAAAAAGGTCAATAGTCTAGGCTTTCCGGAGTTGCAAAGAAAAAATCGCTTTTTATAGACATTCTAATTTGCCGTTCGATTGGCTCGGACCATCGTTAATTAAAGGAGTTTGCACCGCCGCCGTTGACTTGGATCAAGTTTACTTAGACCAAGTTCACTTAGATCAAGTCTAAACTTGGAAAAACGACCGCTTCGAATGCGTTCACGCGGCGGCGGTATCTTCGGAATCCTCCGAGCGGCGACGGCGCGGGCGCAGCCGGCACAGCCGCTCGGATATCCGACAGAGGTCGTCGAGCAGGCCGGCAAAACGTTGGCCGCGCGCCAATGAGCGGTCGAGGGTCGCCATCGTGCGCGCAAGCCCCGGATCGTCGTCGTGGATCCAAGTGCGAAGAACGCCGCCGTACAGCGCGGCCAAGCCCTGCGCTCGGATCATGCCGCGCGGTCCCGATGCGCCGATCCCCGCGACCGTCAACATCCATTGTTGCGAGCGAACCGCCATTGCGTTGAGCAAAAGAGCAAGCGGCGGATTGCGCCGCGCCGAGCGCAACAGCGACCGCACCGCTTCGCGATGCGGCGCCATTATTTCGAGCCTGCGCATCAAGACATCGAACAGCCGCTCGCGCGGCTCTTCCTCTTCGAGGTCGCTGAAGTCCTCGCTCAGTACGGCGCGGTCGATCGATTTGACGTGCGCGGCCAGGATGGCAAGCGCGGAGGGAAACTCGCCGCGCAACTGCGCAAGCGGCACGCCAGCTGCTTCGGCGATTTCGGCAAAACCGATCTGTTCGATCTGTTTTTCAGCGAGAAGATTAAGAAACGCCGCAACGATTTTTTCGCGATCGGTCCCTGGCGGGGCGGCGCTCGGACGGCGCGGCGATCGAGCCGACGGTTTACGTGCGGGTCTGCGGGCCATGACTAAACTCTCCTCGTGACTAAACTCTATCTAGGGCATGATCCGGAACGCGCCTGTCCCCACGGCATGCGGTCACCGCTCTGCCGGCAGCTTTCAATGTAGGCCGCGCATCGGGCCGTTCCAAGGCGGTGGAAGTCAGCCGGCCAGTTCGCGCGAGCGCGCCGTCGCCGCGGCGATGGCCTTGGTCATCAAGGCGCTAAGGCCGTTTTCGCCCATCAAGATCGCCAGCGCGGCGGATGTGGTGCCGCCGGGAGACGTGACGTTTTCGCGCAAAGTCGCGGCGTCGAGCCGGGACTGATGCAACAGTTCGCCCGCGCCGGCGACGGTTTCGCGCGCGAGTTTTTCGGCAAGTGGCGGTGGCAGGCCCGCCGCCACCCCGGCCCGCGCCAAGGCTTCGACAAGCAGGAAGACGTAGGCCGGTCCCGAACCCGACAGCGCGGTTACCGCATCCATTAAGGTTTCGTCGTCGACCCATTCGACTGCGCCGGTCGCGGCGAGAAGCCGGTGCGCCAGTTCGCGTTCCGCCGCGCTCGCCCGCCGCGACACCGCGACCGTGATGCCGCGTCCGATAGCGGCCGGGGTGTTCGGCATCGCCCGCACCATCGCGCGAGCCTGAGGAAGCGCGGCCGATAGGAATTGCAGCGTTCGGCCCGCCATGATCGAAATGACCAGTGTCGCGGCGGATACGTTCCGCGCCAAGGCGGCCAGAGCCTCGACTGCCGCCTGTGGTTTCAACGCGATGACGATAACGCCGGCGCCTCGTAACGTTGCGGCGTCGGGATTGAGGCGGATGCCGCTGCCGGCGAGTGCCACAATCTGAGGCAAAGGCTCCGGTTCGAGTACCGCGACGTTCCGAGGATCGAGACCAAGCCGCAGCCACCCTTCGAGCAGCGCACCGCCCATTTTGCCGGCTCCGACCAAAAGGATGAGGCCCGAAAAATCGCGCAAGTCCGGACTCTGATCGGCGGAGATCACGCCTCGCCCGTGGTCTCGAACATCGCCGAATCCATGGCTTCGCGGGCGGACTTGCCCGCCCAGACCACGAACTGGAAAGCCGGGAAATAGCGCTCGCAGGAATCAAGCGCGGTGGCGAGCACCGCCTCGCACTGCCGGCTGGACGCGGCGACGCCGCCGGCCAGAACCAAAGCGTGGCGGAACATCACGACGCCATTCTGGGTCCAGACGTCGAAATGCCCAATCCACATCTGCTCGTTGATAAGCGCGATCAGTTTTTGCACGTCGGGTAGCCGGGGGTCCGGCACCTTGATGTCGAAAGCGCAAGCCAAGTGCAGGGTTTCGATGTCGTTCATCCACGTGAACGACACCTGGTAGTTGGTCCAACGGCCGGTGACGACAAGGCCGATCTCGTCTTCGCCTGCGCGCTCGAACGGCCAATTGTTTCCGGAGGCCATGCGCTCGACAACGTCGAGAGGACTGCCATGATGATCGCGTGCAGACTCGATAAGTGCCATGCCGTCTCCACGGTGCCAATGAGAGTGGAACGCACGCGACAGCACCCTTCTAAATACCGGCTGCATTTTGACGCAGGGACGACTTTTACATGCCGATTGACCGAAAGCCGCGAATCAGCCCGTCCATCGACTATAATCGGCCTGATTCCATTCGCCAAAGCCCGTCCAAGACCTTGTACCAGCAACGATACGGGCACTCATGAAATGATTTGCCCGTTTGGCACAATCCTCAAAAGTTTGCCGTCCACAGATCGGTCTGCGACAAGTTGACTCGGACGCGTGCAAGCGCCGCTGGGGCAGCCCGGATGGCCCCTTTCAGTCGAACAAGCTCGATACCGATTCCTCGGCGGCGGTTCGGCTGATGGCTTCGCCGATCAGGGTGGCAATCGACAACACACGAATATTTTTCGCCTCAGTGACCGCCTTGCTGGGCTGTATGGAATCCGTAATGACCAATTCTTTCAGTTGCGATTTGGCGATCCGGCCAATCGCGCCGCCGGACAAAACCCCGTGGGTGATATAGCCGTAGACCTCCTTGGCGCCTTTCTCGAGCAAGGCATCCCCAGCGTTCACCAAGGTGCCGCCGGAATCCACAATATCGTCGACGAGCAGACAAATACCGCCGTCGACCTCGCCGATCACATTGGCCACTTCGGATTCGCCAGGCCGCTCGCGCCGCTTGTCGACAATGGCGAGTGGGGCATTGATCCGCTTGGCGAGGCCGCGCGCCCGCACCACGCCGCCGACGTCCGGCGAAACCACGATGACCTTGGAAAGGTCGAACCGTTGCTTGATATCGCGCACGATAACTGGCGCGGCGAAAAGATTGTCGGTCGGAATATCGAAGAAGCCTTGGATCTGTCCGGCATGCAGATCAAGCGTCAATACGCGGTCGGCGCCGGCATGGGTGATCAGATTGGCGACGAGCTTGGCCGAAATCGGCGTACGCGGGCCGGGCTTGCGATCTTGCCGGGCATAGCCGTAATAGGGGATGACCGCCGTGATCCGCCGCGCCGAGGCGCGCCGCAAGGCGTCGATAATGATCAGCAATTCCATCAGGTGATCGTTGGCGGGGAACGAGGTCGATTGGATGACGAACACGTCGGCGCCGCGGACGTTCTCCTGGATTTCGACAAAGATTTCCATGTCGGCAAAGCGCCGAACGACAGCTTTCGTCATCGGCGTGGCGAGATAGCCGGCGATGGCTTCGGCAAGCGCAGGATTGGAATTGCCGGCGACGAGCTTGATCGCTCCGTTTTTGCCCGCCATGCCCGCTCTCCTGCGTGCCTCGTTTGCGGCGCATGACCCAGGAAATCTAGAGGCGGACGCCCCCTAACTGGAAAAGATCATGCCCGAACAAAAGCATAGCCCTGATACAAGCCAGGTACCGGGCTGGCAATATGATTCCGGGTCTTTCCCCCGGGCGCTTTTTTGCATGCGATCCCAAGGATTTGTGGCCGCAAGGATTAGTTGCCCCGAGGCTTTGGCGGCATCGTCGGTGGCCTAGAACCTTTTGCCCGGAAGGCGATCGGCGCCTATGCGCTATTCATCCGTCAAAGCGATCGCGTTGACGTGGCGGCCGTAATCGGCTTCGGCGCGGTGCGTCGCGCGGCGGTAGCTGAAAAACCGCGCCGGGTCGGCGTAGGTGCAGAGACCCAGATCCTCGACGGAGCCGACGCCCGCACGTTTGAGCTGCGCCGCGATGTAGCCGCCGAGATCGAACATGGCGTGGCCGTTGCGCGCGGCAGGCAGGAAGAGCCGGCGGCTGTCGGGGTCGTCGGCACGAAAGCGGGCGAGGAGATCGGGACCGACCTCGTAGCTGGATTGCCGAATCATGGGCCCGATGGCGGCGCGAATTCGATCGCGGGCGGCGCCAAGCCGCTCCATGGCCTCAACCGTGGATTCGATGACACCGGTTAGCGCGCCACGCCAACCGGCATGCGCGGCGCCGATCACGCGCGCGCGGGGGTCGGCGAGCAAGACCGGCCCACAATCCGCGGTCGTCACGCCGATCGCAAGCGCGCCTACTCGCGTCACGATGGCATCGGCATGGGGGCGGTTCTCGGCCGTCCATGGCGCTTCGGCAATGACGACGTTCGGCGAATGGGTCTGATAGGCGGTGAGCAAGCGCTTCGGCTCCACCGCCAACGCAGCGGCCATGCGCGCGCGATTTTCCGCGACATTGGCGGCGGCATCGCGCGAGCCGATGCCGCCATTGAGGCTCTCGTAAACGCCCGCGGACACGCCGCCGGCGCGCGTGAAAAATGCGTGACGGATACCAGCGAGTGTAAGCGAGGGAGCTTCGATCTTCATGCGGCCGTCTCGAACCCCGGAAGAGGACCAAGATTCGGCGGCGCGAACGCAACCGCCTTGAACAATTCCCCCATCCCATGAGCGCCGCCCGCTACGAGGCGCGAAAATGCAATCTCGATATCGGCCGCTTTGTCCTGCGGCGCGCCAGCCTTCAGCGCAGCCGCGCGTTTTTCGATGCCGAGGCGAAGAAACAAGTCGCGTTGTCGTATCGGACCGTGGACTCGCGCGCCCATCGTTTCAGCGCATTGCGCCAATGCCTCAAAATCGACATGCGCGGTCAAATCCGCGGTGCCGGGCGCGCGCAAAGGATCGGTGAAGGAATGCCGCGCGACCGCTTGTAGCGTGTCGCCCAGTCCGAAATGGGCATGCCCATAGTCGATGATCAAAGCGACGCCATCGGTACGCGTCCGCCGCCCTAGTTCGAGCGCGATAGCGTCGGCGCGCCATTCATAGATCGATCCCACCGGCGCTGGGCGTGATTGGCGAGGCATCGAGGGCTCGAAGAACGGTAACGCGTCACGCGCCGCTTCGATCGCGAGATTGCCGTCGGCGGCGACCGCGACGAGGCGCTCGTGCCAGCCGTCGGCCTGCTTGACGGCCTGATGAATGGGGAGCGCATCGATGAATTCGTTTGCGACGATGATGCTCGAGCCGGCGGGAACGTCCTCAAGTTTGTCATGCCACAAAATCGGCACTTCGGTTTCGGCCAGCCGACGCTCCTGGATTGCGCGCAGCGCGGGGCTGATCTCGACGAGATGGAGCACGATCGCGTCGCGAAACCTCCTCACGATCTTGGCTGCACGCAGCGCGTCTTGCATCAAAGTGCCGCGACCGGGGCCGAGCTCGACGACCCGGAGATTTTCCGGCGCGCCCATTCGCCCCCAGACCGCCGCCATCCACAATCCGATCAGCTCGCCGAACATTTGGCTGATCTCCGGCGCGGTGACGAAATCGCCGCCGGCGCCAAGCGGATCGCGATTGATGTAGTAGCCATATTGCGGATGCGTCAGGCACAGCCGCATATATTCGGCAAGCGGCATCGGGCCGCTGACGGCGATGAGCCTGCGAATTTCCTCGAGCAGCGGCGTGGAGGCCTCAGCCATTTTTGAACTTGGCCGGCCGCCTCAACACGACGACGAGCAGTGCCAGACCCGCCAATATCAGCGGGATACATAACAGCATTCCCATGGTGAGGCCGCCCCACAGAAAGCCGAGCTGCGCGTCGGGTTCCCGAAAAAATTCGCAGGTAATGCGCGCCGCGCCATAACCGATCGCGAAGATACTGGTAACGACGCCGGGGCGCTTGAGCGCGCCGAAGCGGACAAAAAGACCCAGCACGATGAACAGGACGATTCCCTCGAGCGTTGCCTCGTAAAGCTGGCTCGGATGGCGGGGAAAAGGTCCGCCATGGGGAAACACCATCGCCCATGGGACGTCGGTTGGGCGGCCCCATAATTCGCCGTTAATGAAATTGGCAAGACGGCCGAGAAACAAACCGATTGGCGCCACGGCGGCCGTCACGTCGCCGAGCGACAACATCGGAATAGCCCGCCGCAGGGCAAACAGCACGATGGCGACGGCGCAGCCGATTACCCCGCCGTGGAAGGACATGCCGCCGTTCCAAAGCTCCAGGATTTCGATCGGATCGGCTGCGAAATGCGCAAGATTGTAGAACAGCACGTAGCCGATGCGGCCGCCGAGAATGATTCCGAGCGTAATCCAGATGACGAAGTCGTCGAAGTCGGTCACCGTGAACGGCGCCGGCCCGCCCCATAGACGTTCGGATGCGATGATGGCGCGCGCATAAAACCAGCCGGCGATAATGCCGACGATATAAGCAAGCGCGTACCAGCGCACCGAAAACGGTCCGATCGAAATCAGTATCGGATCGATCGCGGGAAACGGAATGACCGGAAGAAGAAACATCGTCGGATTTTCCCTAAAACGCGGGTCGCTTTCATTGCGCCACAATTCGTGCGGCATCTTTGCGGCGGAACCCCTTGCGGGGCGCTTGCACCATTGCCATTGTCTTTGTCCATGGCAAGACGGGGCGTGGGCATGCGGGTAACGTTCGGTACGGTAGGCTTTCGGAGGCGAGGATGGTGCAGACAACGAATCGGTTCTTCGACGAAGTCGCCCGCTTAATGAACGACGCAGCCGGCGTGGCGCAAGGCGTGCGCCGCGAATTCGAGACGCTGTTCCGCAACCAGGCGGAACGATTTCTGCGCGACCTCGACGTCGTCAAGCGCGAGGAATTCGATGCGGTCAAAGACATGGCGCGGCTGGCGCGCGAAGAGAATGAGGCGCTCAAGGCCCGAATCTCCGCCATGGAAGCAAAGCTTGGAAAGACTAGCCCGGCGCAGCAGCCGGCCTCCGATCTTTCGAGCCCCAATATCGATAGACCTCCCGGCTAGGGCCTGCCGGCGCGCTGGCTCACTTTCATTCCCAGCTTTCCTTGTTTTTCAAGGCTTGCGCCGCTATAAGCGCGGCGGCCGCGGCTTCACCGGCACCCCTGGAGGCTGACGCGGCGTTTTCCTTGTGATTATGGGCTCTTAGACGAGGATACATCATGGCGACCGTCAATGTGATCAAGGCGGCGGCACGTTCGCGGGCAGGCAAGGGGGCCGCCCGCTCCGAGCGTCGCGCCGGCCGCGTACCCGGAATCATCTATGGCGACGGCAAGCCGCCGCTGCAGATTTCCCTCGATTATGCCGATCTGCGCCAGCGCATTTATGCCGGCCACTTCTTGACGACCATTCACGAGGTCGAAGTCGACGGTGTAAAACACCGTGTCATCCCCCGCGACTTTCAGCTCGACGCCGTCCGCGACATTCCGTTGCACGTCGATTTCATGCGGCTGGGCGAAGGCGCGACCATCCGCGTCAACATCCCGATCTATGTGCGCAATGCCGATCAATCACCCGGCGTCAAGCGCGGCGGCACCGTCAGTATCGTCGCGCACAGCGTGGAAGTGCGCTGCCGCGCCGACGCTATTCCGAGCGGCATCGAAGTCGACATCGGCAGCCTCGACATCAACCATTCCAGGCATCTGAGCGACATCACGTTGCCTGAAGGTGTGCGCGCCATGGCCGGTCGCGATATCACGCTTGTCACGGTGGTGCCGCCGTCGGGTTACGCCGAAGAGATGAAGGCGGCTGCCGAAGCCGCCGCTGCCGCCGCCGCGGCTGCCGCTGCCGCAGCCGCTGCGGGCACGCCGGCGGAAGGTGCGGCTCCCGGCGCCGCTCCGGGCGCTGCGCCTGGCGCTGCGCCTGGCGCAGCTCCGTCCGCCGCGCCCGCAGCCGGGGCTGCCGACAAGAAGTGAAGTCAATCCCGCGCGGGATAGATGGCGATGCTGCTCCTGGTCGGTCTCGGAAATCCGGGAGCGCGTTATGGCGGGAACCGGCACAATATCGGCTTCATGGCCGTCCAGGAGGTCGCCAAGCGGCACGGCATCGGGCCGTGGCGGCGGCGCTTTCAAGGCGTAGCCTGCGAGGGACCGCTCGGCGGCAAACGCACGCTCCTGCTGCTGCCGGGAACCTATATGAACGAATCCGGCCGTGCCGTCGCCGAAGCCGTGCACTTCTACAAACTCTCCCCAGCGGACGTCGTCGTGTTTCACGACGAGATCGATCTGCCGCCGGGGAAGGTCAGGGTCAAAGTCGGCGGCGGTATCGCCGGGCACAACGGTTTGCGTTCGATCTCCGAGCATATCGGCAATGACTATCGGCGCGTGCGCATCGGCGTGGGCCACCCCGGCAACAAGGATCTGGTGCAGCACTACGTGTTAAGCGACTTCGCCAAAAGCGACCGCGACTGGGTGGAGGCGCTGATTGGAATCCTCGCCGAGGATGCTGAACTGATCGCGCGCGGTCAGGATGCGAGTTTTCAGAACAAGGTTCACCTCGCCATGGTGGCTAAAGGCTTCGGCGAGCGCGAACGCGACGAGGAATTGACCAATGGAGATTCGAAATAGGAAGTTTCGCGGGCAATGACTAAGGCATGATCCCGAAAAGGCCTGCTCCGGACTTGATCCGGGGTGGAAACCGGTTTTCAGAAAAGATTATGCCTCGTCAAATACCTAGAGCCGCAATCGATTCAGTTTGAAACGATTGCCCTATGGCCGCACTCAGCCGCTTAGACCAAAGCGGGTTTGAAGCCGGCAATGCGACTCACACCTTCAAAAAAACTTGGAAAACCTGAAATATTTTCATGGGCTTCAAATGCGGCATCGTCGGTCTGCCTAATGTCGGCAAGTCGACCCTTTTCAACGCGCTGACGGAAACCGCCGCCGCGCAGGCGGCGAACTATCCGTTTTGCACCATCGATCCGAATGTCGGCGAAGTCGCGGTGCCGGATCGGCGGCTGGAAACTCTGGCGGCGCTCGCCAAATCGGCTGCGATCGTGCCGACACGGCTGACCTTCGTCGACATCGCGGGTCTGGTGCGCGGCGCGTCCAAAGGGGAGGGGCTCGGCAATCAATTCCTTGCCAATATCCGCGAAGTGGACGCCATCGCGCATGTCGTGCGGTGCTTCGAGGACAGCGACGTGCCCCACGTCGAAGGCCGCGTCGATCCCGTCGCCGATATCGAAACCGTCGAAACCGAATTGATGCTCGCCGATCTTGAGAGTTTGGAACGGCGCGTCGACGGACTCGAGCGCAAAGCCCGCGGTACCGACAAGGAGGCGAAGGAGGCCAAGGAGTCGCTCGATCTCATCGGTCGCACGCTTTCGCTGTTGCGCGACGGCAAGCCGGCGCGCCTGACGCCGCGCCGGCCGGAGGAGGAAAGGGCCTTCCACATGTTCGGCCTACTGACTTCGCTTCCCGTGGTCTACGTTTGCAACGTCGACGAAGCGTCTGCGGCGAACGGCAATGAGTTTTCTCGCCGAGTAGAAGCCAGAGCAAAAAACGAGGACGCGGGTGTCATCGTTATTTCCGCCAAGATAGAGGCCGAAATCGCCATTCTATCGCGCGACGAGCGCGAGGACTACCTCGCCGCGATCGGCTTGAAGCAAGCGGGCCTCGATCGTTTGATCGCAGCCGGTTATTCACTTCTTCATCTCGTGACGTTTTTCACCGCTGGTCCGAAAGAGACGCGAGCCTGGACCGTGACGCGTGGCACCAAAGCGCCACAGGCGGCGGGTGTCATCCACAGCGATTTCGAACGCGGCTTTATTCGCGCGGAAACCATTGCCTACGACGACTATATCGCTTGCGGCGGCGAGGCTGGCGCGCGCGAGGCCGGCAAGATGAGGCTCGAGGGCAAGGATTATGTCGTGCAAGACGGCGATGTCCTGCACTTCCGGTTCAGTCCATGATAATCGCGGGCTTGCAAACCCTTCCACGGACTACTGATTGCGGAATCCGCCCTGATTGCGGATCGCGCCCAGATGCTCGTTGATGCGAAATACAATGAGCACGAATTCGGCGATGATGCGCGCCAAGATCACACCCATGAACGCGCCGAGTATGCTGCTGATCAGAAATATCATTCCGACGAACGGATTGTACGCCATTGTCGTCAGCGAACTGATCGCGCCGGCGCAACCGACTAGGATGGCAATGATTACAGCAAGCCAATAGAAGACCTTGATCACGGTGGGAGTTACGAACCGCTCCCACTGGAACAGATCGCCAAGGCCGAACATAGCTCCCCCTAGGCTTTACAGAGATTCCCTTTTCGGCCGGCACACTGCACCGCGCAATTGCAGTGGTCAATCGCGCGATTGCGCATTCGCTTACGATCCAGTCCACGCGAGGCGTTTTGTTGACGCAACTCGTCGCGGCATTTAAGGACCTTCAGCATGGCCATGCGAAGGCTCCCCTGGGAGAATTTCGCGGCGCTGGCGCCGCACATGTCGAGTGAACAGCGGCGCGCCGCCTCCGTCGCCGGCGCGGCTCACGCGCTGCACGATGGATACACCGATCTCATCTACATCATGCTGCCGCTGTGGCAGGCGGAATTCGGACTGACTTACGCCGCGCTCGGCGCGCTGCGCAGCGCGTTCGTTGGTGCGATGGCCGGACTGCAAATTCCCGCCGGTTTCATCGCGCAACGGTTCGGCGGACCGCTGATCCTCGCGCTGGGCACCGCGCTTTCCGGTCTCGGCTACTGCTTTGCCGGACTGAGCACCAGCTTCGCCATGTTGCTCGGCGCGCTTATCCTCGGCGGCATCGGCTCCAGCACGCAGCATCCGATCGCGTCCGCTCTTATTGCGCGCACCTTCGCCGGGCCGTATTCGCTCAAAGCGCTCGGCGCCTATAACTTCGCCGGCGACTTGGGAAAGATGACGCTGCCGGCGGCGCTGTCGCTGATGCTGCTCGCGATGACGTGGCGTCCGGCGCTAGCGCTGCTCGGAATTCTGGGCATTGCGGCGGCGGCTGCGATCCTTCTCGCCGCTCCCCGCTACGGGCCCGCGGAAACCGTAACGTCGCACGGCGTTCGGAGCGCCGACGGCGGCCGCGAGCGGCAACCGTTTGCATTGGGGATATTGACCGCCCTTGGCGTCATCGACAGCGCCACACGGATGGGCTTTTTGCTGTTCTTGCCGTTCGTGCTCACCGACAAAGGCGCGGCTCTGCAGACGGTGGGCTTGGCGATGACGCTCGTTTTCGCCGGCGGCGCCGTGGGAAAGCTTGTTTGCGCTTTCATCGGTGCCCGCATCGGCGTGATCGGAACGGTATGGCTGACCGAAGGGCTGACCGCCGCGGGAATTCTCGCTCTGTTTCCATTGCCGCTCTGGGGCGCGCTGCTGTTGCTGCCGCTCATCGGCATCGCGCTCAATGGAACGTCGTCGGTGTTATACGGTTCGGTGCCCGAATTGGTCGAACCGCATCGGCAAACGCACGCGCTCAGCATTTTTTACACTGGCACGATCGGTTCCAGTGCCGTCGCTCCGGTGCTGTTCGGCCGAGCGGGCGATGCGCTAGGGGTGTGGCACGCGTTGGTGTTGGTCGCCGGCTTCGTGCTGCTGACGCTGCCGCTTGCAGCGCTGCTGCGAGGTCCTTTGTCGCGGCACTAGGCAAGAAACACGTAAGCGCGCTGAATTTATGGCGCCGGAACCGAAGGACGTTTCGGTTGCTGTCGCTAGGGATGAACATTGCCGCTCTAGGTGCGAATCCGTATTTCGACGCGCTGCAAAGTTCCGTGCACACTCTTAATTAGGAACAGGCTGGCCCGATCAGCGTTGGACCGGTGACCTGGGAGATTGAACAACCGAGGCGCGCTGCCGAAAGGCGGCGCGCCCACCAGTACGAGAAGAAATGGGAGGGTTCGAATGAACAGCCGTGACTCAATTCCGCTTATTGCCGGAGCGGTTATGCTTACAAGTTGCCTCGGCGGATTTCATGCGAGCGCCCAAACCGGTACCGCCGGCGGCACGGCAGAGAAGGGCGGCGACGTTGGGGTAAGCGGCGCGCTCGAACAAAAGCTCATTCTAAATCCAGCGCAACGCCAAGCGATTTACGAAGAAGTCAGCAAGGACAAAAGCAAGACAGCGTCAAAGAGCTTTTCACCGGTCATCGGCGCGGATGTGCCGCCCATGATCGAGCTCTATGCGCTGCCTGACGACGCGGTTGCCAGCGTTCCGGCGGCCAAACTCTACCAATACACTATGGTGGACAATAAAGTGATTCTCGTAGACCCGACGAAAATGCGCATCATCGATGTTATCGGTCCGGCGGGGGCGCATTGATTCGCGCCCTCAACGAAAATCGGCGGCCACGCCGGGCGTACGCATCTAAGCTGCAACTATGGTGCCGGCGCCTTCCTTGAGGCTTCGCCGACAAGCTTGGGAAGCAGATCAAGATAAGGCCCCATGAAGAATGCCTCGCCCGAACCGTCGCCATAGTATTGGTCGTAGGCGTCGATCATGGCGCGCATGGGCGCGACGCAAGATGGCATCGAGGCAACGATAAGATCGCCGAGGCGGGCCGCAGCCTTGCCGTAGTTCGGATCGGTGATGATGGCGTGCACAATGCATTCGGTAGCCGAACGCACGAGCGGTTGGATTGCGGCGCTTTTCTCTTGCGCCGACAGATGTGCTGCACCCGCCGGATCATCGATTGGGCCGGTGGCAACAACGATGGTCATCGTGGCTCCGAACAGTGGCGCGAGAATCATTGGCTATGTCCTTACCGTCTAGTGGCCCAGCCATAGCGACCGCTGCGGCTGCCGGTCAACGGTCGGTAACGCGAGCTTGGCCGTGTTTTATGCAGGATGTCCGTGTTATATAGTCGCGAAAGGCGATAACGGAGTTCGGCCCATGATGCTGCCAGCGGCATTGATTCTCGGCGTTGGTCTAGTCACGCCCGTGGTCGACAGCGTACCTAAGCTCAATATAGAGCAAGTCTGCCAAGGTATCGCGCAGCAGGGCGGCGTGTCGTTCCACGACACCGACGTCTCCGTGGAAAAGAAAAATTGCCTCGATAGCGAAAACGAGATCCGCGACCAGCTCCAGAAGCAATGGTCGAGCTTTTCGTCGGCCGACAAGCTCGCCTGCACGAGCGAGGCGACGATGGGCGGCGATTCGAGTTACACCGAACTACTGACCTGCCTGGAAATGGCGCGCGATGTCAGAACAATGCGCAGCGACTCACATTCCGAACCGCAAACGCCGGACAGCCCGATTCAGCCTGCGCCTCCCGGCCACGCGCAACCGCGGCCGAGGCAGTAGTTCATTCGGATAGTTCAAGAAACTCAATAGCCGATCAGGATTTCACTCACAGTCGGCTTGACGGCCCGCATTTCGGGGTCGTCCGAGCTGTAGTCTTTGTCGGGGGATAGCGCGCTTACCGCGTCCGCAGGCGCCTTGGAATCGGCATGCAGGCTGACCCCCGATTTGCAGCCCCCCGGTAGACTGGCGAGCACCCCATCGCCCCAATCGCTGACGGTCGTGACACTGTCCTTGTCGAAGCCTTTCAACTTGAAGGGTTTTTGGTTGAGCTTTTCCAGTTGCTGGAGCGTGAGGCCAAGCCGCAACCCGCCGGGTGCGCTCCAAGTCGATTTGCCGTTAATGACGATTAGATAGGTGCCGCTGCGCGCCGCAGGATTTGACCACCACACTTCGAGCCGGCGCTTCGGATCGTTTGGGAACAGCACCGACGCCGGCACCTTGGTGCCGTTATTGGCTTCGACATCGGTAAAGGTGATGTTCTTGGAATCGAAAGTCATAGCAAGCTTAAGATGGCTCGAATCCTTGCCGAAGGTGCCGCTGCAGGCGACGGCATGGGAGGCTGGCAGCGCAGCCGGATGGGCCCGGCGCGCCGCATTGGCCGGCACCTCGCCGGATGCATGCCCCGCCACCGGATGCGCGCTCACGCCGTTGGGTTCCGCAACCGCGCCCGGCATCGGTTGCTTCATCTGCGAGGGCGCGAGCTGATCGTCGGTATCGAGATCCGGATTGCTCGGATAGGTTTTGCGCGCCTGCGCAGCCGCCGGGACGCTTGCAGCCAGTGTGAGCGATATGACGGCGGCCAAAGAAAGGGCTGTGCTCAGCCCCACGCCGATCCATCCCCTACGCATCAACGCCTCCCACGCTTAGGTATTCCGATTTCATTGTACCCCGGATAAGCCCGCGCCGTGCGCGGCTTCCCGCCGCATATTCTTTATGGAATTTGTCGAAGCCACAATGTTCTCGAAGGCTTACCGGGCCCGCTTTTGGGGTCGATCAGGCTAGAGCGCTTCGATGTATTGGACCATCCGACGTCGCTCTTCGGCAGTCGGAAGCCGACCGCGCATGGCGCCGAGGTTGTCGGTCATGTGCAAGGCGTTGGCGCTACCCGGGATAACCGCAGTGACCCTCGGATCGCCAAGCAGATATTTGAGAAAAAATTGCGCCCAGCTACCGGCGAATGCGACAGCCCAGTCGGGGAGTTCCTTGCCGCGCACGGCTCGAAACAGGCGTCCACGGCCCAGCGGCACCGCTGTGAGCACCGCGGCTCCGTTATCGGCGGCAAGCGGCAGGATGCGCTTCTCGGCTTCGCGGTCGTCGATGGAATAATCGATTTGGACGAAGTCCGGCTTTTCGCGGGCCAAGACCGCTTCGACCGCGGCGAATGCCCCGTGAAAGGTCGAGGTGATGCCGACGTAGCGGCACAGGCCTTGTGACTTCCAGTCGCGAAAGGCGGCGAGAGATTGCCGCGGATCGCTGACATTGTGCAGCTGGAGGAGGTCGACCTTCTCGGTCCGCAATCGGTTCAGCGAGCGTTTGAGTTCCGCGCCATCGGGCGTTTCGAGCTTGGTTGCGATGAACAATTTATTGCGCAGACCGGCGGGCGCGATCACATCGCCGATCACGCGCTCGGCGTCGCCATAGGTCGACGCCGTGTCGATGAGCGTGCCGCCCTGGTCGACCAGCGCTTGGATCACCGCGCTTGCCTTCTGCAGGGTGGCCGCGTCGTCGTTGTCGAAAATTTCGGCGGTACCGAGGCCAACAGCGGGCAGGGGTTCGCCGCTCGCCGGAATTGCGCGCGTCAGCGGCGCCGAAGAGGATTGCGCGACGGCGGCGGCGATCGCCGTATCCGCCGCTAGCGCCGCCGCCGGCAACATTGCGAATTGACGCCGTGTGATTCCCGTCATCTTGCTAGCTCGATGCCGCGTTCGCCGCCATGACCTTGACGCGGCGTTCTTGCGCGCGTCCCAAAGCCGCCGACAAGACAAACCAGACGGCCGAAACCGGCGCGGCGATAAGGGCGATTGCGCCGAGTTTCAGGCCGAGCGCCTGAAAGCTGTCAAATACCCAACCGTAAAGCGCATCCGAGCCGCGGTAAATGACCACGTCGATCAGGTTCTTGGCCTTATATTTTTCCTCACGACCGAGCACGGTGTAGAGCACCTGGCGCGCCGGAGTAGCGACGGCGAAGTGAGTCCACCGCTGGATCACCTGAACGATCAGTACGAGCGTGAGCGTTGGAGCTACGAAAATCGCGAGAAAGCCGACCAGATAGACAATCGGGAGCGCCG
This sequence comes from Xanthobacteraceae bacterium, assembly GCA_035623195.1. Taxonomy (GTDB): domain Bacteria; phylum Pseudomonadota; class Alphaproteobacteria; order Rhizobiales; family Xanthobacteraceae; genus BOG-931. The sequence goes on along the minus strand of DASPTX010000042.1, from coordinate 2,592 downwards.
CCGCGGTGGGGCCGGTGCCGAAGCGCTTGAGCAATTGCCCAGTGGCGAAAATCTGCGTCACGAGCGTCAGCAAGTTCACCGCGAGATCCTGCGAGGCAAAAATGCGGATTTGCGCGCCGGCGCCCTGCACCTCGGCCGCTACCATGTGGATCTGCTCGAAATAAAGCATCGTTGCGCAGAACGATTGCAGACTGATCCATGCGGCGATGCCGAGCAGATAAGGCGAACGAAATAGCTCGGGGAGCGCCGCGAACGCGCTGCCGCCGAGGCGTTGCGGCCGCTCGCGCTCGCGTTCGTGAACCGTCGCGGCGCGTTCAAGCCGCCAGGCGCAGAACACTGCCGCCTCGATCAAGATCGTGGCAACGATCAAAAGATTGATCGGATCGAACACCAGCGTCAGGCCGTTTGTGATGGTCGGACCGAGCAGCGCGCCGGCGGTGCCGCCCGCGCCGATGAAACCGAACAGCCGCTTGCTCTGGTCGGCCGTGAACAGGTCGGCCATGAACGACCAGAACACCGCGACAGCGAATAGGCTGAAGACCGCGACCCATACATAGAATACGCGCGCCACCGTCGCGGTATCGATTTGCAGCGTCAGAAACAGCCAAAACAAGGCGAGGTTGGCGGCGAAGAAGTGGTAGACGATCGGGATAAAGCGCGCGCGCGGCAATTTCGCGACCAGCGCGCCATAAAGCGGCTGCGCGACGAGCAGTGTCACGAATGTGGCGGTGAACAACCACGGCAGATTGCGCACCCCGCCTGCGATGGCCATCTGATCGCGCAGCGGTCGCAGCACGTAATATCCCGCAAGCAGCGTGAAAAAATAAGCAAACGACCATAAGGCCGCAGCGTATTCTTCCGGCGTGGCCGGCACGGCGCGGCCTATCCAGTGTTGCAGATTTGCCGCAGCGCCAGCCCTTTCGCCCGTTGTCTCGGCGGTCATCGCGGCAATGACAGCTTCTGCTTCAGTTCGGCTGCGCTCACCTGCTGTCCGTAACCGGCGGCGCCGCGCTGGAACAGCTTCGCATCGGCGAGCTTGCCGACGATGACCGGATCGAAGCCTGCGTCCCGTACCAGTCCTGCCGCCACACGAACCGCCTCCGCATCGTCACCGGCAATCGGCACAGCGAGGCTCGGATCGGGGCGGTTCGCCTCCTTGGCAAACACCATGTAAGAGATGGTGTTGAAGGCGCGAACGAGCCGGGTTCCCGGCAGATATTTCTGAGATGTGACGCCGATGCCGTTGGCCTCGACTTCGTCGGCGATCGCGCCGTCGCGGGCCGCGACCGCGTTGCAGGTATCGAGCACGATTTTGCCTTTCAGCTGGGCCGCATAATCGCGGCCGATCTGCGGCAGCGCCCCATAGGGTACGGTCAGCAAGAGCACGTCGCCGAATGCAATGGCCTCGTCGACCGTGCCGGCCTGCGCCAATGGACCGAGATTTGCGACGAGTCCTTTGAGTTCCTCGGGATGACGGGACGAGAACAGAACCTTATGGCCGTCCTTGACCCACAATCCGCCGATCGTGCCGCCGATGTGACCGGCGCCGATGGTGCCGATCGGGATCTTGCCGTTGCTGTTGGCCTGCGCGCGCGCCTTTGCGGGCCATTGAGCCGCGCCCGACAATACCGCGCCGGCGAGCGCGAGGAATGCACGGCGGTCGCCATCGACGGATCTATGCTTTGTTCTATACTTTGTCATGGACACTCCTGGAAACCTCTCGAATTCGGCCGCAACTTAGCAACGGTCCGCCGAAACGGCGATATGCATAAGCAGTTGCATAGTCGGCATGCGTGGAAGGCGCGACTATCTCGGCGGCACGAGCGTGGCTGCTTGTTTGCGCTGGTGTTACTTGCAGCGATAAACCGCGCGCCCGCCCGGTCCGACCCAGTCGCGATTTCGCCGCGTCGCGCCGTTTTGCGTTACCGGCGGTTTATCAATTGGCTAATGATTTGCTAGAGTGGTGGAGCCAGGGTCCGCCAAAAATCAGGTAAATTCGACTATTTTTCAGCCTATTAGGAAATTGCCTGCTGTCCTGTCTACAAACCCGACTACATGTCGAAGCGGAATTTTCACCCTCGCCCGCCGCGTTCGGCGCTCGTTTCGGCTCCGCCGGGTGTCGGACTAACGACAGGACGTTTCACGGCTCAATCAACGTGACCCGCGCCCGATCGAGTCCGCCTGCCTGTGAACTCTGGAACGGCAGGGTCAGAGCCGGACGGAGCGAATGTTCGATTTCCTCATGCCCCGACCGCAACCCAATTTAGAATTTCAGGTTCGCTCAAGTCCGCACCTAATCATCGCCAAGGACCCGGCGCGTGTGCTCGATCCGCATTTCGTCCGCGATGCTGGTCCGCGACAGACGCACCAATTCCGCGAACGGGGCGTTCGGCCGACATAAGCGGCAGGACAGTGCTGGAATGAGACTGGATACGGCGGCGTCGGGATGGCGATCGAGCTTGCGTAAATCAATGCTGCTGGTCGATCGGCACGCCGGGCATCCTACCCATAGAAAACAATGGCGCGCGGCAATCGCGGCCCCGATCGTGGGTGCGAACAGAAGCGGCATGCGCTTGGCCTGCCGATCGTTCC
>DASPTX010000041.1:0-7092 GCA_035623195.1 Xanthobacteraceae bacterium | reverse complement strand
CCGCAAAATAGTCCATGCTGCGCTTCTCCTTCTGATGCTTGAGGCCCGTAACCACGGTGACCTCGTTTCACCATCAGCCTGAAGCGCAGCACCCTAAATCTTCAGCTATCCACAACAACGCCGGCCGATTACTCCATCTTTCGGAGATAAAGCGGAAATCGTCTGAAAATGCCTGCTTTGACCCAGTTTTGCCATTTTCGGTTCTCGCAATAAAAATGTCTATTAGGTGAATTCTCCCAATCCATTTTGTTCAGATGCCGTTAAGTTGGCTTGGCATCTGATACGCGCATCTCCCTGTTAGAGGATCAGATTGGAGGAAATCAACATGCTGAGGACTTTGCTCTTAAGTGCCGCGTTTGCTGTCGCCGTTACCAGCGCCGCCAGCATTGCAGGCACCGCCAATGCGGCGGAGGATTGTGGGCCGGGATGGTGGCGTGGGCCTAACGGCTTTTGCCATCCTTTCGCGACCAACCGCGCATGCCCAGTCGGGTGGCATCTCGGCCCTGAGGGGAAGCGCTGCTGGCCGAACAAGGGATATGAGCGCGCTTGTCCTCCAGGATTCCATCTCGGGCCCGAAGGCTACCGCTGCTTGCCGAACTGAGCCAGAGTGTCGACAAGCCTCGTCCCACGCGCCAACAAGGTGATTACAAAAACACGCGATGCCGCCTTCTGGCACTCACCAGACATACCGAACTGAACACCGATGTCCGCTTTGCGGGGTAAAGCGGACATCGATCGACCTTAGCATGAGTCCGGCTCTGGCATATCAGCGACCTCCGGCGATGTCTGAGTTGAGTCTGCGATCAGAATCCGCGCAGCGGTTCGAGTGCGGCTTCACCAGACCTCTCTATCGTCCAAACAAGGCGGTGTGGATTTGTCCGCCGAACCAAATAATCGTCACCAGGAGCGCGGCGAATATGAAGAAAAAAATAATTTCCAGCCGCCGTCTTCCGGCCAATCGCTTGACCCACTTATCGCGTTCCTTTGCGACTGCCTTATCAATCCGATCCTGTTGACGGCTTTCTTCTTCCTCGTGCTTGAAGCGCTCGAAAATGTTGGCGAGTATCGGTTTGACCTCCGACAGGTGGCTGACGACTTCGTAGCGTAAACAAGGAGGGCGCTTGTGTATCGATACGAGGCCTTCGTCGAAATCGCTTTTGGTTTGAACCGACAAAGAAAAGCGTTGAAAGGTTTTATCCAGGGCCATTATGTGGATGAGATAAAAGGCGTGTTTAAAAGTGATGCGCCAGTTAAGCCGGCTATCTGCTTCGTCGCCGCCATAGTCCGTGAGGTCATCCTCGGCTTCCACGAAATCAAGGAGCCGTTTCTCCAAATGCCCGGTTCGTACCAAAGCTTCAAGCCATTTCCTTCTGGCGGCGGGATAATGTGGGTCGCAGTGGCCGAATAACCCCGGCGTAAAATTTCCTTGAAGTTCAAATTGCGGTTCGTAATTTTTGATGAGTGCAGCGATGTAATAAAGGGCGGCCCGCTCGTCGGCAGAGTGTTCTTCGGACATGGGCGCCCCCATCGTCGAGGTAACGCGACATCCTAGAGCGCAATCGTTTCACATTGAATCGATTGCGGCTCTGGTTATCGGATAAGGCATGATCTTTTTCGGAAAACCGGTTTCCACCCCGGATCGGTGTCCGGGGCAGGCTTTTTCCGGATCATGCTCTAACCGAAAAAAGGACAAAATGGGACAAAGCTCGTTTTGTCGGGCGCGCTTGCCCGGTCGCGCGCCTGCCGACCGGACGGTCATCCCCGTTCGACTGTCGCCACGCGGCCCTTCTCGATGGCGAGCGCAAGATTGCCGTGCTTGAGCGCGAGCGCTTTCTCTCCGAATAATTCGCGCCGCCAGCCGGTCAAGGCGGGGACGTCGGCGGCGTCGTCCGCGGCGATGCGCTCGAGGTCGTCCACCGTGGCGATCACCTTGGCGGCAACGTGATGGCGTTCCGAGACCATTCGCAGCAGCACCTTGAGCAATTCGACCACCGCCGTGCCGTTGGCGACTGGCTGCGTTCGCGCAGGCAACGGCAAAGTTTTGGGGTCGCGAGCCAGCCCGCGGCTCACCGCGGCCACGATGGCGTCGCCCCAGCGCGAACGCTCGAAGCCCTTCGGCAGGGAACGCAAGTTCTTGAGCTTGTCCGGATTGGTCGGCGCATGCACCGCAATGTCGGCAATGACTTCGTCCTTGAGCACCCGCGAGCGCGGCACGTCGCGCGACTGCGCCTCGCGTTCGCGCCAGGCGGCGACTTCGATCAGGACGGCGAGCTCCTTCGGCTTGCGCACGCGCGTTTTTAGGCGTTGCCAGGCATTTTCCGGCTCCATGCGATAGGTCTCGGGCGAGGTTAGAATTCGCATCTCGTCCTCGACCCAATCGACTCGGCCGCGATGTCGCAGATCTTCGACAAGCTTGAGATAGACATCGCGCAAATGCGTCACGTCGGAAATCGCGTAACGCAACTGGGCGTCCGACAGCGGCCGCCGCGTCCAGTCGGTGAAGCGGTGCGATTTATCGAGCGTGTCGCCGGTAATGCGCTGCACCAATTGATCGTAGGAAATCGAATCGCCGTAGCCGAGCACCATGGCCGCGACTTGCGTATCGAAGATCGGATGCGGAATGAGCTCGGCCTCGTGCCAAACGATTTCGATATCCTGGCGCGCGGCGTGAAAGACTTTCATTACTTTCTCGTCCGCCATCAGCGCGTAGAAGGGCGAAAGATCGATGTCGGCCGCGAGCGCATCGACGACGACGGCTTCTTCGGCGGACGCCATTTGCGCCACGCACAGCAGCGGATAGTAGGTGGTTTCGCGGAGGAATTCGGTATCGACCGTAATGAAAGGATGCTTCGCCATCCGCCGGCAGACGTCGGCAAGTTCGGATGTCGCCGCGATCGGCCGGTGCGAAACGGTGGGAACGGAATCGACTTGCATCGGTGAAGGCTAGGGCATGATCCGGAAAAGTGGAAGCCGGTTTTCCGAAAAGATCATGCCTCATCAAATACCTAGAGCCGCAATCGATTCAACTTGAAACGATTGCGCTCTAGTGTCGTTCAGGCGACACGCGGGGGCAAGACCTGAATGCCGGCGTGAAAGGTCCTCAACTGCTGCGAATCCTGTCCATGAAGATGAACTCCCACGGGCTCGGCATCGCGCCGACCGGAACTTCGATGACGCTTGGGCCGGATCGAGCCGCGAGCGTGCGCCGCAGGGCCCGGCGCAGTTCCTCAGGCGTGCCGGCGCGAACGGCCTCGGCGCCGAAGCTCTTAGCAAAGGCGACGAAATCCGGATTGGCAAGGTGGCTGCCGATGAGCCGATTGCCATAGCGCTCCTTTTGGATGCGCCGCACATTGCCGAAGGCGCCGTCGTTGAACACGATCGTCGTCAGCGGAATGCAGTGAAGCATCGCGGTCGCGAGTTCGGTCGCGGTGTACATGAAACCGCCGTCGCCGGTGATCGATACGACCGGCACGTCGCGCCGGGCATGCTGCACGCCGAGCGCGGTGGCAAAGCCCCAGCCGAGCGTGTCCTGGTAGCCGGGCGACAGGAAAGTGCGCGGCTTGTAAACAGGAAACAACAGGCGCGCGGCAAAACCGACCTGCGTGACCTCGTCGACAAAAATGCCGTCCTCGGGGAGCTCGGCGCGGATGGCCTCGAGGAACGCGGTCTGCGGGGCGAGCTTTTCGAGGCGCTTGCGCCAGCGCGCCTGTCGCTCCCGCATCTCGTCCCGGCGCGACGGGCGCCTGGTATTGTGAACGGGCAATTCGGCAGTGAGGCGCTGGAGGATCGGCTTGGCGTCGCCGGTCAGCGCGATCGCCGGCCGGCGCAGGCGATCGTGCTCCTCGGGGTTGGCATCGACGCGAATGACGGCGAGATCGCGGTCAAAGCCCCACTGCCGGAACTGAAGGAGAAGCCGGGTGCCGACGGCCAGAACGACGTCGGCTTCGCCCCACAATTCGCGGCCGAGCGGCAGGGTCACGCTCAAAGGATCGCGGCTGTCGAGAATGCCGCGGCCGCGGCGATAGCCGAGCACCGGCGCCTGCAGCATGGCCGAGAGCGCGGTCACCTCCTCGGCGGCATCCTGCGCGCCGCCGCCGCAGATAATCATCGGACGCCTCGCCGCGCCGAGCCGCTTTGCGGCGCGGCGGATCGCGTCGGAGTCGATTTTCGGCGGGGCAATCGGCAATGGTCCCTGCACGGCGATCGCCGCGGACCGGCCCCAGACGTCGATGGCGCATTCGAGCGCGGCTGGTCCGGGCCGGCCCATCCACATCGCCCGCAGCACCGAGGCTGTGGTCCGCGAGGCGTCCTCGGCTTTGCGGATGCGCGCCGCATGGTCGACAAGGCGTTTGATTATGCCGCCCTGGTCCCGAATCTCGTGCAGGTGGCCGAGACCGAGACCGATATCGGCTTCGGGAATTTGTCCGATCAGCGCCAGCACCGGCGCGTTCATGGAATATGCGGTCAAGAGTGCGGCCGCCGAATTGAGGAAGCCTGGGCCGGGCACCACGGCATAGGCTTGCGGCCTGCCGGTGGCGAGCGCGGCGCCGAGCGCCATATAGGCTGCGCCTTGCTCATGGCGCGTATGGACCGTGCGCAGCCGGTCCGAAAACCGGAACAGCGCGTCGAACAGGACGTCGTTCTGCAGGCCGGGCAGCGCGTAAATGTTGTCGAGCCCGTGAGCGACAAGCGTCGCCACGACCGCTTCGGCGGCCGTCATAGCGGACGGCGCTGGCGCAGCCTTGCGTGCGGTTTTTGGCGTCATGATCGCTCCCAAACGGCCTTGAATGTGCAGATCGGCCGCATCCTGTCGAGGCGGCCGGCGCGGTGGAGGCATGTGCGCCCAGGCGCTTGACAAGTCGAGCACGGCCATGTGCTTGTGCGCCACCTTTCTTCCATTTCCCGTAACGTAGCGGAACGAGGATGCATCGCTATCGCACCCATACCTGCGGCGCGCTCCGCGAGGGCGACATCGGCAAGGAGGTCCGGCTTTCGGGCTGGTGCCATCGCATCCGCGATCATGGCGGCGTTCTGTTCATCGATCTGCGCGACCATTACGGGCTGACTCAGGTGGTGGCCGATCCCGACAGCCCGGCGTTCAAGACAGCCGAGACGCTGCGGTCGGAATGGGTCGTGCGCGTCGACGGCAAGGTGCGGCGCCGCCCCGACGGCACCGAAAATCCCGATCTGCCGACCGGCGCCGTCGAGGTCTATATCCGCGAGATCGAGGTTCTTGGGCCGGCGGCCGAACTGCCGATGCCGGTGTTCGGCGAGCAGGAATATCCAGAGGAAACAAGGCTCAAGTACCGTTTCCTCGACCTGCGCCGCGAGCACTTGCACCGAAATATCATGAAGCGCGGCAAAATCATCGATTCCATTCGCCTACGCATGAAGGCGCAGGGCTTTTTCGAATTCCAGACGCCGATCCTGACCGCTTCTTCGCCGGAAGGCGCGCGCGACTATCTCGTGCCGTCGCGGCTGCATCCCGGCAAGTTCTATGCGCTACCGCAGGCGCCGCAGCAGTTCAAGCAGCTCATCATGGTTGGCGGCTTCGATCGCTATTTCCAGATCGCGCCCTGCTTTCGCGATGAGGACGCGCGCGCCGACCGCTCGCCCGGCGAATTCTATCAGCTCGATATCGAGATGAGCTTCGTCACTCAGGACGATGTTTTTGCCGCCGTCGAGCCGGTGCTGCGCGGGGTGTTCGAGGAATTTTCCGGCGGCAAGCCAGTGACGCCGAAATTCCCGCGCATTCCCTATGGCGAGGCGCTCGCCAAATACGGCACCGACAAGCCGGATTTGCGCAACCCGATCGTGATGCAGGACGTCTCGGATATTTTCCGCGGCTCCGGTTTCAAGATATTCGCGCGCATCCTGGAGACGAACCCTAAGCGCGCGGTCTGGGCGATCCCGGCGCCGGGCGGCGGCTCGCGTGCGTTTTGCGACCGCATGAACTCCTGGGCGCAGGGCGAGGGTCAGCCCGGGCTCGGCTATATTTTCTTTGCGCTCGACAACGATGCAGTCGTCGGCCGCGGTCCCATCGCCAACAATCTCGGCGCGGAAAAAACGCAAGCGTTGCGCGCGCGGCTCGGCTTGAAGGACGCCGATGCCGTGTTCTTCGTCGCCGGCGAACCGGCGAATTTCGTCAAATTCGCCGGACCGGCGCGCAACAAGATCGGCGAGGAGCTGGAGCTCATCGCCAAGGATCGCTTCGAGTTCTGCTGGATCGTCGATTTTCCGATGTACGAGTGGAACGAGGAGGAGAAGAAAATTGACTTCTCGCACAATCCGTTCTCGATGCCGAATGCGGCGGTGGAAGAATTCCTAGCCCTCGACCCGGCGGATCGCGAGAAGATTCTTTCGCTCAAGGCGATCCAATACGACGTCGTCTGCAACGGGGTGGAGCTTTCCTCAGGCGCGATCCGCAACCATCGCCCCGACGTGATGAAGAAGGCCTTCGCCATCGCCGGCTACGACGAAAGCACGCTGGAGCAGAAATTCGGGGGCATGCTGCACGCGCTGTCGCTCGGCGCGCCGCCGCACGGCGGCATCGCGCCCGGCATCGACCGCATCGTGATGCTGTTGTGCGGCGAGGAGAACCTGCGCGAAGTCGTGCTGTTCCCGATGAACCAGCGCGCCGAAGATTTGATGATGGGTGCGCCGTCGGAGGCGACGCCGAAGCAATTGCGCGAATTGCACATCCGGGTGGTGAAGCCGGCCTAGAAACGTGCCCTGGGGCTTCCAGTTCCTGCCGACCAGGGGACAATTCAATTAAGCCTTTGAAAAACTATGATAAGATTGAAAAAAATCAAATTTTTGAAAAACAACCCCATGCAAAGTAATATCCATTACGCGTGGCTAGGAGAGATTTGGTCTGCCTGGATTCGACGCACTGCAAATGGTTGCGGCCTCAACTGTCGGGTTTGGTGGTGACGGAGTTGAATTCTCTGCTGCGGATCAAAGGCGCGACGATGCTGGCACCGGGTGGTTATTGGATAAGCCTGCCGAGGAAACGCCGGAACGCCGGTTCTTGCCGAGTGGCGGCAACCAGCATCGGAAGCAACTTGGTACAAAACCGGGCCCAATATGCTG
>DASPTX010000040.1:0-17927 GCA_035623195.1 Xanthobacteraceae bacterium | reverse complement strand
AAGACCGAGTTGGGCCAGGAGGTCGCCGGAGAGGTCCTCCGGCTCGACCTCGCCGCGCTTTTCTCGCCACAGCCGCAAAAGGGCCGTCTCGTCATCGCCCGTGATGATCCGCGCGTCCGAGCCGCCAATGAAATAACGGCGGTCACGGACGTTGACTGATTTCATGAATGCTTGAGACATTAAGGGTTCCTTAGAAAGCATCATTCAATACTAAAAGTATCGCACAAGAATGGCCGGGCCGTCAATACCAAAAGTATCAATTAGGCAGGTTAAAGCTGCGCGCTCACTTTTGGCCTGGTCACAAGAGCAATTGGCGGCTGCTGCCGATGTCTCGATCCCAACGATCAAACGCCTGGAAGCTCAGGACGGCCCGTTGGGCGGTCGTGATGAGACTGGAGTCAAAATCCGCTCGGCTTTGGAGTCTGCGGGCATTGAGTTCATCGACGAGAACGGTGGCGGCCCCGGAGTGCGGCTGCGCAAGCGCCCGAGGAAAAAAGATTAGCCCGCACTCTGGTTCGGAGTCGGCCGAAAATCGTTCGGCTGCCGCCAATCGCCAATGCAGGTGAAGGTGGGTTGACGGGAGAGCATTGCGACCGCCGTAACCAATCGCGATCCGAGCGGCTCGATCGGTTTGACCTTGCTGGGATCGGCTGCTCGCGATCGGAAAAAGCCGGTACCGCTCACCTCAACGAGCCACCTGCTGCAACAGTCAAGAACAGACGGCGAACGCAGACGACCAGGAGGCACGCGGATTTGACGAAGCTATAGCGATCCAGGGATCGATTGCCGCCAGGTCGGAATCCATGATCGAGAGACGGGGCGGGCCTAGGCCGAGTTCTTTGTTTGCCGGTATAGGACTATTTTCTTATGATTTTGGCCCTGAGCACTTGATTGATTTTAGCGGAACACTTGGCGAACAGCGGTCCGACCCGGCGCTCCGTTTTAATTGAGCGGGCCTTGGCAACTCAATGCACCGTAAGTTCGGTGACCTCGCCGTTCTTGGCGCGGCCTTGCGCATAATATTGGCCGATATTGCGCATCAGCGCGGCGTCGGACACCGAATAGATCACCGCATCGGTCCTGCCGGTATTGATGTGGCGCCGCCAGAGAAAGTTCGGCACCACGAACAGATCGTTGTGACCCCATTCGAAGCGCTTGCCGCCGACTTCGGTGAGGCCGCTGCCTTCGATCACCACGTAATACGTGCCCGCGGTCTCGCGCTTGAATTCGGTCTCTTCGCCCGGCCGCAAAAGCTGCGCCGAATAGTTAAGCGTCTTGAAAACCGGCCCACCGGTCACCGGATTGACGAAGTCGACCTTGATGCCTTCGTGCGGGTCGCCCTTTTCCTTGCGCAGGCTGTGCAGCATTCCGTGCACCTCTTCACCGCGATAGTGAAACAGCGGCGCCGGCTCGTGGCCGACACCGCGCTGATGGTCGACGAAAGCCGGCTTGATGCCGCCGTGGCCGTAGAGATGGCGTGAATAACCTTCGCCGTGGGTAATGGCCTGGACATTGGTGTTGCCCTGGGCGCCCGGCATGTTGTGATCGACCCAGGCGGCGTCGAGGAACTCCATCAGCGGCCAGTCGAGCGTATCGATCCAGACTACCGGCTCGTCGGAATCGTTGCCGTGATCGTGCCACGTCCCGTTTGGGGTCAGGATGAGGTCGCCGCGGTTCGCGGTGCACCGCTCGCCCTCAATGACGGTGTAGCCGCCCTTCTTGGAAAGAATGGTGCGGCTTGCATTCGGCGAATGCAGATGGACGGGCGCGACGTCGCCGGGATTGTAGATCGAAATCGCGCAGCGAATGGTATTAGTCACCTGCAAGCGGCCGTTCAGTCCGGGATTGAGCAAGAGGATGCTCTGCCGATCGGCGAATTCGATGGGCGAGACGTCCGCTTTGCTGGCGATCTCAGAAATTTGCTTTAGATAGCTGCTGTACTCGTTCCACTTCCACAAGTGAGGAAGCGTCTTCATTTGATTGACTGCAACACGCCCGGTGCCAAGTTGTCCCGAACCTTCGCCGCTGGTTTCGCTGAACCACGGCCGCTGCGCCGGCGCATTCGCCTGAGTGCGAACCCAGATATTGTGCTTGCCGGCTTCCGCGTTGATTGCTTCCATCAATTCGCGCGCTTTATTCGAAAGCCCGCCGGGGGCCGGGGCTTTCATTGTCACTGTGGCCATGACGTGATCTCCTTGCAGCGGGCCGACCGCATCCCTTTTCCATCGAACCAACGGCCGATTTGGCGGATGCGCTAAACCGAGGTCCTTTGCGGCAGGTATAGTGCTCCGCTATGTGTTTGCAAAGCGCCAGGCACTGCAGGAGATGCAGCATATCCTGCCCAAAAGGCATAGCGCTGTCCCCGCGGGGATTACTTACCGGTCAGAAAATCGCGCAGCGCCCGGCTGAATTCCGCCGGCCGGTCCATGTTGGAAATGTGCCCGGCGCCGGTGAGCGTCACGGATCGCGAGCCCGGAAGCCTTTCATGCAGCTTGGCCATGGCGAGCGGCGTCGTGCCGTCTTTTTCGCCCACGATGAAAAGGGTAGGGCATTTTACCGTCGCGACTGCGGAGGCATAGTCGTGCGCCGCCAACGCCGCAGCGCAGCCGATGAAGCCGCTGACCGGCGTGGCGCGGATCATGGCGCGGACCTTATCGAGATGGGGAGGATTCTGCGCTACCGTCTCGGCCGGAAACCAGCGCGCAATGGTCGGCTCGACCAAGGCCTCGATGCCTTGCTTTTGCGCAACCGCGATCCGTTCTTCCCATTGCTGACTGCTTTGCGGCGTCGATTGGCAAGGTGAATCGGCAACGACGATGCGCTCGAAACGGTCGGGACGGCGCTGCGCCAATCCCAAGGCCGTCGCGCCGCCCATGGACAGGCCGGCGAAATTCGCCTTTTTGATCGCCAGCGCGTCCATGAGTGCAAGCGCGTCGGCAAGGAGCGTATCGAACGCGTAGCGACCTGCCGGCGCATCGGTGCCGCCGTGGCCGCGCTGATCGTAGCGTAGCACGCGGAACGAATCCCGCAGCGCTACCGCCTGTTCGTCCCACATCGAAAGCGAGGTCGCGAGTGAGTTCGAAAAGATGAGCCACGGCGCATCCTCGGGGCCGTCAATTCGATAATTGATAGTAATGCCGTTCGCTGTGGCTTTCATGGTTTTCCCCGCGGAGAAGTATGTTTGACGGATGAGACGGGTCTATCTTGGCAGAAAATCTTGCAGCAACGCGGCAAGCGCCTGCGGCGCCTGTATCGGCATGAAGTGTCCGGCGTCCTCGATGAGTTCGAACCGCGCCCCCGGGATCTTTCTGGCAAGCTCGGCTGAGCCGGCATGAGGCCGCACCGTGTCGTGACGGCCGGCAACGACCATGGCCGGACAGCGGATTTGCGGCAGCATATGCAGCATGTTGGTGCGCGCCAAAGCGCGAAAGGCAAAGCCGAAGCATACCGGATCGTTGGCGAGATAGCGGCCCAGATAAGCCTCGTAGGCGCCGCGTTCGCCGAGATCTGGCGGATAGGATAGAGCAAGCGTTGTCGGCAGCGACGCGCGCATGCCTTCACGCGCCGCGAATGCCGCCCGTTCGTCGAGCACGGCGGCGCGACTGGCGTCGACGCCTGGTGCCGGATTGCATAGAACGAGCGCGCCGACGCGGTCGGGATATTTTTCCAGAAAGCGCAGCGCCTGTGTAGCGGCGGCGGCAACGGTCACGAAGTGATAGGGCGCAGGCAAGTTCACCGCCGCAGCAAGCGCCTCGAAATCCCCGACGAGCGCATTGTTGGTGAATTCCTGGCGCACCTTTTCCGACAGTCCGGCGCCGCGCTGGTCGTAACGCAGCACGCGAAAGCGCTCGGCAAGCCGCGGCGCGACGGCGTCCCAGGAATGCAAGGTGCCTCCGAGTTCGTGGAGCAGCACGACGGAAGGGCCGCCGCCGGCGAGTTCGTAATGAAGGCTCACGCCATTGGCATCCAAAAAGGCTCCGATGAATGGCAAGCGAAATTCTCCTCAAAAGCCAACGACGCGGTCGAGCGAATAAGGTCCCGGACCTTGGATGAAGATGTAGAACGTCGCGATCGTCCACATCAGCGTATATTCCATGCCGAGCTGGTTCCAAAAATAACGGCCGACGCGCCAGCGTTCGACATTCGCAACCAGGAGAAAGACGAGCACCACTGCGGCGACGGGACGCGTGAACAGGCCGAGCGCGAGAAGGGGGCCGCCGACAAGCTGCGTAATTGAAATCGCCGGCGCCCAGAATTTACCCGGCCGATAGCCACTCTCGTCAAGCTGCTTCGCCAGCGCGGACAAATCGAGCGCGCGCACGCCGGTATTGGGAAAGAAGCCAAAGGTGTTGCGCAGCCCGTGGGGCACCAGCGCAAGCCCGACCGCGATGCGTAAAAGTGCATCTGCGAATGGCGACAGCGTTTGGTACAGCGACGACACGGATGTGCGAAATTTGATGGATGTGCGAAGTCGGTAGACGTGAGACGTTAACGGCGGTGCGAAGTCAATGCGCCATCAAGACTGGCAGTTTCGCATTGGCAAGGATGTGGCGCGTGGTTCCGCCAAAGATCATCTGCCGTAGCCGGCTTTGCGTATAGGCGCCCTTGACAATGAGATCGCAGCCGAGTTCATCGGCCTTGGCGAGGATAGTTTCGCCGGCGGTGCGCTTGCCGGTCGGCCTGAGCGTCATCGTGGCGGCGGCGATGCCGTTCATCATCAGAGAGTGCGCCATTTGCTCGCCGCTCGGCCCCGCGACGGTGGCGCCTTCGACGGTCAGGATTGTGATCCGCTCGGCAAGGCGAAGAAGGGGCATCGCATCGGCCATGGTCCGTGCTTGCTCGGTGCTGTTGTTCCAGGCCACCAGGACATTGGTGCCTAGCGTGCGCGGCGACCTTGGCGGCGCGATCAAGACCGGGCGTCCGCTTTCGAAAAGCGCCGATTCCAAGGTTATCATGGACGGGCTCTGCCACTCGTCGCCCGGGCGGGCCAGGACGATCATGTCGAAGACCCGGCCGTAGCTGCCGACAAAGTCATGGCCGCTCGGCGCGTCCGCAAGCCACGACCAGGACAAGGATGCCGGTCCTTCGCCGCTGCGCCGCGGTAACCCATTGTTCTCCATGAAGGTCCGGAACAGCGCTTCCGCCTGGCGAACCATTTCAGCATCGTTCTCTCGCACGGCAACCATCGTCAGGCCGCTGTCGGGATCCATGGCCACAAGGTCGGCGACCGCGGGACGCAATGGGAAGCCTTCGACGCAGCTATCGAATTTCCGCGCCAGCAACAGTGCGGTATCCAGAGCCGACACCATCGTTGAACCATGCTCAGTCGGGACGAGAATCGTCTTCATGCGCGTGCACGCCCCACGTTCTTCGGCAGAGCCGACGGTCAGCCGTTCCCATAAGCGGCGGCCCCTTGGCCGGGATCTTGATCGCCGCTTTCGTCATACTGCCGCGCCGCTCCGTGCCGGACAAGCGCCAGAATGAGGAATAATCGCCGGGATAGGCCGGTCCGAGCCCGCTGCCGGTCTTCCTTGTTTGGTAAAATGCTTGCGATTCGCGGCGTCATCAATGCGCGCAGCGAACGATAGGCAATCGCCAGGCGGAACGATTAGCCATGCGCAATTACGGCATCAGACAAACACAATCGGGCGCGCGCATTGTCATGGTTTGCCCCAATTGCGGTCAGGAAAATTCCGAGGCGGCCGAAGAACTGCGCGGAATGCGTTTTTACGCCTGCTCCGGCGATGATTGCGACTATACCTTTGACCTCGCCAGTCCTAGCAAGCACGGGGGCGGTTTCGTCGAAGCGTGCAAGCGATTTTACGCCGCCTTCTATCCGACGCGGGGGCAAGGTGCACGGTAGCTTTATCGCAACGCCCGTGCAGCTGCTTTCACCAAGGCAATGGGGTCGGTAAACGCGGCAATGCCGAGCGCATGCAACTTCGCGATCGCTTCATCGACGCTCATGGCGCGCGTCGCCGCGTGACCGGCGGCAAGACCGACGAAGAGGGGCTTCGGCAGCGGCTCCGCCTCGATCCAAGCAGCGAGGGCCTCGATCCGCTCGGCTAGCGAGCGCGAGGCGATTACGGTTTGGAAGACGATCGCCTTGATGTTCGGCCGTGCGGCGAGCGATCGGGCGATTTCGAGCCGTTCGGCCATTGTCTCGTCGGGTGCCCCGCGCAGATTATCCATGAAGCTTGCGGCGCGAAGCCCATGGTCGGCCAGCAGATCCATCATCATCATGGCAAGACCCGCGCCCGAGGTCACAAGAGCGACGTCGCCGTCGGTTTCGACGAGCTGGAAACCGCGTTCGCGGGCCGAGCGCTCGAGCGGCGTCATGATCCGCTCTGCGAGCATGCGACTTGTCGGAAACTCATCGGCGTCGTGACGGAACGCAGCGGCTTCGTCGCGGATGAGCCTGGCGTCGCAGGCAACGAGGCGATCGTCCTCGGTCAATGCGAGCGGATTGATCTCCAGAAGCTCCAGGTCCTCCTGGCGGGCGATTTCCGGAAGCCGTGCCGCATAACGGGCAAGACGCACGGCAAGTTCCCGGGGAAAAAGTTTGGCGATGGCCGGATAAATCATTTCGGCCGTCATGCTCCCGTCGGCGGTCGGAATTCGCACAAGCTTTGCGATTTGCTCGATGGCTTCGCCGCCCTCCGGCGCGATGAGAAGCTCGAGCCGTTGCGCGCTGCCGTCGACGCGCAAGGCTAAGTAAATTTCGCGAATGGCCGGTATAGCTTCTTCGAGGAGCAGCGGCGTATCGGCATCGTCGAGCGTAGCGAGGATCAGCCGGCGGGCGTTGCGGAAATCGATCAGTTGATCGAAACGGCGAACCAGGCCGCGCTTGCCGCGCCCGCCTTCAAGAAGTTGTGCCTTGAGAAAGTATCCCGGCCAATCATGGGTTTCATCCGGAGGGTCTTCACCGGCGCTGAGCAAAACGCCGCGCGGGCCGGCAAGACCGTGCCGGCGCAGCAAGGCTTTTCCATCGACCTCGGCTAGGCGCATAATCGTCTGCCTTCCCCTCCACGCCATCTGGCGCACCGCTTCCGAGAGCTTATCGCATGCCGGGCCAATTGAATTCGCAGCAATTGCGCCTGCCATTCCTGGATTCGCAGCCGTGGCGGGTCGCGGTCGTCGGTCCGACCGGACGTTACGCGCGCAACCAAGTGGCCGCCATGGCCGCAGCCGGCACACCGATTATGGGCGGGGTCGCGCTCGGCCGCGGCGGCACGAGCTTGGATGGCATGCCTCTCTATGACCGCGTCGCCGATCTTCCCCAACCGCCGACGATCGCCCTCATCTATACCCCGGCCGAGGGCGTCCGCGAGGCGATCGCCGAATGTGTGGGTGCGCGCATCGCGACGATCGTGGCGGTCGCGGAATACGTGCCGGTTCACGATACGCTTGCGGTGGCGGCGCTCGCGCGAGCCGGCGGAAGTTGGCTTGTCGGTCCGAACACGCTCGGCATCTTCGTGCCGGGACGCGGGCTCCTCGGTTCCATAGCGCCGAGCTTTTGCAGCCAGGGCCGCCTCGCGCTGATTGCGCGAAGCGGCACCGTGGCGCTTGTTTTGGCGCGGCAGCTGACCAATGCCGGGATCGGCCAGCGTCTCGTTGTCCATACCGGCGGCGACGCCGTCATTGCGCGCAATCCGCACGAATATTTACAAGCGCTCGCCGACGACGAAGCGACCGGGGCGGTTTTGTTTTGCGGCGAGATCGGCGGCGATAAGGAATACGCCTTCGCCGAGGCGGCGCGCCGTTTTCCAAAGCCCATCATCGCCATGGTGGTCGGGCGTCACGTGCCGGCGCAAAAGCAGATGGGCCACGCCGGCGCGTTGATCGGCACTTGGCGAGAGAGCGCGCCAGCAAAGTTCGAAGCGCTCGCCGCCGCCGGCTGCCGCATCGCCATGGGTCTTGAAGATGCCGTAACGATGGCGAAGGCCCTGAAATTTTAGAATGGCCAAGTCGTCACGTCTGGTCACGCCGTAGGATCGTCCATGAAACTGCATTGGTCGCCCCGCTCGCCTTTCGTCCGCAAAGTTATGATCGTCGCACACGAGTGCGGCCTTGCCGATCGTTTGCAGTGCGTACGCACCGTCGCGGAGATGACCAAGCCGCATGCCGAATTGATGAGGGACAATCCGTTGTCGAAAATACCGACACTTGTTCTCGACGACGGCACGGCGCTCTACGATTCTCCGGTCATCTGCGAATATCTGGACGGACTTGGCGGCGAACCTAAATTGTTTCCGCAGCAGGGTCGAGCGCGTATCGTCGCGCTCCGCCGCCAGGCGCTTGGCGACGGATTCCTGGATCTGTTGGTGCTTAAGCGCAACGAGCGGCTGCGCACGCAGCCGTCAGAGGCCCACTTGGCGAGCGCAGCCGCGCGAACGGCCGCCGTGCTGGATCATTTGAACGGCGAAGCAAGTACTCTCGCGACCGACCCGTTCGGCATCGGCCACATCGCGATCGGCTGCGCGCTTTCGTATCTGGATTTTCGTTTTGCCGACGAAAATTGGCGTCGGGATCATGAGCGCCTTGCGAATTGGCATTCCTTCTTTACGGCACGCCCCTCGGCGCGCGCAACATTGCCGGTTGACGATTCCTGAGCAGAGCCTTTTGAAGGTTCGGCGCTTTATCAAGCGCGGGTGAACGGCAGCGATGTTGCGGAAATGAGGACAATTGCGCGTCGTCGGTGCGCTATCCTATGGTGCGCCGGTTGAGGACACGACCGTGTGATGCAAATTTCCGATAAATTCGCGATCGCCGAGCTGATCCATGCCTGGGGCATGTATCGCGACCAAGGCAAGTGGAAGGAGCTGCGGGCCACTTTCACGTCCGACGGACATATTTCCGTGTCGTGGTTTCGCGGTCCATTTGAACAATTCGTCGAGCGTTGTCGGGCCGGTTTTGCCGCGAGCCGCACCTGGTCGCGCCATCATCTGTTCACGCCTACGATCACGCTCGATAAGGACCGCGCCATCGCGGAAACGCCTGTCATCATCCGGGTTCGTCAGAAGTTCGGCGGCGTCGAGGTCGACCTCACGTCGTCTTCCAGATTCCTCGACCGGGTGGAACGCTACGCCGGCGGCTGGCTCATTGCCGAGCGCGCCGCGATCTATGAACGCGATCGGCTCGATCCGGTTGAGCCTTCGCCTGAATTCGACGCGCTGTTCGAGGCGGCGGAGACCGCGCATTATCCCGAGCAATATCGCTACATGGCCTTCCGCATTACGCACGCGGAAGGCCGTTCACTGGCGCCGGTCATTTATCGGGACGGCGGACCGGAGACGACGGACCTCTATGCGCGCTATTCCAAGTGGCTGGCCGGTGGGACGGCTTGACGCCGCAAGCGAAATTCTAGGGGAAATCCATGGCGGTCTATACCGATGTCACGGCCGAGGATTTCGGCAAGTTCCTTGCCGGCTATGACATTGGCGCGCTTCTCTCTTACAAGGGCATTGCCGAAGGCGTGGAAAATTCGAACTTCCTCGTGCACACTGCGCAGGGCCACTACATTCTCACGCTTTATGAACGGCGTGTCGCCGAGCGCGATCTGCCCTTTTTCTTGGCGCTGATGGAGCATCTGGCAAGCCGCGGCATCAACTGCCCGCAGCCGGTAAAGAATCGCGCCGGCAAAGTGCTCGGCAAACTCGCCGGACGGCCAGCGGCGATCGTCACTTTCCTCGACGGTATGTGGATTCGCCGCCCGAGCGCCGCGCATTGTGGAGCGCTCGGCCAGGCGCTGGCGCGGCTTCATCTCGCGGGTGCGGATTTTCCGATGCATCGCGATAATGCGCTTTCGGTTGCCGGCTGGCGTCAGCTCTATGAAGGGTGCCGTGCACGCGCGCATAAGGTGGATCGCCATCTCGAGACGCTTGTCGGCGCGGAGCTTAAGGTGCTGGAGCGCGATTGGCCGCACGGACTGCCTCAAGGCGTCATCCATGCCGATCTTTTCCCGGACAATGTGTTTTTCCTCGGCGCCAAGCTTTCCGGGCTGATCGATTTCTATTTCGCCTGCACCGACACGCTCGTCTACGACGTCGCGATCTGCCTCAATGCCTGGTGTTTCGAGACCGACCACTCCTACAATGTCACCAAAGGCCGCGCACTGCTGGCAAATTACGCCAAAATCCGTCCGCTGTCGCATGACGAATGGGACAAGCTGCCGCTCTTGGCGCGCGGCGCCGCGTTGCGTTTCCTGCTGACGCGGCTCGTCGACTGGCTCGACGTTCCGCCCGGCGCGCTGGTGCGTCCGAAGGACCCGCGCGAATATGCGCGGAAACTCCGCTTCCACCAAAAGGTCAAGAATGCGCGCGACTACGGAGCTGTCGCGCCATGAGCGAAGACCCGCCGCAAAAACTGCCACATGTCGTCATTCACACCGACGGCGCTTGTTCCCGCAATCCCGGTCCGGGCGGCTGGGGCGCGATCCTTACCTTTGGCGACCGTGAGAAGGAGTTGAAGGGCGGTGAGCCGAATACGACCAATAATCGCATGGAGCTGATGGCCGCGATCGCGGCGCTCGAAGCGCTCAAGCGGCCGTGCCGCGTCGATCTGCACACCGACAGCCAATACCTGCGCAACGGCGTGACGAGTTACATGGCGAAGTGGAAACAAAACGGCTGGCGAACGGCGGACAAGAAACCGGTGAAGAACATCGATCTATGGAAACGACTCGATGCCGCGCTCGGCGAGCATCACATCCGCTGGCATTGGCTGCGCGGCCATGCCGGTCACGCCATGAACGAACGCGCCGATGAGCTTGCGCGACAGGCAATCGCGGAGATTAGGGCCGCGGCGGGAGCCGTGCGGTAGCCGTCGTTTCGGAAGCCGCGATAGCGGCTGTCCGGAATCCACAATCACGGTGGAAAGTACGGATCGACGGGCGTGAGCCGGGTTCGCGGGCTTTCGCCCGCGTCCCGGAATGACGAAATCACAGCGATTTCAAAAGATTGTCGGCACCCGAAATATCGGCTTTGCCCGGAGCGTCCTCGATATTGAGCGTTTTTACCACGCCGTCATCGACCACCATGGCGTAGCGCTGCGAGCGCACGCCGAGACCGCGCTCGCTGAGATCGAGGGTCATGCCTAAGGCCTTCGCCCAACTTCCGCTGCCATCGGCCAAGAACTCGATCGCCTCGCCGCCGGTGGCCTTCTTCCACGCGTCCATCACGAACACGTCGTTGACGCCGGTTACGGCGATCGTGTCGATCCCCTTGGCCTTGATCGCGGCTGCGTTTTTCATGAAGCCCGGCAGGTGGTTCCTGTGGCAGGTCGGCGTGAAGGCGCCCGGCACCGCAAACAGCACCACCTTCTTGCCTTTGAAGAGTTCGTCCGTTGTTTTCGCTTTCGGCCCGTCGGCGGTCATCACCGTGAAAGTGCCATTGGGTACGCGGTCACCAACCTTAATCGACATGATCTTGTCCTCTTGCGTTTACAATAAAATCTCGTCCGCGTGTCGCGGCGAGCCATAAACTAGCGCCTGGTGCGAATTAGTCGAGATGGGCGGTAACTTCGATGGCGTCGTCTTCGGAAACGGCCGTCAACGTCAACATTGCCCCTTCGGCGTGTGCATCGGGCGGCAGGCCGTCGAGATCGAACGCGAATTGCCGCACGGTGCCGTGCACGGCCGTCTGTTCCGGTAACGGCAGCGCCCAATCCGGGTTGGGTCCTTCAGCGAAGAGATTGACCGGCTTGCCCGCGGGCGCGGCGACGTCGACGATCACGCGATCGTGGGCGTCGCCCGGCTGGAGACGCACCGCGAGAATGGCGAGACCGGCTGCTTGACCGTTCGCGTCCCGAGAAGACACATTTTCATGCGAGTTTTGACCGAGGGCAACGCGGCGCGGCACGCGAATCTCGGCCTTCTCGATCGCGGCTTCCTCTGCGCCGTCGTTGCGGAGCGGAAGCTTGAGGTTGGCTTCGACCGGTATGCAAATGTTGGAACAGATGTCGTAGCCGAGCTTGAGCTGCAACAGCGTCGGTTTGGCCGCGTCCTCGGTGACGACGCGCAGCGGCAAAATGACGTGATCGAAATAGCCGATCGAATGACCGCCGGCGCCATCCGGGAATCGCTCGGGCGCGGGCCACAGCACGTTCACCGATTTTACATTTTCCGAACCTGAAAAATCGAAGGTCGGCGGAGCTCCTGAATCGCCGGGGTCGCGCCAGTAGGTCTTCCATCCGGGCTCAAGCTTGATCTCGACGCCTGCATGTAAAAATGTCGCAGCGCCGTTTTTACTCGTCCCGCCGGCGATCAGCCGAGACGCGGTATGGGCCTGTGCATCCCAGCTCGAGGAATCCTGTGCCCTCGCCGCAGAGATGCCGCGCGGACAAATCAGCGCCGGCACCAGCATCAGCACCGCTAAGCGAAAGTTCTGTGATGATTTCATTGCCGTTCTCTAGATTGAACCAAGTCCAAGCACCACTGACATGATCGTGAGCAGGACGTTCGATCGGCGACGCCCAGACAGCCGACGCCCTGCTACCCGTATTTAGCGCGGTTCGACTCCCGCCGCGGTCGGGAACTTAAACAGCCAAACGGGCCATATCGTGAACTTTTTCCCGCGCCGTTCGTTTGCAATTACGGATTGATGGGCTAACCTTTCAGTTATGAAGACGCCGCGCGGCACATCGGGCAAGAATAGGCGCCGAGGTTATCTCGACGGCCAAATGCTCATTGCGATGCCGGCCATGATGGACGAACGCTTTTCGCGCTCGCTTATCTATATTTGCGCGCATTCGTCGGAAGGCGCGATGGGTATCGTGGTCAATCATCCGGCGCCCAACATCAACTTCTCCGATCTGCTGGTTAAGCTTAATGTGATTCCGGCGGCAGACGTCATACAGCTGCCGACTCGCGCAGGCGTCGTAAAGGTCATGCGCGGCGGGCCGGTCGAAACGGAGCGTGGCTTCGTACTCCACTCGGCGGATTTCTTTATCGAGAATTCGACGCTGCCGATTGACGACGGCATCTGCCTCACCGCAACCATCGACATCCTCAAGGCAATCGCGCGCGGTGAGGGACCCGCAAGCGCGATTCTGGCCCTCGGTTATGCCGGCTGGGCGCCTGGACAGCTCGAAACCGAAATCCAGGGCAATGGCTGGCTGCACTGCTCCGCCGATCCGGAGCTGATCTTCGGGTCCGATATCGGAAGCAAATACGAAAGAGCGCTGAAAAAGATCGGCATCGATCTCGGCATGCTCTCGAGCGAGGCGGGGCACGCTTAGGTTAGGGCACCATCCGGAAAGAGACTGCCCCGGACTTGATCCGGGGCGAAAACCGGTTTCCACTTTTCCGGATCATGCCCTAGGACCCGAGAACCTTGGCCCTGATCCCCGATTCTTGAAGCCGCGTTGCCGGCGTCTCGGGTTCGAGAAGCGCCCGCGCGCGTTCTGCGCTCATCGGCTCGCCGAACACGAACCCTTGCGCATATTCGCAGCCGAGCTGAAACAGTTCGACTGCATCAGAATCGGTTTCGGCGCCTTCGGCAACGACATCCATCCCGAGATCGTGAGCGAGCGTGATCATCGAGCGCAAAATGACCGGTCGTGTGCCTTTGGCCGTCATGCGCACAAACGATTGGTCGATCTTGATCGTGTCGAATGGAAAGCGCTGCAAATAAGACAATGAGGAATAGCCCGTGCCGAAGTCGTCCAGCGCCAGCCCCGCGCCGAGCTCGTGAATTCGGTGCAGCATCTGGGCGGCATGTTCGGGGTTTTCCATGACGACCGATTCGGTAAGTTCCAGCTTTAGCGAACCGCGGGTCAATGGCGCGCGCGCCAGCACGGTGCGCAGATCCTGGATCAAGTCGTGCCGCAGCAATTGCCGGGACGATACGTTGACGCTGGCAAATAGCGGTTCGCGGTGACGGACCGTACGCTGCCAAGTGCTGAGCTGTCGCGCCGTCCGGTCGAGTACGAACAAGCCAAGTTCGACGATCAACCCCGTTTCCTCGGCGATGTTGATAAACTCGGCCGGCGACAGTCGGCCGAGCTTCGGATGGTTCCAGCGCGTGAGCGCCTCGAAGCCGGCGACCGAGCGGTCTTCAAGGCGGACGATCGGCTGATAGAGGATGGCGATCTCGTCGCGTTCAAGCGCGCGGCGCAGATCGGATTCAATTGATAGCCGGTCCGATTTTCGCGCTCGCATGGCATCCTTGAATACTTCGATGCGGTCGCCGCCGACGCGCTTGGCCTGATACATCGCGAGCTCGGCGTCCTTGAGCGCCTCTTCCGCGCGTTGCGGGTCCGCGCCGGCGAGCGTCAGGCCGATCGAAGCGGTGAGAAATATCTCGCGATCCCGGAAAGCAATCGGGGCGCGCAACGTCTTGCGCAGGGTTTCGGTGAAGGATGTAATGCGGGCAGAATCGCGTTCCGACAGCAAAATTACGCCGAACTGATCTCCCGCCAACCGCGCCAACGTATCCTGCGGCTTAACCAGCCGGCCGAGGCGCCGCGCCAGCGTCAGCAGAACGGAATCGCCGACCGCCATGCCGACCGAATCGTTGACCTGCTTGAACCGGTCCAGATCGATCACCAATACGGTCGGACGCAAAGCTGGGTCCGATTTGGCGAGGCCGAGAACCGCCGTAAGGCGGTCGATAAATAGCTCGCGGTTCGGCAAACCGGTCAGGTTGTCGCGCACCGCATCGTGCAGGAGCCGTTCCTCGACAGTCTTGAACTCGGTGACGTCGGTGAGCGTGCCGACGAGCCGAACGACCTCGCCGTCGGAGCCGACGACCGGGCGAGCGCGCAAGGCAAACCACAGATAATGTCCGTCGGCGGTGCGCATGCGGAAATCTTGCGCGACCCGCCCGCGCCGCTGTTCGAGAACGCTGTCCAGCGTGGCGCGGAAGCGGTCGCGGTCCATTTGATGCAAGATGTCGAGCCATTTCGCAGCAGGACCATTAAGCGAGCCTTGCTTAAGTCCCAGCGCAGTCTCGGTCTCGGGGCTTGTGAACACCTTATCGGATGAAACATCCCAATCCCAAATCATGTCGCCGGCGCCAGTCAGCGCCAGCGCGCGGCGCTCGATGTCGGTGACGATACCGCTCGCCGCGCCGCCGGCGAAGGCGTGCTGCATCACTGTGAAGCCGATCAGCATGACGATGAGAACGAGACCGCCGAGCAACGCTGGCCCGACAATGTCGTTGGTTAGAAAGCCGAGCACGGTGAACGCCGCGCCGATCACCCACACCACGAGAAGAAGCCAGGTCGGTATCAGCATCACCGCACGGTCGTAGTCATGCGTCGCGAGATATACGACGAGCGCGAAGCCGAACAGAGCAACGAGGAATAAGGATATTCGCGCGATGCCCGAGGCGATCGGAGGCGAGAACAGCGCAACCGCGACCAACGCGCCGAGGAAGGCAAGCCAGCCGACGGTAATGTGGGCGTAGCGAACATGCCAGCGGTTGAGGTTGAGATAGGCGAACAGGAACACCAAAAGCGTTGCAGCGAGTATCGCTTCGCCCGAGGCGCGCCAGATGCGCTCGGTGCTCGACGACAAGTCGAAAACCTTGGGCCAGAAACCGAAATCGATGCCGATATAGACGAGCACCGCCCAGCTCAGCGCGGCCGCAGCCGGAAACATCACGCTGCCCTTGACCACGAACAGGATCGTCAGGAAGAGGGCCAATAGTCCGGCAATGCCGATCACGATGCCCTGATACAGCGTGAGCGAATTGAGCTTGTCTTTGTAGGCGTCTGGTTCCCACAGATAGAGCTGCGGCAGGTTATCGGTGCGCAACTCGGCGACGAACGTGATTACCGTGCCGGGATCAAGCGTAACGCGGAAAACGTCCGCACCGGCATTATCCTGTCGTTCCGGCGGATCGCCCGACGATGGCGTGATATAGACGATACGGGAGAGGCCGAGATCGGGCCACAATAGGCCCGAGCCTACCATCCGGTAATGCGGCGCGACGACAAGCCGGTCGATCTGCTCGTCCCCGTTATTGGCAAGCGCGAAGACCGCCCAGTTTTTTCCGGCCTCGCGCGCGCGCACCTCGATCCGGCGGATGATGCCGTCGGCGCCCGGCGCGGTGGAAACCTGAATGCGGTCGCCGTCGGTGTGCTGGAATTCGACGGCGTCGGTGAGATCGATCGCGGCGGCATCACCGCGGACGTTGACGGCTTCGAGCGCTTGGGCTGCATGCGCGCTGAAAAAGAACACCACGACGATCGCCGAGATTGCGCAAATTTTCGCGCAAACTCTCGCGCGGACGTTGCATGCGTCGAGACGAGCGGCGCGCAAAAATGCCAAAAAACCCCTCCGAGGCAGGCAATCGACGCCTTCGCGCCACCACAAATCACAGGTTCCCGGAATTAGCTACCGGGCTTTGCGCCAAATTCGCGGCCGCTCGGTTACGCCGAGCCCATGGCTTGCTTTAGTAGACCTTGCGGCCGCGGAGAGCAAGAATATTCCCGTTTACTTTCAAAGGGTCAGCACAATTTTGCCGATGTGGTTCCCACCCTCTATGCGGGCATGGGCGGCGCTTGCCTGGGCGAGCGGAAAGGTGGAATCGATCACCGGCCGCACGCGTCCGGCCGCAAGGAACGGCAGCACATGGGTTTGCACGGCCTGCGCAATCGCGGCCTTATCGGCGACGGAGCGCGCGCGCAGCGTCGAGCCGGTATGCGTCAAGCGCTTTAGCATAAGCCGCATCATGTCCACATTGGCGCGAGACGAAGCCTGGAAAGCGATCTGAACGATGCGGCCCTCGACTGCCGCTGCCTCGTAATTCCGGCCGATGTAATCGCCGCCGACCATATCGAGTATGACGTCGGCGCCATGTCCCGCGGTCGCTTCTTTGGTTAAGGCCACAAAATCTTCAGTCTTGTAGTTGATGGCGAGGTCGGCGCCGAGCTTGCGGCATGCCTCGCATTTCTCAGGCGTGCCTGCCGTGGCGATGACGCGAGCCCCGAAAACCTTGGCGAGCTGAATCGCGGTTGTACCGATGCCGGATGAACCGCCATGGACGAGAAAGGTTTCGCCGGAGGCGAGCTTGCCGCGCTCGAAAACATTGTACCAGACGGTAAAAAATGTCTCCGGCACCGCGGCTGCCTCGATCATCGACAGCGACGCCGGCAAAGGCAGCGCGTGGCCTTCGAAGGCGAGACAGTATTCGGCATAGCCGCCGCCAACCACGAGCGCCATGACCTTGTCGGCTTCCTTCCAACGCGTGACGTTTGGTCCGATCGCTACAACCTCACCCGCGATTTCCAAGCCGGGAATATCGGTGGCGCCCTTCGGCGGCGGGTACTGACCTTTGCGCTGCAGGACGTCGGGCCGATTGACGCCGGCGGCAATGACCTTGACCAGGATTTCGCCGTCCCAGGGGGACGGTACCGGCCGCTGTTGCGGAACCAGAACCTCGGGCCCGCCCGGCTCGCGGATGGCGATGCAGGTCATGGAGGTTGGCAGATGGCTTGTCGGCATGACAAATTCCCGTACTCGGCATCTGTGGAAAAGCGTGGAGCTGGGTAACAACAAATGCTTTGTTTCGGCCTAAAATCACCTCATATCTGGTGTCTGCTTCAGCAACGGCGGAGGCAAACGGAGGTTGCGTGCTTCCCATGTGCTTCCCAAAAACGGAAGGTTGGGGCCATGAGATTAACTGTCAAAACGACAGACAGTCTAACACTGTCGCCCGGAAAATCAGACCACATCGAATTTGATGATGACGTTCCCGGCTTCGGGCTGCGTCTTCGCGAGGGCGGGTCACGCACGTGGATCTACCAATATCGCATCGGCTCCAAGCAGCGCAGGATGGTGCTCGGCTCTGCTAAGTCGGTGCCGCTCAGCGTTGCCCGCGAGAACGCCTGCAAGCTTGAGGCCAAGGTCAGGCTGGGCAGCGATCCGGCGATGGAGAAACAGATCGCTAGGCTCGACGCCGACAATACCTTTGTCGTATTGG
>DASPTX010000039.1:0-41063 GCA_035623195.1 Xanthobacteraceae bacterium | reverse complement strand
ACTTACGGCCCTCACTGCATAGCGGCCCTGAGTACATAGGCCCTGAGTACATACGGCCCTCAGCACATAGCGGCCCTGAGTACATAGCGGCTCGCATAGGTGCCTATACAGCGGGTCCGGCCTGTAGATCGTGCTTACAAGAAATTATTGTACCTGCGAGGGATCAAATCGATGGCGGCCTCGGCGCCGCCAGCACCAGATCAGCTGCTGCTGCCTAAGGCCGCATAACAACTCAAACGATCTCGCGAATTTCCGAAAGATTTTATCAATAAGCGTCGCGCTGAGCTTGGGCATGCAACACCAGGCGCGCGGCGCTTTCTCTTTGCGCTATCACAACCAGTAATAGTATTATGTTGATGTACAAGCTCAAGTCGTATTTTTACGAATTGAAATTGCGTCCTCTCGACCGCGAATTATAAAACGAATCCGATTCGATCGAGGCGAGAAGCGCTCGCATCACCAAGCATCTTCATCGACGAGAACGGTCGGCAGGCCGCGCAGCAGTTTCTCGCGATCATCGTTGTTACCGTTAGACTCGACGCCTCCTGGATCACTCTGGATAATCGTTGGCGGTGCTGGTTCCGGAACCGCGAGATGCGTCAAGTCATTCCCTTGTTCGTTCGGGACGAGAGCGGCGTCTTTGTAGCCGCGGCGGCAATAACCGCCAAGATGTAGTCGCTTGTCTCTTTCTTCAGCGATCGACAGGCATAAAGCAAGACGGGAACAAGGCACCGTCGGCTGCCCGGGGATGGGGATAATGTCGCCGATTGGTCAGGCCCCTTGATATGCCGCCCGGCGCCGCGGCAGAGTCCTGGATTATGGGCGTGGGCATCCGAAGCCGACTTATGATTGCGGCGCTCGTTTTCGCCTTGGCTTGGGCATTGGGCGTCGCGGTTCACCGCTTTGCCCACATTTCGTTCACGATCCTTTGCCTGTCGATCGGATCTGTGGCGATCTCCTATTTGGTTGGGGAGTATCACAGAGCCTGGCGGCTGCATCCGTCGAGCGCCGGTTCGCAAGTGCCGCTTAATCTTCGAAGCTGGAGCGGAATAAATGTCTATGGGTTGACCGTCAGACCGGAATACATCACCGCCACGCTCATTTTTCTGTTATGCGTGCTGGGCATGATCATGTACTTCGAGGCGAGTTCACATCCGGCGCCGCCGGCTCCCGAATCTCGGCCACCTTTGCTGTTGCCGGAAGCAAAACCGCTTCAATAGCGTTCACGCTTCGGCGGAGTTGTCTGTTAAAATAATCTTGCCGGCTGTGCGAGCAGGAGCGGCGATACGGGGCCGGCACGCCGAGCCTACTCCACGTTCAACCTGCTTGTTTCCTATCAGGGACACGGTGGTCCTCGATCGCCAATGAACGAGCAAGTTCCCGCTACCGAGAGTTCCGCCGTCGCCCACGAGGGTCGACCAGAGCGCGGTTCGATGACGCATCTGCTCTGGTTCTTTGCTCTCGTCTATGTCGTGGAGGGTCTTGGACAGATCGGCGGATTGATCTCACAGCCGCTCAACTATTATTTGAAGCAAGTGCACGGCTGGACGCCGCTTCAGATCACCGCCTATCTCACGATTTTCAACATCCCCTGGATCATAAAACCGTTATACGGTCTGGTGTCCGATTT
This sequence comes from Xanthobacteraceae bacterium, assembly GCA_035623195.1. Taxonomy (GTDB): domain Bacteria; phylum Pseudomonadota; class Alphaproteobacteria; order Rhizobiales; family Xanthobacteraceae; genus BOG-931. The sequence continues at coordinate 39,433 of DASPTX010000039.1, read as the reverse complement.
CCTTCCGCTATTCGGTTACCGCCGCAAAAGCTATCTGCTCCTCGCCAATGCGGCGGCAATCGGCGGATTCCTGCTTGTGACGCAGCTGACGGTGCCCGACAGGCTCGTCTTTGCGCTGATGCTCACCGCATATGCAATGGCCATTTCGAGCACCTTGTGCGGCGCCGTGCTGGTTGAGAATGGCCAGCGGCTGCAGGAGAGCGGAACTTTCGTCAATCAGCAATGGCTCTGGTACAACATCGCGGCGATGACGGCCGCGATCCTCGGCGGCCAGCTCGTGCAGCGCCTCCCCCCGACCGCCGCTTTGCACAGCGCTGCGGCCATTGTCGCCTGCGCACCCCTACTGGTGATCTTCGGCACTTTGTTTCTCATCCCGGAGAAAAAGGCGCCCATGAATATCCAAGGGATGAAACATACGCTCGAGGGACTTTCGAGCGCGTTCCGGCGACGTCACTTATGGATCATCGCCGCTTTCATTTTCCTTTATTATTTCAGTCCGGGATTGAGCACACCGCTCTACTTCATCATGACCGACAATTTGAAGTTCTCGCAAGCCTATATCGGTGTTCTGGGGTCGCTCGCGGGAGCCGGTTGGGTCGTCGGCGCGTATCTATATCGCCAGCATTTCAAGAAATTAACGCTTAAAAAGCTGCTAAACTGGAGTATTGCGATTGGGACGCTGGCAAGCCTCGCGTTCCTATTTCTTTGGAACGAACCGGCCGCCGCATTCATTAGTTTTTTCTCCGGTTTTGCAGCGATGCTGGCCACCGTCGCCACGCTCACGCTCGCCGCCGACTATTGTCCGCGCCGCGCCGAGGGCTTTGCTTTCGCGGTGCTCATGTCGATTATCAACCTCGCGACCGCACTTGCCGACAATCTCGGATCGTATCTGTTTACTCACGTTTTCCATGGTATGCTTGCGCCGCTCGTTGTCTTGTCCGCCGCCTTCACCGCCTTTGCCTTCGCGCTTGTGCCGCTGTTGCATCTTGGCGAAAAGCGTCAGGGCGAGCCGATGACGGCAGGTGTCATCGCGGCGCCGCCGCCGCCCGATACGCGATAGCCCGCGCCGAAACCGGCCGCCGATGATCGACGTCGGTGATTGAATGAAAAGGCTCGTGAGGCGGAAGGCATTCGTAGCCTTGCTCATCGGCATCGCAGTGCCGCTCGCAATACGCGCGCAGCAAGCGCCAATGCCGACGGTCGGTTTGCTCGACGGTTCGGTTGCGACCGCGGCGAAGGCGCTAATGTTTGACGAAGGACTTAAAGTCGAAGGCATGGTCAGAAATCGAAATGTAGGCATCGAAGTTCACTCTGCGGATGGCGATTACACTCGGCTGCCCGCATTAGCCGCCGACTTGGTTCATCGCGACGTTGCGCTCGTAGCCGCGCTTGATACGCCTGCGGCTTTGGCGATCAAAGCGGTAACGACAAAAATTCCCATTGTCTTTGCGGTGGCGTCCGATCCGGTTCAAATCGGGCTTGTCGCGAGCATAGACCGACCCGGAGCCAACATAACCGGCGCGACTGACATGGCCGTCGAGCAGGAGCGCAAGCGCGTGAAGCTTCTGCGCGATTTGCTGCCAAAGGCGACGCTGTTTGCCTTTCTCGCTAATCCCGCCAATCCAAATGCGCAAAGCCAGATGGAAAATATGCTGGCGACGGGCCGTGAAATCGGCGTACAGATCAAGGTGCTGCAAGCGCGCGATGAATTCGACTTGGAGAGGATCTTCGCGTCATCGGCGGATTGGCGCGCCGACGGGCTTGTGATCGGCGACGACGACTTTTTCTCCAGCCGCAGCGCGCAGCTCGCTGTCTTGGCCGCCCGACGCGCCTTGCCTGCTATCTTTGCCCATCGTGGATTTGCAGCGGCAGGTGGTCTGATGAGTTACGGCGCCAGTCCTACCGAACTCTACCACCAGGCCGGCGTCTATTCGGGCCTCGTTCTCAAAGGCGGCAGGCCTGCCGACTTACCCGTGTTCCAGACCAGGCAGACCGAGTTCATTGTCAATCTCAGAACCGCGCAAACACTCCGCCTCGCCGTGCCCTCCGATCTCCTCGAACACGCGACTGAGGTGATCAAATAGGACAACCGCGGGCCACCGGCATTTTTACAGACTGGAGATGCGCTGCTCGTCCCTGACGTGACCGCGGCGACCGCAGCGTCTTACTTGCCCCAGCCGAAATGATAATTCAGGCCGGCGCGAACGACGTCCTCGTGCTTGGAAACGTTGTCGTTCGGCAGTCCGCCGCAATTGGTGCCGCAATTGAGCTGGCCGAGGTCGACGTGCAGATATTCCGCTTTCGCGGTCCAATTGCCGGGGAGCGCGATTTCGAGGCCGCCGCCGATGGTCCAGCCGGTATTGGTCGTGCTGGCGCCGACAAATCCCGGGACTGAAGCGCGGATATCGCCGACGGCAAGGCCGCCCGTCACATAGGGCATGACGCTGCCGAACGCGTAGCCAGCGCGGCCGCGCACGGTCGACAGCCAGCTGTCGCTGGTGCTGCAGCCGGGGCAAAGCGCCGAACTGCTTGTGCCGCTAAGGTTCGACCAATCGAGATCGCCCTCGAGGCCGAGCACGGTATTGCCGAATTGCCAGTTATAACCGGCCGTGCCGCCGACCTGGGCGCCCGACACGTTGATCTGGGTGGATTGCGACTGCCACCAGGAATTGCCCCAACCGCCGCCACCGTTGGCACCGACGTAGAAGCCGGTCCAGTTATAAACCGGCGGTGCTGCCAGCGGCGGCGCCTTGTAGAGCGGTGCGACGGAAAGATCGGCCGCGACCGCGCCCTGCGCCGTCATGAGCGCGCCGAAAACGAAAAATCCTGCGACAACTCTTTTCATACTACGCTTCCCGGCCTTCTCTATGGTGCGGGCTGGTCGCCGACAGTAACCGCACGTTCGTTAACCCCGGACTATCACCGGGTCCTCTTCACCCCCATCCCCGCTAGTTGGTTGATCAAAAAGGCAAAATTGTGCCTCACCCAGGCACCCAGAGACCGACAAAGCCCGCCGCCTTGCAAAGCCAGCCCCAGTAAGGATGGTATAATACACGAAAATTCGCGTTGGGTCACATGCAATGAATTGGATATCCAATGTCGTGCGGCCGAAGATCCGCAGCATCCTCCGCCGGGAGGTCCGCGAGAATCTTTGGATCAAATGTCCGGAAACCGGGCAGCTCGTCTTCTACAAAGACGTCGAAGCCAATCAATTCGTCATTCCAGGTTCGAACTACCACATGCGCATGAGCGCAACGGCGCGTCTGAAATCGATGTTTGACAATCAGACATGGTTCGATATTGCCGTGCCGGAAGTGCCGCTCGATCCGCTGAAGTTTCGCGACGAGCGTCGCTACGTCGATCGGCTGAAGGACGCGCGCGGCAGGACCGGGCTGAACGATGCCGTGAAGCTCGGTTACGGCAAGCTGGACGGCTTTGCCGCGGTCATTGCCGTGCAGGACTTCGATTTCATGGGCGGTTCGCTCGGCATGGCCGCGGGAGAGGCGGTGATCAAGGGACTCGACACGGCAGTCGAGAAGGGCTGTCCGTTCGTGCTGTTCGCGGCATCGGGCGGCGCGCGGATGCAGGAAGGCATTTTGTCGCTGATGCAATTGCCGCGAACGACAATCGCGGTGCAGCGGATCCGCGAGGCGCGCAAGCCCTATATCGTCGTCTTGACCAATCCAACGACTGGCGGCGTTACCGCGTCCTATGCGATGCTCGGCGACGTGCATATCGCCGAACCCGGCGCGCTGATCGGCTTTGCCGGTCCGCGCGTCATCGAACAGACCATCCGCGAGAAGCTGCCGGAAGGATTTCAGAAGGCCGAATATCTGCGCGACCACGGTATGGTCGACATGGTGGTGCACCGTCACGAATTACGCTCGACCATCGCACGGCTGTGCCGGCTTTTGATCAAGGCGCCCGCCGGCATGGCGCAATCGCGCGCGCTGGCGCCGCTCCTGACCGCGGAGCCCGCCACCGCGTGAGTGCTCGCGACGCCAAGGCCGGACCGATCGACGCCATGCTGGCGCGATTGCTGGCGCTGCATCCGAAGCGGATCGATCTTTCCCTCGGTCGCATCGAGCGGCTGCTTGCGGCGCTCGGCCACCCGGAGCGCCGCCTGCCGCCGGTCATCCATGTGGCGGGCACCAACGGCAAAGGCTCAACGATCGCTTTTATGCGGGCGGCGCTGGAAGCCGCCGGCCAAACTGTCCACGTCTATACCTCGCCCAATCTGGTGAGGCTCAACGAACGATTCCGGATCGGGCAAAAGAACGGCGGCAGGTTTGTCGAAGATGACGAACTCGGCAACGCCCTGGCCGTATGCGAGGACAAAAACGGCGGGGCGCCGATCACGGTATTCGAAATGGAGACCGCTGCGGCGTTTCTCCTGTTCTCTCGGAATCCGGCCGATATGCTTCTCCTTGAAGTCGGGCTTGGCGGGCGCCTTGACGCCACCAACGTGATCGAGCGGCCCTTGGCGAGCGTTATCACGCGCGTATCGATCGATCATCGCGAATTTCTCGGCAACTCGATTGCTGAGATTGCCGCCGAGAAGGCTGGAATTATCAAAGCAGGCGTGCCGGCAATCGTCGCCGGTCAGGCGCGCGAAGCGCTCGCGGTCGTCGAGCGGCATGCGGAGCGGCTAAAGGCTCCGCTCAAAATTGCCGGCGAAGATTGGACCTCGACCGAAGAGAGGGGCCGGCTTGTCTACCAAGACGATGACGGATTGCTCGATCTGCCGGCGCCCAGGCTTTACGGCCGGCACCAATTCGAAAATGCCGGCGCTGCAATCGCGGCGTTGCGCACGAGCGGCCTAAAGCTCGCCCCAGCCGCGTTCGAGGCGGCCATGATCCAGGTCGACTGGCCGGCGCGCATGCAGCGGTTGCCGCATGGCCGGCTCGCGGAACGAGCGCCTCCCGATAGCGAAGTCTGGCTCGACGGCGCGCACAATGCCGCCGGCGGCCAAGCTATCGCCGCCGCGCTCGCCGACCTTGAGGAGCGGGTGTCGCGGCCCGTCGTGTTGATTGTTGGCATGCTGTCGACCAAGGACTGCGCCGGATTCCTGAAGAATTTTTCCGGTCTCGCGCGCCGCGTCGTCACCGTCCCTATCCATCAGGACAAGACGGTGCCGGCGGCAGAGCTTGCGCTCGTCGCCGAAAGCGTCGGCATTCCGGCCTTGGCGTGCGACGATGTCGAAAGCGCAATCGACGCCGCCGGCAAGCTCGATCTTCATCCGGCGCCGCGAATCCTCATTACCGGTTCGCTCTATCTCGCTGGCGAAGTATTGGCCGCCAACGGCACGCCACCGCGATGACGCGGATTATATTCTGATCTCGCCGAGATTGATGCTGGTCGCGAGATCGACCTCTACGACCTTGGAGCGGCCGCCGGAGAAAATTTGAACGCTGTAATGGCCCGAATTCTCGTCGAGCTTGTCGAATTTGAAATCGCCGTAATTGTCGGTCGTGGTCACTGCGAGAGATACACCGTCCTTGACCAACTGTACGCTCGCGCCTTCGACGCAATCGACGACGCCGTCTATTTCCTCGGCGACCGATCCGCCGATGAAGCATTTCGAATAGCGCCAAAGATTGCGGTAATAGACCCGCGGCTTGGCGCCGAGCTCGGGCTTGATGACTTCGAGATTCTCTTCACGCACTATCCGCGCCATTTCCTCGTCCTCGACGTTCAGCGCGCGCATCGCGCCCGTCGGACATGACTGCTGGCCTCTGGTCTGGACCCAACCCCGATCGATGAGATGGGCGTCGAACGGCCAGGCCTGCGGCAGTTGCAAGTCCTCGTTCCACCAGATGTGGCCGTAGGGGCAGGCATCGACGAGTTGTTTTTGGCCCTTGGCCTTTTCCGGATCGATGATGACAATTCCGTCGCGGCGTTTTTTTATCGCGCCGTTCGGCGCCACCTTGATACACGGTGCATCATCGCAATGATTGCACATGGTGGGGACGTAGGCGATGTCGATCATCGGTATCTGTCCGCGTTCCTTCTGTAGGATGTTGATCCACCTGTGGCCGTGCTTGGGCATCGGCGCGGCATAGCCAGGCCAATCATTGCCGACATATTCGTCCATGACGGCGAGCGTGCACAGATTGCAATTCGTGCATTCGGCCACGTCGATGATCATGTTCCATTTTTTCATCGGATACTCCCAACTGTCCGCTCCTGGCGCTGTGGAGGGCAGGAGATAAATCTCATTTCGCCGGCACCAAGCGGGCTTCCTCGAGCCCGATGTCCTGATCTTTCTCTCTGGCGGCGAAAGCCGCCGACACGTGTTCGGTGTGGCCGTCCCATAGCGCGATCTCGACGAGCGAATTGGCGCCAGCAAGCGAGTGGGTGCTCTTGGTCTGCGTCCGTTCCGGCGTGAGCAGATTGAGGCAGCCGCCGCGATCGATCGACTTGCCGGGCTCGCCCATCGGGTCGTATACGGCGGAGGATTCGTAACCGTGGGCGACGCCGCGCGGCAGTCGCTGCGTCGGCAATGCCGCGCAGATCACCGCGCCGCGGTCGTTGAAAACCTTGACCAGATCGTGCTTGCCAATGCCGCGATCCCCGGCGTCGTCGGCGTTCATGCGCACAATCCAGTAATAGTAGCCATCGATCTTGACGCGATGGTCCTCGATATTGAGCAGAAACGAATCCTTTCCGTCGCCTTGGGTGTGGAACGAATATTTCGAGTGCGGCGTAAGCAGTTGCAGCCGATAGCGGGCGAACAATTCGCGGGAATGCGGGCCCTCCCATGACGGCTCGTATTTGACGATCGGCGGCCGTTCCGGGTCGCTGAACCGCTTGAGCGAGTTGCACTCGAATTCGAGCTTGCCGGACTGGGTCTGTAGGCCGCGCAGGAATTCTTCCGTGTAGTCGGATGGCAGCGGTTGCGCTTCGGGCACGTCCTTTTTGCGGTTTTCGTAGAACCAGCGGAACGATACCGGCGCGCGAAGCTTCTCTTTCTCCGCCGGTACGACGAAATAGCCGCGTTTTAAGAACTTCTTCCAGCCGATCATCTTCGGCAGGTCGGAAGCGAGGAATATGCGCTTGACCCAATCGATCTCGTTGACGCCTTCCGAGAAATAATTGGCAAGGCCGAGCGGCTTGCACAATTCGTTGAAGATCCAGAAATCGGACTTCGATTCGCCCAACGGTTCGATCGCCGGCGCCTGGAAGACGATGACGCGGTGATTGAGTTGCTGCTGGCCGTGGTGCCCGTAGCCGCCGAGCCCCGCCCATTCGCTGACGTCGGTGCGCTCGAAATTGGTGCAGGCGGGCAGGATGATATCGGCGAATTTCGCCTCGCCCTCGAACCAGATCGACTGATTGACGACAAATTCCAGGTTTGGCGACTGGTACATCCGCACCCAGCGATTGGTGTTGTTCATGGTCGAGAGAATCGAGCCGCCGTATTTGTAAAGCATGTGCACCGGGGAATGGCCCGGCGCCGGATAAGCAAAGCGCGCGAACTGGTGCTCGATCGATTTTCCGATCCAGGGATAGCCTTCCGCCTTGCCGTCGATGATCGCCTCCGGCACGAAAATACGCGGGATGCGCTGGCCATTGGAGTTCATGGTCGGCAGTTGCGGCATACGCTGATAGAGTTCGACCGGCATGGCGGTATTTTCCAGATCGCCCGACATGCCACCGTCGGCATAGCCCGGAAAATAGAAATTGAAGTCGAGCGGGCAGCCCCATTGCAGATTGCCCATGTTCACGCCGGGCTTGCCGAGCCCTTGCATGGCGACAAGGCAAACCATAACGCGCGCCCACGGAATCCCGGTCTGATTGCGGCACGCCCCGCCGTGGCCGTTGCCCCAGCCCCCGGGCGCAAGGTAAACGCGCTTCTTGCCCCACTCGCGCGCCAGCGCGCGCACGTCCTTTGCCGGAACGCCGGTTTCCTTCTCCTGCCATTCGGGGGTTTTCGCGATCCCGTCTTCTTCGCCCAAGAGATAGGCCTTCCACTTGTCGAAGCCGACGGTGTGCGTCTCGACGTATTTTTTGTCGTAGAGATCCTCCCTGATCCAAACGTAAGCGATCGCCATCGCCATCGCGACCGAAGTCGTCGGCTTGGGCGCGAACCATTTGCCAGGAAGAAATTGGGCGCTGGCGTTGTAGTACGGATCGACGTGGACGACTTTGATGCCGAGTTTGAAATTCTTGAGCCATTGGCGGCGGGTGGTGCCTTCCTGCGCACCGTAGGAACCCGAAGTCGATTCCGGATCGGCCGCCCAAAACACGATCATGTCGCAGTTCTGCAGGCAGTCTTCGACCGTGCCGTAGGTCTCCGACTGACCGACGCGCAGCGTATAGCCCCAATGATGGACGGCGCCCCAATACCAGCCTTCCCACGAATCCGGATTGTGATGGATGCGCGTCATGCCGACAGCGTTGGCGAAGCGGAACAGCGCGGACAGGTAGTAACCGACATTGCCCCAAGTGTGATGCGAGCCGTGCGAGAAGGCGATGGCGCCGGGGCCGTAGTCGCGCTTCTGCCGCTTGATCTCGCCGGTGACGATCTTGATCGCCTCGTCCCAGGAGATTCGCTCATAGCCGGACTTGCCGCGGTTCTGCGGATTGCGGTCGCCCGCGGGATCGAAGTCGACGCGCTTCATCGGATAGAGCAGGCGGTCGGGCGAATAGACGATGGATTTTGCGTTCTGTCCGTGGGGCGCTAGCGTGGTCTTGCGCGGCGGCGTGAAGCTTTGCCCGCGCGCCTCGATTTTCCATGACGCCCCGTCGTCGTCGGTGAGATCGATCGGCGTCATGCGCAAGATCTTACCGTCCTTGACGTAAACGAAAACCGGGCCGCCATTCGTCATGTTGCAATAGCGCATAACGCCGCCGCGAAGCCTCGTGCCGTATTTGAGGCCGGCCGATTGGCTCATCATCAGCGTTTGCGCAAACCAGTTGGTGAGGTGTTCGGGACCGTCGACGGTGAGAATGAAATCCTTCTGCGCATTAATTTGATCGAGCCAGTCGACAGGCGGCGTCAGCAGCGACGCGCCGATTGTGGCGTTCTTGAACATCAGCTTGATATCGGGGGTCGCATGCAAGCCAGCGCGCGAGACAATTTCGCCGTTCTTGAATCCGATCCAACGTCCGATTTCCTCGTCGCGCGCCATGATCTGGGCGACGAAATCGTGCTCCTTTAACCGCGCTTTGAATCGCGGATGCCGCCTTGCCGCATGTTTGAGGAGTTGCACCGCGCCGAACAAGATGACCGGCAATTTCAGCGTCGCGAGCGCCATGCTTTCCTCCTCCGCAACAGAGCGTACTGGATTGGGTCGCACCAGAATTGTGTTGCGCCCAATCGACTCCCGGCCGCGCCGCCGCCGGATTCGGCCAATTCTGCAACAATTCCACGGGCTTGGACAGCCTAAGGGGACGAAAATCCCAGCTATAGCGCGAACAAGCCGCCGCCGAGCCGGAGCCCTGCTGTCACTATTTCTCTGCGATTGGGCATCGCAATCTCCGTTGCTCTTGCCGGCCGCGCCGCGCTTTGGCGGTCAGATGACGATGCCCAGATATTTTGCCGCATTGTCCGCAGCGATCGCCTTGCGCAGCGGCTCGGTAAGGGCGACCTCGTCCATGAACTCGCCAGCCTCCCGTGCCGACTCGAAAGGATAGTCGGCGGCGAACATCACTCGCTCATGGCCCAGCGCTGCAATGGTGCAGTTGAGCGGTTCGGCCGAGCACATGCCGGACGTCGTCACGACGAAATTGTCCTTGAAATATTGCGACGGCGGTTTGCCGAGCTTGATCGCATAGAAATTCGGTCCGGCACGGCTGTCGAAACGCCAAAGCAGAAACGGGATCGTCTCGCCGAGATGGCCGAGACCGAGCCGCGCGCGCGGGAAGCGGTCGAATAAGCCGCCGAAGATCAGCCGCAGGGCGTGCGATCCGGTTTCGAAGGTCCATTCCCAGGTGGCGCGCCGCAGACCTTTATGACCTTCCAGTACCGGGGCAGGGGTGATCGGATCGGCGGGATGCAGATAGATCAGCGCGCCCAGCGCTTCGGCGCGCTCCCAGAACGGATGGAGCGCCGGGTGGTCGAGATATTGTCCATTGGTGTGGCCGTTGATCATCGCGCCGCAGAATTTGAACTCGCGCATGCAGCGTTCGAGTTCGTCCGCCGCCGCGCGCGCGTCCTGCATGGCCAGATGCGCGAAGCCGCGATAGCGATGAGGCCGCTTGTCGACCTCGCGCGCGAGGAAATCGTTCGCCGCCCGCGCGCGGCGCACCGCCGTCGCGGTGTCGCGCTCGGCTTGCACGCCTGGTCCCGCCAAGCCGAGCACCGCGCGGGCAATGCCGGCCTCATCCATCGCGGCGAGCCGCATTTCGCCGAAATCAAGCAGCCGCGACAACGCTTTTTCGCGGCGCTCCGGCGGCAAGTCGACCGCGGTCGGATTCCAATAGTCGATAAAATCGGGACAAAGAAAATGCTCCTCAAGCGCGATTTTTTTGACCATGCATCTCCTCGATAGAATCGGCTTTAGTCCGTCTCTGTACCTCATAACCGATATTCGGTACAAACCAAGAGCGAACGCGCGCGGCGTTCGCGGCGGCACCAGCCGAGATTAATGAGCAGAGCGTGGAGGAGCGCCGGTGACGAAGACAATTCGTGGAGTGACGTTCGAAGAGAACGAAAATAATTCAATGGGACTCGAGTTCTATAACCTATCGCACCGTTTCGGATACCAGTCGCCGAACTGGCCCTACTTCGAAGACGTCAAAATCGAGCGCATCCATTACATGGCGAAATCGGGCGTACTGTCGCAGCGCATCACGACATCGATGCACAATACCACTCATATTGACGCGCCCGCGCATGTCGTGCAGGGAACGCCGTTCATCGATGAAGTGCCGCTGCCGCACTTCTTCGGCTCTGGCATCGTGGTCGCGCTACCCAAGCAAAAGTGGGAACCGATCACCTATGATGACCTCGAAAAAGCAGCGGGCAAAATTGTGCGACCGCGCGATGTCGTCATCATCAATACTGGCTGGCACAAGAAATACGAAGATAGCGAAGATTATTTTTGCTATTCGCCGGGCTTTGTGCCTTCGGCGGGCAAATGGTTCGTCGAGAAGCAAGTCAAGGTTGTCGGCCACGACACGCAGGCCAACGATCATCCGCTTGCGACTGCGATCGGCCCGCAGCGCAATGGACCGCTGCACCCGCATTTGGCGGCCGAATACAAGGAATGGTCCGGCGGCCGCGACTGGAAGCAAGACTTTCCCGAGTGGGAGCCGGTGCACCGCATTCTATTCAAGAATGGCATCCTCGGCATCGAGAATGTCGGCGGCGATATCGATAAGGTCACCGGCCGCCGCTGCACCTTCGCCTTTTTCCCGTGGAACTGGGACCGCGGCGACGGCTGCATCATTCGGCTTGTGGCGATCGCTGACCCGAAGGGCGCTTATCGGATCGAGAAAGGGGAGAAGTTCGCATGATTGTGCGCAAACTTGCCGAGGCCAAGCCCTACGAAGCGCCGAACCATCGCGATTATAAGTCGCTGCGCGTATTCGGCGCCGAAATGGGCGGCTCGCAGACGCTGATTTTCGGCATTTCGCATTTTTTACCCGGCGGTGGTGCGGGTCCCGACGCCTCGCCGCCGGAGAAAATCTATTACGTGTTGGCCGGCGAGCTCACGGTCATCGCCGGCGGCAAGGAGACGGTCGTGAGGGCTGGCGATAGCTGCTATATCGGCCCCAATGAATCCCGCGAAATCGTCAATCGCGGCAACAAAGTCTGCACCATCGCCGTCGCCGTCGCACCGGTGAAATAACGCCGCCAGATTGTGGCGCAACGGCCGGGCATGAAAAACTGCCGTTGTAATGTGAGAAACATCCATGCCTGAGGATTTCCTCAAGAATCCGCTCTCGCTGTTCGACATTCGCGGCAAAACCGCAATCGTCACCGGCGCGACCGGCGCATTCGGCGCGCTTGCCGCGCAGGTCCTGGCCGGAGCCGGCTGCAATCTCGCGATCGCGGCCGGCACCGCCGAGGCGCTCAAGAAGGTCGCGCGCGAATGCGAGCAACTCGGCGCCAAGGTCGAGACCGTCAATTTGCGGCCGAGTTCGGCGGCGAATTGCGAAAAGATCGTCGCGGCCGCGGTGCAACGTTTCGGCGGGGTCGATATTCTCGTGCTCGCCTCGGGGATCAACAAGGTTGCCAAAATCGTCGATCAGGCGCCCGAAACATTCAGCGAAGTGATGGATGTCAATGTCACGCAGAGCTGGCTGATGGCGCGTGCCGCCGGAAAGCAGATGCTGGCGCAGCGCCGCGGCGGCAAGGTGATATTCATGTCGTCGGCGCGCGGCCTATTGGGCCATCCGGCGGGCTACACGGCCTATTGCGCCTCGAAATCCGCAGTCGACGGCATCACCAAAGCGCTCGGTTGCGAGTGGGGCGCAACCGGCATTACGGTGAACGCCATCGCGCCGACGGTTTTCCGTTCGCCGCTGACTGCCTGGATGTACGAGGACAACGACAATGCCAGCGCCGTGCGCAAGGGGTTCATCACGCGCGTGCCGAAAGGCCGGCTCGGCGAGCCGTCCGATCTTGCCGGACCTCTCTTGTTCCTCGCGTCGCCGGCCTCGGATTTTTACACCGGCCATATCCTTTATGCCGACGGCGGTTACACGGCGGGATAGTCATCCTCTCTCCCACACCGTGTGAATCGCGTCGAGACTTGCGAATGTGAGAGTAGAGTCATGAGCAAGGCAAAAATCGCCGTGATCGGCGCCGGATTGATGGGACACGGCATCGCGCAAGTCTTCGCGCTTGCCGGACACGAAGTGTCCATTACCGACACGGTGATGAAAAATCTCGACAGTGTGGAGTCGCGTATCGCCGCCAACCTGCGCGATCTCGGCGAGGATGAAACGGCCGTGTCTCGCGTGCGGCCCTCCTTCGATCTCGGCCAAGCAGTTCGCGGCGCCGATTATGTCGTCGAGGCGGTGTTCGAGGATCTGCCGCTGAAGAAAAAACTGTTCGCCGAAATCGAACGGTACGCTCGCGCCGATACGATCCTCGCCAGCAACACCTCGGTCATTCCCATTACGTCGATCATGAAAGGCTTGAAGCGCCGCGAGCGCGCGCTTGGCACGCATTGGTGGAATCCGCCCTTCCTCGTTCCGCTTGTGGAAGTCATTGAAACGCAATGGACATCGCCGCAGACCGTCGCCTGGACGATGGAGTTGCATCGGGCGGCTGGGAAGCAGCCGGCTCATGTCAAGAAGGACATACCGGGCTTTATCGGCAATCGATTGCAGCACGCGCTCTGGCGCGAGGCGATTTCGCTGGTCGAGCATGGCGTCTGTGACGCCGAAACGGTGGATGCCGTGATCAAGGCTTCGTTCGGCCGCCGGCTCGCGGTGCTCGGCCCCCTCGAAAACGCCGATCTCGTCGGGACCGATCTGACGCTTGCGATCCATAAGACGGTGTTGCCGGCGATCGACAGCCGGCCGCGCCCGTCGCCATATCTGAAAAAGCTTGTGGCGGCCGGCAAGCTTGGGTTCAAATCGGGCGAAGGTTTCCGCAAGTGGAGCGCCGAGGATCAGGCGGCGCTTCGCGCCAAGGTCGTCGCGCATCTGAAAGTGTCGCGCGACAAGGGGAATTCAGAATGACCGGCAGAATAAAGCCGTCTGCATGTGCTGCGATTAATCGCCGCGCCCTAGTCGCGTGCGGCCTCGGCCTGGTAGCGGCGCCGGCCGTGCTGCGCACGATTCCCGCCAATGCACAATCCAAAAGCATCAAGATCGGTCACGTCAGTCCGCGCACCGGGCCGCTTGCCGGTTTCGGCGAAGCCGACGGCTTCATCCTCGATCAGGTCCGTGGCATTCTCGCCAAGGGCGTGATCAGCGGCGGCAAGACCTATCCTGTCGAGATTATCAGTAAAGATAGCCAGTCGAGCGGCACGCGCGCGTCCGAAGTTGCGTCCGAACTGATCCTGCACGACAAGGTCGATCTCATTGTTGCATCCGCCACGCCGGACACCACCAACCCAGTTGCTGATCAAGCCGAAGTCAACGAAGTTCCGTGCATCACGACGAATTGTCCATGGCAGCCTTATTTCTTCGGCCGCAATGGCGATCCGCAAAAGGGCTTCACGTGGACTTACCACTTCTTTTGGGGTCTCGAAGACGTTATCGCGGCGTTCCTAGCTCTGTGGGAAGGCCAGCCGACCAACAAAGTGATCGGGGGGCTATTCCCGAACGACGCGGACGGCAATGCCTGGGGCGATCCGCAGCGCGGCCTGCCGCCGGCGCTTGCGCAAGCCGGTTACACGCTCATCGATCCCGGCCGCTACCAGGTGATGAACAACGATTTCACCTCGCAAATCACGCGCTTCAAAGAGGCCGGCGCGCAGATCGTCACCGGAAATATGATCCCGCCCGATTTCGCGACCTTCTGGTCGCAGGCGGCGCAGCAGAATTTCCATCCCAAAATCGTGACGATCGGCAAAGCGCTTTTGTTTCCGTCGGTGGTGAATTCGCTTGGACCGCGCGGCAATGGGCTCTCCAGCGAGATTTGGTGGACGCCGAACTATCCCTTCAAGTCGGGCCTGACCGGGCAAAGCGCACAGCAGCTCACCGATGCCTATGCCAGCGCCACCAGGCGGCCGTGGTCGCAACCGATCGGTTATCAGCACGCGCTGTTCGAAGTCGCAATCGATGTGCTCAAGCGAGTCAAAAGCATCGATGCAAAATCGATTCTCGACGCCATCGTCGCGACCGATTACGGCTCGATTGTCGGTCCAGTGCGTTGGACCGGCCAGCCGGTCAAGAATGTCAGCAAGACGCCGCTCGTCGCCGGGCAATGGCAGCGCGGCGGCGCTTCGTTCGAGTTGGTCATCACGGCCAACAAGCCGGCGCCGCAAATTCCGGTCGGCGGAAAACTCGAATTGTTGTCTTAGAGCGCAATCGTCAAACTAAATCGACTGCGACTATAGTTATCCGACGAGGCAGTCCGGCCGTAAAAGACCGATCATGGCGCGGCTATCCGTCAATTGGTCGAGCCGCATCACGGCATCGATCAGCGCGTCCTGCCGCTCTCGCGTCATCGCCGCGCGGGTCAGCTTGCGAAACTTGCCGATGATCTGTTCGCTGTCGGCGAAAGATTGCTCGCTGCCGCGCGCCGCCTCGCGCGTTTCGTGCTCGATCGAGCCGTCACGGAAGCGGACTTCGACGCGAACTTTATGCCGATGGGCCGCGCCGAGCGCGGTAATGGCAGGATCGTGAACGACCTTGACCCTGCGCGACAACGCGATGCGCGCCGGATCGGTAACGCAGCCGGGCGTGAAATCCTCGACAAAAGCATCGCCGGCGATGATCAGCGTGGCGGCGCAGAACGCTAAGTTGAGTTGGGCGGCGGTGAGACCCTCCGGCCGGTAGGGCCAGCCGGCATGATCGACGGTAACCTGCGAGGCATGGACGACGATGCTTTCGACGTCGTCCGCAGTGAATGGCTGCCGTTTACGGATATCGGCGAGCGCGTCGAGCGTCGTGTGATTGCTGCCGACGCAAGAATAGAATTTGAGCGAGACCCGCATGGTTTCGAAGCGCTCGCCAAGCCCGGCGCTCAATGCCGCGAGATTGAAACGATCCGAAGAGCGCGAAAACGTCGTGCAAAAGCCGCCATAAGGAGCTTCGAAAACATCCACAATGCCCGTGAATCCATCTCGTGCAAGGAGCGCCGCATAAAGTCCGCTCTGCGCCGCACGTCCGGCGTGCATCCGTTTGACCATGGCGCCGTATTGCGCGGCCATCAGGCCGGAAGATTGCGTGCCGGCAATGCCGAGTGCGTGTACCGTCGCGTCGGTATCGAGCGCGAGTGAGCGCGCGGCGCCTGCCGCCGCGGCGAACACGCCTACGGTCGCGCCGGAATGCCAGCCTTGGCCGATATGGTCCGGGCCCATGCAGAGCCCGACGCGCGGGCCAATTTCATAACCGGCCAAGGCGGCGGTAAGAAACTCGCGGCCGGAGAGAACGACATGACTTTCAGCAGCCGCGACCAAGGCGGGCAGCGTTACGGCGCCGACATGCAACACGCCCTCGCGATGCACGTCATCGAGCTCGAAGCTTTGCACCTGCGTGCCGTTGACGAGAGCAGCGTGCGGCGATGAGAGCCGGCGATCGGTGCCCCAAATCGCGGTGGTTCGCGTTTGATCGGCCCGTTCGAGGGTTTGCCGCAGGATGCGGCACCATTCAAGATCGGCGCCGTAAATGGCGCAACCGAAGGAATCCAGAATCAGGAGCTTCAGCCGTTCGAGGACTTCGGCCGGTATTTTCTCGTAGCCGAGCCGCGACACGAACTCGGCGATCCGGCGCGTGTGGCTCTTCGTCCCGCTGTGCGTCGAAGCTTGAATGTTCGCCGCAGTCATAACGCGCTCATGACGGATTGTGCCCCCGACTCGCGGTCTTGGCCGGTCGGGCTAGCATCGCTGGCCTGTATGGGGACAGCATCATGGCGCGCTGCAGCGCGATCTGACGCTATCCCACCACGGACAGACGCCGGACATGACCTCGTAATTGCCGTCGATGACCTGGACCGGCCGGCGATAACCGTTCGCGGCGTTGGCGAGGCGAAGCGCGCGGGCCTTGGCGCTATCGTCCGGCGAGAGCCAGGAGCGATCGTGGCCCCACATGCTGGGGCCTTCTTTTCGCTCATAAGCCTGCCACGTTTCGACATCGATTGACCGCGCGCCCCAGCCGTATTCGACCATGAAGCCCGATGGCGTGAAGGTATAGAAAGACGTGATGAAGTCGCTGGTATGCCGGCCGAGCGTCACCGCAACGCGGCCTTCTTCGCCCAGCGCAAGATCGTAGCCCTGGCCGACGTCGTCGAAGCTGAATAGCTCCATCATGATGTGATGGACGGCATTGTTGCCGGTTTGGATGAAGGCCAAGCTGTGATGGCGCGGGTTGATATGAAGGAAACGCGCCACGAATGGCTCGGAATAATAATCGGTGAGCCGAAAGCCGAGGCTATTGCAATAGAAGGCCATCAGCCGATCGATGGTTTCGAGCCTGTCGACGTTGAGCACGACGTGGCCTAGGCCCAGCGGGCCCGTGCGAAAGCCGGAGATGGAACGTCCCGGCCTGAACGGTTCCGTTGCCGTTTCCGCGCCGTAAAAGATCTCGAGCCGGTTGCCGACCGGATCGTGCAGAACGATGAGGTCCCTGACGCGCCGCTCATCGGCGAGCGCGCGTGTGCCGCGCGCGACTTCGATCGCGTTATTCTCGAGCCGCGCTGCAAGCGCGTCCAGCGCGCCGGCATCGGCGATTTCCCAGCCGAAAAAGCCGACGCCCTCTCCGCCGTCGGCATCGATAACGAGGCGTTGCTTGCGATCGTCCATGCGGAACGCGAGCGTCGAGCGCGATCGATCAATGCGCTGCAAGCCGAGAAGGCCCGAGCCATAGCTCGCCCAATCGTTCAGATCCTTGGCACGAATGCCCACATAGCCCAAGGTTTGTAGAGAGAGGGCCTGTGGAGAGAGGCCTTGCGGAGAGAAGGCTTGCGGAGCCGACGCAGGCATGGTCATGAGCAGCCTCGCTGCCGTCCTTTTACACGGACGCAAGTCGAGGCGCTACGACGTGAGCTATTTCAGGACTGGCTATTTCAGGACTTGTTTCGGCGCGAGCTGGCGTCGAGCGCATTCGACATCGAGACCATCCTCGGCATCGAGTGCCGCTTGGCTCAAAATCCGCTCCAAGCTCTGCAACATCATCCTTTGCTCGAGCGTATGGGCGCCACGCGCCCAGCGGCGGCATTGGTCCGCCCATTGGCCTATTTCTTCGGCTGCGGACTTGAACATGGCACGGCTCTCAGGTGGTCTGGGGCAGGGTGAACGCCGGACCGAGCAAATGCCTGCCACGCACCAGCGTCGCTCGGGCCGCCCGCGCATCGAGGGCAGTCTGGAATAGAGCCGGCAATTCGCGCGGCCGTTTGAGCACCGAACGCAGCATGGCCGCGATATTGGTGGTCCCATTTGGCCGCATTGCCGCGACCGCGGATACCGGCAAAGCGCGCTTTGCGGGATCGGTGATCACTCGGATTGCGGCAACCGGAACCTCGTGAGCGAGCCCGACTGCGGCGACGATATGCGATTCCATGTCGACCGCGATCGCGCCGGTTTTCAAATAGAGCGCGCGCTTTTCGTCGGGGTGAGCGATCGGCGCCGGAACGCCGAGCAATATGCCCGATACTGAATCGGGAATCGTCTGTAAAAGCTTCTGCGACCATTGCCGGCTGATCGGCATTCGCTTCTCGCCGGATATCACCGCCGAGCCGACGACGCAGGTGCCGGGACGCAAATTCGGCGCTAGTCCGCCGGCGACGCCAAAGCTGATAATTCCAGGGCAGCCGCTGACCATCGTCCGCGTTTCAGCAATCGCCGCCGTGAGCTTGGCGGCCAGATTGCGGCCGTCACCGCTGCAAATGACGTGAACGCCGGGGCCAGCGGCGATACGGGCTTCAAAAGCCAGCCCAACAACGATGATCACTTGTTCCCCACCACCTCAACGGCAAATCAAAATACAAAAACAACGCGATGACTGCCAGCGAGCGCTTTCAAACCCCCTGGGCTGCGGCCGTCGAAACGGCGGCAGCCCCCTGGGATGATGAGATGGGGCTCAACCCTTGGTCACGACCGGCGGCGGAGCCTTGCCTTTGCCGGTTTGGGCACAAGCCGCGAGGCTCAGAATTGCCAGGACCACTGCCGTTCCAACTGCGATCTTCTTCATGGGTCGCCCCCATCCCGTTAGCGAAGGAGCTAAAATAGAAAGGACGCAGAAGTTTCACTAGTGCATAAAAGCCACAGTTGATAGACGTTTTTAGCCGACTAAGCAGACGGTCGCCCAATTTCCCTTATCTGGCGGAAATAAATGCGTAATTTCGCCCTGATTGCCGCAATTTTTGGCATAGCGCTTTTGACCGGTTTGATCGCGTATTACGGTTTTGGGCCGGTTACGGCGGCACTCGCGACGTCGCGATGGGCAACCGCTTTCGTCACTGCGGCTCGCGTCGTTGCGCTTGTGGGCGCCGGGGTCGGCTGGTGGGTTCTGCTGCCCGACAGGGTGCGTGGACCTTACGTGTTCGTGCTGCTGCGGTTCGTCCGCGAGGCGATCAATTCGTTTTTTCCGCTCGCCGTTGTCGGCGGCGATGTCATCGGCGCGAGACTTCTTGCGCAATTTGGCATTGCCACGAAATTGGCGGTGGCGAGCGTTTTGGTCGATATCTTCGTTCAGGTTGTTTGCCTCATCGTCTTCGTGCTAGCGGGGGTTGGTATCGTTGCGGGCCTCGTCGGCAACCACGCGGTTACCGCCACGGCCATGGTCCTGCTCGCCATCGCCGTGCCGGCGGTGACGGGATTTTTCCTTGCCTTGAATTTCGGCGCGTTCGAGCCGGTGGTGCGCTGGCTCACCGCGTTCGGCGAAAAACGCCAATGGTCGGCATTCGGACATATGGCCGATCTCGGCGGCTGGCTGCAGCAGATTTGGCGGAATTATCGGGGGCTGTCCGAATCGTTTGTGGTCCATCTGGCCACGGTCTTTTTTGGGGCGATTGAAGTCTGGATCGCCCTCAAATTCATGAATCATCCGGTCGGCGTCATGGAAGCTGTTGCGATCGAAAGTCTGGGCCAGGGCAGCCGATCGGCCGCCTTCGTCTTGCCGGGCGGCTTGGGTGTGCAGGACGGCGCACTGGTCGCCGTATGCGCCATATTCGGCGTTCCGGCCGAGGTTGCTCTGGCGATGGCGTTGATCAAGCGAGTTCCCGATCTGGTCCTCGGAGCGCCTTCCTTGCTGGGCTGGCAAGCGCTTGAAGGACGGCATTATTTGGTCGCGAGCAAATAGGCGGGCGGCTTGAGCGAACTGCCGAACTCGGCCCGACTTTCGCCGTTTCTTTGATGTGCATGGGAGCGCCGGGCCATATGGGGACTATTGACCACGCCCGGTGCGGCCCGGTGCCCGGCGGAGGTTTAGCGTGCACGAATCTTTCGCCAATTTAGCCGCCTACGCGTCGGCGGTTTGCTATTTCGCGGCACTGCTCGGGTGCGCCTACGCAGTGTTTGCGATCTGGGCCGTGCGCGGTTTCGCGCGGTCAACGGGTGGCGCCGCGCCGGCTAACTTCCCGCCGGTCACGATTTTGAAGCCGCTACACGGCGCGGAGCCTGACCTCTACGTCCATCTGGCGAGCTTCTGCCGGCAGGATTATCCGGCTCCGGTGCAAATCGTGTTCGGCGTCGCCGATGCCGCCGATCCCGCCGCCGCCGTCGTGCGCAATTTGATCGCCGATTTTCCCGATCGTGATCTTGCTTTGGTGATTAATTCGCGCCGGCATGGCGCCAATGCAAAGGTCTCGAACCTTATCAACATGCAAAGCGAGGCACGGCACGAGGTCGTAGTCATATCCGACAGCGACATCGTCGTGCCGCGCGACTATCTCAAGGTCGTTGTGGCTGGGCTTTGCCGCCACGGCATTGGGCTTGTGACATGCCTCTATCGCGGCGCCGCCGCAGCCGGGATGTGGTCGCGTTTTATGACTGCGGCGATCGATTATCACTTTTTGCCGAACGTGCTGGTCGGGCTCAAACTCGGCCTGGCGGCGCCGTGCTTCGGCTCCACGATTGCGGTGACGAAAACGACGCTGGCGAGGATCGGCGGCTTGCAGTCCGTCGCCGATCAGCTGGCCGACGATTATGAGTTGGGCAGATCGGTGCGGCGCGCTGGTCTGGAGGTGGCAATTCCATCTCTCATCGTCACGCATGTCTGTGCGGAGCGCTCGGGGCGTGAATTCCTGCTTCACGAAATTCGCTGGGCGCGAACGATCCGTTCGGTCGATCCCTTAGGCTTCGCCGGGCTCGTCATTACGCATGCCCTGCCGCTCGCAATACTCGGCCTGATGCTGGGCGGCATCGGTGCGGCCGTCGTTCTCGTGCCGGCGGCGCTGGCATGCCGTTTTGCGCTCCAAGCCGAAGTCCGCCGCGCCTTTGGCTGGCGCGGGGATTTTTTCTGGCTCGGGCCAATTGCCGACCTATTTTCGTTTATCGTATTTGTCGCCAGCTTTTTCGGTCGCCGCGTTGAATGGCGCGGCCGCCGCTATGGGCTGGCCGCCGACAATACGCTGGCTTATTACGGTGAGGGGGAGACGTAGCGTCATGCGCACATTATTCCTGCAAGCGCCGTCGTTTGACGGGTTCGACGGCGGCGCCGGCTCGCGCTATCAGGCCCGGCGCGAGGTCCGCTCGTTCTGGTATCCGACATGGCTCGCCCAGCCGGCGGCGCTGGTCGAGAACAGCAAACTCATCGATGCGCCGTCCCACCGCATCAAATTTCCGCAAGTCGCGGAGGCGGTGTGCGACTACGATCTCGTCGTGCTCCACACCTCGGCGCCGTCGTTTTCGTCCGATATCGGAACCGTCAGGGCGCTCAAAGAAATAAAGCCGTCGCTCAAGATCGGCATGGTTGGCGCCAAGGTCGCCGTCGATCCCGAGGGGAGTCTCCGCGCCTCGCCGCTGATCGACTTTGTTGGCCGCAACGAGTTCGACTTCACCGTCAAGGAAGTCGTGGACGGCAAGCCGTTGAGCGACGTCCTCGGCCTGTCATACCGGAACGCTTCGGGCGCTATCGTCCACAATGACGAGCGGCCGATTCTGGAAAACATGGACCTGCTGCCGTTCGTTTCGCCGGTCTATAAACGTGATCTCGACATTAACAAATATTTCAACGGTTACCTGAAGCACCCCTATCTTTCGCTCTATACCGGACGCGGCTGTAAATCGCGCTGCACTTTCTGCTTGTGGCCGCAAACGGTCGGCGGCCACCGTTACCGCAAGCGTTCGGTCGGGCACGTGGTCGAAGAGATCGCCTGGGCGCAGAAAGCGTTTCCTGAGGTCAAGGAGTTCTTCTTCGACGACGACACTTTCACCGACGACTGCGCGCGGGCCGAAGAGATTGCGAAAGAGCTCTATAAGCTCGGCGTCACGTGGTCCTGCAACGCCAAGCCGAATGTGCCGCGCAAGACACTCGAAGTGCTACGCGACAACGGCCTGCGTCTTCTCTTGGTCGGCTACGAATCCGGCAACCAGAAAATCCTGCATAACATCAAGAAGGGTATACTGGTCGACGTCGCCCGGCGATTCACCAAGGATTGCCGTGAGCTCGGCATCAAGATTCACGGCACCTTCATCATGGGCCTGCCTGGCGAAACCAAGGAAACCATCCAGGAGACCATCACCTACGCGACCGAGATCAACCCCCATACGATCCAGGTTTCGCTGGCGGCGCCCTATCCCGGAACATTCCTCCACGACCAGGCGATGAAGAATAGCTGGCTCGATGAGGCGAATGCCGAACTCGTCAACGACGAAGGCGTGCAGATAGCGCCCTTGCACTATCCGCATCTATCGCACACGGAAATATTCGATTCGGTCGAGGAGTTTTACCGGCGCTTCTATTTCCGCTCCGGCAAGATCGCCGCGATCATCGGCGAGATGGTTCGCAGTCCGCAGATGATGAAACGGCGGCTGCGCGAAGGCGTCGAGTTTTTTCACTTCCTGCGCGAGCGCCACGCGGCCCATTGAACCTTTATTTGAGAAGGCCGTTCTGCCGGAACCATGCGATGGCTTCGGCGAGCGCTTCGCTATAGGCGCGCGCCCGATAGCCGAGTTCGCGTTCGGCCTTGGCGGAGGTGAAAAACATGCGGTCCTTAGCAAGCCGCAATCCGGTCGTCGTCACGAACGGCTCGCGGCCGGTGAAATGCGCGATCGCTTCAGCGCCGTAGGCGATCGGAAATATCGCAAGCCGGGGCAAGCGAAGCCTTGGCGGCGAGCGGCCGACCAGACGCGCGATTTCGCGCAGCATGTCGCCTAGTAATACGTCTTGTCCGCCGAGAATGTAGCGTTGCCCGACGCGCCCTTTGTCCAAGGCAGCCAGATGTCCGGCGGCGACATCGTCTACATGCACGAGGTTCAAACCGGTATCGATATAGCCAGGCATACGGCCTGCCGCCGCCTCGATGATGATCCGCCCCGTTGGCGTCGGGCGCGCGTCGCCGGGGCCGATCGGAGTTGATGGATTGACGATGATCGCCGGCAGCCCTTGCTCGACGACCATGGTTTCGACCACGCGCTCGGCGACAACTTTGCTGTATTTGTACGCGCCGACTGCGAATTGCGCGTCGAGCGGAAAAGTTTCGTCGCTCGGCTTGCCGTCCGGCCGCGCCTTCAGCGTAGCGACGCTGCTGGTATAGACGATCCGTTCCACGCCGGCGCGCTGCGCCGCATGCATGACCGTTCTGGTGCCTTCGACGTTCGTTTGCACAATGTCTGCAGGATCGCGCGCCCATAATCTGTAATCGGCGGCGACATGAAAGAGAAAACGGATGCCGGTCATGGCGCGCGCCAGCGAATCGGCGTTGCGAAGATCGCCCTCGGCGATTTCGAGCGGTAGGTCCGCAAGATTGATCCGCGAACTGGTCGGCCGAACCAGCGCGCGAACCCGATGGCCGGCATGCACAAGACGTTTCGCGACCGCCGAACCGACAAAACCGCTCGCGCCGGTGACCAGGATCATGGCCGATCTTTCGTTTTGCCAATTCCGCTGCTGTCGCTTGTGCCAGAAGTCGACTTAAAAGTCGAAAGCGCGCCGTCATAGTGCCGCAGGCGCAGCGGCGCAGGTTGCCGGGCAAATGCCGAGCCGATAGACTTGCGAGTTCAACCAAAAAAACCGCGATGGCGATCGCTACCGCGCCGCAGGCGGGACATCAGGGGGCGACAGCAAGGAAGGGCAAGATGGCAATCAAAAAGATCGGGGTCATTGGTATGCTCGCGGCGGGCGCGGTGCTGGCGGCGGCGCCGGCGACTGCGCGCACGCTCAAAGTGAACGTCGATTCGTTCAAGGGCGGCGGTATGATGGACAACAAATTTGCGTTCTGCATTCCAGCCGCGCAAGGCCATACGACGGGCGGCTCCAACCTCAGTCCGAGCATTTCGTGGTCGAAGGGGCCGCGCGGCACCAAGTCGTACGCCGTCATCCTCTACGATACCGATTCACCCGCCGAGCAGCGCGAGAAGATGAACAAGGAGGGCATGACGCTTACCGAGGACGTTCCGCGGCGGAATTTCTATCACTGGGTCTTGGTCGATATTCCCGCGAACGTCACCTCCCTCAAGGAGGGCGCCGATTCGAACGCGCGCGTCGTTCACGGCAAACCGGCGACGCCGGCGGCCGCCGGCGGCGTACGCGGCCTCAACGATTACACCAAGGTCACGGCGGCCAACGACGCGATGAAGGGTCAATATTACGGTTACGACGGCCCCTGTCCGCCGTGGAACGACGAACGCGTCCACCA
The DNA here is from genome assembly GCA_035623195.1 of Xanthobacteraceae bacterium. Taxonomy (GTDB): domain Bacteria; phylum Pseudomonadota; class Alphaproteobacteria; order Rhizobiales; family Xanthobacteraceae; genus BOG-931. Next base: position 15,066 of record DASPTX010000039.1, on the reverse strand, counting down.
TTATCATTTCACCGTCTACGCGCTGAGCCTGCCTTCGCTCGATCTGCCGAAGGATTTCGATGCCGCCGCGGCCATGGACGCGATGAAAGGCAAGATTCTGGCGCAAGGCGAAGAGATCGGGCTTTTCACCCAAAACCTGGCGAAAGGCGCGAAGGTCTCGCCGTAATGTAAACCGGGAGCGAGCGATGAAACTCCCCAGCCGCATGATCGATTTGTCGTCGCCGCTCGAAAACGAGACGGTGTACGACCCGCCGTTCATGCGGCCCAAGATCGAATACCGCAGCAATGCAGACACCGCGCCGCTCTTGCTGGAGCTTTTCCCTGGCCTGCGGCGCGAGGACCTGCCGGATGGCGAAGGCTGGGCGATCGAAAACATCCAGCTCACCACGCATAACGGCACCCATATGGATGCGCCGATCCATTTCCAATCGAAATCGATCGACGGCAAGCCGATGATGACGATCGATCAAGTGCCGCTCGACTGGTTTTTCCGTCCCGGCGTCAAGCTCGATTTCCGCGAAATGCCGGACGGCCATGTGGTCACGGCCGCCGAGGTCGACGCCGAACTCCGCCGTATCGGTCACGCGCTCAAACCGTTCGATATCGTTCTGGTCAATACGCGCGCCGCGAGCTGCATTGGCACCGACGAATATCTTACCGCCGGCTGCGGCATGGGGCGCGAAGCGACGCTGTATTTGACCTCACGCGGCGTACGCGTGACCGGCATCGACGCTTGGGGCTGGGACGCGCCCTTCGTGCATACGCGAAAGCGCTGGCTCGAAACGCGCGATCCGGCGATCATCTGGGAGGGCCACAAGGCCGGCCGCGAAATTCCGTATTGCCACATGGAGAAGCTGTGCAACCTCGAGCAGCTTCCCGACCACGGCTTCGTCGTGGCTTGTTTCCCGCACAAAGTGAAAAAGGGATCGGCAGGCTGGACGCGCGCCGTGGCGCTGTTCGATTAGGCACGATATTCACCGATTGCGATCGGAGCGAGCGTGTTTACATAAGAGCCATGTCGCTCTTTGCCTTCCTGCTTAATCTCCTCTGGATCGTCTTCGGCGGCCTATGGATGGCCATCGGCTGGGTGATCGCAGCCGCCGTGATGGCGATCACCATTATCGGCCTGCCGTGGGCCCGGGCGGCCTTCAACATCGCGTCCTATACGCTTTTGCCCTTCGGTCGGAAGGCGGTATCGCGCGCGGAATATTCCGGCCGGCACGACATCGGCACCGGCCCATTGGGCTTGATCGGCAACATTATTTGGCTGGTGCTCGCCGGCTGGTGGCTGGCGCTCGGACATGTCATTACGGCTGTGCTGCTTGCGGTGACGATCGTCGGCATCCCGTTCGCGTGGGCGCATCTGAAACTTGCCGGGATCGCGTTGTGGCCGATCGGCAAGGAGATCGTGGACGCCCAGGCCGTGCCGTTGCGCTCCATGCGCGCTCAAGTGTGAGCGGCAACTTTCCTCAGCCACACCTTGTTATCATGGAAAGCGGCGCCGCCGAACGGCGCGACCGAATCGGCGCCGGTCAAGCTGTTGATGCCGCGGCCATCCCGGTAGGCGGAGTTGGGCCACAGCGATTCCGCGATTAGCACGCCGCGGCGCACGCCCCGAACAGCCTGGCATGCAGCCGTACTTCACCGCGTCTATTGCCAAGCACGACCTCGTCGTCATCGGCCACGCCGTAAGCGGCGGCGTCCTCGGGATGGATCATGACCTCGGGCCTACCTTCGGCGGCGAGCGAGGTCGGCGTTTCGGTAAAGCTCGAATTGAGAAAACCGCGCGCCGGCGAGGTCGCCAGCCGGAACGGGTGTTCGTTGTCGGCTTCTTCGATGACATTCCAATGGTCGGGCAATTGCGGCATCGGCGTCGGGATCGTAGTCCGGTGCCAGCGCTGAAACGGCACGGTGGGCCAATCCGGCTTGAAGCGAAATCTGCCGTCCGGGTAGGCGAAGCCATTGAGATAATGCGCGCTGCCAAAATCCGGCTGGCAGTCGATCCAGCGTTTCGCTTCAAGCTCGGCGAGCGTGCCCCAGCCCGATTTTTGCAAGCTTAAGTCGATCAGTTCGCGGGCCGACATGTCGAAGCCGGGGTGTTTCGCGCCGAGTCGCTTCGCCAGCGCACAGATCACCTCGTGGTTGTTGCGGCATTCGCCCGGCGGTTCGACCAGCTTCGGACCAAGCAAAATGTATTGACTGCCGCCGGCCGTGTAGAAATCGTCGTGTTCGACGAACATCGTGGCCGGCAACACGATATCCGCGACTTTGGCAGTGTCCGTCATGAACTGCTCGTGCACGCAGACAAACAGGTCGTCTCGGGCAAAACCGCGCTTCACCGTGTTCTGATCGGGCGCAACGGTAACCGGATTGGTGTTCTGAATAAGCATCGCAGTAACCGGCGGCCCGCCGAGGAGCGCATCCTCGTCGCCGGTTAGGATGGCACCGATGCGCGATTGGTCGAGCATACGGATAGACGGGTCGCGCAAATCCGCGCCTTCGATCAGGCTGTTGTTCAGATGAAATACGCCACCATTGTTGTGAAAGGCGCCGCCGCCTTTGAGTTTCCACGCGCCAGTGACCGCGGCGATGCAGCTTGCCGCGTGCATATTCGCTGCGCCGTTGCGCGAGCGGGAGAAGCCGTAGCCCAGGCGGAAGAAGGCGCGTTTTCTCTCGCCGATCAGGCGGGCGAAAGCCTCGATCGTCTCCACGGCGCAGCCGGTGATCCGCGCCGCCCATGCGCAGTCGCGCGTGCGCAAATGTTGCGCGAGTTCGTGCGGCGCATCGGTGTAACGTTCAAGATAGTCCCAGTCGGCCTTGCCGTCGCGGAACAGGCAATGCATCACGGCGCAAGCGAGTGCGCCGTCGGTGCCGGGCCGGATTAGCACCGGCAAGTCCGCCTGCTTCATCGTGGAATTCATATAGACATCGACAACCGCGATCTTGGCGCCGCGCTCTTTGCGGGCGCGCGTGGCGTGCGTCATCACGTTGACCTGGGTGTTCGCCGCGTTCGTGCCCCAGATGACGACCAGATCCGATTTCGCCATTTCGCGCGGATCGGCCCCGGCAAGCTTTCCCGTTCCGGCGATGAAGCCGGTGAAGGCCGGATTGACGCAGATCGTGGAAAAGAATCCGGAATATTTCTTGGCGTGGCGCAGACGATGGATGCCGTCGCGCATCACGTAGCCCATGGTGCCGGCATAGAGATACGGCCAAACGGCCTGCGAACCGTGCTTTTCTTCTGCGCGCGAAAATCGCTCGGCGACGAGATCGAGCGCGTCATCCCAGGAAATCGGCGCAAATTGACCGCTGCCTTTTGCGCCGATGCGGCGCAGCGGCTGTTTGAGGCGATCGGGATGATGCACCCGCTCGGCATAGCGCGCGACCTTGGCGCAGATCACGCCCGCGGTATAGGAATTCTCCCAGGCGCCGCGCACCCGCCCGATCGTATGAGCGTCAATAACCTCGACCTCGAGTGCGCAGGTTGACGGACAGTCGTGCGGGCAGGCCGAAGCTGCGATGCGGGGTCGAACGAGCTGGTTCATCGGCGTGCGGTCTTCGGGCGGCGCTTCGCGTAAAGCCGGTTGAAATCGGCACCAAATCAACGATAGCACAGAGCAGGCCAAATGCGCGACCGGAGGAGTAGTCATGCACGCTGCCGTTTTGGGCGAAAAAGGCGTCGAAGTCCGTGATTTGCCGAAACCCAGCCCGAAACCGAATGAGGTTTTGATTCGCGTGAAAGCTTCAAGCCTCAACCGGGCGGACCTGCTGGTGGCCTTGGGCCATCAGCACGGCAGTGTCGGCGGCGTCGGCGCGCGTCTGGGCCTCGAATGTTCCGGCGAGGTCGAGGCGGTCGGCAGCGCCGTGCCGGATATTAAACCGGGCGATCGCGTGATGGCTTCGGCGCCCGGCGGGTTTGCCGAATATGTCGTCACCGATTCCGGCCGAGTCCATCGCATCCCCGGAAACAATATGAGCTACGAGCAGGCGGCCTGTTTTCCGGTTGCGCTGCAGACCATGCACAATGCCGTGGTGACGGCAGGGCGACTGAAGCGGGGCGAAACCCTGTTGATGCAAGGCGCGAGCGCGGGTGTCGGTCTCATGGGCGTGCAGATCGGCAAGCTGATGGGCGCCGCGCTCGTGATCGGCACGTCGACCAATGCCGACCGCCGAGTGCGACTGAAAGAGTTCGGTTGCGATTTGGCGCTCGATTCCGGCGATCCGGCTTGGCCGGAACGCGTGAAGGAGGCGACCGGAGACAAAGGCGTCGATCTGATCGTCGACTTGATTTCCGGCCCGGTCGCCAATCAAAATCTCGAAGCGGCGAGTATTCTCGGCCGCATCGTCAATGTCGGGCGGCTCGGCGGCATGAAAGGCGAATTCGATTTCGACAAACATGCGCTCAAGCGCATCGACTATATCGGTGTGACCTTTCGCACCCGCAGCGCCGAGGAGGTGCGCGAGATCAATCGGGCGATGCGGGCCGATCTTTGGCCGGCGATCGAGGCGGGCAAGCTGTCGCTTCCGATCTACAAGACCTACAGGCTCGCGGATATCGGCGAGGCGCTATCGCTCATGCGCGCCAATCGGCATTTCGGGAAGATCGTCATCAGCGTGTCGTAAATTTGCAGCCTACTGGTCAAGAAGAGAAGTGCATCCTCGGAATTCCGGCTTGCCCTTCGCGCGTGCATCCGGTTAGGTTTTGACATGACTGATTCGGCGAAGGGCCAAGCGCCGATTCTGGCCGCTGGGGGGATTGTCCTACGCGGAAAGTTGAGGCCGCGCATTGCCGTTGTGCGCCTACGAAGGGAGAAGGCTTGGGTTCTGCCAAAGGGCAAGCTCATGCCGCGGGAGCATCCTCGCGACGCCGCCAAGCGTGAAGTGCTCGAAGAGACCGGTTGCGATGTATCGGTCCACGAATTTCTCGGCTCGATGTCTTATGCGGCCGAAGGCAAGATCAAGATCGTACAATTCTGGCTCATGCGTGCCCTTGGATCGCCGGCCCGTGAGTTGATGAACGATGTGAAAGCGGTCAAATGGCTGCCTCTGCGGCAAGCCGTCACCACGCTGAGCCGGCCTCACGAAAAAGTGTTTCTGACGCACGTCGGGCCGATCGCGCTCGATCATGCCAAGAAATTCGTGCGGGGATCGCGCACGAAGCGTAATGGCGGCAAACGCGGCGTGAAAGGTTCCGCACCCTTCGTCGAACATGTAATTGCGCTCGACTACGAGAACACCCGACCGAGCGCGTTTGCCATGGCGTTGTCCAATTGGACGAGCCGCGCCGCGCATTTCCCCACGCGCAAGGCCAGTTGACTGCGCTGGCTGCAACGCCGCTGCGCCACTGCTCGTTTCAAGATCGAGATCGGAGATCGGTTCGCGGCGAGACCTCCAGGTATTTGATGAGGCATAATCTTTTTTCGGATAACCGGCTCCCACTTTTCCGGATCATGCGCTATTCGGGCACGATCTCGTGGAAGAGGCTGTAGTCGATCGTCAGCCTGCCCGTGTTCGAGGTACTGCTAATATCGCGGTAGCGGTGGTTCCATCGGATGTCGTCGTGCGAATACATCCGGCGCGCATGGAGATGCTGCGCCGAACTGTCGTCGAACCCGCCGACATTCAGCGTGAGCGAACCCTCGGCGGCAGCGAGATCGTCGGCGGTCAGGCCGTATAACGGGCTGGTTTTGTCGATGGTATGGAAAATCGACCAGCTCAGCATGAACATCGGATGTTCATGGCGATCGAGCAATAGCTCGTGGTAGCGGCGAAACTCATAACCTTCGACGGTGGTTTCCACACGAAACAGCCACAGCCGCGCCGTCGCTTGCGAAATTGTATTGTTGCGCGCGTTGGCGATCCGGATCATCAGCGTCGGCTGGCCTTGATGCACGGTGATTACGGGATGCTCGGCGAAGATGAAGCGGGCGCGCGGCCGCGAGAAGCGGGCAAAAATCAGACCGGTCATCACCGCGAGGAAACACATGCCGGTGAAGATTTCCACGGTGGCGACGAGGTGGCCGTAATCGGTCTGCGGATGCATGTCGCCGTAGCCGACCGTCGCCAGTGTCTCGATGGAAAAGTAAAACAATTCCAATGGCTCGTTCCCGACGATATTGGCGATCGGGTCGTTGCCGAGCCAGTAGAGAAACGCGAAGGCGGCGTTGAGGAGAACGAAGATCGCCGCCGCGCTGCCGAAGAAGGCCGGCCAATAGACGGTCATCGAGCGGTGATAGAGGTCTGTCCAAAAACTCTCGGCCAGACCGCGGGTTTCGATCTCGCGCCGGCCGATGTGAACGATTTGCGGTTTGCCTTCGCGCCTCGACGCGATTTTTTTTGGAGTCTTCGCCAAAGCGGATGAACTCCTATGCCGCCGCCGTCACCCTTGACTTGAGGCGACTAAACACCTTGCGGGCGTTGCCTTCAAAGATTTTGCGCCGCGCGGCATCGTCGAGCTTCGGCGCCTTGTCGACATAGCGCTTGGTGTCATCGAAATAGTGGCCCGATTTGGGATCGATGCCCTTGACCGCTCCGACCATTTCGGAAGCGAACAGGATGTTGTCCGCGGGCACAACTTCGGTGAGCAGATTGATCCCCGGCTGGTGATAAACGCAAGTATCGAAGAAGATATTGCTCTTGATGATTTCGGCGAGTTCGGGCCGGCCGTTATTGAGCGCAATACCGCGGAAACGGCCCCAGTGGAACGGCACCGCACCGCCGCCGTGCGGGATGATCAGCTTCAGCGTCGGAAAATCCTTGAACAGGTCGGACAGGATGATCTGCATGAACGCCATGGTATCGGCGTTCAGATAATAGGAGCCGGTCGTATGCATTGCCGGGTTACAGCAGCCCGAGACGTGAATCATGGCCGGAACGTCGAGCTCGACCATTTTTTCGTAGAATGGGTACCACCACTTATCGGTCAAAGGCGGAGCATTGAAATAGCCGCCCGACGGGTCGGGATTGAGGTTGCAGCCGATGAAGCCCATCTTGACGCAGCGCTCCAGCTCCCCGATCGCGTTCTTCGGCGGCACGCCCGGCGATTGCGGCAGCTGACACACGCCGACGAAATTTTGTGGAAACAGCGAGACGACGCGCGCGATCAGATCGTTGCAGATCTGCGACCATTCGAGACTGACACTTTCGTCGCCGATGTGATGGCCCATCCCCGAGGCGCGCGGCGAGAAGATCGTCAGATTCGTGCCGCGCTCGCGCTGCAATTTGAGCTGGTTTTGCTCGATGCTTTCGCGGATTTCATCGTCCGACATTTTCAGCGCGGCGCGCGGGGGCATCGCCATTTTGCCGCCCGACGTTGCCGCCGCGGTCTGTTCCTTACGGAAACGGTGAAGATCTTTGGGCTCGGTGGTGTAGTGGCCGTGACAGTCGATGATCATGAAAAAGCGCCATACCGCAGTTGGGGAAGCGTAGATGCTACGGCGCTCGGCGCGATTGTCAAACATGGCGTCGTTTCGGCGCGTCTCGCAAATGACGCGCGCGGCACCGGCGCGCAATCGCTTTTTTCCGGGTCATGCCCTAGGATGCGGCCGAATTAAAGGAGAGGGGAATGGCTGAACTTCCGCGGCTCAACGGCGTTATCGGCGCGCTCGAAAAGGGCCAACATGCTTTAACGACCTTCACGCCGGCCGACGTCGAATCGGCGATTGCGCTCGCGACCGGCAAATACGACGCCGTCGTCTACGAGATGGAACATAACGCTTACGACATCCGCGCATTCCGCGACTGTCTGCAATATATGCTCAATCGCCGCCAGATCGCGCAATCCGGTTCGCTCGCGCCGGCGGTCGCGCCATTCGCGCGCATTCCACCCAATGGCGGCGAGAAGGCGCAATTTCATGCCAAGCAGGTGCTTGACCTCGGCGCCTACGGAATCATCTGGCCGCATATCAGCAATGTGGACCAGGCCTACAACGCGGTGGCGGCCTGCCGCTATCCGCGGCTGAAGAACAAGCCGCTCTACGAGCCAGCTGGAATTCGCGGCGACGGCCCGACGCAAGCGGTGCGCTATTGGGGCGTCACCCAGCAGGAATATTACGAACGCGCCGACGTATGGCCGCTCAATCCCAAGGGCGAGATTTTCGTGATCCTGATGATCGAAGACACCGAGGGCATCAAAAGTCTGAAGGACATCCTGAAAAACGTTCCCGGTATCGGCGCCATCCTGATCGGCGAGGGCGATCTATCCCAGGAGCTCGGCTATCCGCGACAATACGAGCACAAGGTTGTGCTCGACGCGATGGCGCAGATCGTCAATACCTGCAAAGAGGCCAATGTCGTGGTCGGCCATCCGCATGTCGAAGCACACAACGCCGAACGGATCGTCAAAGAAGGCTACCGGTTCCTGATGTGTGCGCCGGTGCGCAGCTACGGCAATCTCGACAAAGCGCGCGAGCTGACTGCAAGGAGGTAGGCATCGAGCCCGGACGGCGCGTCATGGCCGGACTTGTTCCGGCCATCTCGTTCATAAGCACTGTGCTTGACTGATCGGGATGCCCGGGACAAGACCGGGCATGACGGTTAATGAGGTCTCGTGCCTTGGTTAGTTCAGCGCGCCGCCCGGTACGTCAAATCCGCGGCCAAATGATCGAAGCTCGTGTCCTTCAGATACTGATCGAGCCCCCAACGCTTGACTTGAGCCATCACTTCGTCGAACTCCGAACGCGGGATCGTCCGGTAAACGAAGCGCTCGCCGCGGCCGAAGCGCGCGAAATCCCATGGATGGGTATTTTCGAATTCGGCCGGGAGGGCGAGCTTCCACAGCGGCAGGTATTTTTTGAGATCGGCGTCCATTGCCTTTTCGGCGCGATCGAGCGCGCGCAAATAACCCGTAACGACCTCGGGCGGCGAGCCTTCGGGCACCCACCACAATGTGTGAAAGGTATCGGCGATGATTTTGCGCAGGCCCAGTTGCTCGGCCATCGCGATCTGCGGCGGCAAAAGGCTCGCCGCTTCGACCTCGCCATCGAGCAATGCCTTTAGGCGAGCGCCAAAGCCGCCGGTATTGACGGTCTTGATGTTTTCGAGCGGCAGGTATTTTTCCAGCCGATAGGGCACGTTGAAGTGGCTGCCGGCGCGCATGCCGACGGAAATGGGAATGTCCTTGAGATCCTGCGGCGTGCGGATAGGCGAATCCGGCCGCACGAAAATCGCCCAGGGCGATACGCCATAGGCATCGGCGACGAAACGCCCCATGCCTGCGCTGGCGTTGCAAATGCTGCCCCATACGCAGGCGCCCTGAATGACCTCGGCTTTGTCCTGCGTATAGGGACGGTCTTGCGGACGTTGCAGATAATCGAGGCCCTTCCAGCTCGATTGCGTGCCGTGGAAGGTCTTCCAATCGAATTCGACGTCGAGGCCCTCGGCAGCGAAATAGCCTTCCTGCATGGCGACGAAATCGTTAAGGCCCATGCCCTTGGGCGCGATCTTCACGGGGCGCAATTGTATGGCCATGCCAGTTCCTCCGGCTGGATTTTCATTCTTCCGTCCACCGCGAGGCTAGCTTATCGGCGCGCCGCCCCGCAACGCCGCGTCGAACGCACTGGCAATCGCCTGTTTGCTCTTGCCGGCGCGTGCGGCGTCGCCGATCACGATGATCTCCTGCCCCGGCCGGGCCAAGCGGCGAAACTGCGCCGCCGTGCCGCGCCGCGCTCCGTAGTAGAACCATTCGCGAAGCGCCGGCGACGCGAACAGGCGCGCTAGCCCTGGTGCGCGCGCCATCCCTGCGTCGAGTATCCAGTCGATCAACGGCTTCAGTCCAAAGCGGTATTCGGCGCCGGTCGCGATAACGAGACGGTCGAACGGCGCCAGCAATTCCGGTTTAACGCCCACGTCGGTAGCGAAGCGCAATGCGACGCCTTTGAATTCGCAGGCCGCAACGAGATCTGCGACGTAGCGTGCGAAGCTCTGCGGGTTTGCTTCGACCTCCTGGAACAGTGGCGCCTTCGCTGCGTAACGGAATGCGCCGCCGGCCTCTGAATTCTTCTCGAACACGGTGACGCTGTTTCCTGCGGCGACGAGATAAGCATAGGTCAGTCCCGCTGGGCCGGCGCCGATCACCGCGATGCGCTTGCCGCGTGGAATTGCCGCGTCGGCAAATAAAGTCTCCCGCCCGGCCGCGCCATTGACGACGCAGCCGATGCGCGCGCCGCCGCGCATTTCGTTGATGCAGGTGTTGCAGGCAAGGCAGCGCCGGATCGGTTCGCCGCGGCGCACCTTGTCGACCCATTGCGGCTCGGCAATGAGCGTGCGGCCAAGCGCGATGAAATCGGCCTTGCCTTCGGTCACCGCCGCTTCCGCCGTCGCCGGGTCGCCGAGCCGGCCGACGGCGATAACGGGGACGCCGATTTGTTTTTTCACGTCGGCCGCATAATCGAGAAAGGTCGCGTCGGGAAAGCGCATCGGCGGCAACACGATCTGCGCCGAAGGCAGCGAGCGATAGTGACCTGCCGTGACATGCAGCGCGTCGGCGCCGGCCGCAGCCGCCCAGACCGCGACCTGCCGGCCTTCGCTAAAGGGCAAGCCGCCCGGGAAGAAATCCTCCACCGAAAGGCGGTACACGACGGCCATGCCGGGCATTGCCGCTTTGACCGCGTGCAGCACTTCAAGGCCGAAGCGTGCGCGGTTTTCCAGGCTACCACCATAGTCGTCGCTGCGGCGGTTCTCGAAGGGTGCGTGGAATTGCGAAATCAGGTAGCCGTGCGCGGCGTGGATTTCGACGCAATCGAAGCCGGCCTCCTGGGCGCGTTGCGCGGCGGCTACATACGCAGCGATCGTTGCCCGAATGCGCTCCGCCGTCATCTCCAGCGGCACGATAGTCTCGAATGTCGTCTCGTAGACCGGGTGGGGAATGGCCGACGGCGCGATCGGCGTCTCGCCGCATATGTCCGCGCGCGTATGGCCGCCGGCGTGACCGAGCTGGATCGAAGCCTTGGCGCCGCCGCCGTGGATCGCGCCGACAAGCCGCGCCAGTCCGGGAATAAAACGGTCGTCGTAGATTCCGACTTCGCGGCGGCGGTGCCGGCCTGCTTTCTCGGGCGAGGCCATTTCGACTGTGATGAGCCCGGTCCCGCCGCGCACGCGTGCCATATAGTAGGCAATCGACTCCTCGGTAATGAATCCCTCGTCGTCCGCGGTGCGCGTCGTCATCGGCGGCATGACGATCCGGTTCTTGACTTCAACCGCTCCGATGCGCGCGGGCGTGAGGATGTTCATGGAATTTGCGAGCGTGTGCGCGTTACAATACCGGAATCTCGCCGCCGTCGAGATCGATCGTGGCGCCGTGCAGCCAGCTGGCGCGCGAGGAGACGATGAAGGCGACGAGATTACCGACATCCTCGACCGTGCCGAAGCGAATAGTGTCGTTGAAGTCGCGCAACATTTGCACGCGTACTTTTTCCTCCGGTGCGCCGGTTCGGTCCATTTCGGCTTTGATGCGCCGCCGCGTCCGGTCGGTTTCGACGACGCTCGGATGGATGCAGTTCACCTGCACGCCGTCGGTTTTGCCGCGATCGGCGAGGCACTTGGTGAAGGCGGCGACCGCGGCATTGACCGAGCTGCCGATCGTGAATTCGGCCGTCGGTTTGCGGCCGCCGGTGCCGCCGATCGAAACGAGCGAACCGCGCCGCTCCTTCAACAGCGGCCAGGCGGCGCGAGCGAGCCGCATATGGGCGAAGAATTTCAGCGCGTAGCCGTCCTCCCAATCGGCGTCGGTGAGCGTGAGAAAATCACCGCGCCTGGTGGCGCCGGCGTTGTTGACGAGAATGTCGAGCGCGCCGAAATCACGCTTCACCCGTTCGATCAGTTTTCCGGGCGCGTCCTTCTCGCGCAGGTCGATGACGGCGTAGCCGGCGCGGCGGCCCCATTTGCCGACCGCAGCGGCGGTCTCGCCGAGCGCGGCACTGTCGCGGCCGGTCAGCATCACGTCGCAGCCCTCGGCGGCGAGCGCGAGCGCAATGCCACGGCCGATGCCGCGGCTCGATCCGGTCACCAGCGCGATTTTGTCAGTCAGATCCAGTTTCATAACGAATCGTCCCTTTCGTCATTCCGGGTTTGCCGCTCTCGCGGCGTCCCCGGAATGATGCTCACTCGAGCTTCAGCCCCAATTTCTGAATGAGCGCCGCCCATTTGCTCTCTTCGCGCTTGATGTTCGCCGCGTATTCTTCGGGCGTGCTCGGCGCCGGATCGCTGCCGTCGGCGATAAGGCGCGTTTTCATTTCATCGGAGGTGAGGATGGTGCGTAGTTCCTTGTTGAGCCGATCGACGATCGGCCGCGGTGTTCCGGCTGGCGCCGCGAGCCCGTAATACTGCACCGCTTCGAAGCCGGGCAGGCCGGACTGCGCGGCGGTCGGTACGTCCGGCAACGCCGCCGAGCGCACGGGCGCGGCGACCGCAAGGCCGCGCAGCTGGCCGGCGGCGATGTTGCTGATCGATGCCGGAATGGTGTTGAAGCCGAGCGGCACGTGATTGCCGAGGAGATCGTTGGTCAGCGGTGCGGTGCCTTTGTAGGTGACAATGGTGATGTCGGTGCCCGCCATGAGATTGAACAGTTCGGCGGCGAAGTAATTGATGGTCGGCGCCGGCGGCGTCCCGGCGGCGAGCTTGCCGGGCTCTTTCTTCGCCAATGCGATGACGTCGCTTAAGGACTTGGCCGGCAGCGCCGGATTGGCGTCGACGATGATCGGGGTGGAAGCGACGATTCCGATCGGCGCAAAATCCTTGTTGACGTCATAGCCAGTATTGGCGCCGAGACTGATGCCGGTGAGAAGCATCACGAGCGTGTAGCCGTCGGGCGCCGCCTTGGCCGCGTCGCGCGTACCGATCATTCCGCCGGCGCCGCCGCGATTCTCGATCACCACCTGCTGGCCGAGTGCGACGGAAAGCTTCTGCCCGATCAGACGTCCCATAACGTCGACGCCCCCGCCGGGTGGATAAGGCACGATCAGCGTGATCGGATGCGCGGGATAGTGCTGCGCCGCGGCCGGAAGCGCTGCTGCACCAGCGATAACGAGCGCACTCGTCGCCAGCGCGGCAATCGTGGCCTGCTTCATACGATTTCCCTCCCCGTGTTCACTATAGCTCCGGGCGCGGGGCATGCGCTACATTGCCGCCGCGAGACAGGAAACGGACACATGCGTTTCGGCCTCTTCGGCAGCGCCACCGCCCGCCATGGCGGTCCGGATGTGGATTCCGGTCAGGGCTATCGGCAGTTCGTGGAATACAACATCGAGGCCGAAGCGCTCGGCTATCATTCGACATTCCTGGTCGAACACCATTTCACCGGTTTTGGTCAGGTATCGGCGAGTCTGTCGCTGTTGACCTGGGTGGCGGCAAAAACCAAGACGCTGCGGCTCGGCACGGCGGTCTTGGTGCTACCCTGGCACAATCCGGTGCTTCTCGCCGAACAGGCTGCAACGATCGATCTTCTCTCCGGCGGCCGGCTCGATTTCGGCGTCGGCAAAGGCTACCGCCACAACGAATTCGCCGGCTTCTGCGTGCCGATCGAGGAAGCTGATGCGCGGTTCAACGAGGCGCTCGACGTCATCGTGAAATCCTGGACATCCAAGCAGCGCTTTTCGCATCATGGCAGGTATTGGCGCTTCGAGGACATCATCGTCGAACCTCCGACTGCGCAGAAACCGCATCCACCGATGTGGATGGCCGCCGGCAATCCGGATTCGATCCGCCAGGTCGCCGAACGCGGCTATAATTTGTTGCTCGATCAATTCGCCTCGTTCGAAACCGTCGCCGAGCGTATCGGCATTTTCAAGGCCGCGGTAGAGGCGCGCGGGCGCGCCTTCGATCCGATGGATGTCGGCGTTGCACGCGCCTTCTACGTGGCCAAGGACAAGGCCGACAAAGACGCTGCGTTGGAACGCCGGCTGGAAGCGCAGCGGCGCCTCGCCGCCGTCTCGAACGCGCCGGACGGCACCAAGAGCAAATCGAGCATCATGGCGTTTTCTGATACGCGCGAAGCAAGCGAAGAGAGCGCGCTCTACGGCACGCCGGATGAAATCGCGCGGAAACTCGAACGGCTGGCGGAACTCGGCGTCGGCTATGTGCTGCTCAACGGCGGCGGTCCGGCGCAGGACAGCTTGCGGCGCTTCGCCAGAGAAGTGATGCCGGGGTTTGCCGAAACGACGCGCGCACGGGTGGTGGGGTGAAGGCCACTTTCTCCGCTCATTCCCGCGTAGGCGGAAATCCAGCATTTGCGCTAATTGAGAAAATTCCTCCTTGGGTTCCCGCTTGCACGGGAACGAGCGGCCGAGTGAGCCCCCAATGATCAACAAGATCGTGCAATCGATGGCGGACGCCGTGGCGGGCATCCGCGACGGCTCGGTCGTTCTGCTCGGCGGTTTCGGCAGTATTGGACAACCCAATGCCTTGATCGACGGTCTGGTCGGACACGGAGCGAAGGAACTGACCGTGGTATCCAACAATGCCGGGGTTGGACGCATCGGCTTGGCGCGTCTTCTCGAGCTCGGCCGGGTGCGCAAGATTATTTGTTCGTTTCCGCGCACCGCCGATCCGGTCGTGTTCGAGGAACTGTATCGGGCCGGCAAGATCGAGCTTGAAATCGTGCCGCAGGGCACTATGGCGGAACGGCTGCGTGCGGCCGGCGCTGGTATCCCCGCCTTCTTCACGGCGACTGCGGTCGGCACCAAGCTTGCCGCCGGCAAGGAACAGCGCGAGATCGCCGGGCGCCAATATCTTCTCGAAGAGGCGCTCGCCGGCGATGTCGCGCTCATCGAGGCTTGGGAGGCGGACCGCTGGGGCAACCTGACCTACCGGTCCTCGGCGCGAAATTTCAATCCAGTGATGGCGACGGCGGCGAGGTTGACGGTCGCTCAGGCGCAGCACATTGTCGATCTCGGCGCGCTCGATCCGGAAAAAATCGCGACGCCGGGCATCTATGTCGATCGCGTGTTGCACGTGCCTTATGGCGAGCCCACCAGCAGTGAACGTTCTGGCAGCCGTAAAGCCGCTCACCCGCAGCGAAATGGCCGCGCGCGTGGCGCGCGACATTCCGGAGGGCTGGTGCGTCAATCTCGG
>DASPTX010000038.1:0-27476 GCA_035623195.1 Xanthobacteraceae bacterium | reverse complement strand
CTCAATCCGTCCGCGGCGATCGAGTTACCGCCGAATTTTCCGGCGCAGGACTACGGACGGCTGTTCGATCATACGAGACACGCTGGGGTCGGCGTCATTGGTATCCGCGTGCTTGCCGGCGGCGCGCTTTCTGGATCGACTTAACGGCATCCAATTGCGAGCCCACCGCCCGAGCCGATCGGATCGGCTTTAAGCTACGCGGCCGATGTCACACACGCCCGCCGTCTGATGCCACTTGTACAGGAAGGCTTCGCCGCGACCCTGACAGAAGCTGCCACGCGGTTTGCGATCTCGCATCCGGCTATTGGGACCATTTTGGTCGGGATAGCTACGCCGGAGCAATTCCAGAATGCGCTCGCCGCGGTTGAAAAAGGTGCGTTACCTGGCGCCGCACTCGATCGGCTGTCAACCCTGCTGCAGACGTTCTCCGGCGAACCACGTTAAGCCCCTACTGTTGCCCAAAACGAATTCCCGCCCTGGTGCCGACCGATGTCTGGTATTTGGGTAAAAGCAGACGTCGCCTGAACAGGTGCGTATGTCGCCTTTTGACCCAAAGCGGACATTTGAAAAGTGCTGCGGTTGAGCGTGACATGGGGCACGCTGCCCGAGAGTGATCCAGATGCAGGCAGCAATATCCAAATTGATTATCGCTGGCCTGTCTAGATACCAACCGCATTGACGGCCCGGAAATTGCATGGAAATTCAACAAGACCAAGTGAGACGCGTCGCAGCCATGTCTATCCCAGTCGCGCTCCACCACGCTACCCGTTATACTTATGATTGTCCGATCACTCTCGGCCCGCAGGTTGTCCGATTACGGCCCGCGCCGCACTGCCGGACCCGCATTCCTAGCTATTCGCTAACGGTGTGGCCATCGCAGCATTTCGTCAATTGGCAACAAGACCCGCACGGCAACTGGCTTGCCCGGTACGTCTTTCCGGAAAAGGTTACTGAACTCTGCATCACGGTCGATCTTCGTGCCGACATTGAGGTCATTAATCCCTTCGATTTTTTTGTCGAGCCGTATGCCGAAACGTGGCCGTTCAAGTTTCCTCCTGAACTGCACGATGACCTTGCTGCGTTTGTCGAACCAGATCTGGCAACGCCGCGTCTGAAAGAATTCGTCGCTTCGATTTCGCCCAAGCCGTGCAACACCGTCGATCTGCTGGTCGAACTCAACCAACTCGTCCAGCGCATGATCCGCTATTTAATCCGAATGGAGCCCGGCGTGCGGCCGCCTGAGGAGACGCTCAGTTCGGGGGCCGGCTCGTGCCGGGACACGGCGTGGCTGCTGGTGCAAATTCTGCGGCACATTGGCCTGCCAGCTCGCTTCGTCTCGGGTTATCTCATTCAGTTGCGACCTGACGTGAAGCCGTTGGAGGGGCCGGCCGGCCCTGAGGTCGATTTCACTGATTTGCACGCTTGGACCGAAGTTTATCTACCCGGCGCTGGGTGGGTTGGTTTGGATGCAACCTCTGGGCTTCTCTGCGGGGAGGGACACATACCGCTGGCCGCGACGCCTCACTTCCGCTCGGCGGCTCCAATCACCGGCATGGTTGAACCATGCGAGGTTTCCTTCGCATACGACATGAGCGTGGAGCGCCTCGCCGAACAGCCTCGCGTGACGGCGCCATTCTCGCTGGAAGCTTGGAACGCACTTGATGCTCTCGGCGAAACCGTCGACATCGATCTGCATCGTCACGATGTACGTCTGACCATGGGCGGCGAGCCGACTTTTGTCTCCATCGATGACTATCAGTCGGCGGAATGGACCACGGCTGCGCTGGGGCCGGTCAAGCGTCAGCGCGCAGACGAATTGATCCAGCGGCTGCGCCTTCGCTTCGCGCCGGGCGCACTATTACACTACGGTCAGGGCAAATGGTATGCGCGCGAATCAAACCCGCGCTGGGCATTCGCGCTATATTGGCGCCGCGACGGCGTGCCGATCTGGCACGATGATGGTTTGATTGCTCCTGAAGCCGCCAACTGCAATGTCTCGTCGCGCGACGCGCAGGCATTTGCCGAGGGAATCGCGACGCGCTTAGGTCTGCAGCAAAACTACGCGCAGCCGGCTTACGAGGATCCATTCGGCCGGATGCTCGAGCAAGGTTTGATTCCGGAGAACATCGATCCCAGCGATCCAAAACTCGATGATCCTCTCGAGCGGGCGCGTATCTTGAAATTGCTGGACGGTCATTTCAGCAAGCCTGCAGGCTTTGTTCTGCCGCTGCAACGCTGGACGGCTGACGCGGAGCCGGGATGGCTGAGCGAGATCTGGCGCACGCGCCGCGGCCGGTTGTTCCTGATACCGGGCGACTCGCCACTCGGCCTGCGGCTGCCAATGCAATCATTACCCAGTCTCGACCCGATGGAATATCCACATGTCATTCAGGCCGACCCGTTTGCCGAACGCAAACCGCTGAGCGATTCGGGCGATGTACTGGTGAAGGCTAACAAGGCGAGCGCCGGGGCTGCCGACAAAAGATCACCGCTTGCATCGGAAACGCTCGTGATGCAGCGCCAGCAACCCGTAATTGGCGCGCAAGCGTTTCCTGGAGTACCGGTGCGTGCAGCCCTCACTGTAGAAGCGCGCGATGGGCGGCTATGCGTATTCATGCCGCCCCTTGAAACACTCAACGATTATCTTGACCTGATCGCGACGATCGAGGCGACCGCTGCCGAGCTCGACCTGCCGATCCGTATCGAAGGTTATGCACCACCGGCCGATCCGCGGCTCAATGTGCTGAAGGTCACGCCCGATCCCGGTGTCGTTGAGGTCAACGTCCAACCTGCGGCGTCTTGGCGTGAAGCCGTTGCTATCACCGATGGCCTTTACGAGGACGCGCATCGTTCACGTCTTGGCACGAATAAGTTCATGATTGACGGTAGGCATACCGGGACCGGCGGCGGCAATCACATCGTGTTCGGTGGCTTAAACGCAGCCGACAGTCCGTTCCTGCGGCGTCCCGACCTGCTCAAGAGTCTGGTGCTCTACGTGCTACGGCGGCCTTCGTTATCATATCTGTTCTCCGGATTGTTCGTTGGGCCCACCAGTCAAGCGCCGCGCATCGACGAGGCGCGCCAGGATTTGCTTTACGAACTCGAGATCGCGATGGAGAAAGTGCCGAAACCCGGCAGCGCCGATTGGGTGCCGCCATGGCTAGCCGATCGCTTGTTTCGCAATATTCTGGTCGATGTCACCGGGAACTCTCATCGCACCGAAATTTGCATCGACAAACTCTACTCCCCCGACAGCCCGACCGGTCGCCTAGGGTTGGTCGAACTGCGTTCATTTGAAATGCCTCCGCATGCACGCATGAGTCTGGCACAGCAATTATTGCTGCGCGCGCTGATTGCATGGTTTTGGCGGGTGCCGCTTGATGGCAAGCCAGTACGTTGGGGTACTGCACTCCACGACCGCTTCATGCTCGAACATTTCGTCTGGGAAGATTTCCTTGGTGTGTTGGACGATCTCAAGCGTGCCGGTTACGCTTTCGATCCTGGTTGGTTTGAGGCTCAGCGGCAATTTCGTTTCCCGCTCTGCGGGACGGTGCAGCACGGTGGGGTGACCCTCGAGTTGCGGCAAGCAATTGAACCCTGGTACGTCCTCAACGAGGATGGCACGCCAGGCGGTACGGTGCGCTTTGTCGATTCATCGGTCGATCGTTTGCAAGTCAAAACGTCGGGGCTGAATGCTGATCGTCACGCCGTGACCTGTAACGGCCGCCGCGTGCCTTTGACCGCGACCCGTCGCCCCGGGGAGTATGTTGCCGGAGTGCGGTTCAAGGCCTGGAATTTGGCAGACAGCTTGCAGGCGACCGTCAACGTCAGTGCACCGTTGAAATTTGACATCGTCGATATGTGGAGCCGCCATTCACTCGGCGGCTGCGTGTATTACGTTGCCCATCCGGGCGGCCGCAACTACGAGACTTTCCCCGTCAACTCCTATGAGGCAGAAGGCCGCCGGCGCGCCCGCTTCCAGGATCACGGTCACACTGGCGGGGTCATAAGCGTGCCGTCTTTCGAATACTCTTTGGAGTATCCAACGACCCTCGATTTGCGGCGTCCGAACTAGTCAACTCTCGTTCCGTTTCAAGAGGCGCTAGCGGTCGAGTGTTGGAGACCCGCAAAGCCGATCACTCAGGCGATGCGCCGCTTACACTTTGTCCCTAATCATGCTCCGAGCGAGCGCACTATTCCGTTCGCATCGGCTTGTCACACCACGGAAGGAATATGCATTTAAATTGGCCCAAAAAATGCATGTATAACTGAGAAGCCTAGTCACAATGTGTCGCACGTTTTCATACCATGGAATCGCGATGCCGATTCTCGATATCAAACACGTCACCACGTACCACTACAATCGACCCGTCTCGTTCGGTGAGCACCGGATGATGTTATTTCCGCGCGATGACGGTGACCAGAAGGTTCTGGGATGTACGCTCGAAATCACACCCAAGCCTGTACGGCTTGAGTGGTCGCGCGACATTTTCGGCAATCACGTCGCGACTGCGCAATTTGATGACCGTGCTGACAAACTTAGTATTGTAAGCAAAGTTCGTCTCAACCATGCGCCTGCGAAGTTCCGTGGTATGGACATCGACTATTCCGCTCGCCGTTATCCGTTCGCTTATTCCGTGGACTATTGGTGTGACCTCAATCGATATATTCAGCCACCATCCGCGCGTCGCGAGCTCGATAGTTGGACCGCAGCGTTTTTCCGAAACGACAAGTCTGTCGATCTTTATGAATTGCTGGTGGGCATGACGGAGACCATCAAACAAACAATCAGACATATTTCGCGGCATGAAGAGGGAATTCAGGACCCTGTGCAAACGCTAACCTTAGGCAGCGGAAGTTGTCGCGACGTCGCGGTCCTTATGATCACGGCACTTCGTTCGCGCGGGATAGCGGCGCGATTCGTATCCGGATACGTACACCTGGTCGACGATGATGCCGGGGAAGAGGATGAAGAAGACGATATCGTTGGCGGCAACACGCACGCTTGGGTCCAAGTCTACGTACCTGGGCCCGGTTGGATCGATTTCGACCCAGCGGCTGGCACAACGGGAAATCAGAATCTCATCCGCGTCGCCACCGTACAACACCCGCGCGAAGCAATCCCGTTGCAAGGTACGTGGTACGGATCGCCGTCAGACCATTTAGCCATGAATGTCGCAGTGAGGGTTAGGGGGGTGGATTCAGCAGACACTCAAAGCCGTTGACCCGAGAACATTCAATGAAGATACGGGCCGGCTACGAAATTTCCTATAACTGTACGCAGTCAACGCCGATGATTGCGATGCTGAACGTGCACCCATCACGCATCCGGGACTTGGTGACGTCTGATCTTTTGCGGCTCGATCCGGCGATCCCAGCCAACAGCTATCGAGACGGTTTTGGCAACATCTGCCACGTCATCCACGCCCCAAAAGGTCGTCTTACTCTGTCTTCCGATTTTGTGATCCGCGACGACGGCAAGCCTGACGAAGTGGCGATTGATGCCGAGCAGCATGCCCTGGAAAAGTTACCCGTCGAAACGCTCGTTTATCTTCTCGGCAGCCGGTATTGCGAGACGGATCGTTTCACGAAGCTGGCCTGGTCTAGATTCGGTATTGTCCCGAAGGGATGGCCGCTCGTTCAAGCTATTTGTGATTACGTACACACCCACCTCACGTTTGGGTATGAGCACGCGAACCCGAGCAAGACGGCGTGGGATGCACATGCGGAACGTCACGGCGTCTGTCGGGATTTCGCCCATCTTGCAATCACGCTGTGCCGCTGTATGAACGTTCCGGCGCGCTACTGCACCGGTTATCTTGGCGACATCGGCGTGCCGGCCGATCCCGATCCCATGGATTTTAGCGCTTGGTTTGAGGTCTATCTCGGCAACCGCTGGTACACGTTCGATGCTCGCCACAATACGCCACGTCTCGGGCGCATCCTGATGGCGCGCGGACGTGATGCCACTGACGTTGCGATCATTACTTCTTTCGGACCTTGCTCGCTTGCGAGCTTCAAGGTCATTACGGACGAGGTGACCTGGACCGTGCCGGCTACGACGTAGAGATCAATCCTTTTGCCGCGTCCTTAGCGACGAGTCGAGCACGGCGGGGCGGGCGCTATCATCGCAGGTTGCGACGTTCTTGCTGTGTTACGTGAACGGCGAGGCAATAGAATAGGAAGGCGGTAAGTACTTCGGCGTTGCTCGGGGTCATGGCTTTTCCAATTGCATGAACGATCCGACAACCCATGAAAATCATAGCGGCGACGGAGTCGCTCTCAAGCCGTTTTTTCTAGCGAGCCGCCAGAACGTTAAGCACGTTCGCGCAAATAGATTGAGCAATAACAGTGTAGCGCTCGCTGCCGCCTTGGTCTTTCGTTGAGAGCAGCTGCAATAAAGCCACGCTGGACTCCCTACCCGCGCACCCGTAGCTATTCCTGGCACATCTTGTCTAGCGGCTCGAGTATTGAAGCGATCTTCCGATAATCTTGGGAGTCCTCGGACGTCAGAAGCGGACATGTCAGTTGCGCCCGAGTCTCCGGCCAAATTCTCCGGAAAACGGGAATATCGATTATCTAGCCGAGAGAATTCGCGTGGCTGACGCCCAACGCTGACCGAGGCGGGAATGCGAGAGAATTGGCTCAATGCCAAAAGGCCGGCAGACGGCGGGCATTTTGCGCGATCGCGGCGAGAACCTTGAGAGATTAGACTGATTGGCTGGGCCGGAAAGATTCGAACCTCCGAATGTCCGGCGACCACGATACGCTGCCCGCATGTGTTTCGCGATTGCTTCAGAGCCGGCCGATATTGTCTTTCAGCCAATAGGCGGCGATCGCGAGCTTCGCATCCTCGATTAAGCCTTTCGCCAGTCGATCGAACAGGTCGTCAACTCCAATCTGAAGGGCTTTAATATCCTCGCCGTCAAGCCCGCCGCCTTTTTGCAATTTCTCCGCCTCGCTCACCCGCGCAAAGTAAAGAAATATGCGCTCGGAAGAGCCGCCCGGCGACAAAAAGAATTTCCCGATTAGTTCTGGATCTTCGATCTGGTAGCCAGTCTCCTCCAAGGTTTCGCGGATAACCGCCTGTTCGGCGCTTTCGCCCAGGTCGATCGTCCCGGCGACAGGCTCGGTAATCCAGCCATTCGCGCTCGCCTGATCCTCGCGGCGCCGTCCAATTAAGACCGGAGCTCTGAACTGCTCGACCAGGACGATCATGCGTTTGTCGGCATTGAACAAGAGCACGGCGACCGCATCGCCGCGCTCGAAGATGAGCAGCCGCTCATCGGCGCTCATTGTGCCGTCATATCGCTGGTGAGCGATGATCACTTCGTCGACTTTGAAAACATCGTCAAACAGGCGCCTATGGCTGCGGAAGTCGACGCGCCAATCGGGGTTCATCCTGTACTCCTATGCTCAATCATAGAGTCGCGGCAACCACACCACTAACTTGTCTGCGTCGGCCATGAATAAATCCAGAGCTTTCGCCAATCTGAAAGCCAGCCGTCTGGAAACGGACAAAGCGCCCTCCCTCTGGCGTCAGCCAACCTTGGGCGTTCCTCCTGCCAGCACCATGCTCATCCAGGTGCGATCGATATTCTGTCCGGTCAGAATCACGGCGGCCCGGCGGCCTTGCAGGTGAGCGCGCTCTTTGACGAGCGCCGCCAGCGCAGCTGCGCCGGCCCCCTCAGCGCAGTTATGGGTTGCGCTGTAGATGCACCGGATCGCTTCCGCGATCGCGTCTTCGGACACCTCGACGATTCGCTCGGCCCCGCGGCGGATAGTCTCGAATGCCGCTGCGTCGGGCACGCGCACCGCCATGCCGTCGGCGAAGGTCAACGCCGAATTGGTCGTCGTCACGCGACCCGTGGCGAGCGAGCGGGAATAGGCGTTGGCGCGCTCGGAGACCACGCCAACAACCTTCGTCTTAGCTTTGAGCGCATCGCGCACGCCGATCACCCCGCAAATGCCGGAACCCAGTCCGATCGGGACATAGACCGTGTCGAGATCGCCGAACGCGCCAAATAACTCATGCGCGTAAGTTGCCACCCCAAGGACGAAGTCGCGGTGAAACGACGGCGCATATTCGAGCCCGCATTCCGTTGCAAGGCGAATTGCCTCCTCTTTTGCATCATCGAAGTCCCGGCCGTGCTCGATCAAATTGGCGCCGAATGAGCGCATCGCCGCGTTTTTCTCGACCGAATTCGCCTGCGGCACAACGATTGTCACGGCGACATCCGCGCGCGCGCCGGCCCAGGCCAACGACTGTCCATGATTGCCGCGCGTCGCAGTGACGATGCCTTGCACCCGCGGCCGTTCGCGCTTGAGCCGATCGAAATAGACAACGCCGCCGCGTACCTTGAACGCACCGATCGGCGTGTGGTTTTCGTGTTTGACCACGACCTCCACGCCGGTCAGCGCCTTAAGCAACGGCCACGCATATTGCGGCGTCGGCGGAACGCTCGCACGAACCAGTGAAATGGCGCATTCAAGCTCGGTGAGCGTGAACATTTAAGATCGAGCCAACGGCTGCCTACCTACCATCGCTTGTAGAACCGCCTGCGGCGGTCCGAGACAAGCTCAAGACAAGATGGAGCATAGGTCAGAGATACGGTCATGGAGAATTAAGGGTCATGGAGTATTAAGCTTGCCAATTGGTGCCCACTTTCATCCGCAAAGTTTCCTCTCTGCTTCCCCATAAACGCCTGCATTTCTCGCTTTTTGCGGTCGAAAGAGGAAACCGTGCCGGGGGCGATCAAGCCGTGAGGGTCGGCGATCGCCGCGAGGGGGCGAGGCAAATGTGCCAGATTGGCACAGATCGCCGATGGGGAAGCAAAACGTGAAGAAGCTCACGATCATCCTTGCCTTGTGTGGCTCGCTCTTCTGCGCTCCGGCCCATGCCGAGACGTTTGTCGGCGTATTGTGGCCGATGTTCGGACCTTTGCCGGCGATCGGCCTTGTTGAATTGGTCGCCGAGCTGAAAACGATGCCGGATGTCGAGGTCCGGACCTATCTGCATCAGGAATGGCCATCCTTGGTGCAGGACATCGCCCGCCAGCCTCCCGGAACGCACACGGTTGTCGTCGGCTATAGCCTGGGCGCCAATAGTTCCGTTTTTGTGGCGAATAATTCGAAATACGTCGATTTGATCGTTGCGCTGCAGCCTTCGATGCTGAGTTGGAATCCGCCGCTCACGGGCAAGGTGGGGCGGATGATCGAAATCTACAATCCCAATCCGTGGATGACCTTCGGCGGGATGGGATCGAAGAAGCTGATCGGAGAAAATATCGAATATATCGAGAACAATGACTCCCATCCCGGAGCGCAATTCAATTTCGAGTTTCGAAACTTGGTGAAAACCGAAATCGCCAAATTGACCGCCGACAATGGCGTGGAAATTGCGCAAGCTCAAGCGCCGCGGCCGGTTAAGCTGGCGCAACTGTCTTCACCGGCTCCATTGCCAAGGCCTAAGCCCGCGGAGCAGCCGCCGGCGCATCGAGAGAAGGAGCCAGCGGCGAAGGGCAATATCCAAATCGCCGACGCTGAAATGCCGAAACTGCCGAAGCCGGAGCGAGTCACGCAGGAGCGGCCGCGAGCGAGGTCGAACGACTCGATGGCGTTTCTCGATCAGCTTTCAAGTTCCGTAAATTCGGGGGACTTGTCCGTCCAACGGGGACTGACGATTGAGGATATGAGGGATTACGCCGCCAGAGCCTATCATGGTTCGCCCACAGCCGCTTTGATGACGACGGCCGCCGACTAGAGCGCAATCGTTCCAAGTCGAATCGATCGCGGCTCCTGATATTTGATAAGGTTTCCACCCCGGATCGGTGTCCGGGGCAGGCTTTTTCCGCATCATGCTCCAGCTGCGGCGCAAGGTGGGGCCACGATTAGATTGTTCGGTAACCGCCATCAACCATGACGATCGCGCCGGTAACATAGCTGGAGAGGTCGGAGGCAAGAAAAACTGCCGGCCCAACGATGTCTTCGGGCTTTCCAGCGCGGCCGAGCGGCGTGTGGTCCAAGAAGACCTTCACCAGTTCAGGATTGCTGGCGCGAACTTTCTCGTTGAGCGGCGTCTCGATCAGGCCCGGCCCGATGGCATTGACCCGCACTCCGTCCTTGCCGAGTTCCGCGGCAAGCGCGCGCGTAAACCCCAGCACGCCGTGTTTCGAGGCGGTGTAGGCGGGCGAGTTGGGCGTTCGGACGTGCATGAACGACTGGATCGACGCGATGTTGATAATGCAACCGCGAGCCGCGCGCAGTTGCTCCAAGAAGGCATGCGTGACGTTGAAAACGCCGTTGAGATTGACGCTCAGGACGTCGTGCCAGTCCTGGATGACCGCTCCGGGGTTCGCGGTGATGGCGTTGCGGCGGTTGATGCCCGCATTGTTGACCAGGATCGAGATCGGACCGACCTTCTCATCGACGAGTGCGGCAATGTCGCGGCAGTCCTCGCGTTTTGTCACGTCGAGCGTGAAATTGTCGGCCGCACCCCCGGCCTTCCTGATCGCCGCGACGGTCTCGGCGGCGGCATCGTTATTGGTATCGAGCACGACCACGCGGGCGCCCTCCTTCGCAAAGCCGAGCGCAATCGCCCGCCCGATGCCCGAGCCGCCGCCGGTGATTGCCGCAATGCGTCTTTCGAGAAGCGTTGTCATAGTCCTACTCCTCGAACGGCCGACCTGTAACGGCGAGCCAAGCGTATCGGAACGCTACTCGTGACGGTGCATCGCCGAGTCAAATTTCGTGTCGCGCATGAACAGATAGACCACGAGCGAAATCCCGATCATGCCGGTCAGATAGTAATAAAACCAACTTTCATGACCAAGCGACTTGAACCACAACGCCACCGAATCCGTGGTGCCGCCGAAGATCGACACTGTAAGGGCATATGGCAGCCCAACGCCGATCGCGCGAATATTGGTCGGAAACAATTCGGCCTTCACCACGGCATTGATCGATGTGTAGCCCGATACGATCATCCACGCCGCCGCGATGAGGAGAAACGCCGCCAGCGGACCCTTTACGTTCTGCAGCGTCGTGAGTAGCGGGATTGTAAATGCGACGCCGCAAACCCCGAAGCCGATCAACAGCCATTTGCGGCCGATGCGGTCCGAGATCGCGCCGTAGATCGGCTGCAATATCATTCCGAATATCAGCGAGCCGAGCGTTACCACCGTGGTTTGATCGTCGGTCAGCCCGACCGAGAGCTTGAGAAATTTTTGCATATAGGTCGTATAGGTATAAAAAGCCGCGGTTCCGCCTGCGGTCAATCCCACCACGAGCAAAACTTCGCGCGGATATTTCATGAGCGAGCGAAGCGACGACGTTCGCTTTACGACCTCTTGCGCAGCCTCGAAAGCCTCGGTCTCGTGCAATGTACGCCGCATGATAAGCGCGATAAGAGCGAGAAGCGCGCC
The DNA here is from genome assembly GCA_035623195.1 of Xanthobacteraceae bacterium. Classification (GTDB taxonomy): domain Bacteria; phylum Pseudomonadota; class Alphaproteobacteria; order Rhizobiales; family Xanthobacteraceae; genus BOG-931. Next base: position 16,053 of record DASPTX010000038.1, on the reverse strand, counting down.
GATGAAAAACGGGATGCGCCATCCCCAAGCGCGGATTTCCTCCCCGGTCAGAAAGACCTTCTGCAAGATGAGCAGAACAAGCAGTGCGCAAATTTGCCCGCCGATCAACGTCACGTATTGGAAACTGGAGTAAAAGCCGCGATTGCGCTGATCCGCCATCTCGGTGAGGTAGGTCGCGCTCGTTCCGTATTCCCCGCCGAGGCTCAACCCCTGGATGACGCGCGCGACGCCGAGCAAGATCGGCGCGGCAATGCCGATCGAAGCATAAGTCGGCGTTACCGCAATCATCAGCGAGCCGAAACACATCAGCGAAACGGAAAGCATGAGCGCTCCGCGCCGCCCGCGATGGTCGGCCAAGGCGCCGAATAGCCAGCCGCCCAAGGGCCGCACCAGGAAGCCTGCGGCAAACAGGAGCGCGGCGTTGAGCTGTTGCACGACCGGATCTGAATTGGGGAAGAATGCGGCGGCGAAATAAAGCGCGAAGGCCGCGTAGGCGTAGAAATCGTACCATTCCACCAGATTGCCAATCGACCCGATAAAAATGGCCCGAATGCGCCGTCGCATGTCGGCAAAATCGAGCTGCTCGTCGCTGGGTCGGTTCACGAATGTCGCTGTTGTCATGGCCTGCTCCGCCAACGCCGCAGATTTTCACAAAGCGTAGTCCCGTTCCCCCCAGTCGAACAAGGCTCGTTTGAGAGAGCAACTATTAGCGCTCCACGCCTTCCACGGCGAAAGCGCGGACATTGGCGATCTTGTGAACGTCGTACATTTCCTTAAACGCGTCCGATGCATGCCATGCCAGCGCTTTGTCCATGCTGTCGAATGCGATGGCTACCATTTGCTTCGGAGGCTTCCCGTCGAAGGTGATCGTCCTTCCACTATGGATAATGTAGCGGCCGCCAAACGGTTGAAATGTCGCGGGAGCGAGTGAAGGATAGCCGGTGCTTATCATCGCCCCCTCGTCGAACAGTGTTATGACGTAAGCGTGCGGCGCGGACTGGGCGAAAAGGCTTTGAGCCATAAGAACACCGAATCCGAAACCGACAATCGTTGCCAGCGTCACTGCATATCGAGTTTTCACAAAAGCTCTCCTGGAATTTGCAAAAGATTAGTCGCCATTCAAGTGTACATGATCCTGACGACTGCGGGTCTGCCGTGGGTTTGGGGCGAAGGTACGGACGCGCGGACACCGCACGATTAAAAAAACGAGGGTACGAGGTCCCGACCTCTTTAGCCGGCCGCGCGCAAAGGTGCGGCCCGTCGCGGCTTGGCAGCCCGGAGCGTCTCTACGAGGACCTGACCAAGCGCAGCGAAATCCGCCTTCCGCGGCGAAGTCGATCGCCACGCGAGGCCGACGGTGCGGCTTGGTTGCGGCTCGGCAAAACGAAGCAGTTTGATACGATCGTCGCGCACCTCAGCGTCGATCGCGACTTCCGGCACGAGCGTAACACCGTAACCGCTCGCCACCATTTGCATGATGGTTGCAAGGCTCGTTGCGCCGAGACCCGTGTCGGTGGTGCTGCGCCGCGAGCAGAAGGCGAGGGCCTGATCGCGCAGGCAATGGCCCTCTTCCAGCAGAATGAGCCGGCGTGCGTCGACGTCGCGCGTGCAGACCCGGGAACGCTCCGGCAGCGGATCGTCTGCCGGCACCGCGAACAGAAAATGATCTTCGAATAGCGGTAGCGTCTCCAAATCGGTTTTTTCCAGAGGCAGCGCGAGCAAAAGCACGTCGAGGGCGCCACGGCGGAGCTCGCCCAACAACGTTCGCGTCTGGCTTTCGATCAACTCCAGACGCAGCTCGGGATAGCGACGCTGCAGCTCGGGCAGAACGGGCGGCAGCACGTATGGCGCGAGCGTTGGAATGATGCCGACATGCAGCGGTCCGCTTAGCGGGCGGGCGCTGCGGCGAGCGCTATCGGCAAGGTCGCGCGCTGCGCTGAGTATGTCAGCCGCCCGCCGCGCCACTTCGCGCCCGATCTCAGTCAATGCGGTTGAACCCTGCTGGTGCTCGACGAGCTTGGCCCCGAGCTCTTTTTCGAGCTCGCTAATCTGCATCGACAGCGCCGGCTGGCTGACCGAACACTCCTCGGCGGCACGGCCGAAATGGCCGTGACGGGCCAAGGCATTGAGATATCGAAGCTGGCGCAGCGTCAGCATAGCGTTCGATTAGCCCAGCGCAGCATGTACATATTCCCCGCACTCGCCGCGTTTTGTGAGAACCGAATTACTTTCGGCCCCATTTGTCCCTTATTTCATTGACGTGGATCAAGGCCCTCGTCATCGGTCCATTTTCACCATTTCAGTCATCGCGGCACGATCGGCTCGGTTTCGCCGGTAGACATAGGGCGTGTCGTCGCGCTGTTCGGCGAGCTCGGCCACAAGCGCATGCCGGGAGGATAGATGGCAGACCGGATCCGTTGCACGCGCGTCGCCCGTAAGCGCGAAAGCTTGGCAGCGGCAGCCGCCGAAATCCTCCAGCCGTCGCGGACAGCTGGCGCATGGCTCCTTCATCCAGTCCGTGCCTCGGAAGGCGTTGAAGGCCGGCGAAAAGCTCCAGATGTCGGCAAGCGAGTGCTCGCGCACCGACCAGAATTCAAGGCCCGGAATGGTCTCGGCCGCATGGCAGGGTAGAACCTTTCCCGACGGCGTGACGTTGAGCGACCGGCGCCCCCATCCGCCCATACAAGGTTTGGGGAAACGTGCGTAATAGTCGGGCAAGACGGCGTCGATGACGATGATGCCCCGATAGTGTTCGCGTAGAGCCTCGACACGACCAACCGCGCGCTCGACTTGCGGTCTGGTCGGCATCAACTTACCGCGGTTGACGAGAGCCCAGCCGTAATACTGCACGTGGGCGATTTCGACTCGACCGGCACCGAGCGCGACGGCCTGGTCAACCATGGCGGCGAGATTGTCGATATTGGCACGATGGATGACGGCATTGACGGTGAGTGGAATGCCGAGCCGCACCGCTTCCCTAGCGATAGCGCGCTTGCGCGCATAGGCGCCGTCGTAGCCGGCGATCCGGTCTGCCGAGATGGCGTCAGCGTCCTGGATCGAGATCTGGACGTGATCAACGCCGGCCGCCGCCAGCGCCGCAAGCGTTTTCTCGGTGAGCCCCACCGCCGAGGTTATGAGATTGGTGTACAGGCTTGCGCGGTGAGCCGCAGCCGTGATCTCGACGAGGTCCCGCCGCGCCGCCGGCTCTCCGCCGGAAAGATGAACCTGAAGCACGCCGAGATCGGCGGCCTCCGCAAAGACCCGAGCCCAGATCGCGGCGTCGATCTCATCGGCGCGTCGCTCCAAGCCGACTGGGTTCGAGCAATACGGACAGCCGAGTGGACACCGATGAGTAAGCTCGGCGAGGAGCCCCAGTGGAGGCGGGAGTGGTTCACCCATCTAATTTAGAGTTCCACAGGAACTACTTTCCGGAAAGGGCGTGCGGCGCGCATCGTCCACTACTTCTGGAGAGCCAGCACTCTCGATAGTATCGAACGGGTACCCTTGATGTGCTCACCCGCACCGGAGCCCGCAAGCCCCTTGGAGTCCATCAGACTTAAGCCTTCATGGGAAAGCCGACCGTGTTATTCGTGACAGCGCCCATTCATGACAGGACCGCTTCGCAATAAGCAACGGCCAAAGCGACAATACATCGCCATATGGCCCTCCGAGCGCCACATGGCCGCCGATCCGAAAGTGGGAAGGAGCCGGCCGCAAGTTGCGGCCGGCAAGATATGCTCAAAACTCCGGCGGCAGATAGCCGTTGATTTCGAGACCAATGCAAATTTCAACAATGGTCGGAGTTGTCCACGCCATGATCATTTCCTCCTATATCCAGCCAAATCGAGGGCTTTGCCCTGATGCGTTCATATAGGGATGCCACATAGTAAGACCTAGTCAGAATTTCTAAGGAGACGATTTGATTTTCTTATGAGCCGGTGCCTTCGCCGCGATCGCGATTCTCGGGGCCCCCGATCACCGCTCGCCTTGATTCATCACGGTAACTCACTTAAGCGGGCCTAAGAAGCTTATCGACATGAAGACGCGGGCGGCGCGAAGTGCTTAACTTGTTCAAGCCTGCTTAATTCCCTCGCGGAGGAGCAGTTCGATGTTCCGCCTCCAAGGCTTGTTTATGGGCCTCATGCTGATCAGCGTGTCTGTTGTCGTTACGCTTTGTGACGCGTTCTGCGACGCGGCATTTTGTGGCACGGCCATGGCGCAAGGCGCGCCGCCTCCTGCGGTCCTGGTAAAGCCGGTAGCGACCCGTCAAGTGACGGAGACCGGAGATTTCATTGGTCGCGTTGTAGCGATCGACAAAGTCGAGATCGTCGCCCGAGTCCCCGGATTCATCGAAGAGCGGAATTTCACCGAAGGTCAGCACGTCAAAAAGGGCGACCTTTTGTTCCGAATCGAACAAGATACTTACAAAGCCGCGGTCGATCAGCAAACCGCCAACCTCGCCAAAGCGAAGGCGACTGAAGTCAACGCCAATCTACAGCTCCAGCGCGGCCAAGAGCTTGTGCACAACCAGAATATTCCGCAATCCACGGTCGACCAGCGCGCCGCGGATGAGCAGGCGGCGAAGGCCGACGTCTTGCAAGCGCAGGCGTTACTTGAGCAGGCGCAGATCAATCTCGGATATACGGAAATTCGCGCCCCGATCGATGGACGAATCGGACTAGCGAATTTCACCGTAGGGAATCTCGTTCAGCCGTCATCCGGAACCTTGGCGACGATCGTCAGCCAGGACCCGATCTACATCACGTTCCAGGCGAGCGAAGCCGATGTTATCGCATATAAGCGTCGGATCGCCGCGTCGGCCGACAAGAGCCCCCATGTAACCATTCACATCAAACTCCCCGACGGCAGCATCTATCCGCATCCCGGCCTGACCAATTTTCTCGACGTTCAAGTGCAAGGCGATACCGATACCGTAACGGTGCGAGCGCAACTGCCGAATCCCGACGGCATCCTGATCCCCGCCGGCATTGTCGGCGTGATGGTGGAACGGGGCGCGCCGCACCAATCGCTTGTCGTGCCGCAATCCGCGGTGCTGCTCGATCAAGCCGGTCACTATGTCATGCTGGTCGACGATGCAAAAAAAGTTGAGCAGCGGCGCATAACGACCGGAGTCGAGCAAGGCCGCGATGTCGTCGTCAGCGACGGTCTCAAAGAAGGCGAACTGGTCATTGTCGAAGGAATTCAAAAGGTTCATCCTGGCCAACTTGTTTCCGCAACAGTCGCTTCGGAAAATTAACGGCGATGTTTTCCAGTATTTTCATCGATCGTCCGCGATTTGCCGTCGTGATCGCCATCGTGATCACGCTCGCCGGAGCGATCGCCATCACGGCAATTCCCGTCGCGCAGTTTCCGGATATCGTGCCGCCGCAGGTGACGTTGACGGCAAACTATCCCGGCGCCGATGCCGAGGTGGTCGAGACCACGGTAGCGCAACCGATCGAAGAGCAGATCAACGGCGTCGATAACGCAATCTATTATCAGTCCGCCAGCGGCTCCGACGGCAGTTACACCCTTAATGTGACCTTTTCGCTCGGCACCGATCCCGATATCGATACCGTCAACGTGCAGAATCGCGCCAGCCTCGCGATTCCCCAGCTTCCCGCCGAAGTGTCGCGTTCCGGCCTGACGGTACGCAAGAAATCCGCCGCGTTGCTCCAGGTCATTAATATCTACTCGCCGAAAAATACCTACGACCCCGTTTATCTGAGCAATTATGCGACCATCAACATCATCGATCCATTGGCCAGGATCAAAGGAGTGGGCCAGGTCACGCTGTTCGGACCGCTCGATTATTCTTTGCGGATCTGGCTAGACCCGGACAGGCTCACCGAACTCAATTTGACGCCGAATGACGTCATCCAGGCGGTGCAAAATCAAAATGTGCAGGCCGCACTCGGCCGCATCGGCGCGGCGCCGATCACGAACGAGCAGCAGTTCCAGATCAACATCAAAACCAAAGGCCGGCTGACGCGCCCTGAGGAATTTGCCGCCATCGTGCTGCGCGCCAATCCCGACGGTTCGGTGGTGCGCGTGAGCGATGTCGCCCGCGTGGAGATGGGCGCACGATCGCAGGACCGATATAGCCGCTACAACGGCGCGCCCGCGGCCGCGATCGGAATTTATCAATCCCCAGGATCAAATGCCGTCGACGTCGCCAAGCAGGTGCGCGACACCATGGATACGCTGGCGACGCGATTTCCCAACGACCTCGCCTACGCCATGTTTTTCGATTCCACGGTGTTTGTTACCGCAACCATTGTCGAAGTCATCCGCACGCTCGTGATCGCCATCATTCTCGTCGGCATCGTTGTTTTCCTGTTTCTCGGCAAGTTACGAACGACGCTCATTCCGTTGGTGGCCGTACCGGTTTCAATCGTCGGCACGTTCGCCGTCTTGCTGCTGATCGGCTATTCCGCCAACACGGTTTCTTTGCTCGCGCTCGTGCTCGCGATCGGAATCGTCGTCGATGACGCGATCGTGGTGGTCGAGAATATCGAACGGGTGATCGAAGCCGAACCTGCGCTGTCGGTGCCCGAAGCCTGCAAGAAGGCGATGGCTGAAATTACCGGTCCGATCCTTGCCATTACCTTCGTTCTGTTGTCCGTCTTCGTCCCGGTAGCCTTTATTCCCGGGATCAGCGGCCAGCTCTTCCGTCAGTTTGCCGTTGCGGTCTCGGTTGCAATGCTGATCTCGGCTCTCAATGCGCTGACGCTAAGTCCGGCGCTATGCGCCGTTCTGTTGAGGCGCGGCGAGAGAAGCCGCGGCTTGATGCGCTATGTCTTGGGCGCGATCGACAGCGCGCGCAATGGCTATGTGTCGGTGATTCGTCGCCTTTCCGGCATGGCTTTGATCTCCGTCGTCGTGGTGCTCGCCGTGATCGTGGCGTCGGTGTTGCTGTTTGGCAAAACGCCGCAAAGTTTTTTGCCGGACGAAGACCAGGGCGCCATCTTCGCGGCGCTGCGATTGCCGGAGGGCGCGTCGATCAACCGTACCGAAGCGGTGGTCAAACAGGTCGAGGACATCGTCAGGCCGATCCCCGGCGTCGAAGGTATTTTGTCGGTGGTGGGACTCAATTTCATCGATTATGTCGCGGCTTCGAACCAGGCGTTCTTCGTGATCCGGCTCAAGCCGTACGAAAATCGTACCGATCCGGCGCAAAGCGCCACTGCGATCATCGCTCGCTTGCGGCCGCAAATGGCCGCGATCGAAGGCGCCATCGCGTTTCCATTCAACCTGCCGCCTATTCTCGGGCTCGGCAATACCGGCGGCTTCCAATATGTTTTGGAAGCGCTTCAGGGCCAGCCGCCGACCGACGTCGCCGCAGTTCTCGGCGCGCTCCTTGTAGCGGCGAACGGACAGCCGGAGCTTGCCGGCGTATTCAGCACTTACGCCGCCGACACCCCGCAGATTTATTTGGACATCGACCGCGACAAGGCGCAGGTCCTCGGCGTCAAGATCAGCGATATTTTCAACGCGCTGCAGTCGACATTGGGCAGTTACTACATCAACGACTTCAACGTCTTCGGCCGCACTTGGCAAGTCAATCTCCAAGCCGAGACTGCCTTTCGCGCCCGTACTGAGGACATTGAGAGGATTTACGTGCGCAACGCGAATGGCGACATGGTGCCGATACGCGCGCTGGCCGAGGCAAAACTGGTGCAGGGGCCGCAAACAGTAGTGCGCTATAACGGCTACCGCGGCGCGATCGTCAATGGCGCGCCGAAGCCGGGTTACAGTTCCGGCCAGGCGCTTGCCGCGATGGAACGCACGTCGGCCGTCACGCTGCCGCCCGGCTACTCTTTTGAGTGGACGGGGACGGCGTTTCAAGAAAAGGCGGCGAGCGGGCGGACGGGCATCGTGCTCGGTCTTGCTATTCTGTTCGCCTACCTGTTTCTCGTCGCACTCTACGAAAGCTGGAACGTACCCATCCCCGCTCTGCTGTCGGTCAGCGTCGGCATATTCGGCGCGCTTGTCGCCGTGAAAATTGCCGGGCTGAGCTTCGATGTTTACGCGCAAATCGGCCTTGTCGCGCTGATCGCGCTCGCCGCGAAAAACGGCATTCTGATCGTCGCCTTTGCTGTGGAGCGGCGCCAGTCCGGCAAAGACATCAAAGCCGCGGCAATCGAAGCCGCAGCGTTGCGATTCCGTCCGGTCATGATGACAAGCTTTGCCTTCATCTTCGGATTGTTTCCGCTGGTCATTGCGCAAGGAGCCGGCGCCACCACCCGCCACGCTGTGGGAACTCCGGTCTTTGGCGGCATGATCGCGGCGTCGGTGTTCGGGATTTTCATTATCCCGCTGCTCTTTATCGTGACAGAACGCTTGCGTCGAAGAAACGTCAAGGAAGGCGCTCGCGATTTGGCACCGGCGAGCGATCCGCCGGATCGCTAAGGGGCGCATCGATTTTCACTGTTTTATAACCTAAACGGGTAGGGTTGACGGCAAAGTCAGCCGCGCCTTCAAGAACCAAGCGATTGTTCCTCCTGCGGGCATAAGTAAAATTCGCGCCAAAGGAGGTGAGAAAGCTGAAGGGTCTCGCTGCAGCACTGGTATGCGCAGTCGCCCTCTACGCCGTCGATGCGTGGTTTTGCGATGGCTGGTACGCGGCCCACATCTCGACGTTGCTGTCGCAAATTTATATGCACTTGCGCTCTTAAGCGCGGAAATCGCGTTTTATAACCCGCGGTGCATTAGCGACTGTTCGCCACTTTCCGCCGTCCGGTCCGTTCAAAAAACGGCCGCATGTTTTTGTTGTGCGCGATGCGAACGAGCTCGCTCTGCCGGCAAGGTATGGGCGCCGTCGCGACTGTGCATGGGCGAAACGCGTGGCATGCGACTGTAACGCCCGGCAACTGTAACGCCCAAGATAACCTTAATTCCAAGCCGCACGGGAGGGAGGCCCTCGCTGTGATGCCAATCACAGATCTCCCTCCCCACTCCTCCTAGCGTGCATGCGTGCAATTTCCGCGATGGGAGCCCGTCATGCAAATCGTATCGATCGCGACCATAGTCTCTTTAGCGTGGGCCTCCTTGCTAGGTTTCGAAGTGCTGCGAGCGATGGGACTTATGCCTTAAGGCGTAGCCGCAACAGGCGGGGTATTAAACTATGAACGTTGCGGACTTACACTAACGCGTCTGTGCCGTGCGTATTTGCTCGATTTCCGTCAAAGCAGCCTACGATGCCCGAGTTATGTGAAACGCCCAGCGAGGTCTTTATCTAAACCCATCGAACACCGAAGCTAGCGCATTCCGTTGCCAACCATCGGCCAAACGGCGTTGACGCAACTTTAACACTGGCGGTCCGATACTCACGGGAGGGCAAAAATCACGATCCAGTAATCATGCCGAAAATCAGCCGAGGGCCTATCACAGAAGGTTTGGATGCCGCGTCGACGCAGTTTCGCGAATTTGCGGCGGAGTGCTTGAAATTGGCTCAGAATTCGCCCTCACTCGCGCGACGTATGACGTACCTGAAAATGGCCACGGCCTGGCATCAGACGGCGCTTTACTGGGAAAAGGACTTCCACAAAAGCCAATCAACGCCGTTCAGAGATTCGATTTAGATATCGTCCACTATACGCCACGTGGATTTCTCGCCTTTGCCGTGGCATTGGCGTTAGCAAAGCCAAGAAAGCTCTGTCTGTCGTGGTCCTCGATTGCCCCTCGCTGTTCTGTATGTTCCCGATATAATGCGCCCTCCCCGGTTTTGCGCCGGCGGGATTCCATTTCCCCGATCGCGCAACTTCGAAATTAGAATCGGGGGCGTCAACTGCACAGATGCGCCTGAACATACTTGGTGCAATAGCTTCCGCAGCCGACGTAGCCGGGCCGGCCGCGGCTTTTGCCATATTTCTTGTCGCGCCGCCTTTCGCTGCCGAACATTTTCAGACCGCAACCTCTCTTTTCTCTCGTGCCGACATGCTTGGCGTCATCGCATCCGCGCAGGCGCAAACGGCCCCGATCACGAAACCACAAACCAAAGCGCTTAACACATATCAAGAGGCGTTGAATCGGTTCACCGCGCTCTTGCGCGAGCGGCGCGCGCAGATCGAGTCGCATCAAGCGTTGCCCAATTTGCCGGGCCAGGCACTTTATCTGGCACGCAATAACATGATGAGTGCGTACAAGGATCTCACCGACGCACTTCCGTCGATGATTGGACGTCCCAACAAGTTCGGGATTCCTCCCGCCTATTTCGATGCCGCTAACGAGTCCCTTCTCGACGACTACGCAAATCTGTTCGCGATAATGCAGGTGCCTCCTGCCAACGCGCAAAATTCCGAAACTCCATTCGATGACGTTGTGCGCCTTGGGACTGCGATAGGACGCGCCGAGGGTCTCGATCCGATCAATGCCGAGATCGCGGGCCGCATCAGCTTGGGCCTGTTCTTTGCCGAAACAAACGGCCGTCAGAATATCGGCAACGCGCGCTCAAACATTTACAAAGGAAGCTTGCAAACCGGCCTCTCGGAGGATCAAAACGGCCGAAGCAAATGGATGGCAATCAAAAATTCCATTGCGGCATTTGATCCTAAGCTCGCCGCGCGTGACGACCACGAAGAGATGCGGATCGGCCATTTGGATCACCGGCTCAATCATTGGACGGCGGTGCGGGACGGTCTGATGAACGCGCATGCCGGCGTTTTTCGGCAAATCCCAACCGTGGTCAAAATATTGCCACAGCCGATCGACCAGATGAAGCTCTTCGAACTCATACAAATCATTCCCAGTCCCGCCGAGGCTGCAATCAATTCGGAGAATCTCGCCAGCTACAAAATTTCTAACCCGGTCATCATGGGATATTTGCGCAACAACAGCATTTTTACTTTTGGCAGAGCGGACAGGGCGAAGACATCCGCCACTTTTCGCGAGATTCTCGACGCGATGTGGCTCTTCAACGACAAATTCGAACGCGCGCAATCCAAGTTCAAAGAGATAAGGGCGCGGTAAAGCGTCGAGACGATCCGATAATCTGGGGTGAGCCTTCGCCGTCCGCCCTTTACGCAGCATCGTGGAAAATAATGCCGAGCGTGTAGCGCGAGCCCGAGCGAAGCCGGCTCACGCCATGGCGCATATTGACCCGATAGATGCCGCGGGTGCCGCGGACCGGACGATGACGGACTGGGAAAATCACACCCTCTCCGCGACTAAGGGGAACGGCCTCCGCTCGCGACTGCATCCGCGGTCGTTGCTCGGTAAGCACGAATTCGCCGCCGGTGAAGTCCTCGTTTGGCTGGGACAGCAAAAACGCGGCTTGCAGCGGAAAGACGTTCTCGCCGTGGATGTCTTGATGCAGGCAGTTAAAATCTCCAGGACCGTATTTGAGAAGCAGCGGCGTCGGCTTCGTTTGACCGCCCGCCCTGCAGCGCGCCAAATAGGCGGCATAAGTCGATGGGTAGGCTGCCTTGATATCCAGGACTTTCGCCCACTGGCTCGCAAGACTTGCGAGCAGCGGGTAAAGAGATTCGCGCAAGCCCGCCACCATTTGCGGCAGAGGATAGGCAAAATACTTGTATTCGCCGCGCCCGAAACCGTGTCGCGCCATGATGATCCGGCTGCGGAACAAGTTCTCCGATTCATAGCTCTGTACCAGAGCTGCGCATTCTTCGGGCAGTAGACAGGGTCCGGTGACTGCCCATCCGCAGATGCCAAGATCGACCAGCATCGCATCCCAGGGCAGCGCCGCGACGCGCTCGGTAATCGAAAATGTTTTCCACATTGAACTTGCGGTTCTTGTTTGAATCGTTGCCGTCATGATCTTACCTTCAGTGCGACACGCAGTCCGATTTCAGAACCCCAATCGCAGGAAACCATTCTCTGCCAAAACCGCACTGGCCCGCCCACCCGAAAGCTGTTCTCGGGAAACGTCATTTCGCTGGCGCGTTCCGCCGCAGCAATTTGAGCATTGCGGGAGCAAAAGCGCGCGGTTATTTCGCCGCTCTGAAGTGAGGGACTGCCGGCCCTCAAATAGGCATATGCATCGCCAATGTTGCCCGCGCAGCCAATCGCAACGATACCGCATCGGGAATTTCCCGGGGTGTATCGGCCACGACAACACCGGCACGTTCCAGCGCCGCGCGCTTGGAGGCATAACTGCCAGTATTGCCGCACACGATGGCGCCGGCATGGCCCATTTTCTTTCCTTGCGGCGCGGCGCGCCCGGCGATGAACGCCACCACTGGTTTGCTCATGCGCGCGGCGTAGTCCGCCGCTTCTTCCTCCATCGTTCCGCCGATCTCGCCGACCAGCACCACCGCTTCGGTGCCCGCATCTTCATCGAGCGCTTGCAAGGCGTCGCGCGTCGTAGTGCCTAGCATCGGATCGCCGCCGATGCCGATAAAGGCAGATTGGCCGATGCCAGCGCGCGTCAGATTAAGCGCGACCAGCGTGCCGAGACTACCGCTGCGTGAAATCACCCCAACCGAACCAGGGCGAAACACGTTCGGATTATGGCCCGGCATGATGCCGACGAAACCTTCGCCGGGGGTCACTAGGCCGGCGGTGTTAGGGCCTATAATCTGCGTGCCGCGGCGGCGTGCGGCGAGCAAAACGGTCATCACATCTTGCGCCGGAATGTGCTCGGTGAGCACGACAAGAAGCTTGGCGCCGGCATCGATCGCCTCCAGTGCTGCAGCCTTTGCCATGGCCGGCGGAATAAACATGACCGCTACTTCAAACGGCGCCTGGCGCATTGCCGCCGCCGCTGAGGCAAAGACCGGCACGCCGGCATGGCTCTCGCCAGCGCGCTTTGGATTGACGCCCCCGATCACAGTGGTGCCACACGCCATCATCTTTTCGGTCCAGAACGTGCCTTGCTTGCCAGTGATCCCCTGCACCAAGACGCGATGCTTCCTGCGATAGATGATCATCGCGCCGCCTCGACCGCGGCGCTCACCGCGTCCTCCATGAAATCGTAGGGCTCGATGCCGAGCCGGTCGCGAATGAGCTTCACCGCTTCGTCTTCGCCGGTGCCGTGGATCGAGAAAAAGACCGGGATCGTGGGCGTAAGCTTTTCCCATGCTTTGACGACGCCGCCGGCCATGACATCAGTGCGGGCGAAAGCGCCGCAAAAATTAATGACCAGGCTTTTGACATTGCCGGCGGCGAGCACGAGGCCGAGCCCGGCCTCCGCTTTAGTGTAGGCTTCGCCGCCGATTTCGAGAAAATTTACCGGCTTGCCGCCGAAATGGGCGATAGCGTCCATGGTTGTCATGGTCAGGCCGGCGCCGTTGGCGAGCACGCCGACATTGCCGCCAAGCTCGATGAATTTCAGGCCCGCTTCTGCGCCGCGACGTTCCAAGGCGCTGAGTTTTTCCTGCGCGCCCGCGGCGGCGAGTTCGCCCTGGCGAAAGATTGCGGAATCATCGAGCGTGAATTTGCAGTCGAGCGCGACGACACGCCCGTCCCTTAACAGGGCCAGTGGATTGATCTCAATGAGTTCGGCGTCGCTCTCACAATATATTCTGTAAAGCGCCGCCAGCGCGTCGGCGATCTTCGCTTCGGCGTCGCCGAGTGCAAGCCCAGCGAGCATGCGCCGCGCCGCGGCAGCGTCGAAGTCCTGATCGATGTCGAGCGAGTGCCGGCGGATGGCGTCGGGGTGAGCCGCTGCGGCCTCTTCGATATCCATGCCGCCTTCGGTGGAGAACAAGATGAGCGGGCGGCGCGCGGCGAAATCCGTTAACACGGCCGCATAGAACTCGCGCGCGATTTCGGCGCGCTCCTCAACGAGCACCTTCTCAACCGCATAGCCGTCGATCGACATGCCGAGAATGGCTCTCGTCATTGCCGCTGCCTCTTCGGCGGTGTCGGCCTTGCAAATGCCGCCGGCCTTGCCGCGTTTGCCGGCGGGGACTTGCGCCTTCACCACACAGCGGCCAACGGCGTTGAATGCCGCTTGCGCCTCCTCCGGCGAGTGGCAAAGCACCCCATGCGGAACCGCAATCGATGCTGGGGCCAGCACTTTGGCCTTGGCGACGTGCTCTTCGAAATTCATCGCCCGCTCCGCGATCAGCGTCCGTATTTTTGCCAATGCGGACCGAACAGCTCATCCTCGCTCGGCTTGTCCTCGGGGATTACCGTGACGAGATGGGTGATATTGAGGAAGTGCTTGTAGCTTAGGTTTTCCGAAATGCTGTTCTTCTGCCATGACCCGCAGCCCATGCTCAACGTGAAACAAAGGCCGCTGTCGAAGCCGCCGCCATTGCCGAACGTATGAGCGAAATTCACCAGAACGCGCACGACATCGAGCTCTTCGGCAAGTTCGCGCGCATGCGCCAAATTCTTGGTGTGAATGCCGCAGGAATGGCCCTTGCCCTGGTAGTCGAGCACGGCGCGGACCTGTTGTTTTGCCGCGACAAAATCCTTGGCGCGATAGACGGTGAGAACGAGCGACAATTTCTCGCCGGAGAACGGATGGGCTTTGCCGGCACCAGCGTCCTCGACCATGAAGAAGTCGGCACGCTCGGCCGCAGGCGGCAAACCGAACGCACGCGCCAAGATCCCGGCATCGCGCGCAATGAGATTTCGATTAAGCTTGCCATTCTGCCACAGCGCCTGCTGCACCGCTGATTTCTCCGCTGCGCTGCAGAGATAGCCGCCGACTTCCCGCAAGGCGGCAATGGCCTTGTCATAGATCGAATCCAGAATGATCACCGAATTCTCGGATGAACACGAGGTCGAATTGTCGAAAATCTTGGAAGCGCGAATTTTCCGTGCCGCATCGGCGAGATCGGCGCACTCGTCGACGATTACCGGCACGTTCCCGGCGCCGACTCCGATCGACGGCGTGCCGCTCATGGCGGCGCGGCGCACATTGTCTTGCGAACCGGTGACGACGACGAGATCGGCCGCCTTCATCAGTGCCTCGGTCGATTCCTTGGTGACCGGCGGCGGCAGGATTTGCACCAGGTCAGCCGGAAGGCGAACGGCCTCCAGTGCGGCGCGCATGAACTCGACCGTGCGTTTGGTTGTTTCATAGCCGAGCGGCGACGGCGCGATAACGATGGCATTGCGCGCCTTGATCGCCATCATCGCCTTATTGACCGGAGTCGCCGCCGGATTGGTCGAGGGCGTCAATGCCGCGACGATGCCGATCGGCTTGGCATATTTGACGATGCCCCTGGCCTTGTCTTCTTCGACGATGCCGACCGACTTGGCGCGTAGCAAATCGCGCAGCGTGCCGAAGGTCTTGCGTTGGTTCTTGACGACCTTGTCGGCCGCGTTGCCGAGATGCGTGTCAGCGACAGCGAGTTTGGCAAGCTCGTGGGCGTGATCGGGCTTGTACACCGACCACGCCAGCGCGCGCACGGCCTCATCCGCACGCTCCTGACCGACATCGCGGAAACCTGCAAACGCATCGCGGGCCCGCCGCATGATCTCGTCGATAACGGGGGCAAAGTCCGCCGTCAGCGGTGACTTGGCTGCTGCGCTTGTGGCCATGCGCTCCTCTTTTGGTTAATGCGCCATCGTCTGCTGCGCGCGCATGTCCTCGCGGCGGATGCCTGCGACCCGCACCGGCTTCTTCGTGGCGTCGCGGCGGAACGGCTCGCCGAGTTCCTTATTGAGGATAACCTCAATGAAGGTCGTTACGCGCTTTTTTTGCGCCTCGCAGGCTTGCCGCAAGGCGTCCGTCAGCTCGTGCTGGGTTTTCACCGTCACGCCCTTCAAGCCGCAACCTTCGGCCACTTTGGCGTAGCTGAGCTTTGGATTAAGTTCGGTACCGACGAAGTTATCGTCGAACCAGAGAATGGAATTACGCTTTTCCGCGCCCCATTGGTAGTTGCGGAATATTACCATAGTGATGCCCGGCCATTCTTCACGCCCGATCGAACTCATTTCGTTCATCGAAATCCCGAACGCGCCGTCGCCGGCAAAGCCGACGCACGGCGTGTCCGGATTGCCGATCTTGGCGCCAATGATGGAGGGAAAGCCGTAGCCGCAGGGGCCGAACAGGCCCGGCGCTAGATATTTCCTGCCCTTCTCAAAGGTCGGATAAGCGTTGCCGATGGCGCAATTGTTGCCGATATCGCTCGA
>DASPTX010000037.1:0-58820 GCA_035623195.1 Xanthobacteraceae bacterium | reverse complement strand
TGGACGCCGCCGCATTTCTGGGCGCTGTCGCTGTATCGCGCCGATGATTACGCCCGCGCCGGCGTGCCGATGCTTCCGGTCGTGGCCGGCGCGACCGAAACGCGCCGGCAAATCCTCCGCTATACGCTGGTGCTGGCGCCGGTCGGCGTTGCGCCGTGGCTCTTCGGCTATGCCGGCATGGTTTACGGAGCCGCTGCCGCGCTCGCCGGGGCGGCGTTAATTGCGCTGGCATTGCGGGTTCGCCGCGAACAACGCGGTCACGCGGCCAGCAAGCAAATGTTCGGTTTCTCGATTTTGTACCTGTTCCTGCTGTTCGCCATGCTGCTGGTCGACCGTATGTCGGGCGGGCTGTTCGGCCATTTCGCGGTATGACGATGAGCGGGATCATGGAAGTTGCCGACGGATTGCCGTTATCCTTCGCGCCGGAAGAAAACACTATCGACGTACGCCTTGGACAGGCCGTGGCGTCTCTTACAAGGTCAGCAATCAGGCCGCCCGGGCCACCGTCGGCCAGGCCAGCTATAACGTCAGCCCGCCGACGATTCCGAACAGGACAGATTCAGCAGGATTACGCTCTCTTACACAACACGCGAGCCGGAGGCGCCGGTGAACGATAAACCCGGAAGTATCTAAAACGAGAGCAGATATGGCGCGGACCGCAACGGGCCGCGCCAGAGTGGAGACAATGACGATGGCCAATGTTGCACACGCCAAACCGCTTCACGATTACCATCTGGTCAATCCCAGTCCTTGGCCGGCGGTCGGGGCGACCTCGGCCTTTGTCGCGGCAGTCGGCTTGATTTTGTGGATGCATCAGATGGTTGCCTATGCGCCTCTAGTGTTCGGCGCCGGCGCAATCGGTATCGCTTATACGATGATCGGCTGGTGGCGCGACGTCATCTATGAAGCCGAAGTGGAAGACGATCACACCCGCGTGGTGCAGATTTCGCACCGCTACGGAATGATCCTGTTCATCGCTTCGGAGGTGATGTTTTTCGTTGCCTGGTTTTGGGCCTATTTCAACACCGCGCTATTCCCGGACGAATTCCGCGACATTGCGCGCATCGCCTATACCGGTGGCGTGTGGCCGCCCAAAGGCGTCGACACCTTCGATCCCTGGCACTTCCCGCTTTTGAACACGCTCATTCTGCTCACCTCAGGCACGACGGTAACCTGGGCGCATCACGCGCTGCTCGAAAATGATCGCAAAGGGCTGGTGTGGGGCCTGGCGCTCACCATCGCCTTGGGGCTGAGCTTCACCTGCGTCCAGGCGTGGGAATATGGCCATGCGGCGTTCCACTATTCCGGCAACATCTATGGCGCCACGTTTTTCATGGCAACGGGCTTTCACGGCGCCCATGTGATCATCGGCTCGATCTTTCTCATCGTCTGCTTGTGCCGCGCCATCGCCGGACAGTTCAAACCAACGCAGCATCTCGGATTCGAATTCGCGGCCTGGTACTGGCACTTCGTCGACGTCGTCTGGCTGTTTCTGTTCGCCTGTATTTATGTCTGGGGCGCCGGTCCTCAGGCCGGCTGACGCGTTTGAATCTTTGGGTTTCCCGGACGCGGCGCAGCGCGGAGCGGTGTACCGCAGTCCGGGATCGGCATAGACTTATTATCTGGGGCGATCCCGGGTCTGCAGCACATCACGCCGTTGCGGTTGTGCTTCACTGCGCCCGGGAAACCGGAACATGATCACTACACTGTCAGGGGCGATTTACACCGGCCTCCGCTGCCGCTGTCCGCGCTGCGGCAAGGGCAAGCTGTTTGCGGGCTTCCTGACGTTGCGACCGCGCTGCGAGGTCTGCGGGCTCGATTATGGCTTTGCCGATTCCGGGGACGGCCCGGCCGTATTCATCATGTTCCTGGCCGGCGCGATCGTGGTCGGCGCTGCGCTGGTGACGGAGATTCTGTTTCAGCCTCCGTATTGGGTGCATGCGGCGCTGTGGCTGCCCCTGATCGTGCTTGTCACGCTCGGCCCGTTGCGGCCGATGAAAGGGCTGATGATCGCGCTGCAGCACTATCACAAGGCCGAAGAGAGGCGCTTCGGTGGCGGTGCGCCATGAGACGCCCGGCAAGAAGCGGCGATCGTGGTCGGTCGGCGGTGTATCAGTTGACGATTGTTGCCGATCGGCGGTTGCCACTTTATCTTTCGGTGCATGCCCCCTGCTCACGTAATGAAATGTCCGCGATGCGGTACCCAATTTGGAACCAAGGGTTTTGGCTCGTTCAGATGTCCAGAATGCTCTGCTCGCTTTAGCAAATCGGGTCTGAAAGTAGAGGGTAAGCACCACTGGCAAGTGTTAATCGTTGCGGCGTTGATTGTTTTTGCCTTTGCTCTTCTTATTGCTTGGAAACTGATATTTGGATGACTGTCATGACCCGTGGCCCCAAAAGGGGAAAAGCGCCCTGCCGATGTGATCGGTACCGCCATCACGATATGATCGACGGCTACAGACGAAAATCGACAGTGCTGTAAATCGACCCCCAATCAGTGCGTAAGGTCAAACCGAGACACTACTGGTCGGTTTGCTCATCCTCGCCTGCTCACGTTTTGTTCTCATAGGGCTCGGCACCTGGCAACTTCAGCGAAAGGCCTGGAAGGAAGGCTTGTTTCGCCGCGCTGGATGCACAGCCCGCGGCGCCGCCAGTCGCTTTACTCCGCCCGACGTATCCGATCCACGCCACCCGGGTAGCCGGCGGCAAATCGCAACGTCAATCGCGGCTTCGTTCCCGAACGCCGGCAGGCTGCGAAAACTCACCCGCGACGGGCAGATAGTGGGGCCGATCGACATCGTCGGCTCGATGCGTTGGCCCGAGGCGCGCCACTGGTTCGCGCCGGACGATGAGCCGGCCAAGAACCCGCGGTTCTCCGCAGACGCGCTGGCGATCGCCGCCGCGAGCGTCGGTGACCCGGGAACCGAGGTAGTCCCAGGAGGCGCCGCCGAGCTTTTGGCAGGTCCTATTGAGCGTTCGGCAGGGGCACCGGGTTGTTCGAGAGCGTATCGAGATAGGCGATCACGTCGGCGCGTTGCTTGTCGTTCGATAGACCGGCAAAGGTCATCGCCGTGCCTGGCGCATAGGCGCTTGGCTTGGCCAACCAGGTGTTGAGTGTATTGAAATCCCAGGTGCCGTTCTTTGATTTTAAGGCCGAGGAATAATTGTAGCCCGGGGCGGTAGCGATCTTGCGTCCGACCACGCCGTAGAGATCCGGACCGATCTTCGGCCCCTGGCCCTCCTCGAAGTTATGGCAGGCTTGGCATTGCTTGGCGACCTGGGCGCCTCGCTCGGCCGACGCGCTTGCCAATAACGTGTTAATCGGCACCGCCGCAACGGCGCTGGCTTGCGGCTGCTCCTCCTTGGCGGCGACTTCAGAACCCGGTTTGGCCACCTTGGTGGTGAAGTTCCCGTCGATGATATGCACCGCCTGCAGGAACAATGCGGTTCCCAGCACCAAGCCAAGGATCTTGTTGATCCGATATGCACTTGCATCCATCGCTGAATCACTCCCAGCGGTAAGGGAGGGCCAGGGAAAACCGTGATCCCCCCAGAACTCGGCTCCATCGATCCTCGATCTGCCTCGGTCACGGCCCGTTTTGGCGGTACCGGCGCCGCGCAGCCAAGACATGCGTATCAAATACATCTTTGTCGTGCAACGGTACGACTGCTGCCGGCCGATGCCAGCGGGGGTCTTGCATCGCGAATGTGCGGAAGGTCGGGGGGCCACCGGCCGATCAGATCGTCTAGGACACTGCGCCGAGCAGCACCTCTTGGCCATCCGCGCGCCCAGGACGACAGACAGCGAGATTGCGGTTCCCTTGTGGTCGAGCCGCATGTCTAACACCGATGCCATCGAGAATGCCGCACAACCGGCTCGTCGGTCAGCGAACGAGCATTCGAGGTCGTCCCAATCGGCCTTCACCCTGCGCAAAACCCCGGCTGACCGTCTCTTGCTCACGGCGCCGCCGTTGGCGGCCTCTTTCTTTGTCATGAGCGGCAACGGCAACACGACGGTCTCTAATCGCGGCTCGATCGGCTGTGAAGCCAAGATGAAGCGTCCTGCGGTTTACCATGACGGTGTAGGCCGGTAGATTGGCTGGCCATAAAGCCGTGCTGAAACAGAAAGGAGATGTTTAAAAATGCCGACTTTAATCGTGGACCTAATTCTCGCTGCTGGTGTGTGCGCGATCTTCTTAATTGCATTAAGAGGCGGAAAAGATGAAAAAGGATGAACAAAAATCTGGATCGTTGCAACGAGAAGGGACTTACGGTCTTTGAGTTGGACGGGCGCAAATTGCGGCGGGAGCCAATTGAGAAACGAAAGGCACTGGCAGTCAGCCAGCACCGAGATTTTCTCTAACTCGCAATTGAGATACTTTGCGAAGGCTTCCGTGTTGATGTTCCCACCAGAAACCGCCATTGCCACGTCGCCGACAAGTTCCCTGTCGTTGGCGTATGCCGAACTGAACCAACACTTATTGCAGTTCCAAGCAATCGCTCCTTCGCGTTTATTTTGGCCTCCGTGGATTTAATTTAGCCGATGACCGTGCTCCGGGATTTTATCGATGAGATTGCTAACGAGCTTGACGCGCGTACCGACAAGCCCCTTGCCCCGCATCATTGGATTAGCTTCGTGAAACTACTTGATGCCATCGATCGTGATGATGGGATGGGCGAATTGCGCCGAAAGATGGAGCCAATCGTCTCTCAACATGATGCACGTTTCCAGGATCGTTGCTTGGCGCTGATCCCGTTGCTTAGCGCTGATCCCGCTGTTGCGGTCGCATTTACCAGGCGGCGGCACGCTGCAATAGCAGCAGTTGCGGGGCTGTAGTCGCCAAGCTGCTCAGCGCGATCCAATCCCTCGATGGAGCGGGCGCACAACGGCAGACTTGTCTAGTCTGAGCTGCACACCCCGGCCTGTCGAAGAATCCAGAAAATCGGCAATTTAGGCGTTGCTGCTCGCGTCACAGCTTCGCCGCGCTTGGAACGGCGTGCGCGAAATGGCTGGCCTTGGATCGGACGTGACGCCGCGCACGCTCAAACATAGCTGCGCGACATTGATGTTGCAGAACGGCGTGTCAACGTGGAATGTCGCCGGTTTACTTGGCACCAGCGAGGCGGTGATCCGCAAAGTGTACGGGCATCACGCTGTCGCTCATTTGCGCGACGCCGCCGATGTTTGGTCGCGCCGGACGAGGATGATCGCGATCGGCGGCAAAAGGTAGGAGTTCCCGGGGCAGTTTCCGGGGCGGTCCAAAAAACAAGATTGCTAACGTACTGATTGCACTGGTGGGCGCTGTAGGGATTGAACCTACGACCTCTCCCGTGTGAAGGGAACGCTCTCCCGCTGAGCTAAGCGCCCGATGCCCGGGATTTAAAGTGCGGCATTCCGGTGTGTCAAGAAAGCTCAGTTAGAGGCGACGCGCGAGGCGGTCGATTGCAGAGCGCGAATGCGGTCGGCAAGCGTGTTTTTGTTCTCCGCCGCCGGTACGCTGTCGCCGTTTTGCGCCGCCGGGTCGTGGGCGTTCATCGCCGCAACCGCGCTGCGGGTCTCGCTTGCCGCCTCGACCAGCATGGATTCGATCGGCGAGCCGGGACCTTCCAAAGCCGCGGTTAGCCTGGCAACTTCGGCGGCCACATCGTTGATGCGTTCGCGCAGGAGCGCGTTCTCGACCCGTTCGGCGGCCCAGGTCGATTCCGCGTCTCGCTTCATCGTCGCGATCTCGCGCTGCAGCTTGGTGCGTTCTTCGATTGCACCGGCGAGTTGCGCTTCGAGCTGGGAGATTTCCGTGCGTAACCGATCCACCGCGCCGCTCGACCGGCTGCCGGACGTCGACAGTTCGCTGCGCAGATCGGCTTCGATCTTCCGCGCGGCTTCGAGCTCGCTCCGCGTGCGGTCGAGCTGATAATCGCGTTCGGCGAGGAGCCGCCCTTGGTCGCCCAGCCGGGTTTCAAGATCCTGAACGCGGCGGTTGAGGACTTCGGCTTCGGCTTGCTGGACGAAGAGCTGTCGCTCGAGTTCGCTGGTTCGCGCGCCGAGGTCCCCTAATTTGCCGCGCGCTTCGACCAATTCGTGGGCCGTCGTTTCGGCGTCGACACGCTCGCGGCTCAAGCGGTTCTCGGTCTCGGCCACCGCCCGTTCGTAGTCGGCGACGCCGATCTTCAAGGCCTCGACTTGAGCGCGGAAGGCGGCAATTTCAGTGCGTTGACTGTCGGCAACGAGCGACCTCTCACCGAGTTCGCCCAACAATTTGGTGAGTTCGGCCTCCTTATCGGCGAGGTGACGTTCCGCCTCGCGTAGCGCGCTCGATTTGATTTGGAATTCCTCCTCGGTAGCGCGCAATTGATCGCGCAGCGTCTTGTCGCGCGCCTCAAGCGCGAATATCGCCGCCGTTTTCTCCCCCAATTCCTTTTTGAGCTGATTAATGGCGTCCGTCTTTTTGCCGAGTTCGGCAAGCTGGGTCGTCGTTTTCGCTTTCATCTTCTCGACGCTCATTTCAAGACGTCGGGTCGACATGGCGAATTCGGCGCGAAGCTGATCCTTGTCGGCGCGGATCTCGGAGATCGAGAGCGGTGTCGCCGCCTCGAGCCGCTTCATGGTCAGGCGCACGGCGCGATTGTGCACAAGCGGAACGAATAGCAGACCGAGCAAGGCCGCCGCCAAGAACCCGATCCCGAAATACATGACCGACTCGATCATGACGCTACGCCCCAAACCGCTCCGTCGCGGCAACGCCAAGCCATGCGAATGCGGGTCGCACCAGATTCAGGAGCGACTAACCTAAACCGACTTTGTCCGCAGCGCCATCATTTCGATGAACGTCGCGCAAGTTTGTGGCGTGGAAAAGTTAAAAAGGATTCCACGTCGGGCGGTCGGTGAATTTGAGGTAGCCAAGATTGGCACCTAGCCGCAGACCGACGCCGGAGCGTATGGGAACGACCGTGATATTGTTGGCGACCAGCGCCGTCATGCCGAAGCCGCCAATGAAATAGGCAGAACCGTTAATTCCGCCGAAGCGCTCGAAGATCGCGTCCGTGCGCGGCAGGTTGTAGACCAGCATCATCGTGCGGGCGCCGTCGGCGCCGGCATCGAAACCGATGCTAGGCCCTTGCCAGAACACCCGTAAATCGCCGGCATTCTTCGTATAGAGGGTGCCGTCGCCGTAGCGCAGGCCGCCGACAAAGGCGCCGCTGGCTTCCTCGCCGAGAACATAACCGTTCGGCAGGCCCCACTGACTGACCGCCTTTTCAACGATCATGGCCAAACCTCGAGACACGCCGCCGAAAAATCGGTGGCCGGCATCGATCAATTCGTTAGACGAGAACTGGCTCGTAGCGGGGGGCTGCGGCGGCGGGGCAGGTTCGATCTGGGCAGGCGGCGGCTGGGCTGGGACCGCCTGAGCCGCGACCGGTCCAGTTTCGAAAACAGCTCCAAGTGTCGCCAAGAAGATCGCCACGGCGGCTCCACGAACGGTGACAGTCATAGGAAGGCTCCCTCCGCTAAACCTTTGCTTGAGCGATTGGATTAACCGAAGGCGGTATCACCGCGAATCAGCGCAGCCTTTGCCGCCACTATGACGGCAGTGGGGCGAAAACGGAAGCAATTGCGCGCATTAGCGGGCGATTAGTTGCGTGTCTGGTGTCCTTCCCGGCGAGTCGCCCCACGCCAGGTCGCAATGAAGTGAGAATGGATCACCTCTCGTACGCGTACGACGTATTTGGGTCACCTGTCGCAACGAAAAACGGAATCAGGAAATCGCGGCTGCCATAGACGACCGGCGAGCCGCCAGGATCCGTTACGTTTCCCCCTGCCGCTGTGACGATCGCATGACCGGCGGCAACGTCCCAATCGTGGGTGGGCGCGAGCCGTGGATAGAGGTCGGCCGTACCTTCGGCAATGCGGCAAAATTTTATAGAGGAACCGCAGGCCTCGGTCACTCTCGGCGGCAGCGTTTCGAGATAGGCGCTGGTGTTCGGGTCGAGATGCGAGCGGCTCACCATGACGACCGGCTTTGGCGGGCGGGGCCTGGTATGGATCGCCACCGGCGAGGCCTTCCCGGCGAGCGCAAGCCGATCGGCGCCACGACCGACAATGCCGCGCCAGGCCAATTTGAGCGCCGGCGCCACGACGATGCCAAGGATTGGCGCGCCCTTATTGACGAGCGCGATATTGACGGTGAATTCGTCGCGGCCCGCAATGAATTCGCGCGTTCCGTCGAGCGGATCGACCAGGAAATAGCCGCCGCTATGGTCGCCTAGTGCGAACGCTTTTCCCAGCTGGGCTTGTTCCTCCGATATGACGGGTACGCTCGGCGCAAGGTCTTTGAGGCCCTCGCATATCACGGCCTCGGCGGCCTCGTCGGCCGCCGTCACCGGCGAGCCGTCGGCCTTCCGGCGCACGGCGCCGGGGCCCGATTGCATGATGGTAATCGCCGCGCGCACGGCAATGGCAGTGAGACCATCCATGAGCGCTACGCCTGTGGCGATGTCGAAGGCGGCCATGGTCGCGAGTTCCCCGGCTGGCGCGGCGCTGAAATGAACGTCACGGCGTCAAATTGCGCTGCGGTTTAGCATGGCCCGCTTGCCAGGGCACGATTGAGCGAGATTGCCGAATCACACGGGCTGTGACACGGACGGCTCACCTGTTATAGCGGAGGCGCTCATGTCCGCCCCAGTCACCGGTTCCATTGCCATCGGTGCCCTCGACTTTGCCGCGCTGCTTTGTTCGCGCGTTTGCCACGACCTGATCAGTCCAGTCGGAGCCATCATCAACGGCCTCGAGGTCATGGAGGAGGACACAGACGAGGAGACCAAGACCTTCGCTCTCGATTTGATCAAAAGAAGCGCGGGTCAGGCGTCCGCCAAGCTGCAATTTTGCCGGCTCGCCTTCGGCGCGGCGGGGTCGGCAGGTGCGCAGATCGAGCTTGGCGACGCGGAAAAGGCCGCGCGTGGCTTCTTTGAGGACGGCAAGACAACAATCGTGTGGAGCCTGCCGCGTGAACTGGTCGCGAAAAACCGGGCAAAGCTTCTCCTCAACATGCTGATGATCGCCGGCGGAGCTATTCCCCGCGGCGGAACGCTGAATGTGGAGGCTGCCGATGGGGGCTATCGGGTGACCGCCTCGGGGCTCATTGCCCGCCTGGCGCCGGCCACGGCCGATCTGCTCGCCGGTAGCACCGCTCAAACGGTCGATGCGCACGCCATTCAACCGCTCTATACGGGCATTTTAGCGCGCGACTGCGGACTCACGGTCTCCGCCACGCTCGATGGCGATGTGGTGGCCGTAGTCGCCTGTTGAGGGGGACTGGGGCGTTCCCGGCGTGACATCGCGCAACTGAAATTAAACCCTTTGCCAACAGACTGCCTTATCGCTTCGGGCGCGCTTTGCGCCCGAACAGGAGAGCGCGCGTGTTGCGTGCCCTGAGAGCGAAGACACGCCAAGCGTGTGCAATGGTGCGCGATCTGCGGCGACGAGGCGCTCTAAATGGACGAGTTGTTGCGTGAATTCTTGACCGAGACCGGCGAAAACCTCGATCGCGTCGACGCGCAGCTCGTTCGCCTGGAGCACGAGCCGAACGATGCGCACATCCTCGGCAATATTTTCCGTCTGGTGCATACGATCAAAGGCACCTGTGGGTTTCTTGAATTGCCCCGGCTTGAGGCGCTGACCCACGCCGCTGAAACCTTGATGAGCAAATTTCGGGACGGCATGCCGGTCACGGGCGACGCCGTCACGCTCATTCTAACGACCATCGATCGCGTCAAGACGATCCTCGATGAGCTCGAAAAGTCCGGGCGGGAACCAGCGGGCGAGGACGCAGATCTCATCGAGCGGCTCGCCGCGACGGCCAGCCAGAGGAGCCAGCCACCGTCCGGTTCCGGCTTAACGATGTCGCCCGAGGCCGCAGAGCGAGCGGGCGACATCGGCAAGCCGGCCGGCGAAACCACGGAACAGCCGCCGAGCCATTCGATCCGCGTCAGTGTCGACACGCTCGATCAGCTTATGACGACGGTTTCCGAATTGGTGCTCTCGCGCAATCAGCTTCTCGAAATCGTGCGCCGGCACGGCGATTCCGACTTCAATGTGCCGTTGCAGCGGTTGTCTAACGTTACCGCACAGCTCCAAGAAGGGGTGATGAAAACACGCATGCAGCCGATTGGCTATGCGTGGCAGAAGCTTCCGCGGATCGTGCGCGACCTTGCGGCCGAACTCGGCAAGGATATCGGACTCGAAATGCACGGGGCCGAGACCGAATTGGATCGCGAAGTCCTCGATTTGGTCAAGGATCCGCTCACGCACCTCGTGCGCAATTGCGCCGATCACGGCATCGAGACCCCGACCGAACGAAGCGCCGCGGGCAAGCCTTGCAAAGGCACCATTCGGCTAAGCGCCTGTCATCAAGGAGGCTATGTCATCATCGAGGTCGCCGACGATGGTCGCGGCCTCGATACGGCGGGCATTAAAGCCAAGGCCGTCGAGATGGGGCTCGCCGGCGAAGCGGAATTGTCCGCAAAGCCGCAAAACGAAATCAACAATTTGATTTTCTCGCCCGGCTTTTCCACTGCCGCGAAAGTGACGAGCGTCTCCGGCCGGGGGGTCGGCATGGACGTCGTGCGCAGCAACATCGAGCAGATCGGCGGCGCGGTCGGAGTGAAAACCGTCGCGGGAAGCGGAACCGTCTTCACGATCAGGATTCCGCTCACGCTCGCAATCGTTCCAGCCTTGATCGTCGCCGTCGGCGACCAAAGGTTCGCAATTCCACAACTCGCTGTCCTTGAACTGGTACGCGTCGGCGCTGCCAATCGTGTCGAGCGGATTAAGGACGCTTGCGTACTCAGGCTCCGCAATGAACTTGTGCCGCTCGCTCATCTGAGGGACGTGATGCGGCTGGGCAATTGGACGAATGAGGACGGTTTCGTCGTCGTTATGCAGGTCGGCAATCAGATCTTCGGCGCGATCGTCGACAATGTATTCCATACCGAAGAAATCGTCATCAAGCCGATGTCCTCCAGACTGCGACACATCGAAATATTCTCCGGCACGACGATTCTCGGCGACGGCTCGGTCATCCTGATTCTTGATCCCAGCGGCGTGGCCCAATCGCTCGGATGCGTTGCGCAGGCGCTCAGTCCCGCATTGCTCGATCTTCGGCCGCCTGAAGAGAGTTTTCGTGAAGATACCGTATCCCTACTGATCTTCCGCGCAGGCTCGCATCGTCAAAAAGCTGTTCCGCTCTCGCTCGTCACGAGGCTTGAAGAGGTCGATTGCCACCGGATCGAGGTCTCCGACGGGCGGCATCTCTTGCAATATCGCGGCCAGCTCATGCCGCTCCTCCATGTGGAAGCCGGGCGCGGCGTAAAAACGGACGGCCGGCAGCCGATCCTGGTGTTCTCGGACGAGGGCCGTTCGCTGGGGCTTGTGGTGGACGAGATCGTCGACATTGTCGAACATGAGCTCGACATAGAATTAGCGGGCGATCGGCCTGGCGTGCTCGGCTACGCGATCATCAACGGCATCACGACTGAAATCGTCGATGTCGGTCATTTTCTACCCGAAGCGTTCGCAGGCTGGTTCCGTCGCCAGGATTTTTCGCAGGCGCCGTCGGCTCAAAGAACTCGAGCGGTTCTTCTGATCGACGACTCGGTCTTCTTCCGCGACATGCTGACGCCGCTGATCGAGGCCGCCGGTTTCCAGGCCACTGCGGTGGGCTCGGCGGCGGAAGCGCTGGTCTTGCTGAAATCCAATACGCGGTTCGATCTTGTCGTTACAGATCTCGAAATGCCCGGCATGGACGGATTTGCGCTGGCGCGGGCGATCAAACAAATCCCGAGCGCCGCGACCAGTCCGATCATCGGGCTCGCGGCTATGATATCGCCCGACATGTTCGAGCGCGGGCGCCCCGTTGGCTTATTCCACTTCGTCGCGAAATTCGATCGAGGCGGCTTGATCGCCGCAATCAAGGAGCTGAGCGCCGATATCAGCCGCGCGGCATGACACAGCCATGAACGATATCACCCATACGACCGAGTACGTGACGTTCAATTGCGCCGGGCAAGCCTTCGGTTTGCCTATCGAGCGGGTGCAGGATGTGTTTAAGCCGACAAAGATTACGCCCGTGCCGTTGGCCGCTCCGGAGATTGCCGGCGTCCTTAACCTGCGCGGACGCATTGTCACGGCCATCGACCTCGCCAATCGGCTCAGCTTGGGGTGGCGGACGAATGCCGCGACCGCGATGGCGATCGGAATCGAGCACAGAGCCGAATCGTTCGGCCTCTTGGTAGACGAAGTCAGCGAAGTGCTCGAGTTGTCGGCAAGCGAGCGTGAGTCGAATCCGATCAATCTTGACCGTGAACTTTCCCGCGTATCTGCCGGGGTGTTCCGCTTGGATCGTGAACTTCTCATTGTGCTCGATGTCGACCGAATACTGGATGTCCGGGAAGGAAAGCCGGGCGGGGCTATCGAGTGAGGACGCCTGAAAAACGAAACAAAGCTTAGCCCGCTCGGGCTAAAACGAGGAACCGATGAAAACGTGTTTGGTTGTCGACGATTCCAGCGTCATCCGCAAAGTGGCGCGCCGAATTCTGGAGGGGCTCGAATTTCGGATCGTGGAAGCCGAGAACGGCGAGGAAGCGATCGAAACGTGCCGGCGCGGACTGCCGGACGCGATCTTGCTCGATTGGAACATGCCGAAAATGGACGGCTATGATTTCCTTCGCTTGCTGCGCCGGCTTCCGGGGGGCGATAGGCCAAAGGTCGTTTTTTGCACAACGGAAAACGACGTCGCGCACATCGCGCGGGCACTTCATGCCGGCGCTAACGAATACATCATGAAGCCCTTCGACAAAGAAATCGTCGAGGCGAAATTCCAGGAAGTCGGCTTGGTTTGATCGAAAGCGGCATTCGCTTGGATAGCAGTTCGGGTACGAAAGTTGCGTAGCATGGGTACCGTCGTCGCAGTCGCAAGTCCTGCGCCATTGGTCGAGAAGAGCCTCCGCGTCGTTATAGTGGATGACGCCGTTGTCGTGCGCAGCCTCATGGCCCGCTGGATCGGGGCCGAAACCGACATGCAGATCGTCGCGTCGCTGCGGACCGGTCGTGAAGCGCTGAGCTTTATCGAACGTAACGCCGCCGATGTGGTCGTGCTCGATATCGACATGCCGGAATTGGACGGGATTTCGACATTGCGGCTGCTTCTGCAAAAGAAGCGCGACCTCATCGTGATCATGGTGTCGACTCTGACGCGCCGCAGCGCGGACATAAGCCTACGCGCGTTATCGTTGGGCGCGGCCGATTACATTCCCAAGCCCGACAGCGCGCGTGAAGTGTCAACATCGGTCTCGTTTCGCCGCGAACTGATCGAAAAGATCCGGATCCTCGGCCGCAATCGCCAATCGAAGCGCCGACAGGCGCCGGTCGGAGCGCCCCGAAAAGCTTCGGCGCTGTCGTCTTTTTCAGCGCCGCGAAGCAACGTGAGTCCGGTTGCCGGGGCGAACGCGGCGCCCGCGCGGTTGCGTCGATTCTCAACCGTGGCGCCCCGCGCGCTGCTGGTCGGCGCGTCGACAGGAGGCCCACAGGCGCTGATGGCGATCGTTGAGAAACTCGCCGCAGCGATCGATTGCGCGCCGCTACTGATCGCGCAGCATATGCCGCCGACTTTCACCGCCGTATTTGCGGAACATCTATCGCGCGCGAGCGGCCGCCGCGCGCATGAGGCGGAGGATGGCGAGCCGGTTCAGGCGGGCAAGATTTACATTGCGCCCGGGGGGCGGCACATGCGTGTCGTGGATGATCGCGACCGTGTCAAAATCGCGCTCGGGGACGACCCGCCGATCAATTTCTGCAAACCGGCGGTCGACGCGTTGTTTACTTCGGCGGCTACGATATGGGGCGCCCAGAGTCTCGCGCTCGTTCTCACCGGGATGGGCGCTGACGGCACGCTCGGCGCCGCAGGTATTGTCGCCGCTGGCGGCAGCGTGATCGCTCAGGACGAGGAAACAAGCGTCGTTTGGGGCATGCCCCGCTCAGTCGCGGAAGCAGGCCTGTGTTCCGCGGTATTGCCGCTCGATCTTATCGCGCCAAAGATCGTACATCTATTTTCCGGAGTCCGGTCGTGACC
Source organism: Xanthobacteraceae bacterium (assembly GCA_035623195.1). Taxonomy (GTDB): domain Bacteria; phylum Pseudomonadota; class Alphaproteobacteria; order Rhizobiales; family Xanthobacteraceae; genus BOG-931. The sequence continues at coordinate 44,697 of DASPTX010000037.1, read as the reverse complement.
CCGCGCGACTACGACTTCATCCGCAAATGCCTGAAAGAACGCTCCGGCCTCGTTCTATCCGCCGACAAGCAGTATCTTGTCGAAAGCCGTTTGCTGCCGGTCGCCCGCAAAGCGGGCTTCGCCAATCTGGGTGAATTGGTAATCGCGCTTAATAATGCGGACAGTTCCGCCTTGATGACCTCGGTGGTCGAAGCGATGACCACGAATGAGTCCTTCTTTTTCCGCGACAGGGCTCCCTTTGACCACTTCCGACAGACAATTATGCCGGCGCTGCTTGCGGCGCGCAGAGAAACGCGTGCCATTCGCATTTGGTGTGCCGCGGCCTCGACCGGCCAAGAGCCTTATTCGCTCGCCATCTGCTTGCGCGAAATGGGCGCCGATATTGCGGGGTGGAATATTGAGATTCTAGCTACCGATCTCTCCAACGACGTACTCGATAGAGCGCGGCAGGGCCTTTATACGCAGTTCGAGGTGCAGCGCGGGCTACCGATCCAGCTTCTGATCAAACATTTCACGCAATCCGGCGAGTTATGGCAGATCGCTCCGGAACTTCGCGCCATGGTCAAGTGCCGTCAGCTCAATCTTCTGACCGATTTCTCGCCGCTTGGAAGCTTTGACGTGATTTTCTGCCGCAACGTGCTGATCTATTTCGACCAGCAGACGAAGAGCGACGTGCTTGACCGCTTGGCCAAAGTCATTTCGAACGACGGTTATCTCATCCTTGGCGCGGCAGAGACGGTTGTAGGACTAACCGATCGGTTTAGGATGGTCACCGACAAGCGCGGTCTCTACGCGCCAAATCCGCACGGCCCGCGGCTTCTGGGACGGACCGGCGCCAATGACGGACTGCGGCTGGTGGCGATCAGCGGCGGCCGATGACAGGTTTCCTCTCCGCACGATTTGGTCGAAACGAAAACCCCGGCCCATGAACTTCGGTCCACGGCCGGGGTTTTGAATTTGGCGACGCGAAAGAATTCAGGCGGGAATTTTGGCTTCGTCTTCCGTCGGCTCGCGCAGCACGTAGCCGCGGCCCCATACCGTTTCGATGTAATTTCTTCCGTTTGAGGCATTGGCGAGCTTCTTGCGGAGCTTGCAGATGAAGACGTCAATGATTTTCAATTCCGGCTCGTCCATGCCGCCATAGAGGTGATTGAGGAACATTTCTTTGGTCAGCGTGGTGCCCTTGCGGAGGCTTAGGAGCTCCAGCATCTGATATTCTTTGCCGGTCAGGTGCACCCGTGCGCCGTTGACCTCGACCGTCTTGGTATCGAGATTGACCACAAGATCGCCAGTTTGAATGACCGATTGAGCGTGTCCCTTGGAACGACGCACGATGGCATGGATACGTGCGACGAGCTCGTCCTTGTGGAACGGCTTCGTCATGTAGTCATCGGCGCCGAAGCCGAGACCCCTGACCTTGTCCTCGATGCCGGCCAGGCCGGACAGGATCAGAATGGGCGTCTTCACCTTCGAGACGCGAAGGCTCCGCAACACTTCAAAACCCGACATATCCGGCAAATTCAGATCAAGAAGGATGATGTCGTAGTCGTAGATCTTTCCGAGATCGATGCCTTCCTCTCCGAGGTCGGTCGTGTAAACGTTGAAACTCTCGGATTTCAGCATCAATTCGATCGATTGCGCCGTCGCGCTATCGTCTTCAATCAGCAATACGCGCATGCCAGTCCCCTTCTTCGCCGCGCGGGCTCAAGGTCGGCGCGCCGCGGCGGCGGCCCCTGGAAAACGCCTAGACAAACTGATTCGGAACAATAACGACGCTATGGTTAACAAAACCTGATTCCGACACGCAAGTACCTTGAAGGCGAATTGGCAATGTCCGCCAACATACTGTGCGGTAGTGGTTTTTTAGCCACGCTCGTGTTCATGCTCCGGATTAAGTTTCGGCGCTAACCGACTCCTACGACTCGTTCGGCCGGCATGGCTGAGCGAGCAGGCCTTGATCCTATGACGATGGACCGATGATTAACGGCCCGGGTAAACAAGCGATTAAGAAACCGGGCTGCGGAGTAACCATTCTTTCGTCCCGGTAGAGTCGTAACGGCTAAGCCCGCGCGGTGGGGTCCCGTGGCCTCCTCTTCTTCCGCCGTGCCCTTTGTCTTCTGGGTGCCGCCCATCCGCCTCCGGGGGTGACCAGCGCCCTGCCGCGCATTTTCGGTTGGTCGATAGGCATAAGGATCAAGGCCAGAGCCTCGATGGAAACCGAACGCTAACGTTATCGCGCCACAATCGCTGCCATCGGGGGGCGCCAGGCGCTTCCTTCCTTTCCCACCCATGGGGGCGGGTAAGCGAGGGAGCGAGGCGTTTGGCCCCGTGGCTTCGGGGGAGTAACAGTCGATGAAGTCCCGAGAGACGCTTATTAGGCTCAAGAAGTTTCAGGTTGACGAGAAACGGCGCAAGGTCGCGCAAATCGAGACGATGATTGCCGAGTTCGACCGCATGGCGGCGGACCTCGAGCGCGAAATTCGCGTCGAACAAGATCGTTCCGGCATTCATGACCCGGCACATTTTGCCTATCCGACCTATGCCAAGGCGGCCATCGCGCGGCGTGAAAATCTTAAGCGCTCGGCCGACGAGTTACGTATCCAGCTCGAAGATGCGAAGTCGGCGCTTGGTGAGGCCTTCGACGATCTGAAGAAGGTTGAGCTTCTCGGCGCGCGCGACCAGATGCGCGAGCGCGAGACCGAACAGGCTATCCAGGAGGCCGAGCTTCGTGGCATCGCCCTCCTGCGCGCCCGTGGCGTAGCTCCGGCGTAAATTCCCGCGTTTGGGTTGTTCCCAGGCGAGCGACAGAACCAAGGATCTCCGGTTGGCCGGGGGGAGCGCTTGCGGCAGGGATTCCGCGTACGGATTCCTGCCGCGCTGCCGCGGCAAAATAGCAGAGAGCCCAGCATTCGCTCTCGACGAAGCCTACTGTCCACGGCGATAATGTTCGACGGTGATAAGGAACCCGACCGTCCAGGCATGAGCGGCCGCGGGTGGGCTTTGGGAGCGGCTTTTCGGGCCCGATCTCGGGGGCATGATTCGGAAAAGTAGAAACCGGTTTTCCGAAAAGATCATGCCTTATCAACTACCTAGAGCCGCAATCGATTCGGTTTGAAACGATTGCGGCGCTAGCCCCAATCCTTGGTTTTGTGGGACCAGAGGCTGTCATGTTGATGCAGACCGAACTCATCTGGTTGGTGGGCGCCGTCGCCAGAGGCGACGAGACCGCGTTCGAACGTCTCTATGACGCAACGCGCGCAAAACTCTACGGTGTCCTGCTCCGCATTTTGGGAAGGCCGGCATTGGCCGAAGAGGTCATGAAGGAGACCTACGTCAAAATATGGAGGACGGCCGACGGGTTTGACCCTGCTGCGGCGAGCCCTATTACCTGGATGGTGGCCATGGCGCGCAACCGCGCTATCGACATCGTGCGCAAGCGTGGGGATCTTTCGATAGATGAGGAAGCGGAAGCACCCGAACCCGCTTCCGAAGCTCCGCAGCCGCTTGCGCGGCGCGAAATGACCGAGGAATTGAAACGTCTCCTTTCCTGCCTCGGCCGGCTCGATCCGGAGAAGCAGCGTATTGTGCTCCTTGCTTATTACAGCGGATGGAGCCGCGATCAATTGGCGCAAAAGCTCGATATTCCGGTGAGTACGATCAAGACCTGGCTTCGCCGCAGTTTGCTTGAAATTCGCGAATGTATGGAAGGGTGACCGCTCAGGGATCCGCGACGTTAAAATCATACGCACAACAAAAACAGTAGTTGAGGCAGCGATGTACGACGAGGACAGAGATGCTCTTGCCGCCGAATACGTCTTGGGCACGCTCTCTGCGCAAGAGCGTGAACAAGCCGAGGCGTTGATCTCGATCGATTCCGGCTTTGCCGAGATCGTACGGGTCTGGGAGCATCGCCTTGGCGAACTCAATGTCATGGTCGAGGCGGTGGAGCCGCCGCTCGACCTGTGGGACAAGATCAAAACTGAGATCGATAGCGCTATCGTGCAACACGGCGTGGTAACAAGTGTCGCTTCTGTGGCGGTCGTTGGTGAACCCGCGCCGCCGCCCGTTGGCACGGAGGTTCTGCAATCTGCACCAGAAGACACGCCGGAGCCCGGTTTGGACTTGGTGCCTGATTTGCTCGTGGAGCCCGCAGAGGATTTAGGCGCTTCGGATCGGCCGCGGGAGTTTGACAGCGCAGAACCTCCGGTAAAGGATTTGGACGAAGCCGCTCTTGTTAGCGCGCTTGCCTCGACATTGTTGCCGCGGTCGGCGACGGCGGACTTCAGCCGGGCGCCGCCCCCGCCACCGTCAGGCTTGGCCACCCCGGAAATCGGTTCAGGGGCCGAAATCCTTGCCCTGCGACGCCGTGTGCGGCGCTGGCGCGGTCTTGCCTCGGCAATGGGCGCGATTGCGGCATTGCTCGCAGTGTATGTCGCTATCGCGCGGTTCGCTCCCGGGCTCATTCCAGCCGGCCGGCAGTCGCAGCCGGTCCTTGCAGCGCCAAAGGCGCTTCCCGGTTCGCGGCTCGTCGCCGTACTCCAACAAGAGCCGACCGCGCCAGCCTTTCTGCTCACGCTTGATCCTCAGCAGCGGATCATGACTGCGCGCAGGCTCACGGCTGCCCCGGATAGCGGCCGCAGTTATGAGCTCTGGCTATTTTCAAGCAAATTGCCGAAGCCGGTTTCACTCGGTGCAGTCGGGGTCGACGAGTTCACCAGCCGGCCCGTTCCAGCGAACGTCGATGTGGAGATCATGCGGTCCGCAAGTTACGGAATCTCGCTCGAGCCGGCTGGCGGTTCACAAAGCGGAGCGCCGAGCGGCCCAATGCTGTTTCGCGGCCGAATGGTCGAGGCGTTTCCCGGATCGCCCGGGTGAAAATGAGCGGCGTGCTGGCGATTGACGCAACGGCAAACGCCAGATCATCGAATGGTGGGGATGCTTCCGCTCAAGGTGGTCGGCTGGCCCGCCTTGACCAGTGGCGCCGTGCCGAGGTCGATGCCGCCGCCGACATGTGCAAAAATGCCGATGCCGGCAACCACGATGGCGCAAAGTAGTCCGATGACCACGATCTTTAGATGCGTGGTCCGATCCGCGCCTTGCATCGAATGATTCATGGCGACCCTTGCCTTAGTTTCAGGTCGGTCGGTACATCTGACTCTAAATGGGGACGGAATCTTCGGGAAAAAGAGCTGTTCACGCGGCCTTGAACCGACCTTGGAGAATAGGCCGCTTTGTTCACGTCGCAGTTTTGGAGGTTCTAAACAATGTCAGTATTTTGCCGAAGAGCCGCTGCCGCTGTATTCGGCGTTGTCGCTGCCACAGTTTCACTAGCCTCGATCGCTTACGCCGACGGCATCGAGCCGGGCCTGTGGAAGATTACGACCAGGACACAGACTCGCGGCGAAACCGGGCCGCCGCAAGAATCGTTGAAATGCCTCACGGTGGAAGATACCCGCGATCTCGCCACCACATTCTCACCCGTCTCTCGCACGGTGAATTCCACGTGCGCGCCGATCGAACGCACATTGGCCGGCACGCAGCTCAGTTGGCGGATCACTTGCAAAGGGCAAATCAATATGGAGTTGACCGGCGAGTTCAACTTCGACAGCCCGCGCCACTACAGCGCGACCCTGCGCAGCAAGGCTGAGATGGTTGGCGTACCGATGATCGATTCGGAAAGCACGCTTGAAGGGAAGTGGGTATCGGCATGTCCCCAATAGCGGCGGCGCTCACCGCTTGCCGATCACCGCGCCGGCCCCCATTTCCCGACTCCACTCCGCGGTCTACTTCCACCACTTACCCAGGTCGAGGGCGGTCGCCTTGGCGGCGTCGCGCAGCTCATCTCCCAATTTGCGGTCGTCGATCGACCGGGACAGCACCATGCCGCCCACGCAAAGAGCGGCGATGGCGAGGGCGTGCGCGCGCCGCGCTTGAGTGTTCCCGGTCGTCGCCCTCTCGAACGAATCGATCATCACCTTGAGCGCGGCCTCGAATGCTTGCCTGACCGCGCGATCGATGCGCGAAACGTCATTGGGCAAACCAATCATCGGAAAAGTGTCGGTTGCCGCTTGCGGATCCTGGTCCGACAAATAGTCGTGAACGATCTTGTCGGCCTTGATTCGCTCCGACCCGCTGCCGTTAGCGCTTTCCTGATCTCCCTGGACGACGCGCGCAACCGATTGCGCGTAAAGATCGCTCTTCGACGAGAAATAACAATAGAAGCTTCCGCGTGTGAGTCCAGCTTCGGCCATGACATCGTCAATCGACACGGCATTAAAACCATGACGGTTAAACAATCGACCGGCGCTCTGGAGAACTGGTTCGCGGATTCTGTTGTGATGCTTGCGCGAAGGCGGCATTGACGGCTTTGGCCTAGGCAGGCCTGCGGTGGGGGAGGAGGATGAAGGAGACCATTGCATAATGCCCGCTTTAACACCCAACAAACAGGCTTATTCCGAGATGGCTCCAGAACTTTCAACAAGACATGTCTACGAATGAATTTGAATCATCTCTCTCGTGATTAAATTTCCAACAAGAATGTCAACGAATGAATTGAAATCATCTTTTCCATGATTAAATTTCATTACAGAAATGGCTGCGGCGACTGCAGTGACGTCAGTGGAGCGAAATTCTCTTTCGTTCGCGCTAATCGGTGTCTCGCGCGTAGCAGCGATGCGTCGGCGCTTTGCAAAATAACGAGCAGCGAATAGCAATGCACGTGCGCTGGTATCATCGAGCGATGCTAAAACTCGGTCTGGCGTTTGCCTTGTCGCTTGCACTGACATCGAGCGTGCAAATCGTGCTCGCCGAGCCGGCCGCGACAAACCAGCGGCCCGACACGTTCGTCGATGCCGCGACGGTGGTGCCGGGCCTGATCGTCGAAATTCGCTATGCCGGATCACACAATTTCGTCGGCCGCCCGATCGACGGTTATCAAGCGCCGCATTGTTTGCTCACCTCGGCCGCAGCCGATGCGCTGGGCGAAGTCGCGCGCGACGTCGCCTCGCGCGGCCTCGTGGTGAAAGTATTCGATTGTTATCGGCCGGTCCGCGCGGTGGCCGACTTCGTGCGCTGGGCGCACGATCCCGGCGATCAAATTGCGAAGGCGGAGTTCTATCCAAACGTCGACAAGCGCACGCTGTTTCGCGACGGCTATATCGCTACGCATTCGGGTCACTCGCGCGGCTCGACCGCCGATCTGACATTAACGCGCGCGGACGGCCGGGAATTGGAAATGGGGACGCCGTTCGATTTCTTCAGTCCGAAATCATGGACGGCCGATCCGACGATCGGCGCCGAGCAACATGCGAACCGAATGTTGCTTGCCGCCGTAATGCGGCGACACGGTTTTCGTGGCTATGGAAAGGAATGGTGGCACTTCACACTGCGAAACGAACCGTTCCCGGATACCTATTTCAATTTTTCGGTGCGGTAATTTTCTCTAGGCGGCTCGCGAGCGCAAGTAGTCACGGGCCCAAACGGTCATAGGCCAAGCGGTTACGGTCCCAAGCGGTCACAGTCCCAAGTAGAACTTCTTGATCAAATCGTTGTTGTTGAGTTCATCGGCGGAGTGACCTTCGAAGGCGATCTTGCCGTGGACGATGACGTAGCCGCGATCGGCGATGCGGATGGCTTGGTTGAAATTCTGCTCCGCCATCAGGACGGTGAGGGCATACCGCTGCTTCATTTCGGCGATAGCGTCGATGGTGCGGCTGACGAGAATTGGCGCAAGTCCGACCGACGGCTCGTCAACAAGTAGGATTTTCGGCGCCAGCATCAGCGCGCGACCAAGCGTCAGCATTTGCTGTTCGCCGCCGGAGAGGCTGCCGGCGAGTTGGCGTCGTCGTTCGGCAAGCCGCGGAAATGTCTCGAAGCAAACGGCCAGATTGCGCGTCAGTTCGACCCGCGCCGCAGGGCGGAAGGCGCCGAGCAAGAGATTCTCCTCGACCGTCAACAGCGGAAACAGCCGGCGGCCCTCCGGCACCAGCGCGATGCCGAGATTGACAATATCCTCGGTGGTGCGGCCGATCAGATCGTGATGGATGCCGTCGATCTCGGCGACGATCGTGCCCTCGCTCGGCCGCACCATGCCCATGATGCATTTCATGAGCGTTGACTTGCCGTTGCCGTTGGTGCCGAGCAGAACGACCGTCTCCCCGCCGCGAACATCGATCGATACGTCGTCGATGACGCGGACCGCGCCGTAGGCGGCGTGGATGCCGGCGATGGTGATGCTACTGGCCAAGGTAAGCTCTCTCTACTTCCGGATCGCGCATCACGTCGTTGGGCGCGCCGTCGGCGATTTTGCGACCAGAAACCAGGACGACAAGCCGGCGCGAAAAGCTCATCACCGCACTCATAATGTGTTCGATCAGAATAACGGTGACGCCTTGTTCGTTCAGGCGAACAAGCAACGCCAGAATATCTTCGATTTCCGAGTGCGTGAGTCCAGCCATCGCCTCATCGGCGATAAGAAGCTTTGGCTCCGATGCCATCGCGCGGGCGAGCTCGAGCTTACGCATTTCGACCTGGGTAAGGTCGCGCGGCAAGCGCCGCGCCTTATCGCCGAGACCGACTTCATCAAGCAGCGCGACGCAGCGTTCTTCCACTTCGTGCGGCGTATGACGACGGTCGGGGCGCATCGCGACCGTGTAAAGGAGCGGAATGCGTATATTGTCGGCGAGACTAAGGCTTACGAACGGGCGAGGCAGTTGGAAACTGCGCGCCAGTCCGAGGTGAGTACGCTCATGCGCGTCGAGCCCGTCGAGCTTTTGTCCGCCGAAACGCACGTTGCCGAATTCGTTGCGCAGCGTGCCGCAAATGCAATTTACCAGCGTGCTCTTACCGGAACCGTTAGGCCCGATCAGGCCGAGACGCTCACCCGCCGCGACGGATAGCGAAATGTTTTCGAGCGCAACAAAGCCGCCGAAGCGCTTGCCGAGATTTTCGACTTGAAGCAACCCATCCCCGGAGCCTGTCATTGCAGCGGTCCTTGCAGCGGTCCTTGCAGCGGCCTTGCATGGATCATGGCACTCGTCCCGGCGCGTCGGCGTCGACGTGGTGCCGGCCGACAAAGTCCTCCGGCTTGTGCTGAAGATAAGTGTGGATCAAGCCGACGATGCCGTTCGGCGCAATGATGACGAAGATGACCAGGAGGCAGCCGACGATCAACAGGTTTACCGCCGATGAAATCGTCACGGTGGCGATTTGCTGCAATGATCCGAGAAGCACCGCGCCGATCAATGGCCCGACCCAGCTCGTCGTGCCGCCGATGAGCGGCATGGCGATGGAGTTGACGGCATAGTCCAGTCCGAATGTGGACGCGGGCTGCAGGTAGCCGATGTAATAGGGAAAAGGCGCGCCGGCCATGCCCATCAGCGCCCCGGAAATGGTCGTGGCGATCAGCTTCAGCCGCAGCGTCGGCACGCCGGAGGCTTCGGCGGCAAGTTCGTCGTCGCGAATGGTGGCGAAGCCATAACCGAGCCGCGAATGTTCGATCATGCGCGCGATCGTCACCGCCGCCACTGCAAGCAGCATCATGATTAGAAACAAATAGCGGATATAATTCCCGATCGGCTCGATTTGTTCCGGGCGAATGATATAGGCGCCGCGCGAGCCGCCGACGAAATCCCAGTTCACGACGAGCGTTTGCAGCACGACGGCCAGCGCCAGCGTCGCGATGGCAAAGAACGCGCCGCGCAGCCGCAGGGTCAGATAGCCCATGCCCAATCCCACCACGCCCGACACGGCGCCTCCAATCAGCATCAGCACCGGCATGGGCATGCGATAAAAATCATTTTCGGTGATGAGCTTATAGATCGCCACCGTCGAATAGGCGCCGAGAGCAAAGAAAGCGGCGGAGCCGAAATTTACATAGCCGCAATAGCCGCCAAGGATGTTCCACGCGGTACTCAACACGACATATTGCATCACCACATAGCCGGCGAAGAAAATGTAGTCATTGCCGAGCGCAAGCGAGGCGGCGAACACCGCAGCGCCGATGGCAAGACAGACGAGGAGAAAAGTTGGGGTGCGCACGGCTATCGCCCCAGCAGTCCAGCCGGCCGTACCGCCAGCGTCAATAGCAGAAATCCAAACGACACCGCCGGCGCCCAGGACGGGCCGTAGAATGTAGAGGTAATGCTCTCGACGATGCCGAGCAGCATCGCCGCAATCACGGTCCCAGGTAGGCTTCCCATCCCGCCAAGCACGCAGATCGCGAAGATGCGGCCGATATATTCGCGTCCCACCGAAGGTTCGACCGGCTGAATGATAATGAGGAATGCGCCGGCCAGGGAGGCGGTGGCGATCGAAATGCCGAACGCGATGCGCTTGATCCTGATCGGGTCGACGGCCATCAGCCGCAACGCGAGCTGATCTTGCGCCACCGCCATGATGGCTCGGCCGACAAATGTACGGGTGAGGAAGAGTTGCAGCACTGCCATCAGCAACAGCGAAACCAAGCAGGGCACCAAGATCCGCGACGGGATATCGAGCATGGCGAAGTGCAATGACGGGCCGATATAGCGGGCATCGACATAGCGATAGTCGACGCCGAAATAGAGTACGAGGGAAACCTCCGTGATAAACAACAGGCCAAAGAAGAAGGCGAGCCCCCGTAACGATTCCTGGCCGCGTTTTTCGAACGAGGCGTAGTAGACCTGATAAATCGCGGCGCCCAGCACATAGAAAGCGGGCGTCATCACGATCGCAGTCAAAATCGGATCGACTCCAAGGCTCGAATTGACGGCGTAGGCAACGTAGGAACCAAGGATGATGAAGGCCGGATGGGCGATGTTGACGATGTCGAGAATGCCGAACGAAAGCGAAACGCCCGATGTCACGGCGGCATAGAATCCGCCGATCAGAATGCCCGAGACCACGGCGTTGATGAGAAGATCGAACGAAAAAATCATTGTTCAGCCACCCGGCTGCAAGAGTGTGCAGCAACGCATTCGTCTTGGCTAGGAAACTTTACGCCTCGGCTAATAAGCCGTGCCTCCCCCGCAAGGGGAGGCGGCGTGAGGAAAGGCGAACAGGGGGGATCGGTCGCATCGGCCGCCGGATCAGTCGCGCCGCGCGGCAACGCGCCGAAAAAAGGCCGGCGAGCTACGCTGCCGCTCGGACCTTTTCCGGAATGGCAAGAGGCTTGTTCGCGCTGTTGAGAAATTCGATGGTCATGAAGACCATCTCCTTGTCGCCGATATTTTCGAGATCATGGACCTTGTACTGGCTCGGTCCATAGGTCTCGTGACGGGTCTCGCCGGGCTGATAGGTATATTCGACCGTGCTGCCGTCATGGACATGCTGACGGCCACGTCCGCCGGTGACCGAAGTCCAGAAATAATCGAGAACATGGCGATGGAAGCCGATCCGCTCGCCAGGCGCCAGCCGGATCATCCAGACCCTTACCTGCTCGCTTTCCGACAGAAGCATCGAGCCGACGCAACCGTTGTTGTTTTGCCGTTCGCGCTCGAATTCAGCCGCAATGGCTGGCGGCCACGCCGATTTATCGGCATGGTCGGTCGTTTTGTCCGTCATTGTCAGAGCCATGGCGTTTCTCCAAGGATGGTAGGAACAATATAGAAAACCTTTCCGGCTGAGGAAAGCTTCGGAAATCGCGGGAATTCTCGATGACGGCAAAACGCCGAGCGCTGGTGATTGGCGGTTCGATGAGCGGCCTTTTGGCGGGGATGATGCTCCACCGCCGCGGTTGGGACGTCGAGGTCTTCGAGCGGGTTGAAAGGGAACTGGCCGGCCGCGGCGCAGGCATCGTCGCCCAGGCAAAGTTGATCGCGCGCATGAAGGCGCTTGGGCTCGAGACGCGCGATCTCGGCGTTGCCATGAGCATGCGAAAGATCCTCGATCAGGCGGGCCAGGTCACCGTGACGCTCGAATGTCCGCAGGTGCTCACCGCCTGGGAGCGGGTCTACGGAGTGCTGCGCGATGCCTTCCCGGCGGAGCGTTATCATCGCGGTCGAAGCCTAGAGGCCTTAGAGCAAAGCGGCGGAGGTGTTCTTGCCCATTTTAGCGGTGCCGGTTCGATCCGCGCCGACGTGCTTATCGGCGCGGATGGGTTGCGTTCGACGGTGCGTCAGCAATGCCTTCCCGATATCGCGCCGCTCTACGCGGGATATGTCGCCTGGCGGGCGCTTTTACCCGAGCGCGCAATCCCGCCGGACATCCACCGCGAACTCTACATGGCGATGACGTTCTGCCTGCCGCCGGGCGAACAATGCCTTGGCTATCCGGTCGCCGGACCGGAAGGCGAGCTGCGGGAGGGGCAGCGCCGCTACAACGTGGTGTGGTATCGCCCGGCGGAAGAGACGAGCGAGCTGCGGCAACTGCTTACCGGCAAAAACGGCGTTGTTCATTCGATCTCAATTCCCCCGCCGCTTATTCGGCCGGAGCCGATCGCCGCCATGCGCGCCGCGGCGGAGCGGCTGTTGGCGCCCCAATTCCGCGAGATCGTCCGCCTGATCGATGAGCCGATCCTGCAGCCGATTTACGATCTGGAAAGTCCGCACCTTGCTTTCGGACGGGTCGCGATCATCGGCGATGCGGCCTTTGTCGCGCGGCCGCACGTCGCCGCCGGGGTTTCCAAGGCGGCCGACGACGCTGCGGCGCTCGCCGAGGCGCTTGACGCCGAGGACATCGAAGCCGCCCTCCGCCGCTTCGAAACGGAGCGGCTGCCCGACAATAAAAAGATCATCGAACGGGCGCGTCATCTCGGCGCTTATTTGCAGGCGACACAGACTGCCGAGGAGCGCACCCGTTCCGCGCGCCACGGGATTCCGCAAGCGGTTCTGGCTGAGACAGCGGTCCTCGATTTCTTGCGCGGGTGAGAAGGAGTTTCGAGCAGGGCAGCCTACAGATAGCCGGTTCCGGCGCCGGCTGCGAACTTCGCCGGCTCGCCCTCCCAGACGATCCGCGCGTGTTCGAGCATATAAACGCGGTCGGCATGCGGCAGCGCAAAGGTGACGTTCTGCTCGCCGAGCAGCACGGTAATAGCGGTCGTTTGCCGCAATCGTTCGAGCGCTTTGGAAAGCTGTTCGAGGATCACCGGCGCCAAGCCGAGTGTCGGCTCATCAAGGATTAGAAGCTTGGGCTTCATCATCAGCGCCCGCGCTAGGGTGAGCATTTGTTGTTCGCCGCCCGACAGCGTGCCCGCCGCCTGTTTCTGACGTTCGCGGAGAATTGGAAATGAGTCGAACAGCCAAGCGATCTGCTCGGCGCCTTCGGCAGGCGTTAGATGCTGGCCGCCAAGATCGAGATTTTCCCGCACGGTCATGTCAGTGAAGAGCTCGCGGCTTTCGGGGCATTGCACGATGCCGCCCCGCGCGATCGTTGCCGCCGTCTGGCCGCGAAGCGACGACCCCTCGCGGCGGATGTCGCCCGAATAAGGCAAGAAACCCGAGATTGCATTGAACAGCGTTGTCTTGCCTGCACCGTTGAGCCCGACGACCGAGACGAATTCGCCGGCATGGACGTGGATGGAGACGTTTTGCAGCGCCTGCGCTTTGCCGTATTGCACACTAACATTTTCGACTTCCAGGAACGGCACGGCGCTATCGCGGAACGAAGATTCCGGGCGCGCCGCGGTTTCAATGCTGCCGCCGAGATAGACGCGTCGGACCGTTTCGTTACGCATCACCTCTTCGGCGGTACCTTCGGCGATCCGTTCGCCGACATACATGGCGATCACGCGGTCGACTAGGCGGGATACGCTTTTCACGTTGTGATCGACAAGCAGCACGGCGCGGCCGTCATCGCGCAACTCGCAAATGAGATCGGAGAAGGCGGCGGTCTCCATCGATGTAAGGCCGGCGAACGGCTCGTCGATCAGGAGCACCTGAGGATCGCGGGCGATCGCCTTGGCGACCTCGATCTTGCGCAGATCGGCAAACGGCAATGTGGCCGGACGCCGATCAAGCACCGTGCTCAAGCCGACCCTTGCCGCGATGATGCGGGCGTGTTCGTCAAGCGCCGGATCGGCGAACAGGCGGGTCAGTTTGTCGGGCAGCAGCGCCAATTTGATGTTTTCGAGCACGGTTTGGCGATGGAGGGGGCGGGAATGCTGAAAGACGATCCCGGCGCCCATTCGCGCGATCCTATGCGAGGGCCAGCCGGCGACTTCGGTGCCGTTAATACGGACGGAACCTTTGTCGGGACGCTCGATCCCCATAATGAGTTTCATTACGGTCGACTTGCCCGACCCGTTGGGGCCGATCAGGCCGAGGATCTCGCCAGCGCCGACCTTCAGCGCCATGTCTTTCACGGCGACAAGGCCGCCGAAACGCTTGGTCAAGCCGCTGACGATGAGAGAGGCACCGTCCCAGTTGCTCACGACGGTTCCTTTGATCGTGTAAGCAGGCCGAAGAAACCGCTCGGAAACAGCAGTACGACGACAAGCGCCATCGCGAATACGACGAAATTCGACAAGTCACCGAGCGGGCGCAAGGCCTCGCTCATTGCTATCAAAAAGAGTGCGCCGAGAACGGCGCCCAAAATCGTTCGCCGGCCGCCCACCACGGCCGCAATGATGATTTGCACGCCGACCGTGATATCGACCAGGGTGCCCACTGAAGCGGAGCCGAGGTAAAAGACCAATAGTCCGCCGGCGAGTCCCGAAAAGAAGGCGCTGATGATGAAAGCGGTGAGCTTATGCTTGGAGACGTTGAAACCGAGCGCACCCGCCTGCACTGCGTCCTGGCCGCTCGCTTGCAGGATGAGTCCGACCGGCGAGCGCGAGAGCGCGAATAGGATGGCGCCGCTTACCGCCATGAACCAAAGCGCAATCTCGTAGTTGATGGTGTCGCTGATCGAGATGACGTCGGGTACCGTGAGGCCGATTTCTCCCCCCGTCAGGCTCGCGTCGACGACGATGTAGTTCTGCAACATCAGCACGGCGACCAGCGTCGTCAGGCCGAAATACGGACCCCGCACGCGAAGCGCCGGGAGCGCCAGAATCACGCCGCCGGCTACCGCGGCGAGCGCGCCGGCGACCAGGCAAAGCCAGATTGGCGGCTGGTAGAGATTATCGAGGATACCGGCCGTGTAGGCGCCAGTGCCGATCAAGAATGTAGGCCCGAAATTGACCTCGCCCGCAAATCCGAACAGGAGGTCCCATGCCATGGCAAAGACGCCAAAATAATAAGCAAGCGTAAGCAGGCCGAGAATGTAGCCGGAGACGGCGAGCGGTAGAAACGACGCCAGCACCACCGCCGCGAGCGCGATCAGAAGAACATGAGTTGTGGAAAAGGAACGCATTTCAGCGGCGCCCTAGCAGTCCGCGCGGCCGGACATACATTACCGCGACAAGAAGCAGAAGCGCCGGAATCGTCCGGTAAGCCGGCGAAATGAGATAAGCGGTTATCGTTTCGAGATAGCCGACGACATACGCAGCTATCAAAGCTCCCGATACGCTGCCCAGACCGCCGAGCACGACAATCGAAAATGCGCTCGCCGTCAGCGGTCCGACGCTATAGGACGAAACGCCGAGAAACATACCGAGCAGCACGCCGGCAATGCCCACGAGCAGGCCATAAATCGCCCAAACGGCGACATAGACCTTGGAAAGTTCGATCCCAAGCAGCGTCACACCGCGCGGATTCATCGAAGCCGCAAGTACGGCTTTGCCGGCACGGGTACGGTTTACCAGGAGCCACAATAGGCCAATGACGAGCCAGCATACGACGGCCGTGAAAATCTCGTTCGTCGGCGTGCGCACCCCGGCAATCGAAACGACGCCTCCGACGATCGGAGCGACGGTTTTGGCATTGTTGGTATAGAGATAGGCGGTCAGCTCTTGAATCATGATTCCCCACAGCAGCGTCGCAGTGAGGATGAAAATCTCCTTTTCCTCTTCGCGGATTTTGCGCGTTTGCTGCAGCGGGCGCACGATGAGGAAATAGGTGACGAGCGAAGCAACAAAGCCGACAGCGATCCCTAGCGCTGCGCCGGCATAGGGCCCGGCGTGCAAGTCATTGCCCGCGGCCCAAGCGGCGACGACGGCGGTGACCATCAGCGCGCCGTGGGAAAGATTGAGAACTCCCGACACGCCGAAAATGAGCGCAAATCCCATTGCACCCAGTGCGTAGAGTGAACTGATCGCGAAGCCGTCGATCAGGATTTGCCAGAACAGCATCGGTCAAACCGGGCTCTCGCGCTGCCACAAGAATTCTCCCCGCTCGCGGGGCGGGCGGGGAGATTCGAGAAAGCGTATTTCAACGACGCATCAATTGGCGACGCCGACTTTGATGAATTTCGGGAATTTCAGCTTGCCGTTGGCAACGTTGGCCGGCCAAAGATTGACCTGCTTGCCTTCCTGCCATTGCAGCATCAGACCCGTAATCGTTGTCGGACCGATATTGAGCGCGTGCGGATTTGGCGAGTCCTTGCCCTTGAACTGAACGCGGCCGATCGTTCCGACCCAGTCCGACTTTTCGAGTGCGTCGACGAGCTTGTCGGGGTCTGTCGAGCCGGCCCGTTTAATCGCGTCCGCGATATAATAGACCTCGTCATAGGCGGTGTAGCCGCAATAGGACGGATTGTTGCCATAGCGTTTGTTGAACGCTGCGACGAACGGCAGGGTCTTCGGCGTCACTGCGACGCCCGGCCCGGAGAAGGCCTGATAAAGTACACCCTCGACCGCGCCGTTGGTGTCCTGCCAGAAGCTGGAATTGCTCGCCTGCGACGACACACCAAACATCGCAATCGGCACTTCCTGTTGCTTCCACTGCACGGTCGGCTGCACGCCGACATGGGAAATGCCGGTGATCATGACGTCCGGCTTCTCGCCTTCGATCTTGTTGTAAATCGGCGTGAAATCGGTCGTGTCCGGCGAGACGCGGATATGGTCGAGAACTTTTAGGCCGATCTTCGGCAGGCAGTTGAGGTATTCGGCGTCGAGCGGCGTCGTCCACGCCGCGTCCTCGCTCATGACCACGGCCGTCTTCATGTGTAGATCGTTGACTAGAAGGTCCTTCGCGGCGTCGCAGGTCGCGTCGGCAATGCTGGTCGACGTCGAGTAGCCATGGAACGTGTATTTCAGATTATTGTAGTCCTTGGCGATGTTTTGGGTAATCACGTCGGAAGCGGCGCCGGGCGTCACCATCACGGTCTTCAGGCGGCCGGTCCACGGCTCGAGCGCGAGCACCACCTCGCTGATGTAGCTCGCGATGATCGCGTTGACGTGGTCTTCGCTGGCCGCGCGCTGAAACGCGCGAACCGCTTCCGCAGCGGATGAGTGATCGTCGTACGAAATAATCTCGATCTTGCGGCCGTTGACGCCGCCTGCAGCATTGATCTCGTCGGCTGCGAGTTGCGCCGCTTGCGGGATCGAAGAGCCGGCGACAGCCTGGGCCTCGGCAATGACGGCGATCTTAATCGGCTCGCCGGACTGCGCGACAGCCGGTCCGGCAAACGCCAGCGCGAGCATGGCCGCACTTGTTGAAAACAGCGCTAATTTCGGCGCGAACAAGCCGCGCTTCTCGGATTTGTTCATATTCCTACCTCCCTGGAAAAAAGCTGCGGTCGTCCCGACGAGACGACGCCTACGCGCAGTCTATCCCATGTTTTTTGTGCGGCAAGTCTCGTGCGGCGTGGCGCTGGACGCTCTCGCGAGATTAGGTCACCTTGCAGCAAGGAAGCGCGCAGACTGCCTTATGTTTGAGCGTCGATCTTTGTGAAACGAGAGGCCGGAATCCGATGAAAGCTGCTTATTTCGAGCAATTCGGCGGGCCCGATGTCCTGAAATATGGAGACCTGCCGGATCCGGCTGCCGCGGCCGGCGAAGTGGTCGTCGACGTGGTTGCGGCCAGCGTTAACGCTGCTGATTGGAAGTTTCGCTCGGGCCAATATCCGCGGCATTCCGACGCTAAATTTCCTCTCGTTCCGGGTCGGGATTTTTCCGGATCGGTAAGTGCGTTGGGCGTCGGCGTCGGCGATCTTAAGATCGGCGATGCCGTCTTCGGCGTCCTCGAGGCCGGCAGGGAAGGGACCTACTGCGAAAAGATCGCGATCAAAGCCGTAATTGTCGCGATTAAGCCGCAAACTCTTTCGCACGCTGAAGCGGCTGCCGTGGCTTTGACCGGTTTGACGGCCGTCAGTTCGATTGCCGACACTTTGCAGCTGCGGCGCGGCGAGACGATTTTGATCCAGGGCGGCGCAGGCGGGGTCGCGGGCTTCGCTATTCAATTCGCCAAGCATCTCGGCGCGCGCGTGATCACGACAACGAGCGTGGCAAACCGCGATTATGTCCGCGCTCTCGGAGCCGACGAGGTAATCGACTACAATGCGCAAGATTTCACAAAGGTTGTGAGTGGCTGCGATGCCGTGTTTGACACGGTCGGCGGCGACGTGGCGCAGAAGTCTTTCGCGGTGCTCAAGCCCGGCGGCCGTGCCGCATTTATTGCGTCCGGTGTGGAAGCGCCCAAACCCACTCGCAGCGACGTGACCTCGCTGCGGCCTCCGGTCGGCCGCTCGCGGCAGGCCATGGAGCGCGTCGCCGAACTCGTACAGACGGGGGCGGTGCGACCGCCCGCGATCAAGCTCTATCGTCTGTCGGAGGCAGCCGACGCGCATCGCCTGAGCGAGGGACGCCATTTCCACGGCAAGCTGGTTTTCCAGGTGCGATGACGGGATATCTCAGGCCACATCGGAAGCGGCCTGATTTGCGCCGAGCGCAGCCAGCATTGCATTTGAATACGCAGCGCGTTGAGCGCGGCCCAGCATCGCCCTGCCGTTCACCAGGAATGTTATTTCGTCAATGTTCCAAGCATCGGCATAGGGAAGGCATCCTTTCGACTCCAGATACCAGCACCCCGAGAGTGCGGCGCCGGTCGGCGTTGCGCCGCGCCAGCCGCTTCTTCAGCCGTCATCCCGGCCGTCGCGCCAAAGCTCGCATATTCATTGCGTCCGGTGAGTTGGATTAGCCCGCCGCCGTGGAACCGGTATCCGTCTCCCGACGCCTCATCGCCGTTGCCGTCGTAGTTGGCATAGACTTTGTTAGCGAGGGCGACCGGATTGTTCACGTAGGGCTCGGCCTCAGCCTCGCTTTTAAACACACGCGGAAAAACTTGCGCGATCCAGGCCGCGCTTTTGTAGGTCATATTTTCCTGCAATTCATGGAAATTCGCCCCGGCCTCCACCAGGAATTGGCCGATGGCGGCGGCCATTCGCCTATTCGTCATCATATCGTATTTGGCGAAGGCCGAAGTCAGCGCCGGTGCCCAGATCTGAGTATTGACTCCCGGCGCCACGCTGTGGAGCGCGGCTGCGAGCGGCGTCGGTGCGATCGTGCCCGCTGGCAGCGCCGCAACGGCGCTCGTGAGTGCAGTAACGGAATTCGTCAGCGCCTGCGTATTTGCCGTGAGTGTTTCGATCTTAACATCTTGCGCCGAAGCGGTGGGGGCAGCACCGCTTGGCGGTACGGAGCTACTCGGAATGACAATAGAAAGCGCGTTCTCGATGAAGTCCGCTCCAGCATAGCCAGCGACGGCTATACCCATCAAAACCTTCAAGTTTTTCACGTCGATTGCGAGCAAAGTGTCCAAGCCGATCGTGATACCCGCGAGCACGCCGGCAATGAACCCGATCATCAAGCTGAGCGCAAAATACGCCGCGCTGAAGGTCGACTGCGCGCTCGGGGAGCCCTGCGGAAGCGCCGATAACGATTTGAGGCCGACGGCCGCGCGAATGCCTTGGCCGAGCGCCCCACCATGCCGTGTGAGAGTCGCAGCCCCGATTGCCGCAAGAGGTGTTTGTCGCGCAATGAAATTCGGCATCCTCCGCCGAAGGCGAAGTTGCTAGACGTGCTGGCCGCCGTTGATATGAATCTCGGCGCCGTTGACGTAGGACGCGGTGTCTGTGCACAGCACGTAGATGATCTTTGCCACCTCGTCCGGTGTGCCCAGCCGGTGCATCGGAATATGTTCGACGATCTTCTCGGTTCCCGGCGACAGCATCGCGGTGTCGATCTCACCCGGTGCTATGGCGTTGACGCGAATGCCGAACGGGCCGAAGTCCGCGGCCATTTCCCGCGTCAGCGCCGCCAGCGCCGCCTTCGATGTGGCATAGGCCGCGCCGGCAAACGGGTGCACGCGCGAACCGGCGATCGAGGTCACGTTTACGACTGAACCCTTGGCCGTTTTCAGTTCGTCGAGCAATCCGCGCGCCAACATGATCGGCGCAAAAAAATTCACCTGGAAGACCTGATGCCAATCCTCGCGCGCGGTTTCTATCGAGCCAAGGCGTTTGCCGGCCGCCGCCTTCGGCGAGATCGCGGCATTGTTGACAAGCGCGTGCAATTCGCCGTTGAGGCGGCGCTTAGTTTCGGCGATCGCCGCTTCGGTACTTTCAGGATCCGACAAGTCGACTTGAATATGGTCCTCCGGTCCCGCCTCCCACGGACAATTCTCCGGAAAAGGATGGCGCGAGCAGGTAATAACGCGCCAACCGGCGGCGGAGAAACGCTTCACCGTGGCGTGGCCGATTCCACGGCTAGCCCCCGTCAGGAGCAGTGTTCGTCGCGGCTGATTGCTTGTCGGCATCGCATCATCCCAGTCAAGCGGCGGTAAGCTGTTTCGGTGTTTCGATCCTGGAAATCGCCAATATGCTCATGGATAAAGCCGCGTCTTGACCCAAGCCTTCTTCGAAGCCGCCGCCTTCGAAGCCGACGCACCGGAAGTCTCGCGCGTAAACGCGATGCGGTCGTGCAAGCGGAACGGCCGCTCTTGCCAGAACTCGATCTGCTGCGGCACGACGCGGTAGCCCGACCAGTAGGGCGGCCTCGGCACCGCACCAATCGCGAACTTCGCCGTGAAGCGTGCAATCGCCTTCTCGAAAGCAAGGCGGCTTTCAAGCGCAGTCGACTGTTTGCTGGCCCAGGCGCCGATCTGTGCCATGCGCGAACGCGAGGCAAAATACTCGTCGGCTTCCTCGGCCGATACCGTCTCAACGTGACCGCGTACGCGCACTTGGCGCTGCAGCGATTTCCAGTAAAACGTCAATGCGGCTTTCGGCGCGGCGGCCAATTCGTGGCCCTTGGTGCTGTCGGCGTTCGTGTAGAAGACGAAACCGCGGTCGTCGAAGCCCTTCAAGAGCACCATCCGCGCGTTCGGCAAACCCGAGGCGTCGACGGTCGCAAGCGTCATCGCTTCGGGATTAACCGGTTCCGATCGTCTGGCTTCGGCGAACCAAGCGGCAAACAGGCGCAACGGCTCGTCGGCCTCGGTGAAGTCACCGCCCGTTAACCATGCCGGGTGTTCTATAGGCGCCGCATCGGACATTGTCGGAGTACCCAAGTGCTTGCGTGGGACGGTCGTGAAGCGTGCCGCCGGTCTCTATATAATAATAGAACGGCGGCGCTGCGCCTATGTCGGCGGCTATGGCATCTATCATTTTGGCGCCGTTCGCACGGTATTGGACCTGCCGCCATCATGACTTTGGCATGCGCGGTTGTCGTTTCCGGCTGCTCCTACAAGCTTGCCTCTCTCGTCTCGACCGACGACAGCGACCCGCAGACGACCGGCACGATTATACCGACCTCCGCCGCTCCAGCCGCCAATCCATCCCCGCGAGCGGAACTTGATCTCGCTTATGCGCGCGTTGCGGTTTCAAATGTTTTGTCGCGCGGCGGCAAGGACACCAGCGTGCCGTGGCAGAATCCGCAGACCGGCGCCCGTGGCAATATCATGCCGCTGGCAAATTCTTTTACCGAGGCCGGCATGCCCTGCCGCGATTTCCTTGCCAGCTATGTGCATGGCGAGTCGCAGGACTGGCTCCAGGGCGCCGCCTGCCGCACCGCCAGCGGCGCCTGGGAGGTAAAGCGGCTTAAGTCCCTTAAGTCACGCTGAGCGAGCTACCATCGCCGCATTACAGCCGATTCGGGTTTGCATTGCGGTTTTTTATGCCCACATTGAAGTGACTGCTAACTCAAAGCGGGATGGGCTGGGCTGGCCCAAATTTGCGGCGGAGTTTTTCGGGGATGCGTGATCCCTATGAAGTCTTGGGCGTCGATCGCAAGGCGAGCGCTGGCGATATCAAGAGTGCTTACCGCCGGCTTGCGAAAAAGCTGCATCCCGACGCCAACAAAAACGATCCAAAAGCGGCGACTCGCTTTGCCGAGTTGAACGCGGCCCATGAACTATTGGGCGATGAGGATAAGCGCAAAGCCTTCGATCGCGGTGAGATCGATGCGGAGGGCAAGCCCCGCTTTCACGGCTTTGAAGGCTTCGGTGGGGCTCGTGCCAGGCCGGGCGCCGGCTTCGGTCCAGATGCGAATTTTGAATCCTTCGGCTTCGGTCCGGAGGGCTTTACCCGCACGACCAGGGCAGGGCGGGGCGGCGGCGGATTTGGCGGTTTCGAAGATATCCTCAAAGAAGCTTTTGGCCATATGGGACGCGGCGCCCGAGGCGGCGCCCGATCGCGTTACGAGACCGACGATTTCGGCGGCGGCGCCGACGTTCATGCCTCGCTCACAGTGACGCTTCCGGAAGCGGCGCGAGGCGTGACGGAGCGGCTACGGCTGCCGACCGGCAAGGACGTGGAAGTCAAGATCCCTGCTGGCATCACCAACGGACAGCAGATTAGGTTGAAGGGCCAGGGCATGGCCGGGCAGTCGGGCGTCGGCGATGCGCTAATCACCGTCTCGATCGCGCCTCACCCGATTTTCACGCTTGAAGGTGCAGATCTGCGGCTTGATTTGCCGGTGACCCTGTATGAGGCGGCACTCGGCGCTAAGGTCCGCGTCCCCACTCTCGACAAGCCCGTTGAAATCACCATTCCGCCGTGGACGTCGAGCGGGCGCACATTCCGGATCAAAGGCAAGGGCTTTCCTGCCAAGAGCGGTCGCGGCGATCTCCTCGCCACGGTACGCATTGCGTTGCCGGAACGTGGCGACAACGAATTCGATGCGCTGATGAAGAAATGGCAGTCGGGCAAGCCCTATAATCCGCGCAAAGACATGTGATTTGCGGAGCCTGCTAGGGTCGGGTCCGCAGTGAGATCGCCGTATCGGAGCGGCTGAAACGCCCGGACCCAAACATTCCAGCCGGTTTTTCGCACAAAGACCGAACCCAATCACCCGCCCCGCAACGGCGGAGTGCGGCGATCGATCTGGTCGTACGCTGCCTGAGCGATTTCACGAAGCGTATCGGCCTGCGCCGGCCCACTCAGGACATAGGCCAAATTCTGATCGACCCAGTAATAGGCGGCATTTTTGTCGCCGCTGGTATAGCGTAGCGCGGTCTGTTCGTCTTTGACGCGTCCGCAATAGAGGGTGAAGCGTTCGCCGGATGAATTCTCGTACATAAAGAACGCGCTCGGACCGGTTGGGCCGGGCAACAACCTACCGCCGACGAGCTTCAATCCCTCTCTGTCGAGTTCGGGCGGGTGCAACGGCGAACCGACGCGCTTCGATAGCCACTCCACGAGATGAGGTCGCTGGTCGCCGGTAACTTCGACCGGATGGCGGACTTCGACCGTATAGAGCCGGTACGCAACGAGCGCGTCGCTGGTGAATTGCGCCAGCTCGGAAGGTCTGGCGACTTCGATGCCGCGCGCGTTCCAGCCGGTACCGACGCCAATGATGAACGCCGCGACAGTCGCGGCGATAGCGGCGGCAATGGCGCCGTAACGACGCTGCGTAAGACGCTCGATACTCAGCCGCTGCGGCGGAACTTCGCTGACCACGTGGCCGAAACGCTCGCGAATGAGTTCGATTTGCCTACGCCAGGCGGCAACTCGGGCGGCATCGTCGGGATGTGTGGCAAGCCATGCGTCGACGGCGCTGCGACGATCAGGGGGCAGCTCGTCATCGACATAGGCATGGAGCTCTGCTTCGCTCACACTGTGATCTCGGTCAGTCATCATCTTGCCTCTTCATCACTTCACGCGGCTGAGCGCCGGACGCTCGCCATCTAGGTAGGCTTTGATTTCGTTACGTGCACGGGCCAAACGCGACATCACCGTGCCGATCGGTACGGCCTGGATCTCGGAAACCTCGCGATAGGTCAGACTCTCGAGCACTACAAGGAGCAAAGCGGACCGCTGTTCTTCGGTGAGCGTCTGGAGTGCACGAACGATATCGCGTCCTCCAGAGTCGGGACCGGCGGTCGTGACGTCGCTATCCTTGATCGGCGCCAGCACGGGCCGCCGCGCCAGTGTACGAAGCCTGTTACGATTGAGATTGGTAAGGATGGTGTAGAGCCATGCGCGCATATCTCCGCCGTGAAACAGGTGCTCGGAGCGCAACGCTCGCACCAGCGTGTCCTGCACGATGTCGTCGGCCGTCTCAGCGTCGCGGGTGAGTGCACGCGCATACCGTCGCAGCGCCGGGATTGCCGCCTCTATTTGCTCCCGGAAATCGCTCAAAGCGTTGCTTCTCCTTAGGCGTTAACCAATTAGGATGCGCCGATCCATCTTATAAACCGCGCCCGAATTCAACAACACCACCGGTTGCCGTCTATTCCGCTTTTTGGGCTTCAACTTGATGGTCCAACTACCCTATGCCATAGGGAGGCCGGGGCTGAAAAATCGCCGTATCGGGTGTACATAATGTCGGAAGCCTCGAGCCTCATGCGCGGCAAGCGCGGCCTCATTATGGGGGTTGCCAACAATCGGTCGCTTGCCTGGGGTATTGCCAAATCCTGCCGGGCGCACGGTGCCCATCTTGCCTTCACCTATCAGGGCGACGCCCTGAAAAAACGGGTCGAGCCGCTCGCCCAGGAAGTCGGCGGTATTGTCGTCGGCGATTGCGACGTCATGGAGCCCAAGACCATCGACGCCGCCTTCGAAGCCGTGCAGTCGGCATGGGGCACGATTGATTTTTTGGTCCACGCCATTGCCTTCTCGGACAAGGATCAGCTGGATGGACGCTATATAGACACCACGGCGGACAATTTCAGCAAGACGCTGCTGATCAGCTGCTATTCGTTCACGGCGATCGCTCAACGTGCCGAGAAACTCATGCCGAATGGCGGTTCGATGTTGACGCTGACCTACTACGGGTCGGAAAAATGGATGCCGCACTACAATGTCATGGGCGTCGCCAAAGCTGCGCTCGAGGCGTCGGTCTACTATCTGGCCGCCGACCTCGGTGTAAAAAACATTCGTGTAAACGCGATTTCATCAGGGCCGATCAAGACCCTTGCCGCGTCCGGCATCGGCGACTTCCGTTACATTCTCAAATGGAACGAACACAACGCGCCGCTTCGCCGCAGCGTCACCATCGAGGAGGTCGGCGATGCAGGCGCATACCTGCTCTCGGACATGTCGCGAGGGGTGACGGGCGAAGTGCATCATGTCGACGCCGGTTATCATATCGTCGGCATGAAGCATCCGGACGCGCCGGATATCTCTGTCGGTAAGGAATAGCGCGTCGCTCGTTTTCCGTCCCGTTCCGTCAAATCAAAAAATCCGGGACTCGTTGCACGCAAAAGTTGGAAGCGCGAGCATGCCGGTCCTCTACTACGTTCGACATGGCGAGACCGACTTCAACCTCGAAGGCCGCCTGCAGGGCCGTCTCGATACGGAGCTGAACGCACATGGACGACGGCAAGCCGCCGAATGCGGAATGCTGCTGCATGAATTGTTCGCGCGTGACCAAAGACAGGCCCGCGAACTCGCCTATCTATCAAGTCCGCTCACGCGCGCGCGCCAGACAATGGAAGTGCTGCGCGCCACGCTTGGGCTTGATCCGTTCGAATACGACATCGATGAAAGATTGGTTGAAATCGCTTACGGCAATTGGGAAGGCCTGACATTACCCGAGATCGAAGCTCAGACGATGGGCGTGTTGGCGGAACGTGACCGCGACAAATGGGATTTTGCGCCGCCCGCGGGCGAAAGCTATCGCCAAGTCGCGTCGCGTATCGGCGACTGGCACGCTTCCTTGACGCGTGACACCGTCGTTGCTGCGCATGGCGGGGGTGTCCGTGTGCTGATGGCGCTCTTGGATATCTTGCCGGAGGAAGAGGCAACCCATGCTCCGATCGAGCAAGGCGTCGTCTATGTCTTCGCGGATGGCACGATGTCGCGCTACGCCTGACGCCTCAAGATCGCCTCGCTAAAGCAAAAGCGGCCGAACTTTGTTCAGCCGCTTGGCGAGATCCGAGGACCTCGCAAAATTCGAAGCTCCCGTTGGCATGGCCCCAATACGAGGCCTGCTCACTTCACTTCGATTTCGCAGACTTTTTCTTTTTCTTCTTCGCAGCCATGGTTTTCTTCCTCGATGTTTGTGATGAACCTACGGCAGGGTTGGTTCAAGTCGCGGGCTTTGATCTCCGTCCGATCTGTGTCCCTAGGCCCTCGCCCCCTTGCCGCGGATAAGAATGGCACAAGTGACGTTGTCATCGCAATCAAAAAACCAAAATAACGCTTATTTTTCCGTATCTTAACGGATGTTCAGTTTCTTATTAATCGCCGTTCAGCGACATGAACACAACATGAATGATTAGCGTTAAGCATCGATGAGACACTGCCCATTTCGCCGGCAAAATTTTTGCAGGCGCGAAGGACTGTAGCCGGTTTTCCGCATCTCGAGCGCCGGGCGGAGTGAGCAACGCGTTTGACCATGCAAAATGCGCGGGTTACCAACAACAAGCAGGTCGGCTTGCCGGTATTCAAGCCATTAAGCGTCGCAACCAGGCCATGTCGTTCAATACGTTCGGTCATTTATTCCGGGTTACGACCTTCGGCGAAAGCCATGGGCCGGCGATCGGCTGTGTGGTCGATGGTTGTCCGCCGCGGATTCCGCTTACCGAGGCGGATATCCAACCCTACCTGGACCGGCGCCGGCCGGGCCAGTCGCGCTATACGACGCAACGCCAGGAACCCGATACCGTCAGAATTCTCTCCGGCGTGTTCATCGATGAGGCGACCGCTCAACAAGTGACGACTGGAACGCCCATCGCCCTCGTGATTGATAATGTGGACCAGCGCGCGAAGGATTATGCCGACATCAAGGACAAATACAGGCCTGGTCACGCTGACTACACTTACGATGTCAAATATGGCCTGCGCGATTATCGCGGTGGCGGCCGTCAGTCGGCACGCGAGACCGCAATGCGCGTCGCGGCCGGCGCGATAGCGTGCAAGGTCGTGCCGGGCATGAACGTGCGCGGCGCGTTGGTGCAAATGGGGCCGCATCGCGTCGACCGCGCAAACTGGGATTGGACCGAGGTGGAGCGCAATCCATTTTTCTGTCCCGACGTCAAGATGGCGGCAGTGCTCGGCGACTATCTCGACGGTCTACGCAAGCGTGGCTCATCGATCGGGGCCGTCATTGAAATTGTCGCCGACGGTGTACCCGCTGGATTGGGCGCGCCGATCTACGGCAAACTTGACGGAGATCTCGCTGGTGCGCTGATGAGCATCAATGCCGTCAAGGGCGTTGAAATCGGCGCCGGCTTCGGCGCCGCCGAACTTACCGGCGAAGAGAATGGCGATGAGATGCGCATGGGCAATGACGGCAAGCCGCTGTTCTTGTCCAACAATGCCGGCGGCATTCTCGGCGGCATATCAACCGGGCAGCCAGTGGTGGCGCGTTTCGCGGTCAAGCCGACATCGTCGATACTCATCGCGCGACGCACGCTCGATCGTTACGGTGGCGAGACAGAAATTTCGACGACCGGCCGGCACGATCCATGTGTCGGCATTCGCGCAGTGCCGATCGGCGAGGCGATGGTGGCTTGCGTGATCGCGGACCACTATCTACGCCAGCGCGGCCAGGTCGGACAAAATCCGGCATGGCCGTTAACGCGGCCGGCGCGCTAGTGCGCGCAACGCAATCGACGGGTCGGATTTGCTGCTATAAACCGGCTTTGATCCCGGATCGCGTCCGGGCGGGCTTTTTCCGGATCATGCCCAAACACGGGAAGTAGTCGGTCAGGATGGACGACGCGCATCAACGGATCCAAACAGCCATCGCGGCCTTTTCGCGCGGCGAGCTCCTCATCGTCGCTGATGACGATGACCGCGAGAACGAGGGCGACCTTTTCGTTGCGGCGAGTCTGTGCACGCCGGAGAAGATGGCCTTTATCATCCGTCACACGTCCGGCATCGTCTGCGCGCCGCTGGCGCCGGAGGAAGCGCGGCGGCTGCATCTCGATCCGATGGTGGCGCTCAACGATGCGCCGCTCGGTACCGCATTCACCGTTTCGGTCGACGTTCGTCACGGCCTTACCACCGGAATTTCCGCCGAAGAGCGCACCAACACCGTTCGTGCGCTGGCCAACGGCAATTCGGGTCCGTCCGATTTCGTGCGGCCCGGCCATGTTTTTCCTCTGGTAGCCAAGGAGGGCGGCGTGCTGATGCGCTCGGGCCACACCGAGGCCAGCGTCGACCTGTGCCGGCTGGCGGGGTTGCCGCCGGTGGGAGTACTTGCCGAACTCATGAACGATGACGGAACCGTGACGCGTGGTGATGAACTTGTCGCCTTTGCCCAGCGGCAAAAGCTGCAGCGGATTACGATTGCCGAACTGATCGCCTATCGGCAGGCGCGCGACAAACTCATCGAGCGGGTCGGCGAATTCCCCGTCGAGTCCGAGATCGGAACTTTGAGCGGCTACGCCTTCCTCACGCCATTCGACCCCGTTCACCACATGGCTTTCGTTCATGGGCGAATCGGCGACGGTAAGAACATATTGACCCGGCTGCACCGCGCCAACATCATTTCCGACGTGTTCGGCGGCGCCAAGCCGATCCATCAGACGCTGGCGCGGTTCAGGGCCGAGGGTAGGGGAGTCTTGGTACTGCTGCGCGATGGCACCGCGGGCGTACCGGTGATTTCGATCCCTCGATCGTCTGACACCGCTTCCGACGAGGCCCGCACGCGCCAGTGGCGCGAGGTCGGTTTGGGCGCGCAGATCCTCAAGGATCTTGGCGTCAATTCGATCAGGCTCATTACATCGTCACGACCGACCACTTATGTTGGGCTTTCCGGGTTCGGTATCGAGATCGTGGGGACAGAGCCGATGGAGGGGTGAACCAATCGTCGAAATCTCGCGTCTCATATAAAATGAGGAGGTCGACATGAGCAATTTATTTGATTTTTTTGGCAAAATCCGCGTAACTTTGGCGCTAATAGGCCTCGGTCTTACGCTGTCGGCGTGCGGCTACAATACTATCCCGACGCTCCAAGAAACGGCCAAGGCACGATGGTCAGACGTCCAAAATCAATATCAGCGCCGCGCCGATCTCATCCCCAATCTGGTGTCGACCGTGCAGGGCTACGCCGCGCAGGAAAAAAACGTGCTTACTGCGGTGGTCGAGGCGCGCGCCAAGGCAACGCAAATCAAACTCGACGCTTCCGATCTTGCCGATCCTGAAAAGGTGAAGGCGTTCCAGGACGCACAGAACCAGTTGACCGGGGCGCTCGGCCGACTGCTGGCGGTGACGGAGAATTATCCCGATCTTAAATCCAACGCCAATTTCCTGGCGCTGCAATCGCAGCTCGAAGGCACCGAGAACCGCATCGCGGTAGCGCGGCGCGACTATATTGATGCGGTGCGCGCCTATAACACGGCGCTGCGTACTTTCCCGACGGTCATTTGGGCGAAAACGGCATTTTCTGGCGAAAAGCCGATGGCGGAATTTGCGGCCAACGAAGGCGCCTCTACGCCACCGCAAGTGAAGTTCTAAACGTGCTTGCCTCATTGCGAGCCCGCAGCGAAACACGAGGTGAAGAAGCCCAGAAACGCGGGCTGGATAGCTTTGGCGCCGTGGGGTTCGCAACGACGGCTTTATTCTTCTGTCTCGTATCCGCCGTCTTCGCGCTTAATTTCCCGCCGTTAACCGGACGTGTGGTCGATCAGGCCAACATTATGACCGCGGCGACCCGCACCGATCTCGAGGCCAAGCTGAAAGATCTCGAGGCCAAATCCGGCATTCAGCTTGTCGTCGCGACCGTAAGTTCGTTGCAAGGCAGCGATGTCGAGACCTACGCCAATGAGCTGTTCCGTACCTGGAAACTCGGTCAGGCGCAAAAGAACAACGGCGTGCTGTTCCTTATTGCGCCGAACGAACACAAGGTGCGCATTGAGGTCGGCTACGGTCTCGAAGGCACGCTGACCGACGCGCTGTCATCGGTGATCATTTCGAGCGTCGTGGTTCCGCGCTTCAAGGCCGGCGATTATGCCGGCGGAATCCAGCGCGGCGTCGACGGCATTATCGGCGTGCTGAGCGGCGACACTGCCGACTGGCAGCCCAAAATCGACGTCCGTCAGGACGAATCCTCGGGAGGCTTCGACGAACTGTTTTCGCTTTTGTTTTTCCTGCTGTTTGTTTTCATTTGCTGGTATTTGATCCGTAATGCGGGCGGCGGCGGCCCGGGCAGGACCGCGCGGCGCGGCGTCGGTCCGGTTTTCATTCCATATGGTGGCCCGTCATCCTGGGGTGGGGGATTTGGCGGCGGATCCGGCGGTGGGTTCGGTGGCGGATTTTCCGGCGGCGGTGGCTGGTCCGGCGGTGGCGGAGCCTCAGGGGGATGGTAGTGCATTTCACGCAGGAAGATCACGAGGCCGTCGCGACTGCGATCCGCGAGGCGGAGCAACGCACCAGCGGCCAGATCGTCTGTGTGCTTGCCCATTCTTCGTCGGCCTATGCGCATGTCCCCATCCTATGGGCGAGCGCACTTGCGCTATTTACGCCTTGGCCGCTCATTCATTTCACGCACTGGAGTGTGCAACGGATTTTTTTGCTTCAGCTTCTCGTCTTTATTGTCGCCGGTCTGGCTTTCTCCTGGATGCCGCTGCGGCTTCTGCTCGTTCCACGCGCGCTCCAGAGGGCGCGGGCGCACCGCGCCGCGCTCGAACAGTTCGTGGTGCGCGGCATCAGCCGGACGAGGAACCGTACCGGGGTGCTGATTTTCGTTTCGCTTGCCGAGCACTATGCGCGAATTGTCGCCGATGAAGGAATTGCTGCAAAAGTGCAGCATGCGGAATGGCAGGACGCGATCGACACCTTGACCGCGCAAATGCGCGACGGCCGCGTCACGGCCGGATTGATCGCCGCTGTCGAGCGGTGCGGCGCGGTGCTGGCGATGCACGCGCCGCCCGACGGTTCTCCGAACGAGTTGCCGGATCGGCTCTACGTTATGTAGGCGGTAACGTACTGTTCAGCTCGCCGCCTGCGCTCTGTTCGGAAACAGTTGCGGCCGCAGCTTGGGATGGCAGCCCATCATCTTCGGGGCATAGGGGGTTTCGGCGCCGAGCTCCTCGGCGGCGTGCCATGCCCAGCGCGGATCCCACATCGCGCCGCGCGCCAGACAGATCATGTTGGCCTTCCCCGACGCCACGATGTCTTCGGCTTGGCGGTAACCGGCGATCAGCCCGACGGTCATGGTGACGATGCCGCTCTCCTTCTTCACTTTCTCGGCGAACGGAACCTGATAGCCCGGCGCTAACGGGATTTTTTGCCGCGGGTCGAGTCCACCGCTGGAGACGTCAATGTAGTCCATGCCGCGTTTCTTGAGCTCCTTGGCCAAGATTACGGCCTCCTCCGGCGTCCAGCCGCCGTCGACCCAATCAGTCGCTGAGATCCGCATGCCGATCGGCTTTTGCTCGGGAAAGACTTTTCGCACCGCCTCGAAAACCTCTATAGGAAAGCGAATTCTGTTCTCAGTTGAGCCGCCATATTCGTCGGTGCGCTGGTTGGAAATCGGCGACATGAATTGATGCAGAAGATAGCCATGGCCGCCATGTAACTCGATGACGTCATAGCCGATCCGCTCGATACGCTTGGCCGCGGCGGCGAATTCCCCGATGCAGCGGTTGATGTCGTCCTTCGTCATCGCGTGCGGCACCGGCCAGCCGGTATCGTAGGGAATTGCCGAAGGCGCCTCGGGCGTCCAGCCGCCTTCCTCCTTGGTCAAAATGGGCTTGGCCCCCGCAGCGGGCGGCGTGGTCGGACCTTTACGTCCGGCATGGGCGAGTTGAACGCCGAGCTTGGCCACGCCATAGGTCCGACAGAAGTCATGAACGCGCTTAAGCGCCGCTTCATTGTCGTCGGACCAAAGGCCTGCGCATTTCGGCGATATCCGGCCTTGCGGATTGACGTTGGTCATCTCGCACATCACGAGCCCGGCGCAGCCGAGGGAAAAGCCGCCCAGATGCATCAGGTGCCAGTCATTGGCGGAGCCGTCATTGGAATTGTATTGGCACATCGGCGACACCACGACGCGATTGGGCAAGGTGAGATTGCGCAGTGTAATGGGCGAAAACAGGACGCTAGCCATTTTTGAGTGATCCTTTGCGTGCTGAGACGGCGTTGAACGGAGGCTGAAATATCATGAAACGCGAAGCTCGATCATCTGTTATTTTTTCAGCCGCGCGACGATCTCGACGTGGGCCGAATAGCGGAATTGATCGATGGGAGTGACTGTCGATAAACGATAGCCGCCGTCGATCAACTGGCGCAGGTCGCGTGCGAACGTGCCAGGGTTACACGACACCGCGACGATTGTCGGAACGCCGCTCACCGCAAGTTCACGCGATTGCGCCTGCGCACCTTGACGAGGCGGATCGAACACGACGGCGTCGTAACGCGCGAGTTCTGCGCCCGACAGGGGAGATTTGAAGAGGTCGCGCCGCTTCGCTTCGACTGGTTTTAAGCCCTCGGTCGACTCGGCGGCGCGCTTGAGCGCGGCGATGGCCTCTTCGTCGGCGTCGAAGGCTTGCACGCGAGCCGAAGCGGCAAGCCGCAGCGCGAATGGGCCGATCCCGGCAAACAGATCGGCAACCTGCTTTGCGCCGGCGCACGCGTTCAGAACCAGCCGCGATAACACTGTCTCGCCTTCCGTGGTCGCTTGCAAAAACGCAGCCGCTGGTAAAAGGACCCTCGCGGCACCCATGCGCAGCGACGGAGCCCGCGCTTGTGCGATCAACTCGCCGTGGCGGGTCAGCCGCGCGAGATTGTGCTGCCGAGCCGCCTGCGCCATGGCCGCCATCGTTGGCGCCGTCAAGGCGCCCGAACCGCGCACATCGACGTCAAGCCCTTCATCCGTTGCTGTAACCTGGATATCGAGCGGCTTTCGCGTAGGGCCAAGCAATTCGGCGATTGTCCAAACCGCCCTGAGCGCGCCATCGAGGTCTTTTGCCAGAATCGGACAGCGATCAATCGCGATGACGTGATGGGCGCGCGCCGCCGAGAAGCCGACTTCAAGAACATCATGGGTGCCATGTCGGGCATGGAACACGACGCGGCGGCGTCCGTCACCATGGGCAGCGATCAGTTCGGCGACCGTGGCTTCGATGCCGACCTGACGGAGGGCGGTCACAACCAAATCCCGCTTCCAGGCGCGATATGACGCGTCGTTCCAATGTTGGAGCGCGCAACCGCCGCAAATGCCGAAATAGGGGCAAACCGGTGCGACCCGCTGCGCGCTTGGCTTTTCGATATTGAGAACATGCCGCCGGTCGGGCTGTCCCGGAACGGGTTCGACTTCCACGATCTCGCCCGGCAAAGTACCGGGGACATAGATCGGACCGGCCGGCGCGTCCGCGACGCCATCGCCGCGATGACCGAGCCGATCAATCACGAGGCGTTCAACCACGCTCGGCCTCGATGAAGAATTCGCGATTGCCGTCGCCGCCGAGAATTGGCGAGGTCATGGGGCGGCCGGGACGCCAGCCGAGCTTTGCCATCGTTGCGGCGATGTCGTCGCAGATGGCGGCTTGAACGGCCGCGTTACGAACGATGCCTTTCTTGATGTCGCGCCGGTCGGCCTCGAATTGCGGTTTTATAAGCGCCACGATCGTAGCGCGGGCTCCAAGCAACCGATCCAGGCACGGCAATACAAGCTTCAATGAAATAAAGCTGACATCCACGACGGCGAGTTCTGCCGGAGCGGGCAAAAGCACCGGATCGAGCTTGCGGATGTCGGTTTGTTCGATCGATAGTATCTGCCTGTGCCCGCGCAGGCGCGAGTGCAGCTGGCCGCGACCGACATCCACCGCATAGACGCGTTGCGCGCCGCGTGCGAGCAACACTTCGGTGAAGCCGCCGGTACAAGCGCCGACATCGAGACAGATGCGGCCGGTTACGTCGAGGGAAAAATAATCGAGTGCGGCGACGAGCTTGACGCCGCCGCGCGAGACATACGGATGCTCGGGCTCCGCTGCGATTATGGCGACCGTGGAGATTTCGTCGGACGCTTTGCGGACGAGACTTCCGTCGGCGGTTACGCGGCCCGCCGCGATTGCAGCCTGCGCGCGCGCGCGGCTCTCGAACAGCCCGCGTGCGACCAAAAGACGATCGGCACGGTCTCGGGGGGTCATGGTAGATCGGCCATCGGAAATCGCGCGCCCCGCTCGTCTTCGCTGAACGGGAACGCGACAGGCGATTCCCGCCTTTGCGGGAGCAATGGAGAAACAGGTGATCGCTCGCCTCAGGCGAGCTTGATCACCTCACCTTGTATGTTCTGCCCGAGCGCTTGGAACGCCTTGGCGACGATGCTTTTGCCGTCAAGGCCCGCCCGGACATACATCGCGTTCGGCGAGTCCTGATCGATGAAAATATCCGGTAAGACCATCGCGCGGACTTTGAGCCCACGGTCGAGCACGCCGTGTTCGGCCAGCGTCTGCATCACGTAAGCACCGAAGCCGCCGATCGAGCCTTCCTCGATTGTGAGCAGGACCTCATGCTCGCGCGCGAGGCGAAGCAACATGTCGACATCGAGCGGCTTGGCAAATCGCGCGTCGGCTACCGTCGTCGATAGGCCGTAGGTGGCGAGTTCATCGGCCGCCTTGAGACATTCGGCAAGCCGCGCGCCATACGAGAAAATCGCGATCTTGCTGCCTTCACGAACGATTCGGCCCTTGCCGATTTCGAACGGCCTTCCTTCCGCGGGCATCGGCACGCCGATGCCCTCGCCGCGCGGATAGCGTAGTGCAGAAGGCCGGTCATCGATCGCCACGGCGGTCGATACCATGTGCACAAGTTCAGCCTCGTCGGCGGCCGCCATTAGCACAAAGCCGGGCAAGCAACCGAGGTAAGCGACGTCGAAGGCACCCGCATGGGTCGGTCCGTCGGCGCCGACAAGGCCGGCGCGGTCCATGGCAAAGCGCACCGGCAGGCGCTGGATGGCGACGTCATGCACGACCTGATCGTAGGCGCGCTGCAGGAAAGTGGAGTAGATCGTGGCGAACGGCTTAAATCCCTCGGTCGCCAAGCCGGCGGCGAAAGTGACGCCATGCTGCTCGGCGATGCCGACGTCGAATGTCCGCTTCGGAAATTCCTTTTGGAACAGATCGAGT
Source organism: Xanthobacteraceae bacterium (assembly GCA_035623195.1). GTDB lineage: Bacteria > Pseudomonadota > Alphaproteobacteria > Rhizobiales > Xanthobacteraceae > BOG-931. Next base: position 9,442 of record DASPTX010000037.1, on the reverse strand, counting down.
CCGGTGCCCGACGGCATCGCCGCCGTGATGGCGACGATTTTGTCGTCCTTGCGCGCCTCCGTTATCAGGCTCTCAGCGAAGACTTTGGTGTATTGCGGCGCGGCGGTCTTCGACTTTTGCTGCGCGCCGGTGGCGACGTCGAATTTGACGACACCGTGGTATTTGTCGGCTGATTTTTCCGCCGGCTCGTAGCCCTTGCCCTTCTGCGTGACGACGTGAACCAGGATCGGCCCGTTCCTCGTGTCGCGGACGTTCTTCAGCACCGGCAGCAGGTGATCGATGTTGTGGCCGTCGATCGGACCGACATAGAAAAATCCGAGCTCATCGAACAGCGTTCCGCCGGTCACGAGACCGCGCGCATATTCTTCCATAGCCAGCGCGCGCTGTTCGAGCATTTTCGTCGGCAGGCGCTTGGCGACTTGGTGGAAAAGCTTGCGCAGCCGATGATAGCCACGTCCTGAAACGCGGCGGGCTAGATAAGCCGATAGCGCTCCGACCGGCGGAGCGATCGACATGTCATTGTCATTGAGCACGACGATAAGGCGCGAATTCATCGCGCCGGCATTGTTCATGGCTTCGTAGGCCATGCCGGCCGACATTGCTCCATCACCGATGACGGCAATGACGTTATTCTGTTTGCTCTGTAGGTCGCGCGCGACCGCCATGCCAAGACCGGCGGAAATCGACGTGGAAGAATGGGCCGCGCCGAAGGGATCGTATTCGCTCTCGGCGCGCTTGGTGAACCCGGAAAGGCCGCCGCCTTGACGCAGCGTGCGGATGCGATCGCGGCGGTTGGTGAGAATCTTGTGCGGATAGGCTTGATGACCGACGTCCCAGACCAGCCGGTCCGTCGGCGTATCAAAGACATAATGCAGCGCAACGGTTAGCTCGATTACGCCCAGGCCGGCGCCGAGATGGCCGCCGGTGACAGCTACGGCGTCGATCGTCTCCCGGCGCAACTCGTCCGCAACCTGCCGCAACTGGCTTGGTTCGAGACGCCTAAGGTCTTGAGGGGTTTTGATTTGGTCGAGCAACGGGGTTTTGGAGGAAACCGTCACGCTACGCTCCTTTTTCAGACCTTTTTCAGACTAATGTATTTTTCGGCTTAGCGCCGTTTATTGGGTGTAGTGGAAGCTCAGTGATGGCAGGCAGTCGTGAGCCTCCCTACACTATTCTACGCCGGGAACGCAATTTGAAACGGCCCCGCCGCCGCTGACCGCCCCACTCCAGAGGAACTCCTAAGCTTTCTAAGGTCTTATATTTACGGTTCGGCGGTACTCGTATAGCGCGCACGCATAGGTTCTGCTGAATTAGGTAGCCTTCGGCATTTTACCAGGGCATTGCATGACGTTTTTCCGCGGCATTTTGGTGGCTTCAGCCGGCCCAGACCACACGCATTGAGGCATCGTGGCGCTCGAAATATACCGCAAGAAGCGAAAATTCGACATCACGGCCGAGCCACGCGGCCGAAAAGGTCGCCGCGCCGGGTATCGCTACGTGATCCAGAAGCACGCGGCGCGACGGTTGCACTACGACCTACGGCTCGAACTCGATGGCGTTATGAAAAGCTGGGCCGTGACGCGCGGCCCGAGCCTTGACCCCCGCGAAAAGCGTCTTGCCGTGCATGTCGAGGACCACCCGATCGAGTACAATTCCTTCGAGGGGACGATTCCGTCGGGCGAGTATGGCGGCGGAACGGTGATGATCTGGGACCGCGGACGCTGGATTCCGGAAGGAGACCCGCACAAGGACTACGCCAAGGGGCACCTCGACTTTGTGCTCGAGGGCCAAAAGCTTCGGGGCCGCTGGCACCTGGTGCGGATGCGGTCGCGCGAACGCGATCGCCACGAAAATTGGCTGCTGATCAAAGGTAACGACGAAGAGGCGCGTAGCGGACGCGGCGACGACATTTTAGAGGAACGGCCGCTCTCGGCGGCGACCGGTCGTTCGATGGATGAAATCGCGGCCGGCAAGGGCAAAAAGCGTGTCTGGCACTCCAGCCCCGCAAAGCAAGCGGCAGCGGAACTGCCGGAAAATCCCGGGCGACAAACTCAGCGCGCGTTCCGAGAGGAGTTGCGGTTGCGATCAAAAGCAAAGGTCCGTTCAAAATCTGCGCAACGCCACTCCCGCACTCGCCCTCCGGACTTCGTGCCGGTAAGTCTCGCGACGTTGCACGGCTCGCCTCCGAGCGGTTCGGAATGGATTCATGAGATCAAATTCGATGGCTACCGCATCGAGGCGCGGCTCGATCACGGCGAAGTGGAGCTTCTGACCCGAAAGCAATTGGATTGGACCAACCGATTCGATCGCATCGCCAAGGCGGTTGCGAGCCTTGCGGCCCAAACTGCGCTTCTCGACGGCGAACTGGTCGTCGAAGACGCAAAAGGGATTTCCAATTTCTCGATGCTGCAAACTGACTTAAAGGAGGGCCGCGACGATCGTTTCGTCTATTGGGTTTTTGACCTTCTGTATTTGGAGGGCCGCGACTTTCGGCATGAGCCTCTTATCAAGCGCAAGACAGCGCTGCGGCATCTGCTCAGAGGCGAGCGCCGGAACGGCGCGATCCGCTATGCCGATCATTTCGAAGAAGATGGATCGGTTATTTTCGAACACGCCTGCAAAATGGGCCTCGAAGGCATCGTGTCGAAGCGCCGCGACGCGCCGTACCGCTCCGGCCGTTCGGAGAATTTCGTCAAGACCAAATGTCACGATGCGCAGGAATTCGTCGTTGCCGGATTCATCCCATCGACCGCCATGCCAAACGCGATCGGCGCATTGGCTGTGGCTTTTCATGAGAAGGGCAAGCTCCGCTATGCCGGCCGTGTCGGCACCGGCTATACGCATCAGACCGCGCGCGATTTGTGGAAGCGGCTGAATCCGCTGCGAACCGATCGTGCTCCGGTCACTTTGCCGAAGGACGAGCGGCGCAAAGACGTTATTTGGGTGAAGCCGCAAGTGGTGGTCGAGACCGAGTTTCGCGGTATCACGCATGACGGTTTGTTGCGGCAAGCCGCGTACAAGGGCCTGCGCGAGGACAAGCCGGCGCGCGAGGTGGTACGCGAGGCGCCGGTGGCCCTGGACCCGGCGATGCGACGGCCCGGGCGCAATTCACCGGCAGACAACGACGTCGCCGGTGTTCGTCTCACGCATCCCGACAGGATCTATTGGGCCGATGTCGGCGTCACTAAGGAAGATTTGGCCGCGTATTACGTCAACGTGTGGAACCTGATGGCACCGCATGTCGTCGAGCGGCCGCTCGCCATCGTGCGTTGTCCGGATGGCACCGCCGGCGAATGCTTCTTCCAAAAGCACATCGCTTCGAACATCAAACAATCGCCGCTCCGTCACGCGGTCGACTCCAAAGAGCGTGACGTGATCGCGGTTGAAAGGATCGACGACTTGATCGAACTGGTGCAGTTCGGCGCTCTGGAAATTCATGTCCGCGGTTCGCAGCTCGGTCGGCTGGAAGCATGCGATCGCATCGTGTTCGATCTCGATCCGGGAGAGGAAGTGGGCTGGAAGGATATCGTTGCCGCCGCGCAAGAGACGCGCGATCGGCTTCAGGCCGAAAAACTCAAAAGTTTCGTCAAACTATCGGGCGGCAAGGGCATCCACGTGGTAGTGCCGATCGACGCTGCCGATTGGGACAGAGCCAAGGCTTTTGCGGCTCGCATCGCTCGTGCGATGGGCGCCGATTCGCCTCGGCTTTATCTCGCCAAAATGACCAAAGCGCTGCGCAAGGGCAGAATCTTTATCGATTATTTTCGCAATTCGCGCGAAGCGACTTCGGTTGCTGTCTATTCGACGCGCGCGCGCGCCGGCGCGCCGATTTCGATGCCAGTGTCGTGGGACGCGCTGCCGCGCACCACGGGCGGCAATCAGGTCACGCTTCTCAATCTGAAAAAATATCTGAAAAGCGATGCCTGGAGCGATCCTTGGGCCGAAATCGGCAAGGTGCGGCAGAAATTGCCTGCGAAGTAATTATCCGGCAAGCTTGAATCGCTCGGTCCTCGGTTCGAACCGGGCGCGGAAAATCTCCGCGTCGAGCGGGTCCTCGAAGCAATAGCGCACGAAGGCGGCGTAATCGTCCTCGACATACATGTCGAAGGTGCCGGCGTAGCGAATGAGGAAATTCAATATCTCGCTGTCATCGGCGAGCTGCTGGCGCGGCAGCACCACCTGGTAGGGGCATTCCTTGTCGAGCTTGCGCAGCCAAGCGCTCCGTTTGTCCGAATCCATGGCTTCCACCCTTAATCCAAACTAGACAATGTTCACTATTTGTTCTACAAAGTCAAGAAAAATCTCGCGAGTTTTCGGCTACTCCACGTCCAAAGGTTCGGTGCCGGTGGGCTTACCACCGGCGTCGAGCGTGATCTTTTCGACGCGCGCCTCGGCCTGCCGCAACAGCTCCTCGCAGCGCCGCTTGAGTACCTCGCCCCGCTCATAGATAGCAACCGATTCTTCGAGCGGCACCTTGCCTTCTTCGAGCCGCTTGACGATCGATTCTAATTCGTCGATCGCCCGCTCGAACGGCATTTGTCCGACGTCGCTATTATCTTTCTGCGCCATTGGCTTTCCACATCATGGCCGGCTCCAATCGTAGTCCCGATTGCGGCAAGCGCAATGCGCCCGCACACGCCTTCCGCTACCCCTCCATCAGCGCGCCAACATGGGCGGCAACCGAATTGCCAAGGGCCTGCAAGTCGTAGCCGCCCTCGAGCAGCGAGACGACGCGGCCGTCCGCGCAGCGGTCGGCCAGATCCATGATCTTCTGCGTCGCCCACAGGAAATCCGCCTCTTCGAGATTAATGTTGGCTAAAGGGTCGCGCATGTGCGCGTCGAAGCCGGCGGAGATGACGACCAGTTCGGGCTTGAAATCGGCAAGCCGCGGCAGAATCCGGCTCTCGAAGGCGGCCCGAAACGCCGCCGCACCGTCGCCGGGCCGCAATGGTGCATTGACCACGGTGTTGAATTCACCGGTCTCGCCGACCGCGCCGGTGCCGGGAAACAGCGGCATCTGATGCGTCGAGCAATACATCACCGTCTTGTCGGACCAGAAAATCTCCTGCGATCCGTTGCCGTGGTGGACGTCGAAATCGATGATCGCCACGCTGGCAATGCCGTAGCGATCCTGCGCATAACGCGCGGCGATCGCAGCGTTGTCGAACAGACAAAAACCCATTGGCCGCGCCGTCTCCGCATGATGGCCGGGAGGCCGGGTGGCAATGAAGGCGTTCGCGGCTTTCTTCGTCACCACTTCGTCGACAGCGTAGATCGCCCCGCCGGCGGCGCGCAGAGCGGCCTCGAAGGTGCCAGGTGACATGGCGGTATCGGCGTCGAGATGGATGATGTCTTCCTCGGGCGTCGCCTCTCGCACTGCCGTGATGTAATCCATCGGATGGCACAGCGCGATAACTTCGAGCGGCGCAAGCGGCGCCTGCACCCGCGCAAGCGTCTGGAATTTCTCCGCCTCGAGCGCCCGTTCGACGGCGCGTAGCCGGTCTGGCCGCTCCGGATGACCGAGTGGCGTCAGATGGTCGAGGCAGGCCGGATGGGTGATCAGAAGCGTAGACATTTAAGCCAATCTAGGACGGAGCGAGCTTCCGCGAAACTCATCGTGAATTCGCGACCGCAGGGCGGGGGGCGCGGCGCTGGCGTCACTCTGGCACCGCCAGCGCGGCATCGGCTTCGATGACGCCTGCCGCCGCTTCGACGACGGTACGTTCGAGCGCGCCGGCGCCCACGGCGATGTTCTCGGCAAAGAAGCGCGTCAGCGTAAGGCGCGCCGCTGCATCCTCGCCGAGCCGCAGCGCTGCGAGCGCCTCTTTTGCCAATAAGCAGCCGCCCGTGGCGAGACCGAACAAACGCAAATAGGGGCTCGCCCCGGCAAGCGCGGCGTCCGGCTCCTTGGCGAGGCGCGCGAGCAGCCAATTGGTCGCCCGCGCAAGACTCTCCACCGCATCGCCGAGCCGGACGGCCGTCCAGCCGAAGCCGGGATCGTTACTCGCATCGAGCGCGCGGATCACGCCACGCAACTCATCGAGGTGCGCGGCAACGGTGGCTCCGTCGGCGAGCGGCAATTTGCGGGTGACGAGATCGATAGCTTGAATTCCGTTGGTGCCCTCGTAGATCGCTGCGATCCGTGCATCGCGAAACAGCTGTGCGGCGCCGGTTTCTTCGATATAGCCCATCCCGCCATGCACCTGAATACCGAGCGAAGCGACTTCATTGCCGATGTCGGTCGAGAACGCTTTGGCCACCGGCGTCAGCAGCGAGGCCACGCGATGCGCCTCGCGTCGCGCCGCATCATCGCCGCCCCGTTCGCCGCGATCGATTGCGAGCGCCGTTGCGTAACAAATGGCGCGCGCAGCCTGGGTGAGGGAGCGCATTGTCAGTAACATCCGCCGCACGTCGGGATGCGCGATAATGGGGGCCGATTGCGAGGCGCTCATGCCGGCCGTGCGACCCTGGCGGCGTTCTCGCGCATAGGCAAGCGCTTGCTGGGTAGCGCATTCGGCAACGCCGACGCCCTGCAGGCCGACCGCAAGCCGCGCGCGGTTCATCATCGTGAACATGCACGCCATCCCGGCATTCTCTTCGCCGATGAGAAAACCGGTAGCGCCGCCGCTATCACCGAACATCATCGTGCAGGTCGGCGAGCCATGAATGCCGAGCTTGTGTTCGACGGAATGCGCGCGCACGTCGTTGCGCGCGCCGAGGGAGCCGTTTGGCTCAAGCAGAAATTTCGGGACGAGGAACAAGGAAATTCCACGCGTGCCCGGCGGCGCGTCGGGCAACCGCGCCAGCACGAAATGAATGATGTTTTCAGTAAAATCGTGCTCGCCGTAGGTGATGAATATCTTTTGTCCCTTGATCCGGTAGGAGCCGTCGGCGGCGCGTTCCGCGCGCGTGCGGAGCGCCCCGACGTCGGAGCCGGCCTGCGGCTCGGTGAGCTGCATCGTGCCCATCCATTCCCCGGACACGAGCTTTTCCAGATAGGTGCGTTTGAGTGCGTCGCTGCCGTGCGTATTGAGCGCGTCGATCGCCGCCATGGTGAGCATCGGACCATTGGCGAAACCAATCGATGCAGCGTGCCACATTTCAGTGCAGGCGGCATTGACGATTTGCGGCAGCGCTTGACCGCCCCATTCGGCCGGCGCCGTCACTCCGTTCCATCCGGCCAAACGCCAGGCGCGGTAGGCCTCTTTCCAGCCCGGTGCGGTGGTGACGACGCCGTCCTTGAAAGAGGTGCCATATGTGTCGCCGATGCGGTTGAGCGGCGCGATCACTTCTCCGGCGAAGCGGCCCGCTTCGGCGGCGATGGCGTCGATATCCTCGATGCCAAGTTCGCCGAACAGGCCTTGCTCGATCGCCGGCACTAGCGAAGTGCCGTGTCTCAGCGCCGAGGCGATGGCGGCAAGCGGAGCGCGGTAGGTCACCTTCGAACTCCGACGTGAACATTGGCGGGCGGAGGAGGCGCGTCGTCAGGCACGAAAAAATCGGGCGCCAATTCCTGCGCCGGATTGACGCGATAGCGGTCGAAATCGACGACGCCATTTTCAGCCAGAAAACTATCGTCGATGAGGAAGCGGCCGGTGAATTCGCGCGCCGGCTTGGCAAAAATCGCGTAAGCCGCATCCGCCATGATTTCCGGCCGGCGCGCGCGCTGCATCATCGCTTCGCCACCCAGCAGGTTTTGCACCGCGGCGGTTGCGATGACGGTGCGCGGCCATAATGCGTTGACCGCGATGCCCTTTGGCCGGAGCTCGCCGGCGAGCCCCAGCACGACGAGACTCATGCCGAACTTCGCCATCGAATAGGCGGTGTGCGGCGCGAACCATTTCTCCTCCATGTCGAGCGGAGGCGAGATCGTCAGGATATGCGGGTTGACTGCTTTTTCCAGATAGCCGATCGCCCATTTCGAAACGACGAATGTACCCCGGGCATTGATCTGATGCATCAGGTCGAAACGTTTCATGTCGGTTTCGACGACGCTGGTGAGCGCTATCGCGCTTGCATTGTTCACCACGATATCGATGCCGCCAAACCGCGCCGCCGTCTGCGCCAGCGCAGCTTTCACCATCGCTTCATCGCGGACATCGACGACGATGGGTAGAGCCTTGCCGCCGGCGTGCTCGATATCTTCGGCAGCGGAATAAATCGTGCCGGCAAGTTTTGGATGCGTTTTTTCGGTTTTCGCCGCGATCGCGATATTGGCGCGATCGCGAGCGGCGCGCAATGCGATGGCAAGGCCGATGCCGCGCGAGGCGCCGGTGATGAACAGCGTTTTGCCGGCCAACGACACGATTTTCTCACTTCTTGCGCGTCAGGAATGCCGCAAATGCGGCGCGCGCCTCGTCGGATTGCAGGCGTTCCTTGAAGTACATCGCTTCGGTATCGACTCGCTTGACGATATCGTCAATATCGCCGCGCATGAGCCTGCGGGCCAGCATAACCGCGCCGGCCGGCAATGCGGCGATCTCGCGGGCCACCTGAAGGGCGGTATCTTCGACTACAGCCGCGTCGACGACTGCATTGACAAGCCCGGCCGCTTTTGCGTCTTCGGCGGCGAGGGGGCGTCCCATCACCAAGAGCGCGAAAGCCCGCGCGTACCCCATGCGCAGCGGCGCGAGCATGCTGGAGGCGGCTTCCGGAATGAGGCCGAGCCTGGTAAACGGCGTCGAAAACGTCGTGCCTGTTGCAGCAACCACATAGTCGCAGTGCAGCAGCATGGTCGTGCCAATGCCGACGGCAAGGCCCTCGACCGCAGCGAGAAGCGGCTTTGGGTTACGCGCCAACGCGTGAAGAAAATCGACGGTGACGGGCTTCAGTCCGCCTTCGGCCCGCTTCTGAAAATCAGAAATATCGCTGCCGGCGCAGAATGCGCCCGGGCTGCCGGCGAATATGACGCAGCGGATGGTCTCGCGGCGCTCGGCGTCCTGTAGCGCGCGAGTCATTTCCGCATACATTGGCTGCGTCAGTGCATTCTTCTTTTCCGGACGGTTCATCCGGATGATGCGAATGCCGCCGTCATCCGTGACTGCGATTTGATCGGACATTTCCCCTCTAGTGGCCCGAATTTGCAGGCCAATTGCCTCTCACAGCCCAATTTTGCAGGCCAAGACGCCGAACGACGGCATGCGGCGGCGTTCATAGCCTCCAAGTTCGTGAAGCCGCACCGCCGCGCGGACGAATAGCATAGTGAGCGCGAGACGCCTCGGCCAGCCGAGATCATTGATCGGAAGGGCCCTCGCCGTTATGTTCCGCCCCACCCAAATGGGCTCAGGTGGGCTCAGGTGGGTTCAAGGCAATCAGCCGGCGGCAATCCCGCGGTTCATTGGGGCGTAGCCAAGTGGTAAGGCAGCGGATTTTGATTCCGCCATGCGGAGGTTCGAATCCTCCCGCCCCAGCCAGCAAAAAATGTGTTCTGGCAAAAGCTTAG